>JACMPM010000082.1 GCA_014377485.1 Bacteriovorax sp. | reverse complement strand
TCCACTTCGGCATACGTCTGGAAAAATTTAAATGAGTTCTGCCATGGAAGAAGAACTTTTCTTACCATGTCTTTTACACCCGCGTCCACAAAGCGCTGCTCTTCACCTTTCACTAATCCTGAGTTGATTAAATAAAGTCTTAAAGCATCAGCACCGAATGTTTCCATCAAATCATCTGGTGGAGTGTAGTTTTTTAAACTCTTCGACATTTTTTTACCGTCTTCGGCCATAACTAGACCGTTAACGATAACGTTTTTAAAAGCTGGTTTATTAAAAAGCGCAGTTGATAAAACTGTTAATGTGTAAAACCATCCGCGAGTCTGATCGAGGCCTTCGGCGATGAACTCCGCGGGGAATCCATGTTCGAACATTTCTTTATTTTCGAACGGGTAGTGTAGTTGAGCGTACGGCATTGAACCAGATTCAAACCAGCAATCTAAAACTTCCGGAATTCTTCTATAAGTTCCTTCTTCACCAGTTTGTTGGAAAGTTAAATCATCGACACTTTCTTTGTGAAGGTCAGTCACTTTTGTACCGGTGTATTTGTAAAGCTCTTCGATTGAACCAATGCAAATTCTGTTGTCAGTTTTGTCGTTTATCCAGATAGGAATTGGAGTACCCCAGATTCTGTTTCTGGAAATGGCCCAGTCTCGAGCACCTTCTAACCATTTTCCGAAACGGCCTTCTTTAATGTGCGAAGGGGTCCAGTTAATTTGTGAGTTAGACTTAATCAAACGGTCTTTGATTTTTTCAACACTCACATACCATGATGGAATTGATTTATAAATTAACGGAGTGTTTGTACGAGGACAAAATGGATAACTGTGAACCAGCACTCCTTGATCGTAAAGTTTGCCTTCGTCTTTTAATTTTTTAATGATTTCTTTATCGGCAGTTTTAACGTGAACACCAGCGAAATCGAAAACTTCTGATGTAAACTTTCCTGCATCATCAACCGGGCATTCAATCGCACTGATATTTGCTTCTTTCATAACACGGTTATCGTCTTCGCCGAATGCAGGAGCGATGTGAACGATCCCTGTGCCGTCGCCAGTTGTAACGTAGTTGTCGTTTAGTACAACGAAAGCACCGACTGCTTCATCTTTTTTGAAGTAGGGAAATAATGGTTCGTAACGAGTGCCTTTCAACTCTGCACCTGTATACGATTCTAAAATTTCATAATTTCTTTTTTTCGAATATGATTCAACTCTATCTTTCGCAATGATAAACTTAATGTCGCGATCTTTATCGTGAACTTTTACGTATTCTATTTCTGCGCCCATACACAGCGCAAGGTTCGATGGAAGTGTCCAGGGAGTTGTGGTCCAGGCAGCGATATAAAAATCCTGATCTTTTACTTTGAATAAAACTGTGACAGCTGGATCTTGTACATCCTGATAATTTGAAGTTGCTTCAAAGTTTGAAAGAACAGTTCCAAGTGCAGTTGAGAAAGGAACAACTTTTGTTCCCTGGTAAATATAATCTTTTCTCCACAGTTCACTGATAACCCACCATACAGACTCCATGAATTCAGGATCCATAGTTTTGTAATCATTTTTGAAATCAACCCAGCGGCCGATTCTTGTGATCGTGCGCTCCCATTCACTGGTGTAGCGTTGAACGATAGCACGGCATTGGTCGTTATAGCCTTTAACACCGAATTGTTTTACAGCGTCCTGAGCAGACATTCCCAATTTTTTATCAATTTCGCTTTCGATTGGAAGACCGTGACAGTCCCAACCAAAACGTCTTTCAACGTAACGGCCTTTCATCGTAAAGTATCTTGGAACAATATCTTTTAGTGTTGAAGCGAGAAGGTGACCATGGTGCGGAAGACCTGTGGCGAATGGAGGGCCATCGTAGAAAATGTACGGTTTGCCTTTTTTTGTCTGATCAAGAGACTTTTTGAAAATGTCCTGTTCGCGCCAGAATTCCAGAATTTTATGTTCAGATTTGACGAAAGAAAAAGAGGTATTCTCCGATTCATTTACTTCGGTATTGAGATCAGTTGACACGTGGGCTCCTTAGATTTGATTCACGGGGGAAATTTTATCACCAAGTCACTGGTTTTTCCAGCGAGAACCTCATATCTCAAAGGAGAAAGCCGATATTGTAAGTATGAAATGGATGATTTTTAATCTGACGATAGGCTTAACAAGCAGCTTCTTTTTTGAAGTGCATGCACAGACGCCCCAGACATCAGCAAAAGTTGAGTTCGCAGGACAAAGAGAGAGTGTGACTGATTGGGGGAATTTACCCATAGAGTCTTTTTTGTCTTTCAAAGAATGGAAAGAAGAAAGTGATATCAGAGATCAGGTTCCCGAATGGGAGAAAATTGTCCGTGAACGAAATCATAAAGAAATTGTAGGAAGAGTTTATCAATGTTTCGGCATCTGTCGCGTAGACCGCGGTGAAAGTTTTTTCAACAGCACTTATCGTACAGGACTATATGAAGGCGATGAAATTCAAACTGTCGGAGACAGTTATGCATGGATTTTTTTAAATGATGGAACGATGGTACGTGTGTCTCCGCAATCTTCAATAACCTTCAATGAATTCAATGTCGGATCGAAGGAAAATTTCATCAATGCGCGCGTGAATGCAGGAAATATTTTATGGCTCTCAAGAAGTGAAAATACTTTTGAGGAAACCGATGTCAGAGAAACTGATGTGACATTTTTTCCTTATTCTGAATATGAATCACTGCCAGTCACAGAGAAAAGGCAATACATAGAAGACGACCTGATCCAGCTGGTAGAAAAAACTAACACCGACATCAATCACTATAAAAATCTCAACGAAAAGGTTGAGGCCAACAATAAAATGACCAAGGGAAAGCCTACCTACGCTTTTATTGTCATGCCAAATTCCACGCTTATGGGGATCTCTCCGAACGTGGAAGTTGTTGCTCTGGTAGGTGGAAAAACTTTTTTAAAAAAACGCTCTTCTACTACATTGGGACTTACCAAAAAAGAGGAAATCCCCAATGATTTATTCCTGCAGATGAGAGGGTATGATAATAAGACCTTGAGCAGCGTTCAGGAAGATCAGTGGATTGCTGTTGAAGAAAAAGGTAGAAGCTATGCTCAGGCAGAGGATGTGAGATGGCTTAATGTCGGTGAATTTATCACTAAAAGAATTCCAAGTATTATGCTTGGACGTGAAATTTTTCTGGAAAAGTATTCAGAATTTTCCTTCAGAGAAAAATATGATCCGGTTGTGCTTGCGAGAAAAGATGGGTATAGGCTCTGGGGAGCGATGACTTCGAAAGAAAGTGAAAAAAAATCTGACCTCGAGCTTAGACTGGAATTTCTGAAAGAGTATTTCAGAAGAGTTGAAACCACCAATCTTCTGGCCTCATCACGCTTCAAGCTGCGCCTGGAAGAGCGTGGTGAAAAAGCACTGACCATGGATTATGGTAATTATTTTTTCATCAATGCACTTGATCGTTATTACCGCGCCGGTGAAGAATTGCGCGATAAAACAGGTGACAAAGAAACCGGAGAAGTTTTAAACTCAACAACAAAACTACTCTGGAAAAAAATGAATGGAATCAGGTAAATTTACACTTGTACTGGGCTCACAGAGTCCGAGAAGAAAGCAACTTCTTTCGTGGATTAATATCCCTTTTCAAATTCTCACGGCAGACCTGGATGAAGTCTCAACTGAAAGTGATTCAGAAAAAATAGCAGTGGATATTGCTTCCCAAAAAGCACATGCAGTTTTCGCAAAGTCATCGCTCGTTCAGAATCCTTTTATTATTTCTTCTGATACGATCGTCGTACTAAATGGTGTTCTATACGCCAAGCCTGCTGATAAGGATGATGCCAGAAGAATTCTGAATGAGCTGGCGGGGCAGACTCATGAGGTGATTACAGGTGTGAGTTTTTTATTTCATGATGATAACAAAAAGCTTCATGAGCATACTTTTTATGATTCAACTGAAGTGACCTTTACCGAGATATCACAAGAATTAATGGATCGTTATATTGAGACAGGGGATTCAATGGATAAGGCGGGTGCCTACGGCATTCAAGGTCCAAGTCTCACATTCATTTCAAAGTTGAATGGAAGCTATTCTAACGTCGTAGGCTTTCCCATCGATAAAATTCTTAGCGAACTAGCTATCATCCTCGGTGATGACTGGCGAAAAAATTTTTAAGTTCACATTAACGTAATTTCTTAGAAGGCTTGAAGCTGTTATTTTTCTTAACAGACCTTGTAGGCCTTAAGCTTAACGTCATCATACCCGTTGAAGTTTTATCGAGCGATTTAGAAGAAACAAGAGTTTTTCCCATGCTTGAAGCCTTCGAGTACGTAGGAGTTTCTTCAATTGATGTAGTTGTCGTAGATTGATTTTCAGTAGTCATAAGATCCTCTTTTGTTAAAAATTGTTAAATGTCAGAATCCGGTTTTGTAACCCTATTCTTTCATTAACAATCCCTAGCATAGAGGTGATTGCATTTTGCGAACGAGGTTACTTAGAAGGTATTGTGGTCAATAGCATCTCCTTACAAATTCAAAACCGACTAAAGCACTCTTATTATCGGTGTTGATGACTAAGTCCTTAAGCCAATTATACTCCTCCTGTTTCTTTTTTTCTACCCCCCCTGTAATAGGCAAACTTTCCCATCTTGGTAGAGTTGTAAATCATTGAAATCTAGGTCATCCTAAGTACTTAAAACGCATATTAAGTGCCAATAAATAAGGTGAGCTATGAACAGGCCCAGTTTTTTCGTATCTCATATTCTTCTGGTTCTTCTGACATTATCAATTTCATCATGTTCTATAAATAAAATGGCAGTAGGCGGGGTCTCTGGTCTTATCTATAGTTCGAGTGGTGGTCTGCTTGCAGAATCAAATTTCGAAGTTTTTAAAAATGGCATTGAAGGAAATTTAATTTTGATTGAAGGCATGCTTGCTCAATCGCCGGAAAATTTAAATCTCCTTTCTACTTTGAATAAAGGTTATGCGGGGTACGCATTTGCAGTAAATGAATCGCGGATGTACGAAGAAGAATGGTCTGAATTAAAAAGTGAACAAGGAAGAAAACAGGCACTTTTAAATTATACTCGTGCAATGAATTTCGGATTTCGTTATTTAAAAGATAAAGACATTGAGTTAAGTGAAATATTAGCACACATGAATGAGCCTCAATGGATTCATGCTTTGCTTGATAAGCAGTTAGGTACTAGCAAGCGCGATTTGGAAGTTGTTCTTTTTACTGCTCAATCAATGTCAGCGTTAATCAATCTTCAAAAAGATAATATGGGATTAGTTTCGCAGCTTACGGCAGCGAAAGGAATGTTTGACTGGGTTTGTTCAAAAGATCCTTCAATCAACTACGGAACTTGCGATATTTTTAATGGTGCTTATGAATCGGGACGTCCGACAATGCTCGGAGGAAATCCGGCAAAAGGAAAAGAAATTTTTCTTAAGGCCATTGCTAACCATCCTCACAACTGGCTTATCAGAACAAGCTATATGCAGTTCTATTTAATTCCACAGAATGATGAAGCAGGATTTAAAGAGCAGATGCTTGCATTAAAAGTTTTTCAAGAAGACTTTGAAAAATATTACATTTACTCACAGGATGCAAGAGTTGAAGCACCCTGGGCAAGAGAAACTAATTTAAGATTTTATCAGACACTCGCACTTAAACGATATGAACTTATGGGCCGCTTTCAAAAGCAGTTCTTTTAAAAGGTAATTAAAATGAAAACACTACTACTTTCTCTTACTCTTCTAACAGCGATCAATGCGCAGGCAGTAATTAAAGTCGGCGTCCTTGCTCCGGAAGGAACAGGCTGGGCAAAAAACATCAAGCAAATGGCATCTGAAGTTAAAGATGCGACTAAAGGAAATGTTGAATTTAAAATCTACTACGGCGGATCACAGGGTGATGAACAGGACGTCTTGAGAAAAATCAGACTAGGCCAGCTTCAAGGTGGAATTTTCACGGGAAAAACTCTCGGTGAAATCAGCGGCGATGTTCGTGTCATCGAAATTCCATTCACGTTCAACCATAACCGTGAAAAAGCTTTAAAAACATTGGAAGCGATGGAGCCGTTCTTCGATCAGAAATTTGCTGAAAAAAAATTTAAAAGTCTAGCGACATTTGAAATCGGACAGGTTTATTTTGTAACCCAGAAAAAAGTAACAGATTTAAACCAGATCAAATCGCTGAAAATCTGGTCGTGGGATGGCGATCCGATCGTAACAAATATGTTTGAGTCTATGAACCTTAATGGTGTTCCTCTAGCTCTTCCGGATGTTCTTTCATCTCTTTCAACAGGTGTTATTGATGCAGCTTATGCTCCACCAATCGGAATGATCGCTCTACAGTGGAATACAAAAGTTAAATACATGATCGATTTTCCGGTTTCTTATTCAATCGGCGCTTTCGTTATTACAAGTGATGTATGGAATAAAGTAAGCCCGGCCGATCAGAAGGCGGCAATGGACATTGCAAGAAAGTATGAAAAAGAAATTAATAATGGAAATGCAAGAGACAATGCTGATGCATTGACTGCGATGAAAGCTCAAAAAATCGAATTCGTTAAATTCAGCGACGCTGAAATTAAAGTGGCGCAAGAATACAGAAATGCAATGGTGAAAAAACTTACAGGAAAATTATTCTCTGAAGATTCACTGAAAAGATTAAACGCAGAAATCGCAAAAAAATAGAAATAGAAATAGAAATAGGAGAGATGATCGAGGGGGAATATTGAAAAAAATTGATTACGGCATCGACAGATTCGCATCCATCTTCCTGGTGATTTGCGTTCTTGCGGTTCTGTTTTTAAGTTCAGGCGCCATTATGCTTCGATGGTTTCACATCAATCTTTACTGGATTGATCCTTTTGTCCGTCATACTGTTTTTCTTTCTGCTTTTTTAGGCGGAGTTGTGGCAACAGGCAGATCAAATCATATTGCTATTGATCTTATCAGCAAACTTTTAGAGCTGAGGCAGAAAGAGCAGGCCAGAATTATTATCCATAGAATTGTTCTATTAGCTTCATCACTTATTTTATTATGGCTTTTTAAAGCTTCATTGGATTTTATGATAATTGAAATGGAATTCAGTAAAATTGAATTCTGGGGAATCGGAAGCGGATACCTGGTTGGGATCATTCCTTTCGGAGTTGCTCTTATAGGGATCAGATTTTTTGTTCTCTTTTTACTCAGCTTTGATAAAGATGCACCAGCTCTTCACGGAGTAGGAGAAATTAAATGAATGGAATAGTTGCCACTGTCGGGATTTGCCTGCTTGCATGTATAGGTGTCCCTTTATTTGCCATCATGACTCTCGCCGCGCTTGTTGCATTTTCAATTGCTGATGTTCAGATTTCAATCGTTGCGCAGGAGATATATAAAATCGCTGCTCAGCCGACAATTGTAACAATTCCTCTTTTTACATTTGCAGGATATTTAATTGCAGAAAGCCGTTCTCCAGAAAGATTGATGAGACTTGCTCAGACTGGTCTTGGATGGATTCCAGGCGGTATTTCAATCGTGACATTGATTATATGTGCTTTTTTTACGGCCTTTACCGGAGCTTCTGGTGTAACAATCATTGCACTCGGTGGTGTAATTTATCCGATCCTTATTAAAGAAGGTTACTCAGAAAAATTTACACTTGGAACAATTACGGCTTCAGGGTCCCTTGGATTATTGTTTCCTCCTTCACTTCCAATCATTCTTTACGGCATGGTGGGGAAGGTTGATATTGATAAACTTTTTAAGGCCGGAATTATTCCGGGATTTGTTATTATTCTTATTCTCGGTGGCTGGTCGCTTTATAATGGTCCCCGCAATCTTGAGAAGAGGCCGTTCATTTTAAAAGATTTTTTGCAGGCGCTTAAAGATGCATGGCTTGAAGCTATTCTTCCTGTTGCTGTATTGATCGGGATCTATGGCGGATTTACAACTGTAACTGAAGCAGCAGCTTTCACTGCACTATATGTTCTGATAGTTGAAGTATGGATCTACAAAGATTTAAAGTTTTTTAAAGACGTTCCAAAAATTGCAGTCGATGCCATGAGTTTAGTGGCCGCTATTTTACTGGTTCTTTGTTGTGCTCTCGCTTTCACGAACTGGATGGTTGATGAAGACATTCCATTAAAAATTTTTGCTTTAATGAAAACTCACATTGATAACAAGTATACATTCTTATTGTTCCTGAATTTATTCCTGCTGATCGTTGGATCGGTCATGGATATTTTCAGTGCGATTGTTGTTGTTGTTCCATTGATCCTTCCGATTGCCAGAGACTTTGGAGTAGATCCGGTTCACATGGCGATGATTTTCTTAACCAATCTTGAAATTGGTTATCTGCATCCACCGATTGGAATCAACTTATTCATTGCCAGTAACAGGTTTAAAAAGCCTATTACCGCGCTCTATGCTGCCTCCGTACCGTTTTTAATTTTGATGGTGATCGCCTTGATCATTATTACGTATGTACCGGCATTAAGTTTATTCTGGTTTAATAAATAATGACTAAAAAAATCTGTTCAAAATTTTTTGTTCTGTTGCTTGTGTGCTTAGTCAGCACTCTGGCGATAGGCGATGATAAAAAAAAATTGGATGATTATTACGGTGATGTCTTTCTTGGTGAGAGAAAAACTCAGAATTACTATGGCCCTCTCGATCCGAGAAGCACATACAGCGATACTTCAGGAGAGTTGATTCTTCTGGATGATACTTTTAAAGAACATTATATCAATAAGCAGATTCAGGATGAGCCGTTTGACCTTCACCATTTCTGGTTCAATGATCTGGTTGATAAATCAACCTGCCCGAATATTACTTTAGGTGAGAACATTGATTACATCAGATACCTCTACCGCCTGGTGAGCATGAGCTATCTTTTTGAAGGTTTGAAGCTCAACAATAAACTGGCCGATGAACTCGGAGTGAAGAATACCTGTCCGATCACTTTTAAGGCCGTCTTTGAAAGTTGCAAACCGGAATCAGGGGATATGAAGAAGTTTCATGAGAGAGTTTATGGAAAATTCGTCAACGAGATTGATAAAATCAAGCATCAGACATTTTCAAAAAAAGAAACAGCCTCATGGTTGGAAGAATTTCAGCGTTCAACATCACTTACAACAGAACCCACTTTTTCACGTTTGCACGACTGGTGTATAGCCAATAAGAAGAATTGCAGAAATATCGGTGTGAATGAAATTAAAGAAGCTCTTAATTCTTTTTGTACGAATGATACACAGGCAATTCAAACAATCTGTTCTGAAAAAGACAGTTACTACGGTCTTTACAGCATCTCGACTCCAACAGATTTAATTAAAATATCGAACGCATTCAATTTGATCAATCAATCAGGAATGGGCGAAGATTGTTTAAGAAGATACGGAAAGATTTTTCATGCGAAAGAATCGAGTTATGGAATTTTATCAAAGCAGTATCCTCTTCTTTATTCTTATCTTTTAAAAACCAACAGTCGTTATCCTCAAGGGGAATTATTTCTTCCGGGTGCACTCAAAGAATTTGATATGAAAGGATTGAGTGACTTCCTCACGGCATTGAAGCCTCCCAAGGCCCTGCCGGTCATTGTTGTGATTAAACAAAAACCAAAGCCTAAACTAAAACCAGTAGTTGTTGCCGCTCCACGAGTCATAGAACTCAAACCTGAAGCGCCTATCGTCGTGGTAGAGCCTATTAAACCTCATGTAAGCGAGTTTGAAAGAGCATTGGAAGAACTTAAGGGCAAAAGTGTCAGTTCCGCATCACTTGATATGGACGCTTTTAGAGACGACTTTGAATTCACCTCAGATATGATTGCTGAATTGTCGGGGCCGATTAAAAAATTCCAGACCAGAGCGGCCTTAAACGATATGAAGTCATATGACCGATTGGGTACAGCGGAAGCCCCGGTCGGATTAGTATTCCTTAAATTTCTCATTGATACTGAAAATCATCAAGGCCTTTATAACATCATCACAGTGATCGGCGATAAGTTTTATATCAGCAATGATATAGAAAAAAAGACAGAGCCTCACTATGCTCAGTTGAAGAACGATACAACAACAAAAAACCGCTGGACTATCATACTTCTTAGAAAATAAAAAAACCCGGAAGAACTCCGGGTTTTTTTATTATAAGATTTTTTTGGAGAGGAAGCTACTAAGTTAACTCTTAGTTTAGTTAAATTTTTTCGCAACAGATTTCAATTGAGTAGTTACACTTGCACTCATATCTAACATTAGAAGTAGTCCACCGTTTTCACCGTTAGCATCTTGACCTACAAGAGAGATGTTACCGATACGGTTTGATCCTGTGTAGTATCTAGCTGTAATGATCGATGAACCGATTCCTAGGTTTCCTACTGGGATAAATACACCAAATAGTTTTGGCCCCAGGTAGAAAGACATATTCTTGAATTTTTCAATTGAGAAAGCTACTGCTGGTAAACGTCCGCCTGCGACTCCTGGAAGAGCACGACCGCCTGGTAGAGTTGCCGGGTCAAGAGTTTGTAAGCTTGTATTGAAAACGTCTTTTAAAGATACGTTGATCGCCATTAGAGTTCCAGCAGACTGAAGGTCTGGAGAAATCTCTAAATATGAGTTTGGATATTTAGGAATGTTGTAACGAAGACCACCATCTAAATGAAGGCTTTGGAAAACCATCGAGATTAGTACGTTGTCTTGAACTAGAGTAACTGACATTCCATTGATACCAGGAATAGAAATGTTTTGTGCGCTTGTTCCGTCACCACATGAAGTAGACAGGATGCCTGCTGTTAGTGCGACTGATAGAACTAGAGCTTTTGTGTTCGATAGTAACTTCATCATACGATTGCCTTTAGAGCCTGTTGTGGATTTTCTTTTCAACTATTTTCAACGACGACGTACGTACCGTAGAAAACTCACAAACGTTTTTTTCAAAGTAAAGCAAGAATACTGGCATGCTCAACTAATTTCAAGAAAGGCAAGCGATTGTGAATTTTTGAGGAGTTGGAGAACGGGCACTTTTTTGAAAGTGCCCACTATTTTTGCGTTCGATTGATAATGTCTTAAAAAGCTGGACTTGAACTAGAAGGCCGCTTTTAGAGTTAAGCTTCCTGCGTGGTCTTTATTTTCACCGAAAAAGTGTCCGTAAGCTGCAATTAATCCAAGGTTCGGTGAGATACTCCATTTTGCAGTCGCATCCAGCACCGAGTTCTGGTCGATAGGAGTTGTTGCAGTATTGTAGAATTCTCCCCACCCACCACCGATAGATGCCATGAATTCTTCACTGAAAACTTTTGAAATTCTTAGCATGTGAAGTGATTCATCAGCGTGTTTGTTTCCTAAACCAAAGCCGATAGTTTTAAGTTTAATTGAAGAGTTGTTGTGATCTGGAGAGTTGTTAACGATTGATGAAAGTGAATCAAATCCGCTGGCAATTAAACCACCGTTTTTCACTACCATTGACTGCACTTCAACTTTAACAACTTCAAAATCGTGTCCAAGTCTTAAAGCAGCAGCATGGTGATCATTTTTATAAAGGGCCTCTCCGCCAAATAAAAGAGTGTAATAGAAGTTCAAATTAACCGGACCAAGCTTTCCTTCTATTTGAGGAGACACTTGTTTTACTCTATCGAGGTTGATTCCATTGAAAGCAGATGTTGTCGGGTCGAATTTTTTTGACATCCAGTATCCGGTTTGAAAAGCATATTTAAATCCAGTCAATGCTCCGTAGTAGTTCAGAGAGAACATATCGACATCATCACGAGAATTTGCCAGCGCACCTTCTGCTCTTTTATCGTAAGCGAATGCTACTGCATCATAGTTGTCACGGATCTTGATAACCTGAATACGATCGCGTCTGTCATCAGAAGTTAAGAAGCTTCCCGGTGTTGTTACAACGTGACGACCTACTGAAGTGATCCATCCGTCTTTTGTATATTCAATTACAGCGTGATCTAAACGAGTCACGTTGTCGTTTCCGAAACCATCATCGTTTGTTCCACCGATTGATGTTCCACCGCCAGTGATGCTTCTATGGTTGTCGCCTTCCCAAGTGTTGCTTGAAAGAATAGCTCCAACTTTAATGGCAAGATTTTGATCAGGCTTTGCAACGACGTTAAATCTGAAAAATTGATTGAAGGCCTGAGTTCCGTAAGGGCCTGTAGAGTTTCTGAAGTAGGCGCGAACGTAAGCGTCTCCAGAGTAGTCGATTTTTGTTTCTGCGTGTGCAGTAAATGCAAATAACACCAGCGAACATAATAATATTTTCATCATAAAGAATCTCCTGAGTTTTGAAGACGAGAGAGTCTAACAGATGTTTTTTTTTGTCAAAGAAAAAGGCTCCTGCTCGCGCTAAGTGCCATTTGAAATCTCTATGACTTAGATGAATTCAGCATGAAAGTTTTTTAATTCAATGAAATCACCTTCGATAGTTTGGCTTCCTGTGGAATGGGCGAAGGCCGTTACTCTGATGACCTGAGCATTAGTGGCCACAGCAGATTTTATTCCGGTAGGTGAGTCTTCAAAAATAAGAGTATGTATGTGAGTTGTCTTTAATCTCTTCATGGCCTCAAGGTACGGATCAGGATGAGGCTTCGTTAAAGCAGTCTGATTACGACCCATCTGCAGTTGCATGAAGTGATCGATACCAAAACATTTTAATGTTTCGACAACGACAATGTCTTCACTAGCACTAACAACTGCCATTTTTTTATTTTCTTTTTTTAGATGATTTAAAAAAGGAAAAAGTCCCGGTGTAATGTACTGGTCTTTTTCATGATGAGCGAGCGCACGAAAAATTTTTATCAGATGGAAATTTTTTTGTTCAATTGCCTTATTGATTTCTTCATCCGTGAGCTGCGGACATACCGTTTTTAAAACTACGTAATCGGTCATCCCGTAAAACTGATCAATTGTCGACATGAGATCCACCTCGACGCCCATTTCGGCAAGCACCAGCACTGCAGCTTTCGCATGCAAAGGCTCAGTATTGACTAGCGTACCATCCATATCAAAGAGAATCGCATCCTTATGCTTTACTAGAGTTTTTAGGTCAGTCATGTTTTGCCCGGTAAAAATTTGTGAGGAAATAAGCTACTATTGTACTAGAGAGCACAAGGAATATTCTATGAAAATCTTTCCAAAAGAAACAGCGGCAGCAGAATCTACTCCGGTTAAAGAAGGCAAAGGCATGTCCAGGCAGGCCCAGGCAATTGCCAGAAAGAAAGCGGAACTGCCTCAGAAAAAAGATGTGAGCCCAGCGGAGATCAGAGAGAAGCTGGCCGCCAGAGTGGAAACATCTGATGTTGCTAAAAATCTTGCTTTAAAAAACAGCTCTAAAAAAATGGGTGTTGGTTTTCTTAATGAAGAGTTCAAATCAGCTCCGGTGATCGCTGCTTCAAAACCGATTGAAGATGAAGAAGTTAAAACACCCAATACAAAAGATTTCGTTTTAAAAAGTGATATCGCCAATAACGATCCGAAAGATTCAAATACTCAGGAAAAATTAAAAGCAGTTATTCAAAAAGGTGGGTTTAATTTTAACCCGAAAGAGCGTGACGTTTTAGAAAAGATATTGGCTGATCAATAAAAGCAGGCCCTGATCTTGACACAACTAGAGCTGCACCAAGATGAATTCCACGAAAAGTATCGCCGATTAATGACGGAGGATTGAAAATGTCAGATCCGCCGGAGTTTCAGAAATGATTAATTTGGGTTAAACCAGCATACTGGCCTGACTCCAATCACATCACCCTTTTTTAGAGAACAGTTTTCGTTTGAATCACTAGCGTCTAATAGTGGTTCATCTAAGTTTAGACATTTTAGACACTTTTTTTTCTTAATGACTCTTAATGATTCTTTAATGATTCTTTAATGATTCTTTTGCTTCAGCGTGAAGAAGCATTTCGTGGAGTTTGTCTACAGTTGGCTTGATGACTGTATCAAGTGTACCTTTGATGATCGCAGCTGCTGAGTGATCGTGTCCGCCGCCGCCAAGAGCACGGGCCATGACACCGACATCAACTGTACCGATCGAGCGAAGAGATACTTTTATTTCTGAACCCATTTCTCTGAACATGATCGCGACTTTAATATTGTCCAGAACTAGAAGATGATTAATGAAAGCAAGTGTGTCTTCAGAATCGACATGAAATTTTTGCAGGAGATCTTCAGTCAAAGTCAGCCATGCGATCTTTTCATCTTTTGTTGTGTGAGCTGAAGCTAAAACTTTCCCAAGAAGCTTCATGTAAGATATTTTTTTTGTTCCGTAGATCATGTTGTAGGCATGAGGCGGACGAACACCGGTGTCCATTAAACTTCCGATGAGTCTGTGAGTGTTTCCAGTCACTGTTGGATAACGAAAACTTGATGTATCAATTAAGATTGCTGTGTATAAAGGCAGGGCCATCTCACGGTTGAGTGGAACCCCTAATGACATAATTAATTCACCTGCCAGCTCACCTGTGGCCGCTTTGCTTGTATCGATACAGTTTTCTGCCATGACTTCTTTCGGGCATGGGTGGTGATCAATGAAAAGAAGGCTTGGTGCTTTCTGGGCAATCGCTTTCATTCCGTCGCCGATGCGCTCAAGTGAATTTGTATCAGTCACAATGAAGAGGTCTATTTCTGCTTCAGGATAAAATTCAATATAGTCCGCACGGGAAATAACGACGTCTTCAGGGTCGAGATATTTATAACGGTCGAGAAGTGGTTCTTCATTTACGCAGATGGCATTTTTTCCGAGTGATCTCATTGCCAAGCAGAGAGCGATTTCACTGCCGATTCCATCCGCATCAGGAATGATGTGTGTAGAGATGACGATGTTGTCTGCTTTTTTTGTGAAAAATTTAAAACGCTCGGTGATATTCATAGCAATAAATTTACACTAAAATTTTTTCAAATGCTGTAATTTTTGTTACGATTTTAAGCATTAGTCTTCTTTTCTCGAGATTTTTACTAATTTAAACCGCGTGGTCCTATGGAATTAGCAATTGAAATAGAAAATTTATGCAAGGTCTACCCCGGGCGAACGGCCTTAGATAACGTGTCATTCTCAGTGAAAAAGGGAAGCATTCACGGATTTTTAGGACCCAACGGCGCTGGTAAATCGACAACTATGAAAATTTTAAGTGGACTCATTCCTAAGACCAGTGGAAAATTTAAAGTTAACGGCAAAGTGGGTTTTCTTCCAGAACATCCTCCGGTCTATCCGAACATGTCTGTAAAAGACTATCTAAATTTTGTTTTCTCAATTTACGCTCATACCGGGTCAACAAATCACATTGAAGAAGTGATAAAAAAAACCGGGCTGGACGATGTACAGAATCGCCTGATAGGAAATCTTTCGAAAGGTTATCAGCAAAGAGTTGGCATCGCGCAGGCGATTGTTCACTCACCCGAGATTATCATTCTCGATGAACCGACTGTCGGTCTTGATCCGGTTGCCATCGCAGACATCAGGGCATTGATTCTTGAACTGAAAAATGACCACACTATTTTATTTTCTTCTCACCAGCTTCACGATGTAGAGCTGCTTTGTTCAGACATCACTCTTATTAATCGCAGTAAGATTGTAGTCTCTGGTGCGATTGATACAATACTTAGCAATTTAAAAACAAACATGAGTTTAAAGGCGAGAGTCGTCACTTTTAATGATGAGCTTAAAAAGAAATTGCAGTCGTCTTTTGCAGTAGAATCTGTTTCATATGAAAAAGACAGCGAACATAAAAATACCATTTTAAAAATTTCTATTCAGGGCAAAAATGACATCCGCCCTGAACTGGCACGCTTTTTAAGCGATACTTCCATTGGACTCCTTGAGTTTAATGAAGAGCGCGGCGATCTGGAAGACTTATTCAAACGGATTCACGAATGATGTACACACAAAAAATAGCGATTCTTGCTAAAAAAGAGTTGAGAGATGCTTTTTCTTCCCCGCTGATCTACATTCTTGCAGGTCTTTTTTCACTGATGATGGGCTGGTTATTTTTTAACTATCTTCTACAGTCGAAAGAAATGACAACGACAACGATGACCCAGGGAGTAATCATTCCGATTTTCGGAAACATCAATTTTATTTTTATTTTTCTCTGCCCGTTGATTACCATGAGATCTTTTGCTGAAGAAAAAAAACAGCATACTCTGGATTTACTTTTAAGATCAGAGCTTACTGAAATGCAGATCATCCTGGGAAAATTTATTTCAAATGTTCTGATGGTTTTTTTCATGCTGTCGCTAACTTTATTATTCCCAGTGATTCTTGCTTTCTCGGGCTACAGCGACTGGGGAGTTGTGGGAAGCTCATATCTGGGAATTGCTCTTTCGGTTATGGCCTATACTTCCGTTGGACTCTTCTGCTCAAGCCTCACTGATAACCAGATTGTGGCAAGTCTCCTGACATTTTGTATTTTACTGGGGTCAATGCTGTTGGTAATTTCAGTGAATGCGACTAATAATTATATTTTTGCTCTGATGATTCAGTATATGACGATTCCCTTTCACTACGAAGGTTTTACGAAGGGACTTATTCGATCATACAGTTTTGTATATTTTATTTCATTTCTGGCCTTTTTCTTTTTACTCACACTGAAGTCGCTTCAGTCAAGAAAATGGTAGGGATGAAAAAATGAAAACAAAAAAATGGTATAATATTCTCCTTACTATCGTTAACAGCATTTTGTATCTGGTAGTGATTGCCCTATGGATTTCCATTCCGGATGCACTGACACTTGATTTGGCCGTTACTGTTGTGACGTTAGGACTAACACTTATTCTAATTTTCATGAATAGGAATACACTCGGTGTTTATTATCAAAGTCATCATTTTAAAAAATTGCAGGAGGCGCTGGTCTTTTTTGCACTTCTTTTTTCTATCTTTGGTGTTGTTAACTACTGGGCCTATAAACACCCTAAGCAGATCGATCTGTCGGTCATTAAATTAAACTCATTGACTGAACAAAGTAGAAATGTTTTGAAAGAAATGAAAGGGCCTGTTACTTTTAAAATGTTCGCCAGAAAAAGTGATTCACTGGTATGGATGGCGCTTCTTGATTATTACCGTATAGAGAAGCCAAGTATCCAGATTGAAAAAATTGATGTGGATGTCCGTCCGGATTTGGTAGGCGACTATCAGATAAGTGACGCTGCAACTCTAGTGATTGAATATAAGGGAAGAAGACAAAAAGTTACAGATAGAGATGAACTCAATATTACAAACGGACTGATCCGCGTTTCAAGAAACAGTGACCCTGTTGTTTATTTTGTTCAAGGACACAACGAAGGTGACATCAATTCAAAAGAAAATGAAGGATTAAAATTTATTTTCGAAGCTGTTAAGAACTCTGCTGTTGATATTCGTCCGATCAATCTACTGACAACTCAGGAAATTCCTTTTGATGCAAAGACATTGATCATATGGGGTCCCAAAACGTCGCTGCAGCCGTCTGAGATTGGAGTCGTTAAAAGATTCCTGGAGAGAAAAGGAAATCTTTTAGTGGCGATTGATCCGGATCTTAACGGTGATAACCAGGGCGCTTTAAGAAACCTTGTGGCCAATTATAAAATCGATATTAAAAACGACTTAGTCGTCGACCGCAAAAGTTTTGTGAATGGATCAAACGGATCTATTCCACTGGTGCAGGAATTTCAGGAAAGCGAAATTACAAAAAATTTCAAAGGTCAGGTTTTTTTTCCTCTGACTTCTTCAATCGAGCCGATTCCTGATGAAATTCTTCCAGACGTTAAAGGAGTCGTTTCAGTTGTCACGGCCTCAACTCCTTTTCCTGAATCATGGGGAGAGACGAGTTTAAAAGAGCTCGCTGCTCAGAACATGACATACACTCCGAAAGTTGATCATCCGGGGCCGCTGCCACTTATGGTGACATATGACAGTCCGGAAAATAAGATTGTTGCTTTCGGCAACTCGACATTTGTTCTCAATGCTTATGTGAAATTTGGAAACAACTATGCCTTGTTTATCAATTCACTTTCATGGCTGGCCGGCGAAGACCGCCTGATCTCATTTAATCTTCCAATCATACAGAGTGAACCTATTTTCATTTCGGCGCCTCAGATGGGAATTATTTTTTACTTCTCGGTACTTTTTTCTCCGCTGGCACTTTTTGGGCTGGCGATCTTCATGTACCGAAGAAAACGCGATAGATAAGGCTTAAAAGTATGAAAGAAAAAATTATCAAGCATAAAAATCTGGCATTGTTTCTCGTTTTGGTTGTTGCAGTGGCAGGAACCTATGTTTTTGAAGAGAGAAACAATCTTATTAATGAAGCCATTACTGCTAAAAAAACTGCACTGCTTGATATGGAAAAACTCGGTGACATCACGGCCATTACAGCTGTGAAGCTCGATTTTGAAAAGAAAGGCGAATTTTTTTACGACAAAAATAATGGACTGAGGCTTTCCAAAGACAGGCTAGGTGAATTTTTTCAGATTCTTTCGTCACAAAAAGTTAAGACTTTTTTAAATCTGGAAGAAGTGAACAAAGTTGGACCGACATTTTATATCCCTGACCCCTCAATGAAAATGACCTTTAAATTTGAAAAAGGTGAAGCCACTTTTACATTGGGCAAAAAACTGGATTACGATCAGTCTTTTTATATGCAGGTTACGCGAGATAATAAATCTCAGATCGTTATTGTGAACGATGAATCTCCCGACCCTGAAGCTTATGCAACGGATGAGGAGTATAAAAAATCGGATGCAAAATATAAGCGTCTGGAAATGATTTTTCTTCTGACGAATAAATACTTCTACGACACCCGAGTGTTCAAAGACTTCAATTATATTCTGGATAAAATCAATTTCAAAAATATCAGCATCTCAACTTTCAGAAACAGAAAGTACACGGTGAATTTTGAAAATTCCACGACCAATCCGGCGCCACCAAAGGGTGTAGATTACTTTGAGGAAAACTGGATTTCTTTCTTGCGTTTTTTAACCAAATTGGAAGGGAAGGGTCTCTATTATCCGGCGAAACCTGAACTTCTCGATGAAGCTTTGTCGCAGTTTGAAGTGCATGACAGAGACAACCGCACTTATACAATGGAAGTTTATAAAAAGTACGGTGAAGAAATTGGATACTTTCTGAAGACCAGTCTTGATCAGGTGATTTATCAGTTGAAGCCTGAAGACGCCCAGTATTTTTTCGTCAATGTCCAGGACTTCTGGCTAAAGAGAGTCATACCGAAAGAAAAAGAATTCAACCTGAAGATCACTTTTTATAAAGGCCAGTCTGAAGATGTAAAGATCGTCGATAAAGAGCTTTTTAAAGTGCTGCCAACGAACTCAAAATTCGCTGAATCCAGTATCCGGGCTCTTGAATTCAAGAGATTGATTGAGTTTTTAAAAGGCGAAGGCAGCATGGTTGAAGCGCTCAATCTAAGCCCAAGTGAAATACTCAAGAAAAATATCCTTAGAGTTCAGTTTGAGAACAGGAATTTGAGTGTTATCCTTGAAGAGAATGAAGCAACGATTGTAGATTTGGATCAAAAAATTATGATTCACCACTATGTCGGGGCGAAGCTTCCTTTTAGTATTAAGTACGAAGACTATTTTATAGCAGTAAAAAAATGATTGAAACGTTCTCACTTTATTTCCAGACTTTTTTACACCCAACTCACAAGCTTGAGGATGGGGAAAGAATCGGGTATCTGGAGATCATGGGGATATCGTGGTCGCTGCATTTAATCTATGCGTTTTATTCAATTTTTGCGATGTACCTGGGCCTTGTGAGTTATGAATACGTTTCACACTCGCAAAGTTTTACTCATTTAATTTCTGATTCGGTCAGTGTTACATTTCAGAAAATCAGTCTGATGATGACATTGTTCGAAGTTATTTTTTATCCTTTTTTATTTCAGCTTGGTTTTAAATTCTGGGCCTACATTTTAAGATTCTACGCCCAGATTTTTGAGTACACCGGGGAGCGATCTCTCGATGTAGAAATCGAAGAATTATTAAACTCAATTTTTGCCGCTAATATTTTTTTGATCATCCCTGTTTTCGGAAATGTTTTAAGCTTAATCACAATGGCGTTTTACTTATTTGTAGGTCTCAAAGCGAAGTTAAACTTTACAGGTACGCAAGCTTTTTTAGTGCTGATTACACCACTTTTTCTCATGTTTATTCTTACTATACTCATCGCGTCTTACTTCACACTTCTTATATCTCTAATGTAAATTGTGAATATAGCTCAATTTTTTATTGATGTTAGATCTTGAAGGCCTTTCCTAATTGCAACTTAGAAAAGCAGGGGCCATGATAAAAAACACACACACGTTTTAGATATGTTTGAGACATTTTGGGGAGAAATTTATGACTCTGTTTGCAGCGATGCCTGGTAGTTCAGGAAGTATTGAGGTCGTTTGCGGCCCGATGTTTTCAGGTAAAACTGAAGAACTTATCAGAAGAGTAAAGAGAGCACAAATCGCTCGCCAAAAAGTCCAAATCTTTAAACCGGCAATCGACAACCGCTACCATGAAACTGAAGTTGTTTCTCACTCCGCACTTTCAATCGAAGCAACTCCAGTGAACACATCAGTAGAAATTCTTCAAAAAGTTTATGACTCTACAAGAGTTGTAGCGATTGATGAAGTGCAGTTTTTCGATGAAAATATTTCGGTAGTTGTTGAGAAGCTTGCCCGCCGTGGAATCCGTGTCATTATGGCAGGACTTGACCAGGACTTTATGGGAAAACCATTCGGGCCGATGGCCAATCTTCTCGCTATCGCTGATAGTGTTCTAAAAATTCAGGCGATCTGTACAGTATGTGGTGCAGCTGCTTCTAAAACTTTCAGAAAAAATCCCAAGCAGCAGGAGCAGGTTCTTGTTGGAGAGACGGATTTATATGAGGCCCGTTGCCGTGCTCACGTTGAAATCGAAGGTGAAGATCAGGATCAGCTCGCTTTCTTTGTGAATTTGAACGACTCTCGTTCCAAAACCCAGAATTTATAGTACACTTAGAGGTAATATCACTCCCTAAAGACTAGGATTTTAGGATGACAACCTCGACTAGTGTTCCAACGATCGGTGTATTTTTATCCACACAACAAATTCAAACGCGGGTTAAAGAACTCGGCGCTATGATTAACCACGAATATGCTGATCAGGAAATTGTTCTTGTTTGCGTACTAAACGGCTCATTTATTTTTTGTGCAGACTTAGTCCGTCACATAACAGTGCCGGTGCAGATTGAAATGGTTTCTCTAAGTTCTTACGAAGGGACTGAGAGTACGGGCCAGGTCAGTTTCCGTTTAGATGTAAAACAATCTCTTGTTGGAAAAAATGTTATTTTAGTTGAAGACATTGTTGATACTGGTTTAACAATCAGCTTTCTTTTAAAACACTTTAAATTAAAAAATGTAAAAAGCTTAAAGCTGTGCTCACTTTTGTTAAAGCGTGCACGTCTAAAAATTGAAGTGCCAGTGGATTATCTTGGATTTGATATCGAAGATAAATTCGTGATTGGCTACGGCCTGGACTTTGACGGACGCTACCGCGAACTTCCATATATTGGAGTGTACGGTGAGTAAGCAGACAGTGACAGTTGAGGGTTCAGTTCGTGTAGACCTGCTTGGCGGGACACTTGATTTAGTTCCTATTAATCTTATTCTTCCCAATGTCGTAACGCTAAATTTAGCGACATCACTGAAGGCCAAAGTGACGATTTCATCAATTGATTTCGATGGAGTAGAAATTGTTTCAAAAGATTACAACACTACAGATAAATTCAAGAGTTCTGATTTCACGGCAGAGAATCTTCAAAAAAGTTTTTTTGGAAACCTGACGTTTGTCGTTCATATACTAAATCTATTCGGCCTTTCCAAAGGTATAAGAATGGAGCTTGAATCGGGATCTCCTCCGGGCGCGGGACTTGGCGGATCATCTGCAATGGGAGTAACTTGTTACTCAGCAATTAAAAAATATCTGGGAAAATCTTTCGATAGAATTGAAGCTATTCAAAAAGTAAACGCGATTGAAGCGCTCATCATCGACTGCCCTGCCGGATATCAGGATTATTATCCTGCCTTATTCGGAGGAGTTTTGGGGCTTATTCCTAAACCAGGTTCAGTTCATGTTGAACAGCTTTACACTGAAGAATTAAAAAACGCTCTGGAAAATAATATCACTCTTGTTTATTCAGGTGAGACGAGAAACTCAGGAATCAATAACTGGGAAGTTTATAAAGCTTTTTTTAATAAAGAGGCCCATGTGCGCGAAGGTCTTGCTGAAATTGCAAAACTGTCTCATAGAGCTCTTCATGCTATTCATGAAAAAAAATATGCAGAGCTCATTCCATTAATTGCAGCGGAAGGCGAAGAACGAAGAAAATTATTTCCGGGAATTTTAACTCCCAACATGAACCAGCTTCATATGGTGTTAAAAGATCAGTCTCAGCATTTCGGAATGAAAATTTGCGGAGCAGGTGGAGGAGGTTGTTTTCTTATCACTCACCACTCTGACGACCGTGAATACATCGATCAATTGTTAGGCAAATTCCAGATGAAGCGTCTTCCATTCAATGTGGAGAAACCTCTATGATGGATATAAACAACATCGGAAGTTTAAGCATGAAGGGCGGAAGAAATGATAATTTCTATTTCTGCCTGATTGAATACTATCCGGACAGCAAAAGATGGTTTTTAAAATCACTTCTCTCGGTTAAGGATGAAGAAGCTTTAGACAATGATGATGCCATCCATGCATGGATCAATAACTTTAGTGTTAAACAGCTTGTTGTCGATTTCCCGCTTTCTAAACCGGCCAGTGAAAGTGCCAACCCTGAAGAAAATGTAAAAGCAGTTCGCGAGAAAATTAAAGACCTGCTTGATGAAGACCAGAAACTTATCAGCACCAATCCCAAAAAATATGAGCAGGAAAGAAATAAGGCCGACGAGATCGTCTATAACCGCGATATATTCTTAAAAGAGACGGCCCATCATCTACTGTCGCGTTCATTTAAAAGAAGGCTTAAAAAAGGTTTTCTTCCTTACTGGAACAGAACTTTAGACTTCTGGGTCTGGAAGTATTACTACGATCAGATTTTAGAAATGTTTAATACCTCATTTGATTCATTCGGAAATGTTTCGCTGATGGTGCTTTATCGTTTTAACTATATCAAACGTCATTTTCCCCAGCAGGTTGAGCTTTTCGAAGCTAATGAGCAGATTATCCTGGTTGAACTTTTACGATCAAAAATCATCATGAAAAAAGATGTAGCAATGCTTTCTGATATCGATTTAGGGATTGAGGTGAGGCTTGAGACGATTAAAAAAATTGAAAGCAAACTTGATATCTTTATTTACAATCACGACCTGGAAATCCTGGTTAAAAATCCAAGAGCGTTTGATTCTTTTATTTTAGCTTTAGCAGGACAAAATGTTCTTCAGGGTAAAAATAGAGAACTTCCGGACTGGACGATGCCACAGGAAACAAAATTTATTATTCCTAATTTCGGTTAAGCACGCGCCAGAATTCTGGAGCTCACTTCCAGAGTTAATACCACTCCTAAAATTGCACCCAAAAGCCATAAAAAAGAAAACTCTAAAAAAAAGTCAGGATTCATGATTCCAAAAAATCCAATTGAAGTCAGAATGAGAAGTGAAGAGGCAAGAGTCTTGTGAAACTTTAGGGCACGAACTTCATCTCTTTTTAAAATTATTGAGGCCATGATTGTTGAGGTCATCGTGAAAAATAATCCACATAAAAAATTACAGACAGGCATTCCAAAAACCATGAACGAGTACATCAGGTTAAAATGCAGCTTAAAGGTAGAAAATCCAAACTGCGGGCACATTGAAAGAGTGACGACTGCCGTGGCCATATGGATGGCAAAAACTTTGGCAACAAGGGCGCTCATTTTCGGATGAAGTTTATTATAAACGGCCTTGGTAATTCTCTCATTTAAAGGGCCTGGAATATTAGTCATAGTGCTTCACCTTTTTTTAAACGACCTATTAGTCTGCTAACCGTTTTTCTCAGCGAGACTTCACTCTTATTTAAAACAAATGAAATTTCCTGATAAGAGAGTTCATCTATAAATTTCATTTCCAGAAGTTCGTGCTGATCAGAGTCCAGCTGGGAGCGCAGGTCACTATTTTCTGCATAAATAAGCTTAACTGTCTCAATGGCCCCTGCGTTCATAATCCGCTGATCGTATCTCTTCGCTGCCCGGAAATGGTCCAGTGCCTGAGACCTGGCAATAACAAAGAGCCATTGCTCAAATTTGAATTTCTCTTTGTACTGATGCTTGCTCTCATGAATCCTGATAAAAATTTTCTGCAGCAAATCTTCACTATCGGCCTGGTTTTTTGTCTTCTTATTTAAAAAATTAAATACACGCTGACTGTAGCGGCGATAAAGCTCGCTGAAAGCTGCATAAGCTTCGTCGGGTGAGTATGTCTGGTATTGGAGCATCAACTCCTCCGCCGTTAATTCTTTAAGTTCAGGCAAAAACGCTCCTTACAAAATGTATACGTCACAAAACCGCTGGATGTGACGTATAATTGTTAGATCCAATCATTATAACAAGAGGCAGGCTTGATAACCAAATTTTTTGCAATTACTGGGGTATTTTTATCGCTTTTTACTGCATCCGCACATGCTCATCCTGTGGCCTATGCAGGGTCTTATTCAATTATGACCTGGAATAATAAAGATATGAGCGACTGGATGTTTACTCATAGTTTTACGTCAGATTACTCGCTGACTGCACGTTATTTAAGACTTGATACGAAAGAAGGAGAGAGAACTTTCTATATGCCGCAGTTTAATTATCTTTTAAAAAGATGGAATGAGCTGGACTCGCAGGCAAATATTTATCTGAGTGTTTCTCAAGGTGGTGAAAAAATAAAATCTTCACTTAAAAATACTTCGGGAGCGGCCTTGGAAACAGACTGGGAGTCGAGAAAATATTATGTTTCTTTTAGAGAGGATATTCTATTTGATCACAAAAAATCCAGTAAGAATATTTATCAGACAAAAGCGCGTGCAGGATTTGCTCCTTATTTAGCGCAATTTAATGAAATCAATTCTTGGTTTATTCTGCAGGCGGAAAATAATAATAAAGACGTGAAAGAATTTAAGCTCACTCCTTTTATCAGATTATTTTACCACAATGTCCTCACTGAGTTTGGTGTAAGTTCAAAAGGTGATGCTCAATTTAATTTTATGGTTCATTTTTAGGAGATCTATATGAAAAGGACAGCAGCGGTTTTTTTAATAATGTTTTCCATGACAGCTCTTGCCGGAGAAAAAATTGATGTCACTGTGAAGGGAATGGTTTGTTCATTCTGCTCTCAGGGCATTACAAAAAAATTTACAGAAGAGGGAGTTAAAAACGTTAGTGTTGATCTGGAAAAACACCTGGTGAGCCTGGAGTTAAAAGAAGATCAAAAACTTTCTTCTGATAGGATTCAAAAAATTTTGAAAGACTCTGGCTATGGAGTAGAAAAAATTGAAATCAAATAATCAACTGCAAAAAAATATCTGGATTTCATTTTTCAGTTTATTTACATCAATGAGCACATTGATCTGCTGTGCACTACCGGCACTTCTGGTTTCTATCGGCCTGGGAGCTGCTATGGTTGGACTTGTTTCAACTTTTCCTGCACTTATCTGGCTCTCTGAAAATAAACTGCTGGTCTTCGGTGGATCTTTTGTCATGCTGGCCATAAGTTCTTACTTGCAGCACCGGGCACGATTTCTTCCATGCCCGATTGATCCGGATGAAGCGCGCGCCTGCATGTCTGCAAGAGCGTGGTCAAAAAAAATTACGATTTTCTCTATTGTGGTGTGGACGATAGGAGCGGGGTTTGCATTGCTGCCGTTAGTTCTTTGAAGCTTCTCGCAAAAACATAATAACCTGTCAGATAAAATATCACCGGCAGCAAAGCGAAAGCAGAAGCAGTGAATGTAATGTAGAGCGCGACTGCAAATCCAAATACGGCAAAAAATTTCAAATATAAATAAGCACCCCTGAAATTTCTCCATGCCAGAATATAGACCACCGTCTGTGCGATCAAAAATAAAATCAGAGCAAAGGTCATACTTTGCAGAAGAATTCCATAAATTTGAAACTGGAAATCAGGTGAGTCCACCATTGTCCCTGAAAGACGCGTATAACGGTTATAGTTCGAAGCTTTAAAATAAAGCCAGGCCACCATTGTGATGTCAGAAAACAGGCAAAAAATTAATGCCAGTATTTGCTGCTCTCTTTTACTCAGCGACAATGCCACCCTCGGGAGCGATGGCGATTTTTAGGTCTTGAGTTTTGTCAGTTAAAATTTTTGCAACGTAGTTTTTATTCTGCATATCTTTTAATTCATCAGTACTCATTTCACCGTGTTCCTGCCCCAATAAATAAATTTCACCGAAGACACTGCGACCGTTTAAGTCAGAGTTTTTTCCGATTAAAAGAAGCTTATAAGCGCAAGTCAGAAGTTTCCAGCCTGGAAGTGTTTCTGAAAGGGAGCCCTTCTTGATAAAAAGTGAGTACTCATTATTTCCAAGACTCTTGATAATTGTCTGCGGATATCTTACAGACTCTTTACGAGAGCCTTTGAAGTTGAAGTGGCAGCTCATAATAGTTTGCCAGTCGGTTAAATTTAAAACAGCTGGAGCTGTCAGTTTTCCTGTGAGTTCAGGAGTTCTGACGAAGACATTGTCGGCAAACACATTGAAGCTTACTAGAAGGAGTAAAAAAGATAACAACTTAATTTTAATTTTCATGGGGAAAGCATACGAATTTTAGAAATTAATGGATAGTTTTTTGATGCAAATTTTTAAAAATAAGTGATAATTGACTCATGCAAAAACTATTCGTCATCCTTCTTATTACATTTACTGCAACAGCGGCCGGCCTCTACTTCAGGCCATCGTATCCACTCATCGGACAGCTAGACTGGTGGAACGTATTGACCAAGGGATACTTCGTGGGTTCATTCCCGAAATTCTTCAATCAGGGTTTTATGGATGAGTCTTTTTGGTATGTGATGCGCTATACGATGGGTGGATTGATTGGTGGATTAATTCTGGCGATGGTGACGGGTGGGAAAGCTTCTAAGCCTGCTAAGAAAAAGAAGTAAACTCGAAATAATTTAACAACTTCTTTTTGTTAAATCTCATTTAAATCAAACTGTATTTATTATTAAAAAATCAGAAATTATTTTCTCAATTTAAATGATCCTTATGATTAAAATTTGCGATTGAGCTACTTTAATAAGTATCACTACATGTTTAACTTCCAATATTTCATGCTTAATAATTTTTCGATTACTTTATCAGTCTAGATATTTTAGCCAAAAGTTTCAGGGACTTAGATGGTTAAAAATTTTTACTTTATTATTCCGTCATGCATTTAGATAAAATGACCGAAGAATGCAAATAATACTAATTTAATGGATTTTTGCAATCAAGGGTTAAAGAATGTTTCAGATTCAAGCAATTGTTTTGGGCTTCATTTTATCTTTCACTCAAGCTTCTTTTGCAGGCACTCGAGAATTTTCTGTCGATAAAACTGAAGGCATATCTCCTCTCACAATTACATTCAATGCTAGCAGTATCAAATCCGCAAAAAAATTTATCTGGGTATTTGGGGACGGAAACAATTTAACGACTACTAATCCAACTGTGACTTATCAATATAAAACTCCCGGCACTTTCACGGCGGCACTTAGCTATCAAGTCAATGCAAGTGAAAAAAATCCAAATTACAAAGATGCAGGTTCTGTCACGATTAATGTTTTGAATCAACTGCCGAAGGTCGTTTTAAATTGTTCTTCATCAAAACCAAGATCTCTTGAATGTAATGCCTCGGGATCAAAAGATTACGATGGATCTATTACTTCTTATCAATATGCTTGGGACGATGGAAAAAGTGATTTTAAAAATGACGACACTTTAATCGCTCATGCATTCCTTGCTGGAGGCACCCACGTCGTTACAGTGACCGCAACTGATAATAGTGGCGGATCATCAAAAGTAACTCAGAGCTTTGTTGTTAAAGAAAATACAAATCCCATTGCTAATTTCACTTGTACCTCTTCAACAATGTTTAACGTAGCATGCTCGTCAACTTCAACTGATCCAGATGCACCGAACGATTCAATTCAAAGTTATTCGTGGAATTTTGGAGATCAAAGCTCGCTTGCAAGTTCTTCTTCAGTCACGCACATTTATTCCAAAGGTGGAAATCAAAATATTTCATTAACGGTTACTGACTCTTTTGGTGGATTAAACACTGTCACTAAGTCGATTGCAGTAAAAGATAACCTTCCACCAGTTGCTTCCTTATCTTGTTCGACAAACTCCCTGCTAGCTGCTTGCAATGCTTTGTCTTCCTATGATCCCGAAGGTCAAGCGATCGCTTTCATGTTTGAGTACGGTGATGGTTTTGTTGAAAAAAATACAAATGGACTCTCGACTCATGCTTATTCATTGGCAGGTCTCCATACAGTTAAGCTTACAGTCACAGACAGCTTGGGAGCGGTAGCATTTGCGACCACTCAGGTTCAAGCAGTAAAGCCCCCCAATCAGCTTCCCACTATAAAATTAAATTGCAATTCTTCTAGACCAAATACTCTTGAATGTAATGGGCTTGGATCTGTTGATTCTGACGGGTCTATCGTTTCTTATCAATATTCATTTGATGATGGAGCAAGTAATACCAAAGCCGATGGCAGTCCAGTTACTCATCAATTCTCTCAAAGTGGAGATCACTCCGTAGTTCTTACGGTGATTGATAATGATGGCGGTGTTTCAACTTTAACAAATACATTTAGTGTTTTAAAAAACATTACTCCCATTACTAATTTTTCTTGTACCAACACAGCTGTGCGAACTATTCGTTGCACGAGCTCGAGCTCTGACAGTGACGGAGTCATTGCAAGCACGACTTGGACTCTCGATGATGGATCAAGTTTTAGTGGAGTAAGTTTCGAGCACGCCTTCTTAGATGACCTTGCACACGTCATAAATTTACAAGTCACAGACGATTTAGGAGCGAGCACGAGCACTTCTTCAACATTGCAGCCGATAAAAAATCAACCACCAAAAGCAGAGTTGTATGCGAGCACGATTTCTGGAGTAGCTCCGCTTGCAATAAATTTCGAAGCTCGAAGCGCAGTTGATGTTGACGGAAGTATCGCCAGCATTGAATGGACTTTTTCAGATGGAACAACTGCCAGCGGCGCCAATGTCTCGCACACTTTTAGTAGCGTAGGATCTTTTAGTGCCACTCTAAAAGTCACTGACAATCTCGGTGCAGTGACAACTAAATCAACAAGCATCACATCACTTGAACCACTACGAGAATCTCCAGGACTTTCATTTAAATATTTTGAAGATAGCAGCACGCAAATTGTTCTCATTTCGAATCTCACTAAAACACAATTTGACCTCGACCATGCTTTTTATACTATCGATGGTAGTCAAACAATTCCCATTACCGAATTTTATCCGGGCACAAGAACACTTGTCGATTTAAAAAATTACGGCATTCACACAATCACTCTTACGGTGTTCGATGTAAGGGAGCAATCAGCAAGTGCTACTTACCAAGTTAACTTACTTCAAGATCCAGCCACTCTAAAAGCAGTAGTCGATTTTAAAGTCACTCAATCAAGTGTGAGAACAGCTTTATTTAATTTTAACAGAACTTTCAATCCCGACATTCTATTTGGGATAAGAAATTTTCGAATTGATTACGGTGACGGAACATTTGCTAACACTGCAACTAACTTTGCCACTCACACTTACCTGAACGCTGGATCTTACACAGCAACACTTACGGTGACCACAAATCAGGGAACAGTAAGCTCTCTGAGTAAAATAGTCACGGTGAGCGATCAAGACATTCCTATTTTGAATCCCGTAGCGGCCTTTGGCTATCAGATCAATTCATGGGCAAGAAACGTAAGTTTCTACAACGATAGATCAGGAACTCCCAATGGAAATATTATTTCTTACCTCTGGGATTTTGGCGACGGCTCAACTGGTACCGGAGACAAAGTAGCTCACTTCTACGAACCTGGAGATTATCTTGTCACACTTACCGTGACCGATTCAGCAGGTCTTAGAAATTCCCAAACTCAACACGTGACCATTTATCAAGACGGCAGCGATCTCGTGGCCAATATTGATTGTGGGACTGCGACGACTCAAACACAAAATTGCAGTATCACCGCACTTGATAAATTTAATGAGATTACTTCGGTGAGAGTTCTTTGGGGAGACGGCACAAGTAGCACGCTCACCAATCCAGTGACTCCTGGACAAGGTCTTTATAGAGTAAGTAAAAAATATTTTACTTCGGGCGTTCAGACAATTGGACTCTATGTTTATACGTCGAGAGGAGAAGTGGGGACTGCAACGATCACAAAAAATATTATTCTTCCAAATCCGGTTGCAAATATCTTTTGCTATACAAATAATTTATTGGCGGGATGTAATGCATTGGCGAGTTATGACCCTAAAGGTGGGCCTTTAACTTATACGTTTAATTATCAAGATGGATTTACTGAGACGAATGCGACTGGGATTTCTAGTCATGCTTATCTGGCAGCGGGGACGTATAATGTTTCGGTTACTGTAAAAGATAATACGGGATTAAGTTCGGTTGCTACAACTTCTGTTCAAGTGGTTGTGCCGCAGAATGTTTTACCGGTGGCTCAGTTGAATTGTATTACGAATAGACCTCTGACAATTTCTTGTAATGCAGGGCCATCGTATGACCCCGATGGATTTATTACGAGTGCTCATTATGAATTTGATGATGGTTTCACTGCTAACTATGACAAGGATTTCTTTTTTGAGCATGTATTTTTAAATGGTGGCAGCCATTCTATAAAATTGACTGTAGTTGATAATGTTGGTGGATTGAGTTCAATCACAAAAAACTTTGATGTTAAGGAAAACTCTGCACCTATTGCCAGCATAAACTGTTACAGTTTCGCTGTTAATTCTGTTCATTGTAATTCTAATTCATATGACACTGATTTGAATGATAGCATTATTGTATTTAAGTGGGATTTAGGAGATGGAGTAATTGAAACAACATTAATCCCATCTATTGACCATACTTATATAAATTCAATCTCACGTAATATTACCTTACAGGTTAAGGATTCCTACGGTGCAACTAGTATTGCTTCGCAAGCTATCGCTCCGATTGAGAATCTTGCTCCAGTTGCAAATTTCATATGTCTTGATAATGGTCCTTTGAAATTATTATGTCAGAACTTTTCGTATGATCCTGAGTCTATGATGATGGCAACTGAATGGTTTGTAGATGGGCAGGCAATAACTGTGAATGATAATTTAATTTTTAACTTAGATTTTTCTGTGGCTGGTGTTAAAACTATTACGCAAAAATTAACTGATGCTTATGGGCTTGTGACTATAAAAGATTTATCTTTTACAGTAAAAGAAGATATGGCACCCAGTGTGAACATTATTTGCAATATTACTAATGGTTCAACTTACCAATGTAGCTCTAATGCAACTGATATTGATGGGCAAATTATAGAGGCGAAGTGGACTATCGAAGGCAAAACTTTTAATGGGCAAGATACAATTTATAATTTTACTTCAGGCGGGGATAAAAATATTACATTTTCAGCGAGGGATAATTTTGGAAATGTGACTGTTGCGAACACTTTTGTTCATGTGGATAAAGTAGAGGTAAGTTTCACTTGCTTGGAAACATCTCCATTTCATATTTCTTGTAATTATTTAAAGAATGATAATGAGACAAAAGAAATTGTGGCTATGAGATACTATGTTGATGATCGAAATGTTTATGAAGGCGAGAGTTTTGAACATGTATTTCTGAACTCTGGTGAACATAAAATTAATTTGACTCTTTATGCAGCAGACCTTTCAAGCGCATATCTTGAAAAAATTATCGTTGTCGAAGGTGCTCATCTTCCACCAAAAGCAAGTTTTACGAGTTTTGCAGATATTGGATACAAACTAAAACTGGATTCGTCGGATTCATTTAAACAAGGACGAAAGGTAATAAACTTCAAATGGAATTTTGGGGATGGAACTGAAGAAAATATAGCTATTGGGGAAGTGTTTCATACATTTCAAACTTCTGGAAATTATGATGTAGTATTAACTGTGAGCGATGATCAGGGTGATGTGGATTCGATAACGAAATCAATATATGTTTATGATCCGGAAGTTCCAGATCCTGGTGATGCTAATTCGGACACTATTGCAGGAGTCGATCTTGATGATGATGGTATCCGTGATGATGTACAACGATGGATAAATTTTGAAGTTAAGGATAATTTAGTTGTAAAAAATTTGCTTCGACAATTAGCAAAGATTTATCAGTTACAGGTTGTTAATAGCAGTGACTCAATACAAGTAAGAAACTTAGAGATTAATAAAGAAAAAGTTTCGACATGCTTTCTTGGTCAAGTCAACAATGATGAATTAGTAAAATATTATCAAGGAATGTTTCAATATCTTTATACGTCAACTGAAATTAGAAGCAAATCTTGGTCAATGGTACAAGGTAATTTAGTTGGATATTCTAGCATGTTGCCTTCAGGCGATGAAGCAACAAGGTTATTATCTTGTGAGGATCACTAAGTATAAAGTTTATGGAAAATTATTGAGAAGCTTGAAATAATAAATATTAGAAAGATAAATGTAAGTTAGTTTTTATATATGCTCTAGAAACCGGAGAGAAGTGTGAATAAGACATTGAGTTTAGCAATCATATTATTAATTGTTTCTGGATGCACTTCAGAATATAACAAGGCGATTAAGGTTGTTTTTGAGATAAAAAAACAAGATCAAAATCACAATCATATCTTTGATGGCGAAGTAGAGCCACCGATTCCGAATAGTGATGAAAATGATAAAACGATCTTAGGGATTGATTCTAATGAAAATGGGATTCGCGATGATGTTGATATTTGGATTAATCGAACAGCGTTTGATTATAATGAGCGAATGGCCATGAGACAGTATGCTAGGGCCGAGCAGGATGAATTGAGAGTTTGTAAAAATGAGCTTAAAGATGAAGCAGCAAGAGTTGTGTCTAACAATATGAGCGCTCATGGATGCCTTAATGCCTTAAGTGACCCAATTCGAAAAAAAGGTTATGCAGAAAAGAAAATTGGATTGCTAACAATTTCCAACACCGCAAGACGAAGCTGTCTTGGTTTTTATGATCATTCTTCATACATAGCTCATGCTAAATCCATCGAATTTCACGAAAACTGTAATTTTACGATTCAAGGACTAGAAAATGTTATTAAGTCTTATCGTAAATTTTGGGAGTACTCAGAATGAAAAAATTAATCCTTATTTTCTTAAATTTCGTCGTCTCAACAACAGCACTTGCGAACAATCTTAGTTGCTCAGCAAATGGTTTAAATATCATATATATCAACGGAGTCAATGTTCCAGTTAGACAAGCAGCAGTAGATTCGGCAAAAAAAGTTTCAGATGCACTAACTCCGATTAAAGGCGAATTGGATAAAAAAAAATTAAATCCTGTGTATTTGGTTCATAACCAATCCCTCCAACTTATAAATGACATAGAAGAGCTAAAGGCCCAATTAGCAGCTAATCACCAAGGCAAGAAAAGAATTGATTATTGGAGGAAGCAGGCTTCAAACAACCTAATTTTAAGTACGGATTTTCTTTGGAAGGATAAAATCGATGAAGCACTAAAGCAAATAATAAAGAGTAACTCTTATGATAAAGATGGAAAATTTATTAGCGATCAAGATGCATATTCTCAATCAGATTTATACAAAGATCTAGCAATATATAATATTCGTTTTGCAGACATGCTTGCAAGTGCAGCCTCAGATGTTGCAGTTGTAGAGCAGTTAAAAATTCAAATCCGTGAAGCGTATAATAATGGTAAGAATAAGCTTATAGTAGTTTCTCACTCTCAAGGCAACGAGGTATTATATTCAGCGATTAAAAGTATCAGGAATAATTTCACAACTCCTGGAGAGGTTAAAAGATTTGATGCCTTTGTTGGCTATATGCAAGTAGCACCACCGTCTCCGAGATTAGTGGTTGAGACTGCTACAATCGTTGATGATGTTATTGTAAATGATCCAAATAATATTCCAAACTTTTATCCTGACCATGCACAATATATTCGACATAATAAAGATTTGGTTATTGGGTCTTCCGAAGAGATGACAGGAGTGCGTCCAATTCCCGCAAACTATCGCGCAACTTCTATGACATCTAGTCAATTACTCATATTATCTGCAGTATCAAATTTATCATTTAAGGATAAAGTCTCGGCAATTTTTGAATATTTTACCTATCGAGGAGGAGATGCTTTATATCATGGAATGGATGATATTTACCTAAGTTCCTCATTCACGGCAACTAGAGATTCAACCGGAATAGTTAATTCACTGGTTGAGCATTTTAAAGACAATATGCGAGAGATTGCAAGTAAGCTAAAAGACAATTGTGGAATAGTGATGACAGGAGGTGAAATAGCTTGCAACCATGGATTCGATTCAAACGGTTACTATACCATTGGTACAATTAATTCCGCTACGGTTAAAGTTAAAGGACATGGAGAAATTAAAAAAATTAATGGAGAGTCTTCTGAGAACGCTGGCGGAGTATATTCGGATGATTTTATTAGTTATTTTGTTGATGTTAAAGTCGAAGGTAGTACTCATTTAAAATTTGAAGATGAATACGGCAAAGTTATTTACGATAAAACGGTAACCAACCCATGTGTAGAAGGTGGTAGGAGTAGTGCTGGTGATACAAATCCTGTATATCCATTCTAACTAAATTTAAGAACCTATTCGGTCGCTCAACATTGATTAGTTTGCGATATAATAAGTGTGTTGGCATGGCATCGATGAAGTATATAACGTTAAAATTCCTCTTTATAGGTCAGGAACTAATGTCACCTGAAGAATTTCCAGCATACTTATCTGGGAGTTCTGCGTTTTTCTAAAAAAGAAGAAATGTTCATTTTCAGGTTACGTCTGCTTGAGATGTGAATCTTTTCTAAACAGCTTTTTGTTAGGAACGGACCAAGTAAACCCAATTTCATTCAGTTTTATTTTTCTTTCATTGTTAAGACTTTCTTCTTTCGCTCGTTGACTGGCCACCCATAGTGCTAAGGAATGATCGGCAACAAATGTTCTTGGGACAGTAAATATGTTTAAATTCGACTAATTTTTTAAAATTTTCTTCCCAGAGAGTAGAGTTAGGACTCCATTCAAACCCAATTTCGTCTAATCTTTTTCTCTTGTTTGAATCGAGGTTATTATTTTTCTTCGTTGCACTTTAAACAAGGTTTTTAATGTAGGATCGCAGTCAGGATTTTTAAAAACATTTATATGGCCATACATTTCTTAAAATTCTAAAAGTTTTTTAAATTGTTCTTCATATTTTTCGTCAATGGGACTCCACGAAAATCCGATTTCGTCTAAGCGTTTTCTTCTTTCTAGAAAACGATCGTCATAAATTGTATTACGTTGTTCTGCAACCCAAATTCCGAGTTGATGGTCTTCTTTATACACTTGAGGAACATTACAATGTCTTTTAATTTCTTTAAATTCTTTAAGTTTTGAAAAGTTATTTTTCCAGCGAGAGTTATTTATCTCCCAAATAAACCCAATTTCATTGAGTTTTTGTATTCGAATAGCACTGAGAATTTTTTTCTTACTTCTTTGTTTATTCACTCATCTACTTAATTTGAGACATCCAAAGCTATCGGAGATCTTAGAGTGACCGTATATTTTTTTAAATTCTAAAAGTTGTCTAAAATTATTTTCCCAAATGATGTCATTGGCCGTCCATGCAAATCCAATGTCATCTAACCTTTTTTTAGCGTCGCCTTGAAGTGTATAGCGTTTTTTCGCTGGTCTTCGATCCAACTCTATAGAAAAATATTTTCTCTGTGATCGAAAGGTCCTAAACAGTGTCCGTGAGTCTTTTTAAATTCGACCAGATCTTGAAACAATCGCTCCCAGTATTCTTCAGCATGAGAAATATAACTGGTGCCATTGAGATTATTAATTTCTAAATTAGCTTTCAAGTAGGCTCCACCAGGAAGTTGATTAGGTCTGAATCAATAATTGGTAAAAAACCAGCTAAAGTTAGTTCATTTAATGAAAATTATAAAGAGAAAAAAATGCGCGTGTTGGAAGTTTGTAGTTGATCATAGTGGTCGGAGAGTATTAAAGAAGAATGATTTAAAGATCACATATTGTGATCTTTAATATGAATAACTTCGCAAAACTGTATAGTTACAAGTCGCATTTTTTAAGTCTCCTCCATGAAAATATATCTTCATACATCCTCGTCGTTACTTCCTAATTCATTTTCGGTCACGTATTTGGTGTACGTTCCCTCAAATTCACTCAGGCGTGCCTAGAGGCTGAATAAAGCTATATTCTAATGGGGTCCGCGTTTCATTTTAGATTCCGAAATGAATTTCCGATAACGTGCAATGGAAGAAAAAGTTGCTAAGCGACCTTTGAAATTTAGTACACGATTTTAAACTACGCCACTGAAGTTTATGTTGATGGTTGCTATTTGTTTTGTAGCTTATCAAGAGTTCCGTTCGAGTGGAGACCCTTCTTCAATTTTTATAATACTCCTAAGTCTTTGCGCTCCAATCTATATGGTTGCATCGTACAATAGAAATCAAGAATCATTATTGATCTATGACGATAAGTTTATGATTGGAAGAACAAGAAAATATCGATCATATAAATTTGAATATATTCAAAAGATAGAAGTGAAATCTTCATTCATCTTTGGAGAGTATTTGAAAATTATGTTTGTTAATGGAAAAAAGATAAATCTATTTTTCACCAATATGATACTTTCAGCTTGATAGAGGCATTTAAAATAAATAATTCGAATAAAATTGATAGACCTGGTTTCAATTATTTTATGGCAAAACTTCGCTTGCGCAATTATTTGCTAAGAACAGAGACAAAAATCTGGTTTTATAAAAGGCAAGTTTTTGTCACGACTTACCAATCATATTTATATCGCAAAGGATTAAGGTTTCTACAACAAAATATTGATAACTTTCAATATAGGGAATTAATAAATTATTTTTTACAAGTTTTAAAACTCAGTTTGCTTTTTCGAGTGTACCTTTTGTTGTTTTGATATTTATTCATCTCTTTGTTCTTCATTATCGAACAACTATACCTCATGTTCAAACTAGTGTTGTTGATTTAAAAATAATTGAAAGAAATAGTCATATTGATTTTCGATACAATGGAAAAAATGATCAATTTAAAATGGTGCTGTCGTTTATTTTTATGACAAGCGAATGAAACTTCAGGTTGGAGTCACTGAAATGAAAGGAAGAAAGATTTCAAGTGAGCAGTCATTTGTTCAGATTTTAACTGGTAATCAAAAAGATTCAATTAACATTAATAAAAATATGATTCTTGGATCTGCTATTTTGAATAAATAGGTGGTACTTAAATGAAAATCTTTTGTACCAAACTGTTTCTGACTTTCGTATGCTTACTTTTGTGCTTACAAAATTTTTTATTTTTTTTGGTAAGCATATTGTGAGGTTTTTGCAAAAGAATCGCCTGCAGTAATTAATCTGAATTTAAAGGCAGACACTTTTGTCTGATGTGAATTAGGTTTAGTAAATAGCCAATAAAAATGGTCAGGTGAAGTCAGGGGGTTTATTACTTAAGCACTAGCAACTTAATGCCACTTGTCGAAATCCTAGTAAATTAACTGCCTGTAACTTAGAATCAAAGAATAATTTGCCCCGGAGTGAAAATGAAAATTCTTACATGTCTCATCATAGTACTCTTTAGTTTTGGTGCTCTTGCGATTGAATCCACGGGAGCATCAGCAAAAACTACTGATAATAAGGATCAAAAAGATAAAAAGAAAAATCCCTTAGTTGAATCCGACTTAAATCAATTGCAAAAAGAAGTCGTCACTGAGCCAACGTTTTCCTCTGAGTCTGCAGACCAGGAAAAGATTGATAAAAACCTGCAGAAAAGTAATGAAGTGATGAGTGCTGCAACCAAGATGCATATTCTTGAAGCTAAGAAGTGTGGAAAACTCGGCAGCACTGAGGCCATCATTGCCTGCCAGAAGCAAGTTCAAACTTCGAAACTAAGTAAAAAGTAATTTTGAGAGAGACTCCAAAAAGATAGAAAGTTAGAGAATTTAAATTTGGATTATTAGGATAAGAAGATGAAAAGATTTATCGTATTACTCACTTCAATGGCTTTATTCACTCAGCCACTTTTAGCCGGGGAATTTGTCGTCGGTCCTGCCTCAGGGGTTGTGTTTGGGCCTTCTGAAGCAGCAGGAAGTGCTTTGACCAATGTTAGTATCGATGTGAAGCTTCAGCATAGTGACGATGACGCAAAATTGCTGGAGTATTATGCTTTCAAGTTGGACGAGCAGGATGGTAAATTATCTTGTCAGTACAGGCCTGATCAGATTAAGGCCGCCGGAATGGCGACTTCAATTGAGCGTCTGGCGATAATGTCTTACTCAGTTCCTTATCTCGAAGATCCGACCAGAGCAAAGCCTGCTTTCAGCAAAGTCGGGGTTGAGTCTGTAGACATGTTTACCGCCACAGAAGCACTTTCGGCGGCTCAATTATCAGCTAATGAAGTTGAAATGAATGACAACGTAAGATCATTCATTGAGCGTTGTCAAAAATACAGTAAAAATGAAAGTGCCACAAGTCAGCTGCAACTCTTTACTCAAGCTTGTATGATTTACCAGACTGTGAAATTACTAACTGAATTAAATGCAGACAGCGATACGATCTATCAAAAAACGGTAGAATTAAATACGGTCATGAACCAAGCGATTACAGAAAATAGTGCGCGAGATGAAAAAATTGCGACTGAGAAAAAGAAAGTTGCCGAAGTGAATAAAGAATTAAAAACGGCCATCGATAAATTGAAAAAAGCAAAGGATGCCTTGAAGAAGGCTAAAGACAATCTACAAAAAGCCAATGATAGTTTAAAAGCAGCTCAGGCCACACCGTGTACAAAAAATGATGATGAAACAGAAGATTGTTCGGCCAGAGATGCGGCCGTCTCAGCGGCTACCGCTACTCAGGCGAAAGCTCAAGAAGCTGTAGACATGGCGGAAAAAGATGTGACAAAGGCCGCAGACGCCTTATTAGAATTATTGAAGACCAAATTTAATTATGAGGCCACTACAATACTTGCTCTCTTGTCAGGAACCATCAAGGGGGCGGCTGATGGCCAAGAAGTCTTTTTTAAGGTCAACGACAAAGATTTTACTTTGGTCAATCCTGATGCCGCGGTTGATGATCTCTTAAAGGGGAAAAATTATCACGAGCATTGGGGAAAATTTAAAGAAGAAAATCCCAACGGAACTCAAGAAGATTTCCAGAAGCTGATAACCGATGGTCAAATTGGGAATTATTTCGGTCAAGTCATAGACCATTATGAGAAATCAAAAGATGACGGAAAAAAATATTATGATTTATGGGGTGGCGAAATATCACGTCAAAATGCCAATATGATGAACACAGGTATTCTCCATAGCCCGAACCAGCAAGAAGTGACATCGGGAATTTTGGATAAATTTTCTACGATGAGCAAAGAGGGAGATAATATTCTTTCCATCGCTTCAGCTCTTGCAGAATATCAGGAATACAGTGGTGGAAAACAAATGGCCCAAATGCAGGCAATGAAGACTCCTCAATCGCGTTTAAATGAAGCGGCGAAAAAGATTGAGCAACTCAACCAGACGAATAAGGGATTGAGAGAGTTGATTGCACAAAATATCTGTATTCTGGATATGATGCTTTTGCAATTTAAGCAAACTTATAACTTAGTTCTGGAAAAGAAAAAAGATGTAGTACCAGATCCTTTCCACTTGTACATTTATAAATTTTCTTCAGCGCCGTATTCGCAAAAACTCAAAGAGGGTTATGACTCGAAAGTGGATTTAAGAAAAATCCTGCGCGATTATGAATGCTTGGCCTCTGGAAAAGGCAACAAATGTTTTGCTAAATAATTCAAGGACGAATTTATGTTAAAGTCTCTAATCGTTTTTTTTACAGTAATCTCCAGCGGGCATGCTGCTGATGAATCAGGTTGCTTAGTGAGAGTGGGCAATAGTTTAAAGATTGATGAACGGTGCGCCTGTTTGCAATCACAAAGCTGTGCAAAGCTTAAAACTTTTAAACCGGATGAAGCTGTTCTCACTCAGAGAGACTCCAATGGTCGCGATCTTTTTAATAATAATGAAAAACTCAAGATGCGCGAATCCTTTAAAGTTTATGATCAGATTATCAAAATGCGTCTTGCCGGTAAGGCCAATAGCGACGAAATTAAAGATCTGTATCGAAAGTTAGATAAATTGAATAAAGAAGTGCGCACTTCATTTTTAAAAACTCAAGCGAAGTATCTTGAAAAATCAAAAACAGCTTATAAAAAGAATCTTTCTCAAATCAGAGAACAAAAAATTGTTAATCTTAAATTGGCCACGGACAGTTTGAATAACAAAGTCGATATGGCAACTCTTAACTTTCCTCCTGCTGAAGAGAAACTAGCAAAACCTGCCAAAAAAGAGATTGAAAGAAAAGAGTCTCAATCTCAGGCCAAGGCCGCCGACGTTTCAGAGAAGGTCATTGAAGCTTCGAAAACAGAAGCTGAACACGAAGCTATTTTAAGTAGTCTCAAGCCAGAGAAACTGGAAAGAAAAGATAATGACTCGCTTTTTGATATCATCACGAAATCTTATATGAGGTCAGCTTATCCAAAGTTATTAAAACCTACAGAGCTGCCTGCTGCTAATCCATAAAAAAAATTCCTGGCAGAAATTTGTTCTGCGCGAGTGTAGTTTTTAACACTAAACTTTGATCGTTTTTATTAAGAACAATGAAGAAGCATGATTCAAAGGTCACATATTGTGACCTTTAATATGAATTATTTCGAAAAACTGTATAGTTACAAGTCGCATTTTTAGAGTCTCCTCCATGAAATATGTTCACCACAATTCCTATAATCATCCATATTCGTCGTTACTCCTCTCTCAAAGCTCAGTCACGTACCTGGTGTGCGTTCCATCATATTCGATCGTTGTGCCTAGAATCTGAATGATTCTAAGAATTGTTCGTTTTGTGGGGGGAGGGAATCATAAACTTTAATAGATTACGATAAGCATCGTATGAGGAAATGGTTAAGATTTTTTTTACCTATTCATTGCTCTTTTGATCAGTCCAGTTGGGTTGAAAGATTTTTCTTCATTAGGCGGTCGTGTCCCGGCAAGTGTTAATGAAAGTACTCCTTGCTATCAATTGCTCGAGTCTTTTTATTCTAGTGATAGAAATCAGCTTTTAGATGCAAGAATAAAATATGCTGAAGGCAACTCACATCTTTTTTATAGATCGTTTCCTCCCATGTATTACAAACTCATTGAGAAAAATAAGTGGGAAGATAAGTTCAGTTCGATGGTCAGGTTTAAATCGGTTATTACCGGTGACTCGCATATGGAAAATTTTGGATTGAAATTTTATAATGGAAAATTGCGATTTTCTGTAAATGACTATGACGATCTCACTAAAGGGCCGGTGTTTTTAGATTTGGTTAGACTTCTTACCTCTGCCAAGCTTGCAGGCATTGATGTTGATCGAAAATTAGTCGAAGAGTTTTTTACTAAATTCAAAAAAGGTCTAAACGGAAAAAAACATTCTTACTCTAAGACCATTGAAGACTTAATAGATGAATCAAAAAAAGTCGGGATGATTGACGATAATGTTGTCGATGTTCGAACTAAATTCTTCAAAAAGAAAAAAACACCAAATACTCCATTGTCAGCAAGCGATCTGGAAAAATGGAATTCCATTTTAAGTGAGCATGGAGTGATCACTGACAGCTACTTATATATTAAAGAATATGGCGGCTCCGGTGGATTAAGACGTTTTGAATTTGCTATTGAGAAAGACGGGCAAATGAAATTAATAGAGGCCAAAGAATGGGCGGAACCAAGCTACGATGTCGCAACTAATGTTAAAGGGCCAGGCGATAAAGAAAGATATAATTGGATTATTAATTACGATAAACCAATTGTTGCATCAAAGCTTTCAAGTTTGGGACAAAAACTTTTTACTTGAGGAATCTTGATTCAAGACAAGTCGGTGTGGTCATTGAAGATTTGAAGGCACATCAGCTCGAAGATGTTCTCATTGATGAAGCATACGCACTCGGAGTGTTTCACCGTACTTATTTTTCACAGACAGACGAATTTGAAAATGCACTGGATATGTTAAATCCGGATGATATAGTAGATTTTGTTCATAAACTGAGTAAAGAATTTAAAGATAATTTAAAAGAATTAAAGCAAAATTTAAAAGGCAATTTAAAAGGTGCCACTAGACTTTATGTAACCACGCTGCGCTTATGCAATAGGGTTACAAAAAGTCTAGTGGCACCTTTTAGTGTTAAGCACCTTAAGCACTTCAATGGAAATTCTCCCCAACCTAATACTTCTTGATTTAATGATGCCTGTAAAAGATGGTTTTCAGTTCTGTCTCGAAAAAGATAATAACGCACGCATATCTTATATCCCTGTCGTGATTTTGTCGGCTGATGGGCAAGTCAAAGATTATCAACCGCGTATAAATGCAAGAGCATTTTTAAGAAAACCATTAGATATTTATAACCTCATTAAAGTAATAGAAGACATAATCGCATAGCACAGATTTATGACTAACTAACGAGGCCCAAAACTTGCAATCTATTTTGGATAGCAATGGTAGGCATACAGAGGTGATTAAAAATGCTTTATGAATTTTTACAGAATAACGAAGACGAAATATTGGCCTTAACCGAACAGAAAACTCTGGAATTGGCAGGGGATCACCCCAGCTCAAGTCAGCTCAAAGAAGGTTTACCTATTTTTTATAAACAAGTCATTGAGGTAATCCATCATGCTGATAAACCTTCATCACCTCCCGCGAAAGATATAACCGCGATTGCCAAAGCTGCAGATGAAAACGATGAACCAGCAATGGCAGAAGCTGCAAATCAACCAGAGGAAGCAGAGCTTGCAAAATCAGCAGGTAGACATGGAAGTGAGCTATCGCGACTAGGGTACAAACTTTCCCATGTTGTGCATGCATACGGAGCCCTATGCCAGGCTATCACTGAGGTTGCATCAAAGAAAAATTTCCCAGTAACGGCTAGTGAGTTTCATGCTCTCAACCGATGCTTAGATGTTGCCATTGCGGGAGCAGTCACGGTGTATCAGGCTCTTCAAGATGCTCAGGTGCACAGTCATGATCGTAAAATGCCCGGATTTTTAGCCAATGAAATGCGAAACGCACTTGCAAGTGCGAATGTTGCTTTTCAAACAATCAAACAAGGTACAGTTGGTTTTGGGGGCGATACAGCTGACATATTAGAAAAAAGTTTGAAACGAATTGAAGAACTTATAGATTTGTCGTTGGCACAAGAAAAAGCTGAAGTTGAGAAGACAAAAGTTTCTCCAACTTCAAACTTGCAATAAATTGCATACGACAATACTCATAGATAAATGCCACCGCATAGGCAACCATTTGAAGTATGGAATGCCATTAGCTGATTTTAAGCTATTAGAATAAGCAGTTTTTAAAACACTTATTTTACTGTTGTAAATCCTATTAAAGGATTTTTTTAAAAAAAATTCCGAGATTAGCGACAACTGTGAATCATGTCTCCGCGAATTCTGTCGACTTCGAGTTTGTCAGCTAGAATTTGGTAATGGATTGCTTTTGGAAACACTTTGGCTTCCTTGTTAACGAAACGAATTGTACAAATGAAAATATGATCAAACCCCATTGTCAGCACTAGAATTCAAAACGCTTTTAGTGACTAGTGCATATTAGTGAATCTGATTGGAGTATTCTATTGAATTAATGACAATGCCAGTATGAGCTCTCTCTGAATTACTCCCTCTAAGTTCAGTGCTATCCTCTAACAACCTTGGAATTGAAAAATGAAAAGCACTCCCTTCGCCAAGCTTGCTTTCAACCCAGAGATCGCCTCCATGTGCTGTAATGATCTCTCTAGCTATGTACAAACCTAATCCAAGCCCAGAGACCTCGTTGGATGAAACAGCTCTTTCAAATTTTGTAAATATTCGCTCTATATTTTCAAGTTTTATTCCAACTCCATGATCAATTATAATTATTTCTACTACTGAATTATTCACTTTTACATCAATAGAAACAGGCCTACCTTGACCGTATTTTATTGCATTCGTAAAAAGACTTCTAAACACTTTTTCAAATCCATTCTTATCAATGCTAACGATGGAATCTTCATGCCACGAAAACTCAGGAGGGCTTACTTTGAAAGCCTGGAATACTAAATCTAATGAATCAATTACTTCATCGATAATATCGCATATGTTTATTTTGCTCATGTGGGGCATGTAGCGACCTGTGCGCACTCGACCAAAGTCCAGTATATCTTCTATCAAAAGTGAAAGTCGTTTCACCTTTACATTCACATGCCCCACAAATTCATAAATTTTTTTGATCTGATGGTCATCATCTACATTTTTCTTATGCTTTAGGATCATCTGTGCTTTAAGAAGGAGTGATGTTAGTGGTGTTTTCAGTTCATGTGAAATCACGGTGAGAAATTCATCTCTAGTACGGATTGAAGCAAGCAAATCTTCCTCTTTTGCATATTTTAACTTTAGAGCGTTCACACTCTTACAAAACTGTGTAGCAGCGTCGTTTACTGCCTGTTCGACAAAGCAAATTATTACTTCACGTTCTACTGTTGACAGAGGTGCTTCTTCTTCCATGATATCGAAAATTACTTGCCTTAAAATATGATACTCAAAGATTAGCTGATCCATGGTGTAGTCCACACTTTCGGCTTGTTCTTTTCCATGATTTGTATTTATTCTCGTATTTTCATCTCGATCCCATCTAACTTTTGTTTCAGTTCGATTTATAGTAGTTGATAGAGCTTCGGCGACATTCTCAAGAAATTCAGGCAAAGAGGTAGAAAGTGCAAGTGATGTTTTATGAATAGATGCATCGACCTCTTTCAATGCTCTGTCTTCCCATGCTTGTATAATTTTTTTACTTAATCTTTTAATTCGGTCAGAAGCTTGATTGGGCATAGTAATAACTCCAAGAAAAATGCATGCAACATAGCTTAATCTGGTAGTGCAATTGTTTGGCCATCAATAGAGGATGGAAATGTTAAAAATGGCGTCATTCTAAAGTGGACGAACCACTCACCATAACAAGGATTCATTAGGTTGAGTGGTGTGCGCCAAGAGTGAATCACCTCATGGTATAGCACTTGCAATAATACTATCTAATTATAGCAAACAATTTAGGAATGAAATTATGCTTTACGAATTTCTGAAAAAAAATAAAGAAGAAATTTTGAATTTGACTTCAAAAAAAACATTAGATTTAGCTGGTGAGCGTCCAAGCTCAAATGAACTCGAGTCAGGTTTGCCAATTTTTTTTGAACAACTTCTGGATGTGCTTTTACTTGAGAGAAAAGAGCATGAAATTTATAAGTCTGAGAGTGAAAAAGTACGTACTAGAGATAAGGCCAGTATGGTAAAGGCCGCGAACGATAACGATGAAACATTTTTGGCAGAAGTTTCAGGTCGTCCGAACGAAGTTGAATTGGCGAAAGCAGCAAATTCCCATGGCACAGAACTGCTCAGATTGGGATATAAGCTATCACATGTAGTTCATGCATATGGTGCGATTTGCCAGTCGATCACAGAAATTGCAACAACAAAAAAAGCCCAAATTTTACCGAATGAGTTTCATGACTTGAATCGATGTTTAGATATCGCAATTGCAGGAGCTGTAACTGGTTATCAAATCGACCAAAACTCCCAAGATGCAAATCGTGAAATTGAACATCTTGGATTTCTAGCTCATGAATTACGAAATGCTCTTAGCAGTGTCAACATTTCTTTTCAATTAATTAAAAATGGTACTGTTGCAGTTGGAGGAAATACTGCCAATATAATAGACAGAGGCTTAAAAAGAATCGAAGAGCTTATTGATCGATCTATAACCGAAGTAAAAATGCGTGTGGAACCAAAGGTTATTATCGAAACAGGATATTTACGTCAGCTTGTGGATCAGATTGTAGTGACTGCATCAGTAGAGGCAAGATCAAGAAATCAAATTCTAGATATTCAAATTGATCCAAAAATTATTATCGAAGCTGATCAACAGCTCTTTTATTCGGCCATCTCTAACCTTATTCAGAATGCCATTAAGTACACTCGTGTTAGAGGAAGCATTCAGGTGCGAGGAAACGTCGTGGGTAAGAATATTATCGTGGAGGTCGAAGATGAATGTGGTGGACTATTAACTGCAACCACTGCAGATCTATTCAAACCCTTTGAGCAACAGCATAAAAATAAAAAAGGACTTGGTCTAGGTCTCACAATCGCTCAAAAAGCAATGGCACTTAATCAAGGAACTATCAACGCAGTCAATTTGCCTGGGAAAGGATGTATTTTTACAATTACTTTACCAGATCACATGAAGCGAGATAAGTAAGTCCGAAAAATAGTTTGGAAGTCAGACACTAGGCGAATCTCTTTAGGTAAAATTTCCCCATTTATAAATTTATCACTGTTCTGTGTTGATATGTAGAAATTTTAAAAAAATGCTAGTTTTTTTATAAATCCTCCTCCTATTTCAGTCTTCTCATTAATTCTCAATTCAATAAATAATGCATTGTTGAAGCTTTCGGCATTAGCCTTGCAATTAACTTAACGTGTTTAAAGGGTCACCTTTATAAAAATTGGAAATAAATTTCTTACTTACTAATACTTATTAAACCTCAAGGAGGATTCTATGAAAGAAAAAAAATTGTTACTGCTTCTTGTATTTTCTCTAAGTTCTTTTTCTGCATTTTCTGCAACAAGTAAAACAGTCAATCGTGAAGTTGTTGAAAAAGACAATACGGCATTGAACCGTAACAACCAAGTTACAGCGGAAGCTCAAGCAAAAGGTTCAAAAGCAGATGTTGAAGTGACTCGCCAGCTTCGCGCTAAACTTATGGCCGATGATCAACTATCAACGAATGCTCACAATATTAAAATTATCACTATAGGTAAGACAATTACTCTTGAGGGTCCTGTTGATAATAGAGAAGAGAAATCAAAGATTGAAGCTCTTGCACGTGGAGTGGCAACTAACAAAAAAATTTACAACAAACTTACTTACTAATAACTGCGTTTAAAAACGCAAAACCCAAGGACATTTTATGGAAACTGTAAAAAAAGGTAGAAACTCAGTATTTGGAATTTTCCGTGATCAACAAGCTCTCGATAGAACTGTTGATGTTTTAAAGGCCAATAATTTTAGAAATTCAGATATTTCTGTTTTAATGCCATCTAAAAAAGAATCTAAAGATTTTGCTCTTGAAAAAAATACTAAAGCTCCTGAAGGAGCAACAACAGGAGCGGCCGCAGGCGTTCTTGGTGGTGGAGTTCTTGGTTGGTTAGTTGGGGCAGGCGCTCTCGCAATCCCAGGTGTAGGGCCATTTATTGCTGCTGGACCTATCATTGCAGCAATTGCAGGTGCCGGTGTTGGTGGAACTCTCGGAGGAGTTGCCGGTGGTCTAATAGGCCTAGGTATTCCTGAGTTTGAAGCTCAAAGATATGAAGGGTATATTAAAGAAGGTGGGATGTTAATCTCAATCCACGTTGATGATTCAGAGTGGGAAGCTAAGGCAAAAAAACTTCTTGAAGCTAATGGAGCAAAAAATATTGCTACTACTTCTGAAAAAAAATCAGATGATGCTAGATCAGATGATACTACTTATGCTCAATCACACATCAAAAAGAGTGATGATGTTTCAAGAGACACTCATTATTAATTAAATTTTTGAAATAAACATTAAAAATGTAAGGACGCAGGAATGCGTCCTTTTTTATTCCAACTGCAAAATCGTAAAGTCTTCGGCCTTAATCTGTTCATCTCCTCCAAATGAATAAGACTTTTTAATGAATTTCTTATAGAATTTTATTATGACTTATAAAAACGTATTTCTCCCCTTAGTTTATCTCGGACTTTTAGGCTCAATTATCTCATGCTCAAATCAGAATAAAAAAAATGAAGACCAACTTGAGCAAAGGATAGTAGAACTGAAAACAGAAACTGCTGCCATCAGTTATCTTCTTGAAAAACGATTACATTTACTTAGATTTTTTGAATTATCTTCCGATCCATATTTTGGAACAACGACTGAAAAAAACTGTAAGAATAATATTGATATTAGGGCCAATATAATTAAAATTACAAATGGAAAATATTTTCAGGTGCAAATACTTGTTAATAACTATCATGCGATTGGGGACTGCCTTAAAGAAAATAATACTCAAAATGCCATCTATCAATATGTTCAATGCGGGAATAAAGTTTTAGAAACTAAGTTGTTTTATCCCTATGATCAAACTTTCTCAACGCTTCCATTTCCTAGTTGTAGTTAAATACCATAATTATTTTTTAAAAATAGATCTAGCTTTATAATTTTGGCCTGCTGAAACCCATCCTTATTGTCTAAAGCTTTAAATCGGATAACTTTTAATATTTCTCCTTCATCATTAATAATCGTGGCCTTTGGATCACTATCTGAATAATCGTTGTAAATATACAATCTTTCCATAAATTTTTGAACGCCTCCAGTGTAACGCGAGAAAAAATGATTGTTTGGCGTAAATCTAAAAATATACTTATCGGAAGTTAAATCAAACTCACCTATATATGTTTGTTCAATTATAGAGTGATTTCCAAGGCTAGAGTTAAAGTATCCGAGTAAGTTTCCATTAGGTAAAATTTGAAAATCATGAATAATGTAATTGTCTTTTAATGAGATTATTTTTTCAATTTTAGATAAGTCACTGGAGAAAACAATGGCACAATTGCAGAAAGTATTACTGGAAATGTAATTTTTTTCTCTTAAAAAAACCATCTCACTTGATTTAGGATTTGATGGTATTTGATAAAATGAATTTGCATGAGAAACTTCAGATTCAGCCTCTAGTCCGGTCTCTTTATCCCATGCGAATGAATTAGTTAATTTTTTTGGTATAGTTTTATTTTTTTCGACCAGGTCTATATGCTCGGCCAGATCGTAATAATTTAAAATGTTACCTTGATCATTCATTATAATGAGTTTATCAAAACGCATTCGAGTATTTAGATAGCGCTTAACAGTAGAGCTCATAACAAGGTAATTACCTTCTGCATTTTTATTCAACTGATGATGAGTATGTAAAGGTAGTTTCCATTGAGCAGAAGCATTTTGATTATAAAATCCAATCTCTTTATCATTATTTGAAGTCATCATAAAAGTGCCGTCATCATTGAAAACACATTTAGAACCGGGATATTCGCGAACAAGAATCCCATTAAAATCAAAAATTTTACAATATATTTGAATAAAATATTCTTTATGTGACTGTAGAGAGTTAATTAGGTCCAGGTCTTTTGATTTTTGTCGATAAAAAACTGATGAGCATGAAGTTAACATCTGTAACAATAAAGCAACAAAGAGAAGAAGTCTGAGATTCATATGTTAAATCCTTAAAACTCATTGGAAATAACTTTTTAATTTATTTTGGTTTGATATTTTAATACTAACTTGTATTTGAAAAAATACATATTAAAACATTATTTCGAAAGGCTTATTTAATATTATCCAGGTGCCACAAGTGTCAGATTTGTCAAAAAATTGTTAAGAGAGAATAGGATCTTAATTCCAAACCATAAAATTCTTTAAGTCAGTTATGAAGTTGCGCGAAAAAATTTAAGCACCATATTATTTAAGCCATGACATAGGATGGAATAAATTTTCTTTGGAGTTTTAAAGTCGGCGAGTACATTGCATAAGTATTTTTTGTTCTTAATCCATCAAGGCTGAATTGGATGAGGCAATAAACGTTAAATCATTTAACAAAAAGGAGTTTTTATGAAATTTAGGCCTACACTGTTACTCGCATGCGTTTTCGTTATCAGTTCATGTAATGACAATAAATCAGCATCTGCACCTGCACCTGCAAGCAATACTGAGGTAACGACTCCTATCACCACCACACCAACAAGTGGTCCAAGTGCTTTTGAATTGGCAGAAGCTAGCTTTAATTCGGCCAGCTTATTCCGTTTTACATCTTCTTGTGATGAATTTGGAGATACAACTACGGCAATTGGAACTCCAACGTATACTGCTGACAAAATATTTTGTTCTTTTACTCAATCATCAGATAGACCTAACACAATGAGAGGAAGTTATTTTGCCACGTCTGGGGTATTTTGTGCCATCAAAAATAAAATCGCTCTTACTAGTCCAGTCACACAATCGGTTTACAATAATATTACTATCTCTGAGAGGGATCCATGCTTTAAAGGGTATAACTACGATATAAACAAGAATGGAGAGACTGATGATGAAGTCGCTATTTCAGTGCAAGTAACAAAACCTTTAGAAAGTGATTATGATCAATTAATCCAAATTCAGTTTGGTGCAGAAACTTATAATAAGACAGCTGCAAATGATATCAATCTCTATATTAAAAATACCGACAGTGTTGTCGCAGCTAAATCTTATGAAGCAACTGCTGTCACAGAGGTCATAATTGATAAAGATTCAGGAACTGTTAATTATGAAGGCCGTGACTTTGCCACTCAAACTCATATTCGCACAATCCTTCGCGGAGCTATGGACCGTGAAACAGGTGCAATTGGTGCTATGGAAAAACTTCAAGTCTTAGAATCTAATGGAGATGTTGGAGCTGAAAAATATTCAATTATGTATTCTTCTAATGGTCACAATACTCGTTATGACCACTTCGTTGGCGAGCAAAGAGTTGCTGGATATGATCAGTGTGTAGGCGATTGTTCAGAAATTTACCAAATTCCATATAGTATTGAATTTCATAATTTTGCAAAAAATCCTCAGGCAAAATATGAAAATGGAAAAATGATGGAACAAAAAGAAGATTTAGTAATGGAGTTTTAATTAATTACATTCCGAATCGTTTTATAATGCCGAGAGAGTTTATAAAATAACTCTCTCGGTTTTTTTTCTCAGCTAGCGACTTTTTGCCAGCATTAGTCCAAGACCTTTAAAATAATTAACCTTAGTATAAGTTTTTATTTTATTACAATCTTTATAGGCACGTTTAATTTCATCTAGAAAAACTGGATAATTCTCTCTATGCCAATAGGCCATAATAATCGTTATCGAAGTTTCTAGAGTCTTAGTTGTATGCCACCATCTTGGATTATAGAGAAGGTCTCCGGCCTTTAGTTCAAAGCGATACTGCGTGGCCTTAGCGAGTTCCGGAAATTTATGAAAGTCAGGATTAATAAAATCAGTGACAGTTGAGACTAATGGATTATCAATGCTAGGGTATAGATAAGCAGAATCTTCAGGAGAATAAAGAATAAATTCTTTTGAGCCGTGAAGTTGAGCTATAAAACCATCCATTCCCCAATAATCGATATGGAGTTTTGGAAAAGCGACACCTTTGGCAGAAATAAAAAGTTCTATAAGGTCTTGACCCACATGTTCCGGCCAGTTTTTAGGCCACATCCAATGATCACGCCAATTATTTTTCATATAAGAAATATTGGGAAAGACATCATCTCTTAGTTCCGGGAACATTTTTAAAAGGTCCATGTTTCTTAAATAAGGGGCAGGAGAAAGTGGATTCGAATTTGTGATCTGGTCAATCATTTCTGAAAAAATAGCAGTTTTCGTTCCTTCTTCACTACGAAAGCTAAATTCTTTTTTGCCAATTTTTTCTTTAAGAATTTGCAAGTCCCAATCTTTTGCTTTCCACATATCTAGGCCACCAGTAATAATCACCGGCCTTTTTGGATAAACGAATTCGTTCATAAATTCTTTGACGGAAGGTTGGGATACACGGGTAATTTCCGTTATAACTTTCATAAAATTTAATCCTAGTTTTCATATTGATTTGATAAATATTTATTTTTGGAAAAGAGTGTGGACATCATTTTATGCAAGAATGGTATATTTCCAAAAAGATCTTTTCGGAAATAAAATAAAGTCCCTAAGTAAATAAGGGCAAAAGGAATACTGCAACTAATAAACCACGTCAGGCCATTATAAAAAAAGCTTTGTAAAATCAGGCAGACGATTCCAAGTGTACCTGCCAATCCCAAATACAGACTTATTGAATTGAGTGGAAGCAGTTCTTTGAAACTCCATCCATAATTTTTAATCATTAAATTAAATCCATAATATTTTTGAACAATTAATGTAACAATCATGGCAGAGAGAGCGCCAAAAGGACCCCATTTCCAGGCGAGCATAGTACATAAAATTAATGAAAATGAGCCCATTCGAATTGTGTTTTTTAATATCCATTTACCATCGCCACTTGCTCTAGCGGCTATATCATAAGGAATTCCCGTTAATAATATTAAAAAAGTATAGAGCTTCAAATATTGGGCCGAGTCGCTATATTTTTCTGTGAATAATAATTTTATTATTGGGTCGGAAAAAATAAACAGGCCTACACAGGCAGGAATAAATATAAGCATGATCTGTTCCAGGCATGAACGGTATAGGTGAGCTGCATGTCGCTTCTCACCGTGTTCGATGGCCGTTGCCAGTTGAGGGATGATGACCCTGTTGACAGAAGTCTCAAGGATCTGCAGAGGGGGAATTGCCAGGCAACCGAATGAATAACTCGCAAATTGAACCGGAGAGATCAATAAAGATAATAAAAACCGGTCGGCATTATTGACAAAAAAATCAAAAACTCCCGAAGAAGAAACAGGGAGATAATATTTCAAAACATTTTTTGCTTCTCTCAGGTCAAGACCGGCCGGAATCCATCCTTCTTTAACGCCAAAATAATAGGAAGCCGCAATTTTTATAAACATTGTAATTGTATAGACCCAAAGGATCTTAACGGTTGATTTAAAATAGACAATCGCGAACACAATTGCCAGGGCATTAATGGTGTTAAAAAAAGTTGAAAACAGGGCACTCGACCAGATTTTTTTTCTGGCAATTAAGATTGATTCATAGAGTGAACTCAAAACAATGGTCAGGGCCGCAAAAGCAAAAGAAATATATTGTTCCCAATCCCAACGAAGCCACGTTCTGATGAATGGTGAAAAAATTATTAAAATAATAAAAAAGGAAACTGATTGGATGAGTGCCATGCTCCAGGCCCCCCGTACTTTTTCACGGGCCTTATCAAGAAGTCCTGTCCAGTAATAAAGTCCGCTTTCAATTCCAGTACAAAAAGTTAATGAAGGAATCATACTCAGGTATAAAAAAATAATTTTATATTTCCCAATTTCCTCCCCGGATACAAGACGACTCATGTACATTGGAATGGCCAGGTAAATGAGGGCCACAATTCCATTGAGGATAGTAACTGGCCAGTGACTTATGATAGTTTTTTTTTCTAGATCTTCAACGAGCATTGGTCACTCTCTCTTGTTGAAAGACTCGATCCGGAAAGGCCAGTGCCATGTCTAAATTTGTCCATTCAGGTTGTGAGGTTCCCCTTTTTACATCAAAAGGATCAATGTTTTCAAAACGATTCACCCCGGTTAAGAAACTAAATCCTATTTTAAAACCCAGGCTTTCTGATACTTTTTTGGTTTCCAGATCAAAGTGGTCATATCCTCCAACCGGATAAGAGATTGAGCGAATTTCCTGGCCGATTTTTTCTTCGAGAATATCTTTTGATTTTTTGATTTGAAAACGTAAATCGCGCAAGGTCTGTCTTGAAAGAATGACATGCTCATGGGTATGGGAGCCAATGGTAATTCCATTTTGACTGACTTCTTTTATCTGATCCCAAGTCATCAGCTCATTTCCTTGAAGCTCTAATGAGGGAATCGGAACTTTTAAAGAAGTAGAGAGTTCATTTATGTATCCCTCAACCCGACTGGCCTCCATTTTTTTTAACTCAATTATTATATCAGCGATAATCTTTTTTTTGTCGCTAAAAACGATTTCTTTTCCTCTGAAATGTGTTTTGACTAATTTAGTATTTTTTATCAGGTAGGCCGTAATGTCCCACCAACCAAGACTTCTTTCGTTAATATGTTTTGTTGGTATAAAGTAAATAGCAGGTATTGAAAGTTGCTTTAAAATGGGATAGGCAATATTGTAATTATCTACATAACCATCATCGAAAGTAACCATTGAGCAAGCACGGTTCATTTTTTTGTTGTTATATAAAATGTCAAAAAGTTCGTCTTCTGAAATGATATGTGTTTCTTGCTTTAACCATTCCATCTCAAGTTTAAATCTTTTAGCATCCGGGCCATAAACACCATCATCAAAATAAATATTTTTATTGGTATCATGCAGGCGGTGATAATTTAAGATCATTAATTGATTATTGCATTTAATCGTTTTTAACAATCTTGATTGCGAAAACAATTTATTGATTAAACTTTTCATACTGACTTAAGCTTAATGTCGAATTTTCGACATGACCTTGAAGGATAATGGAAAACCTTTCCGAAGATTTTGAAGATATAGATGACACCTATTTTTTCATACCCCATTCTCCAGCACGATTTTAAGGAATCAAAATTTGTTGACTCGACGTAAGAGACAATTCCTTTATATCCTTTTTCCATATATTGGTTTAGTGCCCAGCTCATTCCTACGGCATGAAGTTTTTGTCCTCTGTAATTTTTATTTGTGAGACCTTTATACATATATATATATTGAGGATCGAAGCAAAAATAGAGCTCATTTATATTGGTCAAAGTTTTTTCATTGGAGTACCAGCCATAACTTGCCAGTTGACCATCGTCTGTTACTGCATAACATTTATCACCTTTAGATAGTGCGACTTCTAAAAAGTCCTGGGGCAAATCATGTTCTTCGTTTTTGGAGTAGTCGATTAATAAATCTTCGTTCAAAAAACCATGATCAAACTTAGGATCAACATTCAAAGCAGACTGATTGGTTTTAGAAATTGCTATACAGGTAAGGATATTAACAAACATTACTTTATTGATTAACTTTAAGGAGTATTGATAAAGAACATTTGGAACTCCGTGATGTTGGATGTTCTTTTTAATTAAATCCAATTTTTTGCTCATATACTTACTCCCAGTGTATTTTCGCAATTGACATGAAACTTTAAACAAAATTTCATGTAAACACAACTTCATTGTCTGGAGGTAGTCTTAAGTTTTAAATACAGAAAAGATCGTGACCGATGTGCATGAGTTTGATAATTAATTAGTAAGGATGGCCTAATGAAAATGTCGGGCAGCAATGAGGTTTTTGTGCGTTTTAGAAATGATGAAAAAAAAGATATTCTTAATATCCAATTTCAATATGAAGATTATCATTTTCGTTTTAGTAATTCATTTGATAAAGACTCCAGAGAATTTGAAGAAAATAAAATTCATCCAAAAACTCTTAGTCAATTATCATTCACCGACGATTCAAATATTTCAAGGGAAATTTCTTGGCCTAATCTAAGTCATTGGCAATCATATCATTTTTTTGAAAACCAAAGTTTGCCCTACTATTTTTTGCAAATGAGTAATGAGCGTACTCAAAATCATTACCAGATAGTCATTCGCGTAGAGACATCGAGAATTGCACTGTTTAAAAAAGGCATTATCCAACAATGGATTATGAAAACAGATACTGACTCATTGAGTGATCAAAAAGAGTTAATCAAACAGCTCGTGCAATTTTGTAAAGTACACACTAATTTGATGGGCCTTAGAGTTCAGCCTTATATGCCAGGATCAACAAGTCTTGACTTTGCTCAGCAGCTTCTTAATCAATTTGGCTTCATTGAAGCAGGACCGATGGCAAATGTGAAAACGCGGATGATAGATTTACGTCCACCTGTCGAAGAAATTCTAAGTTCTTTTTCTGCAAACGGTAGGGCGCGTTTAAAAATTAAACCCAAGGCCCAGGAAGTGATAGAGGTTAAAGAAATAAATTCACTGATGGAAATTCCTTTTTTACAAGATGCACTTAATGCATCTTTTAATAGAAGTATTAAAAAAGAATGCCCTTATAATTTTCATCCACTATTTAAACGATTGACTCAGTTTCCCAGCGAAGTTGTAATGCTAGGATTTTATTTTAAGGAACATCATTCCAGGCCAATGGCCTTTGTAACTGGGATTGGTCACGGCAATATTGTTGAATATTCTGTTGGAGGCTCTTTAAGTGATACACGATTAAGACAATTTCCTTTTAATCATATTCTCATGTGGCAGCTTGCACTTCGTTCAAAAGATAATGGAGTTGAGTTTCTTGACTTGGGAGGAATTTCAAATGGAGACGATGACGACGCACTCATGGGTATAACAAACTTTAAGAGATTTTTTCCTGGTTTTGAACTTTCCACCGGAAGAGAGATGGAAGTTGAACTTCGTCCCCGTTATATCTATTTTTACACTAAGTTTCAAAATTTAGTCAGGTGTTTAGATTGGATTAAAACTTGCACATTATTTTTTGTACGTCTCACTAACTACAAGGAATTTATATGCAGACAACACATATAGGAAAGCAGCATTTTCACGAGTACAAAGATTCCACTCTCAATTCAGAATTAATAGTCATTGATCGCAAATTTTATGTTCCGGTAGAAGAGCTATTTCAGGCCTTTAGTACTCCTGAAGCATTGAAAGAATGGTGGTGGCCGAAAAAACTTTATTCCGATCATATCGATTTAGATTTTCGCGAAACAGGTGAATACTTTATCAATATGAAAGGTTTTGATCATGGGGGTGGCGGTATGACTGGGCAATTTTTAGAGATTGTCATTAATGAGCGTATTGTTATGCAGGATCAGTTTGCTGATGCGAGAGGTAAGGCAATTACGGCCAAACAGGCAAAGATGCCGGGAGAGTGGCCGGAGATGTGTTACATTACGTTTGATTTTTTTTCTGAAGATAAAAATACAAGCAGTCTTAAACTTTCTCAGCAAGGTGTTCCTAATGAAGCCCAGAAAGATTGTATTAAAGGCTGGACTTCTATGTTTGATAAGCTTGAAAAGTTTTTGAAAAAAGATTTGGTACATTAATAATTTAATTCTGAATCAAAAATAAAATTATTCGCTGTCTTTAAAAACCCAATTTTTATAAATTAGTTTATAATAGGCAATATATATTAATTCCTGGTTTTACCGAAGGCAATTTTGATGAAAAAGCTTATGCTTTTGAAGTTTAAACATTTATTACTGGTTTCCATTTTTATCTGGCTTGTTATCTTCACTTTTGAATTTAATTCACTATACAAACATACGGCCAATATTATTAACCGCTCGTTATTATCACGGGCGAAAGAATTTGAAATAGAAAATGAAAGATTTTCTGATTTACTTCAGTATGCAAATGCCTTTTTCGTAAGCGACACAATCATTCAAAATGAAAACTACTCATCAAATTATTTTAAAACTCATTTTAAATATAATAGTAATGAAAAAGTTTTTGAACTGGCCTCACCCATATTGAATCCGATAGGGTCATTAACTTATACTGGCAAGATACCAGTGGAATCCAAGATCCAGGAGATTAAGCGCTCATTAGCTCTTGGACCTATATTCAAAAAGGCCCTGGAGCTTTTTCCAAAATCACCTTGGGTCTATTATACTTCTAGTGACTTCATTTATATTTATCCTGCTGTTAATCCGCATGAGTTTAAATTTTCAAATGAAACAATTGCTTCAGAGTTTTATCAAAAAAATTTGCCGACAGTTAATACGACTAGAGAAACAATCTGGACTAATCCTTACTATGATCTGGCCGGTAAAGGCATGATGATAACTACAAGTATGCCGGTTTATATTAAGAACAAGTTTCAAGGCACACTTTCAATTGATGTCGTCCTTTCTGAAATCAACAAGAAGATTAATATGTCTTCATTTACAGATGGAAAATTATTTATCATTAACAATGAAGGTAATCTCATTACTTCAAATAATGATTTATTAAATATGTCTAATAAAGTTCAGCATCTTTTTTCTTCTCAACAATTGCGTGAGTTGAATAATGATGACGATCATATTATCAATCGATTTAATTCAATTGTTTTTTTTACATCTGTGCCCAGTTTTAATTTTTATATTTTGTATGAATTTAAGCTACTTCCTTTTGTGGCCGGCATAATTTTAAAACAAATATTCTCATTAATTTTTATCATTACAATTATTTTCTTTTTCACATACTGGTGGATCACTAAAAAACTTCAGACCCAAACAGAAGCGGATAATATATATAAAAATAAACTGATCAGTATGGCCGAGTTAAGTGGGGGGATAGCTCACGAGATTAATAATCCATTGACTGTCATTTTAGGTAGAACGAGGCAGTTGAAGAGGAAAAATGATAAAAATGAATTGTCACCAACTGATTTAAATGAAAACTTAAATTTAATAATTAATTCTTCCGAAAGAATTTCTAAAATAATTACGACTCTTAAAAATTTTTCAAGAAATGATAATACAGATCTTAAAGAACGATTTCTTCTTGAGGAAATTATTCACGATACTCTTTTGTTGTGTGAGCACAGGATAAAAAACAATGATGCTAAATTAACAATAGATAAAATACCCCAAATAAAAATCAACTGTCATCCTCACCAAATTGTCCAGGTTGTAATAAATCTTATTAATAATTCTTTTGATGCTATAGTTAATCTCGAAGAGAGGTGGGTTAATATTTCATTTCAAGTTGAAAATAAAAAAATTAAAATATTTGTAAATGACTCTGGTCGTGGCGTGAAGAAAGATATACAGGATAAAATATTCGAGCCTTTTTACTCTACTAAACCTCATGGGCAGGGTAGTGGCATTGGATTGAGTATATCAAAAAGGATTGCCCAATACCATAACGGCGATCTTATACTTATAAAAAATGTCAATAACACTTCTTTTTGTCTGATACTTCCTATTGATTAATAATCTAACAAAAAGGTAGAATCATTAATCAATAAAATCAAAAGCAATATTAGTTCGCACACCAGTTCATCCGGCGTGCGATTGATTATTTAACTTTTTTTACAGTAGCTTTTTTCACTGGAGAAACTGATGAAGCTGGTTTTGTATTTTTTGCGCTCTTAGGTTTTTCCATAACAGGAGCGTTTGGTGGAAGGTTGTAATAATTGAAACCATTCATCGGAGCTGATGTAGCATTCATATCAAGTGGTCCAAGATTTTTAATTTTTGCCGGTTTTTTAGTGGCAGTCTGAGCGCATGAAACAGCGAGTGATAAAGCTAAAATAGAAATAAAAAGGTACGTAGTTTTCATAGATTCTCCCATGGTTTTTCGAATCTTAAAATAATAATTTTAGAGTGTCTATTTAAGAGGAGATCAAGACTATTGCGCGCATTGCAATTTTCCTGAATTCATTAAGATATGATATTATTGGATCGTCGTTTTTTAGTTTCCAAAAACCGGTTTGGATAATTCTATGATGTAATCACGAATATCTTCCGGCCAGTTTTTCATCTGCGCGTGGAACAGTCCTTTATCTTTTCTGTATAGAGCACGAAGTGCCTCTTCGAACCCCTCAAAGTCTCCGGCCATGGCCGATGCAAATCGATGAACGATTTCCTGTGTCTGTTTGATTGAAGGGCCGCCGGAAGTTTTTTTCTTCGCTTCATCAACCAGTTTCCGGAGAGTCGAAGAAGAGCCACCTGGTTGAGTAGCAAGCCACTCCCAGTGTTGAGGTAGTAGTGAGATTTCGCGCGAGATAACACCTAATTTAGGTCTTCCTGCACCTGCATTTACTTCCGGTACTTCGGTCTGGATATACATATCGAGTCGTTTTTTGACATCGCTTAATGTGCCTTGAAAATTGAAATCGAAAACTTTGCCGGTATTATCACTGAAGATAATGATTGAAGCATTGTCCGACTTTCCAAGTTGTTTTTTTATTTTGATGACGATTTCAGACAGGTCACCCTGGCCAAAAAGCTTGTGGCCGTCGAATGCAGTATAGGTATTTATTGTTTCCATTTGGTCCTCTAAGATAATATTACCCGTGTAATATTATAATGTCAATAATACCCGGGTATAAATACTTTAGAAGTTTTAACTATAGGAAAAGAAGGAGTCCTAGTCTAACCTGATCCGAGTTTTTATTATGGCCCAGAAGGTTTTCAGCTCGACCGCTGTAATACTGAAGTTAAAGGGCCGGGTTGAAATCATCGCTTCCTAAGTGATAAATGAGACCTAAACTGCGGCCGCCTTTATTAACGTTAAAGATTTTATCACCTGCAAAAATCCTGAATTCCAGATTCAGTCTGCTCGTATCGTGAACGATCAAGTCAGTCAGGTAAAATGTGAAATCCCAGTAACCCATATTTTTTCTGATCTCTTTATTATTTTTTTCTTTGGTGATGATGTCGTAAAACATCAAGTCTCCGATCAGGTGATGGCGTCCAATTTTTGTCGCAAGGTTTGTTTTTACATAAAGACGGTTGATTGATCTTGAAGCCTCACCATCTTTACCGTTTGAACTGTGAATAAATCCCAGGTCCAGAGATTTTAAAAACTGGTATTTTTCATCTACGATTCTATAAAAAAGTTCCGGGTTGTAATTGATGTCTTTGAAAGGCTGCGAAGTATAGTAAATACTCCAGTACATAGTTTGTGTGTAACCGAGATAGAGATCAAATTTATTGGCAACTCTATATTTACCGCTGAACTGAAGTTTCAGGTCATCCTTTCCGAAGATGAAGTATGTAGGATGATAATATAAGAATTTATTTTTTGAGTCGTTTCCAAAAATCATTTTGGTCGCATCTTCGAATTCATCAGCGCGGGCCACATTAACCAGAATCAGACAGAACAAAAAAGCGATCTTTTTGAACACAAAAACCTCTGAGAAGACTAATTAATCATTGACCGGATCATAATTTTAAATTCTTTATAAAAAAAGTGACAATAGCATGTTCAAAGATAAAATTATTTCTTATGATGAGGAACATCTTTTTGACTTTTGGGGTTCTAATGAAAATAATTTTTTCACTTATTGTTTTAGCAACGTTTTCTTTTTCAGGTTGTGCCGGTCACGATAAGGCCCCTGAGAGCACCGAAAGTATTAAGAAGATTACTGATGCAACTGAAGCTCCTCCTGCTGTAGAAGAACCGGTTAATCTGGATTTAGAATTAGCTTCTAAACTGCAAGGCGTCTGGAAACAGTATTTCGTGGAAGAGTTCAATGACTCGCGTGCCGTCAACGTAATGGTTTTTACCAATCGTCAATTAAAGGGTAAGGGTTTTGGCTGTACCGATGATTACTTCAGCACGGCCATTGATAGTGCAAATTTTCGTCTTGGAGTCTGCCGTATAAACGTTCCAAGAAATCACAGCACAGGGGATTTGAGCTTCACAAAAGATCAGCGCGAAAGCTCACACGACTATTTTAAAATCTTGGGTCAGAAAGAATTAAGTATGCCAACGCTGGTAGATTATTTAAAAAAATCAAAACGTTCTCCGCTTTTATTTGTTCATGGCTTTAACGTTAAACATGAACAGGCCGTTTTACGGGCTTCGCAAATTGCCTACGATTTAAAATACCAGGGCCCTGTTGTTTTATTTTCATGGCCTGCCGGAGCAGGTGATAGTTTTCTAGATGATAAATTAATCAAGAGAACATATGATGCGAATTTAAAGAATGCTCAGGCATCAATCACGGCCTTTAAACTTTTCGTTTCTAACCTCATAGAAAATAAAATCATTCCCAATATTGTTGTTCACTCGATGGGCCACCAGGTTGTACTTCCTGCATTATTCGAACTCGGTAAAAACGGTCAGCTTAAATCCAACGGGCAGCAGATGCCACTTGGAGAAATTATTTTAAGTGCACCTGACTTCGATGCAGATTTATTCGTCAAGAACATTGAAGTGATTAAAAATCTCAGCCGTAGAGTGACTCTTTACTGCTCATATAATGACAAGGCGATGTTTGCTTCTGAAACCCTTAACAGCAACAAGCGTCTGGGTGGGTGTTCATATATGGAAGGTGTTGATTCAATCAACGTCAGTCTTCTGGATAATTCAACATTTGGTCTCAATCACGGGTACTATGCTTCTCGTCCGATTCTGACGGATGTTTTTCAGGTACTTCTTGGAATTGAAGCTGACAGACGTCTCTTCATTAGAAAGAGCGATCCGAACAGCACAGAAAAATACTACCTTCGCCAGTAATTAATTCGTCTAAACTTTTGACATATATTTTTTATATGTCAAAAGTTTAAACACCACCTTTTTCCAATCCATCGTAATTCCTCCCTTTATCCTTGGCACACTAACTGCATTTACCCCCTTATATAAATTAAACGACTGAGGGGTTTTTATGAAAAAATTATTATTAGTTTTAATCGTACTTTCAACTTCTGCATTTTCTGCAGAGTTCACATCAGTGACTTCAAAACCAAAAGTTCTTGAATTAAAAAAATATAGAACAGTAGCTGGTGGACTTGAACTTCGATACATTCACGAAACTCCAAGAATCGTTATGAGAATCGGTGCAGGCACAAAAGAAGCTAACGACTTTTTAGAAAAAGTCATGAAAGCAGATATCAATTTATTAAACTGTGATGGTGACTTTTTTCCGTCATACGACAGATTCGGACAACCCTACATGCATATCAACTCCCTTAAGTCATGTGTTGATGACGAAGGATCTGTTGTTGCTCACTCTATTGGTATGACAACTCTTGCTGATAAAGACGTTGAAGCAAGTAAAAAGTTTATCGAAGAAAGTTTGAAGCCGGTAACAGCTCTTGCTGCTCCAAACATTAATGACAGCAGCAAACCCAAAGAAATTTCCAACCCAAAAACTGGTGTGTTTTCAAATAAGCTGGAAGCAAAAGCTATCTCAAAATAATTTCGAAAGAACATCAATATATGAAGGGACCCGCTGAATAGCGGGTCTTTTTATTTTAGAATACGAGAGACCCAGTTCTTTAAATCTGCAAGTTCGGTCATATTTATAGAATGCCCCAGGCGATCATAAGAATGAAATTCCATAGTGGTGGATATTTTTCCCAGGAGTTCGCTGGCCGTGACAGATTCTGCAAAGGGAACGACGTCATCGTGAGTTCCATGCCCGATAAAAATATTTATTTTTTTCAAATCTAATTGCACATTAATTTTTACTTTTGTTGAAGGAAGAATTTTTCCACTCAGTGAAGCGATACCTCTGACTGCTTCAGGATGATTCAGTCCAATTTCATAATTCATGATCCCACCCTGACTAAAACCAATCAGGATGACTTTACTTGAATCAGTTTGATATTTTTTTATGGCCGCAGGAATAAATTCCAGAATAAGTTTGGTGCTACTCCTAACATCATTTGCCTGAATGGCCTCACTGGCCATATCCGATTTTTGATACCACTGGTATCCATTAAAAAAATCAAGAGGGGCCCGCACTGATATAAATGTATAGTCCTGAGGAAATTCATTTTTTAATTCGAATAAATCTGCTTCGTCACTTCCCAGACCATGTAAAAATATTATCATTGGTTTACCAGCTGAGTTCGGTGAACTTTGTGATAAATATTTTAGTGGTAAGTCTGTTTGAATTTTTGTTTCAATGTGTGTCATATGGCCATCATTTTTAAAGTATAATTTAAAAGATTCACTTCATAAGAATATGGCGGGATTCTTGATTGGTAAATAGTATGAAAAATAAACTTGATTATTCAGTTAATCAGGCCGATATTTTTGCATGATTTTTTTGTCTTCTGGGTATTTCAATCACAAAACTGGTATTAAGTGAAAGACTGTCGTAATAAAATTTACCTCTGTGTCCTTCAATTATCCCGCGTGAAATAGAGAGCCCAAGTCCCGTTCCTTTACCAAATTCTTTGGTCGTAAAAATTAAATCCAAAAGGTCTCGACTCAAGATGAACTGAAGTTTTATTAAATAAGCTTACTTTTATTTGTTTAGCGAATGGCCTTCAACCAGTTTTTTTTCTGAATGACTCCGTCATTTATTTCCAGATAATTATATGAGATCAGCCAGGAGCCGGAGTTGTAGTATTTTTTATTTTCCGGCAAATCAACTTCACCCATGTGATGAGTGTGGCCAAAAATGACAGCATCAAATCCACGCCTGCAGATTTCATAGGCAGCTTCCTGAAACTCCGGCAGCTCTCCGGCAATTCCTGATTTTTTCCAGCGCAATTGAGTAAAAAGTTTTTCGATGTTATTCCAGAGCTTATAAAGATTCGGATTGATCTCCAGAAATATTCCGGCCATGCGGGTGAGTACTTCATAGGCCGCGGGAAATTTTACAAAAAAAGGATCGTATAGATGGCCGTGCTCAATTCTGATTCTCGATGAACCTGAACTTAAGTTTAGAAAAGGGCAGACTTTGAGTGAACCCCAGTCTTCAAGAAAATTTTCCAGAGCTATATCGTGATTGCCTACGATATAATAAACACTGGTTCCGAGTTTGTTAATATCTTTGAGAGTCTTTACAACCATTGGAATTTCAAGAGCAAGTTTATCAAAAGAGACCTGGGCAATTTCAAGTCCGTCGCCGTTAATACAAATATCATAACCTTCAACCGCTGCCCATTTTAAAAACCGCAAGGCCTCATCACGACCTTTTGAAAATGGATTTCCCAGATGGATATCTGAGATCACTACAAGTTTTTTTGCAGAGGCAGTTGTGATCATTTTGAATCATCTCTCAACATCGCCACTGACGATGTATTTAAAATATCCTGTGCCATCTCAGTTGACATTTTTCCTGAGTTTACGGCCTCCAGAAATTTTTCGCTGGAAACTTTTACCCTTGAACTTAATTGTTGAAGCATCTCAAAAGCAAAAGTAGGGTCACGACGGATCTTTAAAAGAAATCCTCCGGGATGAAGAACAAGTACCTTGGATTTTCCTTTTGAGTAGGCAGAAGCAAAGCGGGGGATATTTTGCAATAAGGCCATATCTCCGAAAAAATCTCCACGCAGAAGTTCAGCTAGAACGATCTCTCCCTGTGGAGTAGTCTTTCTGATTTCCACAGCACCTTCCTGAATAATAAAAAGATCGCGGTCTTCATCACCTTCCTTAAATATTAATTCGCCATCGTTAAATTCACGTACATGTTCATGGTTAAAACGGCGCTCAAGAGCAATGGGCATATGTTCATCCTGAAAATAGGCAACTGGATTAGTCTGGAAATATTTTAATAACTAATTATAAGTTAGCATCTTGCGGGAAATTTAAAAGGAAAACGAATAAAAATCTTTTCTGATAAAAAAGTTTTGATTCATTAATTACTCCCATATTCCGTTAAGTAGTTAGTTGAGAGGTACTATGAAATCTTCTGCTTTACTCATTTCAGTCTTAATTTTTATTCTTAGCAGTGTCCTTCAGGCAAGCGAGTACCCTAGGCATTATGTCTTTCTCGTCCATGGTATCGCTGCAGGGCCGTCTACCTTTGGCCAGATGAGTGCGGCCCTGGCAAGGGAAGCAGTTACGCTTGATCCGCATACTGACTGGCAGTTCATTAACTTTGCATACGAGACAGGAAATCATAATAAAGATGTAAAAATATTTTCTCAGGAACTCAGCGAATTTATTGCCACGAAATTTAAAAGTGCCGGAGGACTTAAACCTGATGATAAATTTTCACTGGTCATGCATTCTCAGGGCGGACTGATTGGATTTAATTTTCTGATAAACTCATTTATGAACAACGCTAAATTTCATCCGGAACTGCAAAGTCATCTTGATGCTTTTGTCACTCTGGGAACTCCTTATTGGGGAGCAAAGATTGCGATTTTCGCCAACCGCATGCTGCCGGTACTTTCTTACTTAAGAATTCCACTGAGTGATAAATTTGGCGAAGAAGAATTAAGGGATATGTCTCTTGCTTCAGATTTCGGCGCGGAGATGCGCGAGTCAATGATGAATTCTGCTTATCAGGATGTATTAGAAAAAATAAAATTACAAGCGCGCATCCTTGCTTTTTCAGGTGTTACCGAACGACTTAATATTCTAGCTCCATTTGTCACTGGAAAAAACAGATACGAAGACGATACTGCCGTTCCCATCCCGACATCGCGACTCGATTTTATTTATTACAGTGACTCTGCAGATAAACACAATGCAAGTGTTGGAATAGAAGAATTCAGTGAAACAAATATGATCAATAAAGAGAATTATATTGTCGTAAATACTTTTCATACCTCACCATTTCCACAAAATGCAAAATTTCCGGGGATCGCAAAAGTTCCCGATCGCTGCCTGAATATCAGTTACAGAGACTGTGATCATCCAACTTACCCGATGCTTGTTGAACATCTTTTTAAACTCCAGAGGGAGCCAGCTTTTGTTCGAGCTCTGACAAGTTTTGCGATCGATTTTAAAATCAATACTCAAGGAGCAGTCTTCGAAAGAAAGAAATTATTGATTTCTTTTAAATCAATTTCGACTGGACTCAATATTGATAAAGATGTTGAGTTATACAATAACGTCGGCCGCTGGACCGATAAAGGTGACTACAGACTTTATCACACAGGTTATATAGATCCGAAAAAAACTTCATCAACGCTCGGGAAAGTTCAGGTGACTATCAGTGCTCCGGGATTTGTCGAACGAACGCTTCTCATTCCGGTTAAAACTGCACTAAGTACATTTGTTGAAATTGATCTGGAAAAAAAATAAATAGGCACAGGTACAATCCCGCGCTTTATTTATTTTAAACTTTATGCCATCCGTGTGGATTGTGTTGCTGAGTATTTTCTCTCATTGCAAGGTAACCGAAATATCCACCGGCAACAGCGAAAATTCCGTGAGCTATAACTTCATAACCAAACAGAGGCAAGTATCCTGATAATGTATTTGTTTGCGGAAATAATCCAAGAATGGCAAGAGCACCCATAACCCAGAAAACAGTTTTAGCAAAAATCATCGAGTAATGTACACTCTGATCTCTGGCAAAATAACATCCCATACCGGCCAGACCAAAAACAATCAGTGCTGCCTTATTAAAAATATTCATTGGAAACATATCTAAAAAAAGACCGTAGCTTGTATTAACGTAAAGTACAGGTAATGAATTTAAACCACTACTGAGTGCAGGAACAAGGGCAAGACACCCCATGGCCAGCATGATAACCCCGCCGATTAAAGCAAAATTTCTTGTCGACATATATATCTCCTTGAAAAAAGTTTGAGTCTCTTCAATCAAGAATATAAGTGCAAGGATGAAGCCCAAAGATAGGAGAGTGAATCACTAGTCTACATTTCTACGAATTCGTTGTAAGAGTTTTCGATGTATTTAATTAAACCAATAATGCGATCCATTTCCAATGGCTTTTTTAACAAATCAAGAGCACCACGTTTAATAGCTTCTTCTCTTGTAATATCGGCCTGTCCTGTCACAAGAATAACGTAAGGTAGAAGCCTGTCGATTTTTCTAAGTTCATCAACCAGATACAATCCTCCACTGTCAGGCATACGTATATCGCTGACAACGAATTCGATTTCCTGATCCTTGATAATTTTCAGTGCTTCTTTACCGCTTTGTGCTTCAATCGTTTTGTAACCTTCCAGTTGCAGGTATGAGCAGATTGCTTCCCTGATATCGATGTCATCATCAACAACCAGAATTGATTTTCTTTCTTTCAATAAAAGTTTAATAGTGAAGCAGGTGTTTTTATAATGATCATCGTAAAAAATTTCTCCCCCATGTTTTTTGATGATTTCATAGGCGAGACTTAGACCTAGTCCAGTTCCTTTACCTACTACTTTGGTAGTGTAAAAAGGCTGAAAGATTTTTTCCCTGATGGCCTTAGGTACACCTTCACCGGAATCAAGAAAATGGATGAACATCCATTTTTTATTCTGTGCGGCCTCTATCTTAATCCATTTTTGTGGTTGATCTTCAATGGCATCGAATGAGTTGTTTAATAGAATTAAAAAAACCTGCGATAACTGAATCGGATAACAGTTTAAGTGCGCATTGAGGATGGAACTCTTACTATCATAAATTAGCTCCACGTGATGGTTTTTGAATTTTTCATCACATAGATTTAAAATATTTCCCAGAAGTTCTTTTAAGACTGCATCCTGGCGTATTTCATCAGAAGCATCCTTTGAAATATTTTTTAATCCCTCGATCACACTTGATATGCGATCGACAGTCCCCAGAATCGAATGGGTATTTTTTAAGAAGGCAGCGTTGTCGGGAATTCCACGTTCAATCATTTTCTCCATCACACGCGTCTTCGTATGAATGACAGTCAATGGATTATTTATTTCGTGGGCAATTCCTCCGGCCATTTCGCCGAGGGCCGCCATTTTTGAACTGTTAATCGCAGAGGCAGTTTGCAGTTCGATTTTTTTTTCCTGTTCTGTAATTTTATTTTCTTTTTCAAGGTTTAAAAAATGGATCTTCTTGATCATCCTGTTGATGGAATCCTGAAGCACACTTATTTCATCGCGCGTTTTAGTCTTTCTGTTTATTTTAAGATAAGTCTCGTCAACCGAATTAAGATTGAAACCCTGAACGAACTCGATGATTTGATCGATATTTTTATTGATGTAATGATGACAGATGATCAGAATCAGCCAGGAGATAAGAAAAGTTTTTAAAAACTGCGCGACGACAAAAAAAGCGAGACGTTTATAAATATCCATTTTGATTCCTGATATAGTGGCAGTGACTTCCACATTACCCAGGTTCTCTACCGGGTCTTCATCCGAATATTTATAATTGAGTGGATATTTATAAATGCGATTGTCGTCGGACTTTTCCTGAAATTTGTTTTTATCGTGAAAACTTTCCAATACTAGCTGGCCGTTGGAATCCGTAACTCTCACTCGCTCTATATCGGCAAGTTGTGAAATACTGTCTGCCTGCACCTGCAGATAGGCCCGGTCTTCATTCCAGGCGGCCCTGTTCATTGCAGGAATAGCGGAGTCGTTAATCTGTTTTACTTTTTCATCGAGTGATGAAAGATCTTTGCTGTACTCAAACTTGAAATGGAAAAAAACCACAATCGAAGTGAGCACTGTACTGACAATGATTATAGCGAAAAGAAGTTTTCTCTTGAGTGGACGGAATGCCGGAGGGGCATCTTGAACAGTAGTCTCTTTCATCATCTGGCCCCTTTATTAAAAGTTCCAAACTCCCACATATAGTAGATCACTAAGCGAAAATTAAAACAAGGTCACCTGTGAATCAAAAATTCCCTGCTTTCAGGTCTAAAAACGGCAAAAAACTAAACAAAATTTATCTTTATATTAAATTAATATTATGGATACATGTGCGTCATAAATAAATAAATACAATTAGATAGTAAAATTTGTAAAGATTTGTCCAGTCTCATTCATTATATCTTTTTGTGAAATTATAATTTTGTTTTTGTGAACAAAATTGACAGTAAATTTTGTGAAGTTTAAAAATTCTTAATCAAAGTACGGCGGGATGGACCTGCCTTAAATATTAGGAGAACTCATGAAATCACTTATCGCTCTTGCCTCAATGTTAGTAACAGCTTCGGCCTTCGCAACCACTGCGGTTTACACAGACTACGCTCAGGTGCTTGGAGCTATTAAGCTTGATAATGCTTGCATCACAGACTCAAAAGTTAAATCGATCTCACCGGTAACTGTTTGCACGAAAATGGAATCAACGACAGTAGGGCATGGCGGAGAAGAAGGAACACATACAGAGTGGTCATGTGTTGAATCAGAATCCCGCGACTTGGCCTACTCACGTACCTTTGATAAAAGCGTTTGCCTTAAATATGCTCCGGTAAATGAAGCTTCTTCTGGGGAGTGTTTAAAGTGGGGAACTACTTCTGTAACAATGCCAGCAACAATTAAAGTTAGAACTGAAACAACTCATGGAGAAGCAACAACTTCAAAAGTTACATGGTTCTCATTCCCGGCTTGTAACTAAATCGTTTTTTGCATATAGTGCAGCGGCCGGGGGGATGACCCCGGCCTTTTTTGTTTTGGGGCCAAAGGGAATTATTGATGAGCGATTACTCTTTTTCAAATTTCAGGGATTTTTTTGAGTACAATCTTAAAAAAAATAACCGCGACAGTGACGGAGCAAAAATCTTCACACTGAATGATCTTTCCAAAAAACTTGGTTACAGATCACCATCTCTATTATCGATGATTGCTACAGGTAAACGACTTCCATCAAATGAAATTCTTGAAGTGCTTTTTGACGAATGGAAAATAGATTCCAATCAGCGCGAAATCGTTAGAATCCGACTTGAAATCGAAAAACGTATCAAGAAAAATAAACCAACCATGAACCTGGTAGAAAAATTATCCAGGATCGATAAAAAATTAAAGTACCAGACGATCAATCTGGACGCATTTAATTCAATTAAAGACTGGCATAACCTGGTTCTTCAAACCATGGTTGGCACACCTGTATTTAAGGAAGATTACACTCAGTTGAGTTATATACTTAGGCGTAAAGTAAGTCCTTCGCAAATCAGAAAGGGTATTGAATCACTTCTAAAAACCGGAATGCTAAGAAGAAATTCTAAGACCGGTGAACTGGAAAATATTGAAAGTGACGACAGTCATGAATCAACACACGATATTCCTTCTGAAGCAATCCGTGAACATCATCGCGGGATGATTAACAGAGCTCTGGAATCAATCGATGAACAGGATGTGGCCGACCGTCACTTAAATTCACTGACTTTAAAGTTTAATCAGGAAAGTAAGGCAGAAGCCAAGGCCTTCATTTTGAATTTCGTGAAGGAATTCAATGATAAGTTTCACGATAATGAATCGAGCGACGTTCATCAGTTGAACGTACAGTTTTTCGGACACACTCATTATTCTGAAAAACACAATCAAGACAAGGATGCTGATTTATGAAAAATATTTTATTAACTTTTTTATTAAGCTTATGCAGTTTTTCTGTTCTGGCCAGCGGTGGAACTGTCGTTGGTAACGGTGCGGGTGCCGTTGAAAGTAGTTTTCAGCAGGCCTATTATTCACTGGAAAAAATTATCCCGAGCTGTCTTGCAGTTATTAAGTGTGAGCTTGCTGATGATGAGAGAATTGAGATTACAAAGATTCTTTCTATCGTTAACCGCAATGCTAATAAAAAAGATCGTCTTGTTTTTCTTTCTGAAAAACTGAACCCGGGATTTTTTACGACTGGAAATTCGGAAGTTTTTAGAATCGCCAAGACCTTTTTGAATCCGGACGCTCCCATATATATTAACACTGACATGCTTTACAAAGATGACGGACAACCGGCCATCAAGTTTCAGGACATTGTAAGAATCCTGGTACATGAACTTGGTCATCAAACTGGTATTGAAGACCACGCTTCTCTGGATATTTTAGGTTCTAAAGTAGCATCGTATTCTGAAGACAGCACATTTTACTATCGTTACAAAATTGAAGGTGAAGCCGCAGCAGTAACATTTGCAGTTACGAATTTTGATAGACCGGTAAAAAGCACATTTGTGGTTTTTAACTGGAAAGATTCAAAGATGCAGGACTTAACCGGGTCGATACTTATGGCCTCATCTTGCGCTTATGACAGTGAAAGTTATGCCGGAATCGAAGTGACTAACGGGCATTTTTCTTTCAACTACAACGGAACTCTTTCATTTGATGCCTGGGTGAATGTTTCTTGTTCCGAATCTTTTTCAGCTAATATTAATGTCTACAGAAGAAATCTAAGAATTGATCTAGACAGTGAATTTAAACTAATGAACATGACTGTTAAGTAAACGTTTAATAATAGAATCCAATTCATTCAAAAGAACATGCTAATTTTTTCGTAGTACTATTCAAGCTGTTCAAAATAATGTATTGATCCCGAATGCCAAAAGAGCTTTTTATTTTATTCGGATTTTTCGCGGTGTTTGTTTTTATAAACTTCGCAATCTATTTGTTGCTTCATAATCGTATGAAGGAGCGTATCTTTCGTGAATTAGCAATTTACTGGTTACTTGTACTATTTGTATTTTTGGTTGAAGGCGCTTTTCAATCTGGAAATTACAATTTAAGTGCAGTTTTTATTGTCAATATTTTTCCAATTTACATTATGGCCCGATTTTTGATGCGTTCTTACGGATTGCAATTAATAAGTATAAAAAAATATTTCATTTTTTCTATTATCTCTCTTGTACTTGCAAAAATAAATTATGAATTGGGAATGCCTTTTATTGTGCTTTCAATGCCTGTCGTCCTGGTTGCAAGTCTTCCGCTTTTGGAAGGAATTTATGCGACATTCATCACTAAAAGACATGAGGCAAGTTTTATTCAAAAGTTCATGGCAGGATTTGTTTTTAGCTATGGTGTAATTTGTTCTCTTCACTACGCTGTGAGGCGACTGGTTCCAGGAGCTGAATTGATCGGTTTTGGTTCGGCCTTTCTAAATTATATTATTGCTTCTATTGTTCTTCCTGTATTTGCAATTCAGGAATTGAATAAAGAGAAAACAGAAAAACTAGAGCACTTAGTAAAAGAGCGTACATCCGAACTTCTTTCTTCTAAAATCCAAAAAGAAAAATTACTTCGTGTCGTTGTTCATGACATCTCAAATGCACTACAGGTCCTTATTCTGCAAACCAACAGACTTGCAAATTCTGATGATTCAAAAGTGGTGGAAGCTTCCGGCAGGCTAATGAAAAATCTGGATGCAATCAGTGATATTACAAGACATGTTAGAGAATTGGAATATTCAAAATCCCGCAAAATTACATTAAAACCCTTAGATGTAGAAGAATGTTTTACCGATATTAAAGATCTCTTTTTTGAAAGATTCGAACTCAAAAATGTCACTCTTACTTTAATAAATAAAGTTTCAAAAGATTCAGTAATTAAAGTAGATCGTGTGACTTTCATCCATTCAGTGGCAGCTAATATTATTTCAAATGCATTGAAGTTTTCTTATCCTGGTTCAGAGGTTGTTGTGACGGCCTATGAAGACACTGGTCTTATCTATCTGGATGTTCAGGACTTTGGTGTTGGAATGGACGAACACGGCCTCTCTGGACTTTTTGAGTTCGATAAATCATTCACCACAACGGGGACCAATGGTGAGCGCGGGACTGGGTTTGGAATGCCATTAGTTAAAAATTATACTGAAATCTTTGGCGGAAAAGTACAGGCCTATTCAAGTCAAAACAAAGAGGCCAGCGGAACCCGAATTCTTGTATCTCTTCCAGCTGTAAACTCCATAGATCAGGCCACTAGCCTTAACTGAGAATAAATTCGTCCATTAAGTCTTTCCCAAACTGAATCCACTTTTAAATGATAGATATTTTTTTCGTAAACGGTTTGAACTTCATCGTGAAAAAAGGCCACCAGATCTGCCGGCTCTTCTTCATGATCGGCACAGATAACACTTGAAGCAAGTAGCGTCGCACCTGCTTCAAGTGACATTTTTCCCATTCCTTTTTTGACTCTCATTGTGCCAGTCATGACATCAGCGGGACTCTCAAGAAATTTTTTCATATTGAAACCTGAGAGAATATATTTCCAGGGAATATCTGATTTTCTATGGCGAAAGGATTTTGAAACAGTGAATTGACTGCAGATAAGAATATTGTTTCCACGGGCATTAAGACCTTTTATGGCCACTTCATTCCATGGATTGAAGTAAGCATCAAGTCTTGCTGTTGGATCTTCCCAGTTAACTTCCTTGAAAAAAGTTACTGCAAAACATTCTCCTTTATAAAAAAGAGCAAGTATCTCATCCTGTCTGGTAAATTCATTGGAATTCAATTTATTATTACTATGATGTTCGTTATGATAAAAATCATTCCACGTTTCATGCCAGCTGTTAAAGGCCTTGATGTAAATATTTTTCAATGTTTGTGGGTTATTTTTTAAATTTCCACTTAACAAAAACACATCAATCGAATCAAAATCTACTATTTCGTTTTCCGTATTCATTGGTTTGTCCTTGTAGATCAATTAAGCAGTCTTTCGCCATTTTGCGACAGCAGTAGACTCTTCAATTTCTTTCATCATTAAATCAAAGGCAGCTGAGGACTGTATAAGATTTTCAGTAATGATTTCAATCGCCGGAGGTCCCAGACTTGCCAGAAGTTTTTGAGCTTCTTCAACATGATGAGGGTCTTCTTCGCCATGGACCAGGAGAAACGACACCGCTTTTTTTCCATAAAGGCCCGTTAGTTTTTTTGCAAGAGGAGGACAGATATTTTGAGCAAGCACTTCCAGGTATAAAATATATCCCATCAGTGCGAGTGGGTCCTTATGCTCGATTTTGTAATACTGGCCTTCATAAAAAAAGCGTGTTGAATTAAGTTCCGGGTAATCTTTTGGGGTGTATCCTAAATTTTTTAAATCATTTATCGCCAGTCTCTCATGATTGGCCTCTTCTCCAAGATGTTTTAAAAAACGCAGGTGAAGATTCTGCTGGTTTTCATAATCAAGCCGGCCGGCACTCAATGCCAGCAGTCTGGTAGAGTGTCGGACATAATAAAAAGTCTGGGCCAGATAGTTCGCGTAAAATTCTTTGTTATCCCAAGGCATACTTTCATACGAGTTTTGCAATTGTCCTACTGACTGATTAAGTGCCATTTTTAATTTTTGCATTTATCACCTACGAAAAAGTTGATTAAATAATAATAATGATTAAATCGGTGAAGAATAATTTATTTTTTTCATTTCTTATTAATTTAACTAGTTGATCGATGATCAGATGTTAGATAGTCAAAAAGACCGCCAAATATTTTTGGTATCACATTATTGCTGGTAAAAAGAATTTTATAACTTCGATAGATTATCTTTTTTAGAAAAAACCAGTATCAGACATATTAACGTGATGAACGCGGCCATTGCATAAGGGGCCCCAGAAAACTGCATATGACCTGCTTTGGTAAAATGAGAAAAAAGTCCTGTATATAATAATGGACCGATGATCGATGTAAGGCTGGTGATGGCAACCAGTGTTCCCTGAAGCTCTCCTTGCTCTTTTGAGGGTGTTCCTTTGGTAATCATAGACTGCAGTGAAGGCATGACAATGCTGGTGAATAGAAGAAGAGATGTGGCCGCATAAAGCATCCATGATTTTGTTACCAGGGCATATAGAAGGAAATTAATCACAAGAACAACCGAGCCATAGATCACAGATTTTAATTCTCCGATTTTTGGCGTAACAATTCTGGTGGTAAATCCCTGGCCTAATCCAAAAGCAATACCAACAACAGTTAATGAAAGACCAATTTCGAGCGGGCTCCATTGAAATTTATAATGAGTGTAAAGCGCCCAGATACTCGGGTGCGATTGACCTGCCAGGTTGACCAGGAAAAAGGCCCATATTAAAACGGCGGCTGGAGAATTAAATAAAACTTTGAAAACTGACTTGATGGGATTCATCTGAGTAAGGTCGAGTGATTTTTTTCTTTTCTCTGGTGGCAGTGATTCCGGTAATACAAAAAATCCGAAAATAAAATTAGTCAGTGATAAAGTAGCTGCGATGATGAAGGGCCATTGATGTCCATATGAACCAACCAGTCCACCCAATGCCGGACCGATAACAAATCCTACACCGAATGCTGCACCTATCATTCCAAAATTGGCCGTGCGGTTTTCGTCAGTGGAAACATCAGCAATATAAGAAGAGGCCACTGTCATGCTGGCACCTGTAAGTCCGGAAATAACTCTTCCCATGAAAAGGATAAACATACTTGGAGCGAAGGCCATTAATAGATAGTCGAGTCCCGATCCACATAAGGCAACCAGGAGAACCGGTCTTCTACCGAATCTGTCAGAGAGAGATCCAAGCAGGGGAGATGCGAAAAAAAGCATGAATGAATAAAGTGAAATGAAGTATCCATAGAAAGTACTTACGAATGCTTCATCTGTACCAAAACGTCTGATCACCTCAGGTAAAATCGGAACTACAATTCCAATGCCGATAGCATCGAGAAGAATAGTTATAAAAATAAAAGTCATGCGCGCCTGTGATTTTCTCATGGATTAATTATGAATAATAAAAATTAAATTGTCAGTGGATTTAATGACATTATTGTTAAAATACATTAACTTTTAAGAGCACCACTTCCCAGGAGAATATAATGGAAAACATTCCAGGACTTTATACGAATCCCGACCCGGTCACACAGGACTATATTTTTAACCATACAATGCTGAGAGTGCGCGATCCGAAAGTTTCACTGGATTTTTATTCGCGAGTTCTGGGAATGAAGCTTCTTAGAAAAGTAGATTTTAACGAATGGAAATTTTCGCTTTATTTTTTAGCGATGGTAAAAGAGTTACCTGCCGGAGATGATTCTGCTGTTTCAACATTTACAGCGGGGTTGAGTGGAGTTCTCGAACTAACACACAATCATGGAACAGAAGAAAATGCAGAGACACCTTATCACAATGGCAACACTGAACCACGTGGTTTCGGTCATATTTGTTTTTCAGTACCCGATATCAAAGCTGCGTGTGAGCGTTTTGAAAGTCTGAATGTTCCTTTTCAAAAACGACTCGGTGAAGGTGGAATGAAAAATATTGCCTTCATCAAGGATCCCGATAATTACTGGGTAGAAATCATTGAAGCTTAAATTAAAAACTCCATTTAAAATCTGGATCGATGCCGACGCTTGCCCGAAGCCTGTGAAAGAAATTCTTTTCAAGACTTCGGCACGCTTAAAGATCCAACTGGCCCTGGTTGCAAATGCTTACCAGACAATTCCGCAATCACCGCTTATTACACTTACAATTGTCGGGAAAAAACCTGATGAAGCCGATCAGTATATTGTAGATCATGTTTTACCGGGAGAACTGGTAGTGACCGCAGATATTCCGCTGGCCGCTAAGGTAGTCGAGAAAGAGGCCTTTGCAGTTAATCCACGCGGAGAGATTTATACTGAAGAAAATATCGGTGAGATTTTATCGATGCGCGATTTTATGAAGGATCTGAGGGACGGTGGAGCTGTGACCGGCGGACCTTCGGCCTTTGGGCCGAAAGACGTCGAACACTTCGCCAATTCGATTAATAAGCTCTTTCAATAGCCTTTTTGGAACCACTTCAAAAAATAAATATTACATTTATCAAAAAAATCTTACAAATGGTGCTTTTTCGCCCTGACTGAGTCTCAGGTCATCGCCATAGAGTTCTTTTTTATTCTACGTTCTTTTGGTTTGTATAATTTAAAAGAGGATTAGTTTATGAGTGGTAAATTACTTAGCCCGAAGTACCTGGCCGTGCTTCTACTCGCTGTTGTGTTTGTTTTTCTGCTGTCGTTCGATGCTTTTTCCGCTACGGAAATGAGTCTTGGTGGAGCTGATACAGGTACACTTTCGGCCGCTCAGGATATCAAGAGAGAAGTTGTCACTTACGAGCCGTATGAAACGACATGCTCTCGTGAAGTTTACGATGGAACAAGAAATGAATGCTCTCCCGGAAGAACGGAAAGAAAATGCCGTAAAGTTTCCGGTGTTGGTGAAGAGTGCTGGGATGAAACAGAACAGGTTTGCAGTGATGAACCTGTTTATAGAACTGAAACTTACGACTGTGTTGAACAAAGAAAAGTTGTGAATGAAGTTTTTGATTATTCTGTTATTGCAAAAATCGATGTGATTAAAACCCTTCGTTCAAAAAATTATGATTTAAATAACTGCAAGTTTGGAGTAGTGCTAAGTGCTTCTTCTGAGTCTTATTATGCCAGTTGCCTTGAAGCGATCGTTAAAGTTAATGTGACTTCGAGAACTGAAGTAATGAATGGATCAAACAAAGAAAGAGCAATAAAACTCGATCTGGATTTCGCAGACATCTCGGGATTAAATGCCACTAAATATGGACTGGAAAATCTGGCCTTCTCTAAAGGTATAGTGACTTTTGTTACGGCAGACCTGGCGTCTGCTCAGAATTTCAAACTGAACCTGAAACTGACACGCAATCGCTTTTTACTAAAGGATAAAGTAGTAACCGATAGAGCTCTAAAAGCAGGCGAGTACACACTGGAAAAAATGGCCGATGGCCGTGCAAAAGTGAGCATTGTCATGTCTAAGATCGGAGTGGACTTCGACTCTTCTAAAAAACACACTCTGAAAATTGATCTAGGAAGTGTAAAAGCGGTAGATACAACGGGAGCTATCAATTACCCGAAGTTACAGAATGCTTTAACTGATTCTCTAGTAATTAACGACTAAATAGTATTGATGGATTCGTGCCTTTTTAATGTAAAAATTTCAAAGACACGAAACATTTCTGTAAGATTCCAATTTCTCATTTATAAAGTGCGCATGAAAAAAACAAACCAAACGTTGTTCGCTTTATTATTAACTGTAGCATTCTCTGCGGGAGTTTCTGCAGCTGACTTTCCGAAGGGGCCAGAGCTTTCAATCACACCTGGAAAACTTTGCGACCAACCAACAGCAACGAGATATCCGGAAAAAATCCCATACTGTACACGCGACGTGACGTATGACACTAAAGAAATTTTAATGAAAGAGTATGATCAGAAATTTGATTATCACATTATGACTATGGCCCGCACTGACTTTAAAATTGATCACCTTATCCCACTATGTGCCGGTGGATCAAATGACATCACTAATCTATGGCCTCAACATAAATCAGTTTACGAAATTACTGATCCTCTTGAACCAGCTATCTGTGCGAAAATGGCACAGGGAAGACTGAAACAGAAGGATGCAGTTTCGTTGGTTATTGATGCCAAAACTCACCTTGAAAAAGTTCCTGCTATTCTTCAGCAGGTTAACAGAATGTAAAAAATATTTTTTTAACATGTATGATAGTATTAAAATAAATGCAAAAAAAAAGGGGAGCCAAGCTCCCCTTTTTTTTACTTATAATCTTTTAAAAATTTCGTAAGTTCGGCCGCGCCTTCAACAATCATTTTTGTATCACATGAGAAAGCAAGTCTGATCGACTGCTTACTTGTATGTGAATCACCAAAACATGACCCCGGAGCATTTCCTAATCCACGAGCGGCAAGTTCTTCAGATAATTTTTCTACATCGATACCATCTTTAACAGTACACCATAAGTAGAAAGCGGCCTTTGGAACGTATGGTTTTAAAACGTCCTGTCCTTTTAAAGCTTCAAGAAATAAATCTCTTCTCTTTAAGTATTCAGCATTCATTTCTGCATACCATTCTTCCGGAGTGTCCTGAACAGCGTGAATTGCTCCCCATTGAGAAATAGAGTTGATTCCGTTCACTGTACAACGAAGAAGTTTTGCAGCTCTGTCATTGAAGAGTTCGTTTGTTGAGGCAAAGTATCCTATGCGAAGTCCGCTCATCGCGTATGACTTCGAGTATGAATAAACTGAAACAACTTTATCGTATGCAGGAATTAATGAAGCGATTGATGTGTGTGTTCCACCATCGTAAAGAATATGCTCATATGCTTCATCAGCAACGATCCATAAATTATTCTTCACAGCAAGATCAGCAATCTTTTGAAGTTCTACTAAAGGAATGATAGCGCCTGTTGGGTTTTGTGGAGAGTTTAAAAAGATGACTTTTGTTTTTGGAGTTATCTTCGCTTCAATATCTTGAGCGCGATATACGTAGTCGTATTCTGGTTTTAATTCAACTCCAACTGTCTTCGCTCCGGCAAGGCGGGCGTTTTCTACGGCTTCAGTCCACATTGGATCTGGAACGATAACTTCATCACCTTCTTCAACGATACACTGGTAACAAACGTATAGAGCGTGCATTGCCCCGTTTGTGATTGAGATGTGAGCTGGTTTTACGGGAATTTTATTTTGAGCGTTTAACTTTAGAGCAAGTGTCTCTCTTAATTCAGGAATACCATTGTTAGGAATGTAGTGAGTCTTGTTGTCCTTCAGTGCTTTTTCGATGCTCTTTTTAACATTCGGGTGAACGTCGAAGCTCGGGTCACCAGATTCGAAACGGTAAATTTTCTGACCGTCTTTCTGTGCTTTTAAAAGTTTTTCTCTGATGACTACGATTTTTCCCAGTGAGATGTTATCCAAGCGGCTCATGAAATCTCCTACGGATGGTGAATAGTTCTGGTCGGGTTTATTGTGCCTTTAAAATTTCATTTTTCCAATGAGAAAAAAGATAATTTAGAATTTGTTTTTTTTCATCTGTCGGAATGAAAATAACTGAGACAATTACGAAAGAGGATAAGTTGATGATGAAATCAATCAAACTAATTTCGTCGGTCTTTAAAATCTCTGCGAAAAAGAGTGTCAGTCTAAGAATCTTGGAACCATTAGCTTTAACAGTGATATTGCCAATGAAAGAGGATCCTTAGGCCCCAAAATCTGTGAAAAATTTCTCAGCGCTCCTCAGATTATGGAACTTTAGATGAAAGATAAATGGATTTCAGCTAGTCTTTTATCGACATTGCTTCGTTGTCCCACTAAGTTTTTAGAAGATAGAAAATCCACAGCGTTTTTTTACGAAAACATCAAAAGCAGCATCCGTAATATATTTTTTATTCAAAAATACATTTCCGCCTTTGTTATCATCAGTGTAAAAAAGCTCTTTACCCGGAATGTTGCAAACTTTCTGTCCTTTCTTTTTAATTGAGACTGTTTTACCAGCGTTAGCTCCATCGAAACCAACCGGCCAGTTAGCAACAGCATCGGCCTCAACTACGACACCTGAACCAGCATACTGGATATTTGGAGCAACCGCAGTTCCACTCGAAGTCTGTTTTAAAATTCCTTCTGTTAAAGCGCCACTCATAACTTCCCTGGTTTTTGCATCAAATATAACTTCTTCTTTTGTAGGAAGAGTTACGATTAAAGCAGAGTTCGATTCATCAAAATGAATAGCGGGAAGTACCGTGCGCGGAAAAAAATAAAGAATTTTTAAATGCGCATGACTTTCAATTTCATCTGGAGCATCCCAAACCAGAAGGTTCATGTCTGAACGGGCAAGGCCTTCAAAGCTGAATTCGAAATCGCGACTGATTCCAAAACCTGACATCGGAACAGTTTTATTCCCGCCAAAGTTTGAAAATTTAAAACTTCTCATCAGCTCCACATCATTGGCATCAAGACTGTAACATACGTCCCAGTGTCCGTGATCACGTGTTCTGCAGATTGATCCGTTGAGGATTTCTTCATCAGAATCTTTTAGTGGCGTCTGGATTTGTGTTTCGTCGAAGTCGGCGAAAACTTTTGCCGATAGTATAAGAATAAAAAAGAAAACAAGAGATTTAGTCATAATCACTCCGTCGATTAATTGAACTTATCTATTGTTTAATAGTTGAAACGATTAAAAAAGCGAAAACCCGCATTTTTTCTTAATAAAGCTGTCAAGGCCCGCATCTGTTGCATATTCAGGTTTGATCAGAACATTTTTCTTATCGTAATCCGTATACCAGATATCTTTTGAAGGAATTTTGCAATCAGGAAAACCTTTTTTAGAAACAGTGGCCGTTGTAATAGAAGGGGCCCTGTTTCCTTTGCTGTCTTCGATGTCACCGTAAGGCAAATCTCCTGATTTATCAGCGCGGATCATGACTCCAGCACCTGTATACTTCACTGCTGGCGGAAGTGCTTTTTTATTTCCTCCCTGTGCCATCTTTCCTTCCGTAAAAACTCCACCGATAATTTCTTTTGTCGTTGCATCGTATTTCACGATTTCTTTATTCGGAAGCGTCACCGTTAATTCATTTCCTTCTTTTTTAATTGAAGGAAGAACACTGCGGGGGAAAAAAAGCATAATGCTGTAAGTGGTGTGGCTGGTTGTATCGTCCGGAGCGTCGACAACCATCATTTTCATGTCAGATCTTGCACGGTCATCAAACTGGAATTCAAAAGAGCGGTTGATGTAATACTCATTGGCCGTAACAATTTTATTCGGGCCTCCGTTAGTGAGTTTAAATTCTTCAACTGCACCTTTGTACTTGCAGGTCTCCCATGGATTGTTATCAACTGAATTGCAGCCTGGAAAATAATCCTCGAGTTTTCTTGGAGTTTCTCTAAATGGCCCAACAAAGTCAGTTTCTTTATAAGCGCCTTCGCCAGTTTGCGAAAGAGATTGTTTGGAAATATTTGCATCAGGAGGACAGTCTTTATTATTTTGAGCAGCTGTTGCTTTTGAAATTTCTTTTTTATCTAGAAGAACCACAGCTTCTTTTGCAGTCTCTATTACAGCATGTTCACCGAGATCACGACTTGCGGCCACAGTTCTGAGTGTAATTGCTTTTGTCTCATTTATTTTTGCTTCTTCAGGTGTGACAACGGTTTTTGTTTTTTTATCTGTCAGCTCAATAGCAGGATCTTCTTTGTTATAATATACCCAATAGGTTTCACCATTTTTAGCACCACCGTTAACCTTCATTTTAATTCCGCTATTACCAGTGTTGAACTTTTTCACTTCCATAACTTCTCCAGTTGTTCCTTTTGGAAGCTGAGTCTTGATGTTATCTGTGAATTTTAAAAAATCCGGATTGGCCCTGCCGTTTAAAAAACTTGTGAGCTCAACTTCCTGACCTACATCGAAACCAAAAAGAGTGGAAAACGAAAGACAGAGTAAAATAGTTGGTAATTTGTTTTTCATATCTCCCATTATAGAAGGAAATAAATGAATTTCTAATAGAGATAAAAATGCCGGAGTAAAATGGTTTTTAAAGTATTATACAAAGTAAGCTAAAATATTAATTAAATTAGCCGTTAAGCATTTATAATAAAAGAGTCATATATAAAATACGGGACGCAGAAGACAAGGAGTCTACACGATGGAATTGATGCATTTATTTAAGCAAGGTGGCTTTATCATGT
>JACMPM010000081.1 GCA_014377485.1 Bacteriovorax sp. | reverse complement strand
CCAGAACGCGCTCAAGTGTAGAGTAAATACTTTGCAGGAAAGTGATTGTCTGAAGTGTCTTACCAAGACCCATATCGTCGGCCAAACAGGCCCCAAGTCTATGTTCATATAAAAATCGTAGCCAATTATATCCAGTCACCTGATACGGACGCAAAGTTCCTTTGATCTCAGGTGGCAATTCATAAGTGGGCATCTCGGTGAGGTTTGCTAATTTTTCACAAAGTGCAATCTCTTCTTCTGTAAGGGCGCCGTCGATTCCAATTTTTCTTAGTTCGAAAAGTTCGAAGATACGAGCTCGGTTAAATGGAAGAATGAATTTTTTAAATGATTGGCTACCATCAATTTTAGTTTGGGTATCAACAGCTTCGTACTTAGTATATTTTTGCATGAAGCGGATCAGGTCTTTTTGTTCTTTGCTTAAAAGGATTAAACCTTTTTTAGTAATAACAAAACCACTTTCAAGATCGGCTTCCTGAATAACGGCTAAATCGTCAGCATCAATATTGAGTTCAAGATCAAACCATTTAGTGCTTGATGAACGGCGTTCAAATCGAATGCGTGAATTCCATTTAGAGATTTCATTGCGGTCGTAATAAATTTCAATTCCGAGTAGTGTAACCTGGCGATGAAATTCAGTAAGTCCTTGAAAGACTACTGCCGGTTGAACATCGTATTTAACTTTTTTAGTTTCGCCGTCGACCTGAGCGTATCTAAAAAATTGATCGCCAAAATTTGCGACCATCATTAAGAAAAGCTCTTTCACAATATTATTATCATAACGGCAAAGGACTTTGCTCATTTGATCATATGTGACGGTTTCACGGTTTTTTTGTAACTCAGTAATTAATTGCTGAGCTTTAACTTTTTTAGAAGCTGAAACAATAAATTTTTTATAAGCATCGTTTCCATTTTTTAAACTATCTGCCACTGAGAGTACAAAATCATAAGCATCTTGTTTTTTCTTAAAGTGACTTAAAATTCCGTGGTTAAAAGTAAAGTGTGAGAAAAACTCTGGGGGACTCACAAGAACTTCAGCATCATCATAAAATTCTAAATTAGCGTGAAGTAACCCTTTCTTCTCAGCTGGAGCAAGAGTCACCCGGCATTTTGGAGAGACCGTTCTGATATCTTCCAATGGAATATTATCAATATGCAGATCAACCAATGAGTAAAGATTGAGTTCCATTACGTTGGCAATAACATCATTGATAGTATACGAGTATGGATTAAGTCGAATTCGTTGAATGAGAATTTTTAGGTCACTTGGCAAATGAAAAACAATTCCATTTTTCCAATTGAAAAGATAAATATTTTCGAAAAGAGAAATTTCAGCAAAAACTTTATTTCCATCGCTTTCAGTGCCTTTATATTTAAATCGAACTTTTTCATCTGCAGAAAGATAGATTTGAAGCTTTCCTCTAAAAGTCTCTGGCATAGGAAAAGGAACGACTTTTTTATTATGCAGGAGATACTGCAACCCAGAGTAGGTTGGAGCAGCGGGAGCACCAACTAATTGATGAGGGCCGGTAATAATAGTTCCGTACTCAGCGACATTCACTCCAAAACTAGAATTGATAACGATTGGTGGAAGTCCACTTTCATTGTCATAATCCGAAGCTTCACCCTGTGCTTCAATATATTGTTGAATATGATAAGTCAGGAAAAGTGCAACGACATGTCCGCAGTGACCCTTCTCAGTCCAGTGATGGCAATCACAATTAGAACTCAAGGGACCTTCAACAGTGCCTTCCAATCTTTTTTTGTATACGATCTTGGTTTCATGGGTGCGGTCATCTCGAACTATACCGCTGACAATATAATATGTTTCTGGAGTTCCTTTCTTAAAAGAAATGGAAACGCGCGAGAGTTTAAAAAAGCGTAAGCCGTTTTGGATAAGAGCAGGTGTAAAATATTTTTTACATTCTTCATTAATACTTTCTGGAATGGTCCAGGCGCGATCGGACATAGCACTCTGCTTGTTTGGGGCTTTTAAATTAAGTGATTATTATACGCTAGATTTTGTTAAATAGAAGGTCTTATATTCATGCAAAAAAATATTAAAAGACTGGCCAAATCCAGGAAATCATGAGTGTTTTTTAGTCAAAGATTAAACTATTCACTAAATTGTTGGTGTTTATTTTTTGATTAAATGATATTTAAAGTTCATGAGTTTTTTTAGTATAAAAATGTCTGATTATTCAAAAGAAGTGAAATCGCGCTATATCAGTCCATTTTGTTATATTCTAGCGATTGTGGCCCTTTCTAATAGCTTTATCTATGCTGTTAAATTTAAATCAAAATCACTGGGCCTGTATTGTTTTTTAAGTGCTTGTGCAGCACTTCTCGTTCCAATTTTTAAGAGATTTATAAATTTTCACATATTTCTTGCAAATTATGTTGTTCTTGTATTTTTAGCCTGTGTGCTTTCTTTAACTTTGTATACCGGAGGGATTTTTTCAAATCCCATTTGGTGGTTGGGAACTATTCCCCTCGTCGCAACTTTTCTAATGAATGCATTTTTTGGAGTTATTTGGTTTGTAATAATTTTAATTAATTTTGTAATTATTTTGTGCCTAGGTCATTATGAAATGCTTCCTCCTAATGTTCTTTTAAATGTAACTGCTGAAGGACGCATGGTTGTGTCATTTCTTTTTAATGCTTCTTTAATTACCATTTTATGCATCTTGGCAGACTTGATTAGAGATAAGGCTTTTCTGGAAAAAGAAGATCTAAAGTTGAAGGCTTTTCAGTTAAACCAGATGGCAGCATTAGGGAAACTTGCTTCAGGTGTAGCCCACGAAATAAATAATCCCCTCACTGTTTTACGAGGAGCCCAGCTTAGAATTGAAAGAATGATTGCAGAAGAAAGAGAAATCGATAAAGCGATGCTTACTGAATATATGACTAAGATCCAAAGAAACATTTTGCGTATTCAGGACGTCACTGCACTTATGCGAACTATTTCCGAGAAATCGACTGATAGAACAATTTCTGAAGTGCAATTTCAAAAACTCCTCTCAGATGTTGTCCAAATGTTAAGCAAAGAAATAAATATTGCAGATGTAAATGTAGAAATAAGTTACCCCAAAGAGGAAATCTATTTTAAGGGAATTTATACAGAAATTTTTCAAGCTTTCTTCAATATTATTGAAAATGCCATATATGAGTTAAATGAAGCTCCCTTGAATAATCGCAAGATCTTCATTCAACTTGAAAAAGACAGTCATAACATTATTGTCCTAATTCAAGACAACGGTAGAGGCATTTCACCCCAAATTCGCGACCATATTTTTGATCCGTTCGTCACAACAAAAAATTTTGGAGTGGGCAAGGGACTAGGCCTGAGCTTTTCATATAATGTTTTTACGAGCAATGGTGGGTCGTTAGAGCTTCTAGACACCAATAGTGGATCTACCTTTAAGGTCACCTTGCCAGGTATTTAATTTAAGCCAAAAAAAGGCCCTCAAAAGAGGGCCTTTTTTTTAGTTATCTACATAAGATTTAAGTAATTTGGCACGAGAAGGATGTCTTAGCTTTCTAAGCGCCTTCGCTTCAATCTGACGAATACGTTCACGAGTTACGAAGAAATCTTGCCCTACTTCTTCCAAAGTATGGTCTGACTTTTCCCCGATCCCAAAACGCATACGAAGAACTTTCTCTTCTCTTGGAGTAAGAGTCGCAAGTACTGCTCTCGTCTGCTCAGACAGCGTAATACTCATTACAGCATCCGCAGGAGAGATGATCTTCTTATCTTCAATGAAGTCCCCAAGAGACGAATCTTCTTCTTCCCCGATTGGAGTTTCAAGAGAGATTGGCTCTTTCGAGATTTTTTGTACTTTTTTAACTTTATCAACCGGCAATTCCATTTTCTCAGCGATTTCTTCTGGAGTTGGCTCACGCCCTAATTCCTGAATCAATTGACGAGACGTACGAACCATCTTGTTAATTGTTTCAATCATGTGAACTGGAATACGGATTGTACGTGCCTGATCAGCAATAGCGCGTGTGATTGCCTGACGAATCCACCAAGTAGCATAAGTTGAAAACTTATATCCACGGCGATACTCAAACTTATCTACAGCTTTCATAAGTCCGATGTTTCCTTCCTGGATTAAATCCAAGAATTGAAGACCTCTGTTAGTGTATTTTTTAGCAATAGAAACAACAAGACGAAGGTTGGCTTCAACTAGTTGAGCCTTTGCTTTATCAGCTTTAGTTTCACCATGAATGATGATCTTATAAACCTTTTCAATTTCATTGAATTCCATTCCGGCGTCGATAGTAAGACGTCTAAGTTTTCTCGTAACATCTTCTTGGTTACGAATTAACTGTTCAATCTTAGCGTCAGTCGTAAATAGATCTTTCGCGAGCTTTCTTTTAAAAGCATCGTCTTCCATTACTTTGTCGTATAGGACTTTGTAGTCATCAGCTCCAGAAACTTCTAGGAATTTATAAATACGATCTTGTTGATCAAAGAGTTCTTTGAACTGTAGGTAGTATTTTTTAACTGGTTCAACGAAGCTGTTGATGATTTTTCTGTTGAAAGTTAAATCAGCAAGCTCAAGAGAGATTGAATCCATCAATCTCTTTTGTTCAACGCTGAGAGCTTTTAACGTCCCATCAGCTTTCTCAGTTTCTTGAAGGATTACTGCGATTTGGTCAATAACTGCATAAATGCGGTCTTTAGTTTTTTTGATGTCTTGAGGAGTTGATTCATCATCAAGTCCACGCACAAGTTCTTTAACGTATTCTTGTGGGTTTTCTTGCGATTCGATTTTCTCGCGTAACTTTCCAACTTCTTTTAAAGCATGTGTTGAAGATAGGGCAGAAAGAATAATCTCTCTTTCTCCTTCTTCAATTTCTTTTGCAATAACAACTTCGCCTTCACGAGTTAGAAGAGCAACAGATCCCATTCTTTTTAAATATAGTTTAACTGGATCAGTTGAAGCTGAACGAAGTTCTGCTTTCTCTTCACGAGAAAGAGCTTCTTCAATTATTTCTGTACCATCGAGGCGAATGCCTTCTTCGTCTTCGTCTTCTTCAACAACTGCATCTGTAATATCGATTTTTAATTCGATAAATCTATTCATGACTTCATCGATGTCGCTAGCTAGTACAATTCCAGCGGGCATGGCATCGTTGATTTCTTCAGCAGTAACAGAACTTTGATCACGTCCTTTAACTAAGAGTCTGCTGAACTCTTTAGAGTTAAGAAAAGTCGTGATAACTTGTGAAATGGGTGTAGTCATTTTTACGGTCTCCGTTATCGGTGCTCAGACATTCGTCTGGTCTTTAGATTTCTCTTTTAGTTTTCTTTAGGGCCTGCAAATTCACTTCCAATTCAGATAAACTTTGAAGAAGTTTGGTCATCTCTTCTTCAGACTCACATGCCTGTTGAAGTTTTTTTATTTCGTCTTTTTTGTTCTTCAACAATTCCATCTGCAATTTTGTCTTTAAGTCGTGAAGGATTTTATTTTTTGTTTTTGCATCCAGTTCACGTGCTTTATATTTGAAAAGCGCCGACGAGACAGCTTCTCGCAATTCGGGAGAATACTCCGGACTGCTAGTTAAATTTGAAATAACCGATGAGTATTCACTTTCATCAATTTCCAAAATAACCTTTCTAACTTTTCCAATATATTTTTTTACCTCAACAGAAGAGACTAAATCAAGCAATTCGAGCGTTTTCTCCTCTGAGAAAAGCGCGGGAAGTTGGACTAGTTCTTGCACAACGAGCTTTTCTGTTTTACTTAGAATTTTTTTAGGCTCCTCGATCACTTTGCTTTGCAATTCTAGTTCCGAAATTTCCAAGGCACTTATACCCGGATCCTCATCTTCAACTTCATCATATTTTGAAGCTGGTGCCGGTTTTACTTTTGGCTGAAATCTAGCGGCTACCTTCTCTTTTGCCTCTATCTTCTCCAGAAACTCTTCGTACGTTTTTACTATTTGAGCTGGCTCTGCCTTAAGGCCTAGACGCTTGGCCAGGCCCACAACTCTCTCTGATGCAGCAAGATGTCTGCCAAGTGGAGACATCATCTCAAAGACCCGGTTCAAGATCTCAAGCTTTCTATCCAGTACTTCTGGAAGCTTCTCAGGAAGAATTTTATTTAATAGAACATCAAAACATGTCCCTGCATTATCAATTTTCTCTTGAAATGCTAACGCACCTTGCATTTGCAAAAACTCATCTGGATCTTTTTCTGGTGAGAACTCTAAATACTTTGCAACTACTCCGCTTGCAGCTAATTGGCGATTGATTCGCTCCATAGCGGTAAATCCGGCGCCGTCAGAATCAAGGGCCAGATAAATATTTTTTGTCATACCTATCAGCCTTTCAAGCGAAGGAGCACCTAACGCAACCCCCATCACCGCAACTGTGTGATGAAATCCGTTATTATAAAGTGCAATTTGATCCATATTTCCTTCCACCAGTATGACAGCATCCTTTTCTCTGATGGCATTTTTAGCAAGATGAAAGCCATATAGGATGTTGCGCTTATTGAAGACGAAAGAATCGACCGAATTCATATATTTGGCCTTCTGATCATCTCTGATTGCCCGAGATGTGAAGCCGATCACTTGGCCAAATTGATCCCAGATGGGGAAGATTATCCTGTCCCTAAAGGTGTCATAATGGACTTCATTATTATTGCGGTCCCTTTTTATCAAGCCTAATTCTTCAGCAATAGAAAGCGCGAATGTTTTATCTTTATCATTTGGAATTGAACTCAAATAATCACATAGAGAATTTCTTGCAGGAGCGAATCCTAAATTATAGGTCGTAGCGATTTCCTCAGAGAGCCCGCGCTTTTTTATGAAGTCGTCATATGGAATAAACTTATGAGTAGTAGCAGTTTTCCGATAGAGTTGAGCCGTCTTGGTTAAAATCTTTTTGGCCATATCCAATTTAGGATTACTCTTTTTATCTTCCTGGTAAGAATCAAAATTGATTCCTTGTTTCTGACAGATTTCTTTTAAGGCATCGACAAAATCAAGATTTCTATACTTCATGACAAAGCCGATTGCGTCCCCGGCAGCATCACAGGCAAAACACTTGAACATCTTTTTAGTGTCATTGATATGCATTGATGGTTTTGAATCAGAGTGAAAAGGACATAGCGAGAGAAGAGAAGACCCAGACTTCTTTATACTTAAGTAATTCCCGATTACACTTGAAATAGGAATTTCTTCTTTAATTTTTAATTTTAATTCGTCTAAGGACATTAGCCGCCTTTTAAGAAACTTTCTTGGACTGAAGGACGAAAGCTTTAATCTTTATTCCCTGTTCTAAGAAAATTCGTTCAAATCCAGTGGTGTATTTACTAAGTAAATGCTCTGGATGTTCTAATCGCAAATCTTTGGACTCTAGTAGAATATCAAAGAGTCCGCATTTCTTAATTTCTTTTTCCATCCATGCCGCATAATCATCATGATCAGTTTTTATATAGAAAATAGCTCCAGGCTTTAATGCTTTATAAGCTGAATTGAGAAAATGCTCTTGGATTAATCGTTTTTTATTATGTTTGGTTTTTGGCCATGGATCGGGAAAGAAATAAAAAATGCCGTCGAGTTCGTTTTCTCCAAACATGAATTCAACTCTCTCACCTTTAGCTCGGAGATAACGAAAGTTTTTTAAGTCTAAGACAGCAAGTTTTTTTGCTAAATAGAAGCTGCGCTTAAATCGATAATCAAGACCTACGAAATTATCATTTGGATGATCGACACAATAATCAATCATAAAGTGTCCAGCACCTGTTCCGATTTCTAAAAATAAATTTCCTTCTCGTTTAAAAACTTCTTTATTCCAAATATCCTTGAAGGCTTCCGCTTCACGATCGCGCAAAACGAAATCTCCAAACTCGCCCAAACGCTCGTGGTATGGATTCTCGTGTTTATACTGGAAATCTTCTTTGAAAGAATAATCAACCATAGTGTGACCTTTTGAATTTATTGGACTTAGCTACCAAATTCTAACCCCCCTAGCAATAGAGATCGTGTAATGTTTTCAGAGTTAGTTGTTATTCTCACGCCCCATGTCAAACTCTTCTAAACAACTTACTCTCACTTCAGGAGACTTTATGAAAGTTACTCTTTTGGCCTTTGCTGCATTGGTGTGTAGTTTCGAGGCTCTGGCACAAACACCTTCAATGTCAGAAGAGAGTTTTTGCTCAGATCGTCAAGATACAAGCTTTGTAAAAGATCTGACTTTGGATTCACACAATCTTATGCCTTTTAGAAATCACGGTGGAATTGGCAATGGTGGAGTTTGCTGGTGGCATTCACGGTTCCAACGTAACGCACTTTATTTAACAATTTATAAACCAGAACTGGCTAAACCTTCTATAGATGAAGCACGCGTTTTGGTTAAAGAAATTCGCGACGCTAAAAATATAATCGTTATTCCTGGATATAAAAACTTCGCTCAATTTGCTAACGAAAATGAAGCTCTCATTCAACGAGAATTGGAAAAATGGCAAAAAGGCGACGGTGTAATTCGTTTTGCTTGGGTTAAAGGACTATCTGGAAGCGCAGATAACGAACCTTCAAAAATGAAAGAAATCATGGACAAGATTTATGAAGATGTAGAAATTAATAAAAATATTTCTTACAACAAACTTCAAATTCCTGGAATTGAAGCTCACGCTTGGTTAGTTGTACATATGGAAAAAGTAGACGGTGGTTATAACCTGGAAATTTTAGATAGTAATTTTAGCAATAAAACCGAGATGTACAGATACCGCGAAGGTGATACTAACTTCAATTACCATGACTATTTTCGCTTTAGTCCGTTCCTGGATAATACGACTGAAATGAAGAGAATTAACAAAGTGATTTCTCAAAAATGTAACCCGGATAAGTTGGCAAAAGAGGCCAAGAAAGAAGAAGCAGATAAAATAGTTAAAGAAGAAAATTTAAGAGGTTAGTAAAAAAATGCCCTCGAAATGAGGGCATTTTTTTTATTTTTTGAAATGATTTCTAACAGTCTGACAAACGTACTCTAACTCTTCGTTAGTGATATAAGCGAAACATGGTAGATTTAAAACTGCTTGAGAAATGTAATGTGCATTTCCATAATCAATACTTCCCAACATATGTCCTTTAGCGCCCGCTTGTAAACTCATGGCCCCCGGGTAAATTGTCCCGTAACCAATATTAGCTTTTTTAAGTGATTCAATGAGAGAAGCTCGAAGATCCGGATCAACCATCCCAACTGCACAGTACCCATTTTCTTTGACACTAGATTTTGCGTTTACAGGTTTAAAAGGTAATCCTTGCAAAGCCTCAGCATAATATTTAACGGCGCTTCTTCTGCTTTCAATCCTGGCGTTGATATGCTCAAGTGATAATTTTAAAAAGAGAGCTTCATACGCACCAATGCGCGAATTCCAACCAATCATTCCGTGCGAGTAGTGATCAGTTCTTCCATGGTTGATGAGAATTCGACATGTTTGATTTAATTTTTCGTCGTTTGTAAAAACGGCTCCTGCATCTCCAGAGGCGCCTAAAACTTTTGCTGGATAAAAACTTGTTGTTGCAATTAAAGCAGTACCCAAAATAGATTCACCATTAATCTCAGTAGCAAAACACTGGGCTCCATCTTCAATTAAAAGGACTCCAGAATCTTTTGCAAATTTTCTAATTTCCAAAGTGTCCGGACTTGCCCATCCATAGAGATGAACCATGACTGCAGCTTTTGGTTTAAAATCTATAACGGCTTTTTTAAAAGTTTCTAAATCCCAATGGCAAGACTCGCGGTTTACATCAACTGTAATCGGATTGGCGCCAACGTTAACGACTGCTTCAAAGGTCGCCCAAAAAGTCATATCAGGAATTAATACTTTATCATTTTTTTCTACACCAACAGCGCGAAGTGCGATTTGAATAGCATCAGTTCCGTTTGCACAACCAATTGCATATTTTGATTTAACAAAGTGGGAGAGTTCTGCTTCTAATTCACCGATTACCGGACCACCTACAAATTGAGTTTTTTCAAACAGGGTTGCAACCCCGCCAAGAAAATTTTCGCGAAATCCTTTTTCAAATCGATTTAAAGTAATGAATGGAACTTGATTGACTGACATATAATCTCTCTTGTTTTTAATATTTAAATTTCACCATCATTTTCGATCCTTTAAGAGGATTTGAAAAGGCAATTTTAAGAGGATTTTAAAAATAAGAAGACAATAAAGGGGGAGAGAATTACTTCTCTCCCTTTGATGTTTAGTTTTTTGGATTAAGCATTTCAGTAATGATCAAAGCTGCTTTTTTGGCGAGCTTCGGATCTTTTATTTTTTCACTGAGCAATTTCTTCATTCTTTCAATCTCAGCTTTTTGAACAATATTCTCAGAGGAATCATTGGCTTTTTTCTTTTCAGGAACTGGCAACGACGTCCATTTCTTTTGAGCACCCATTGCTATTACGCAGCCACTTCTGGCTTTCGCGCGCTATAGTGCTTAGACACTTTTTCCATATGGTCTTCGATGACTTCGAATAACTCTAGTTTGGTTGTATGAGGATTCATTCCTGAAGGTAGTGCAGAATAAACCATATCGCCATTAATTTCAGTGAAGACGAACCATGTGTTGCCTAATTTTTGGAAAAGAACTTCGTTTGCCTGTGCGTTTGTTTTTGATGCTTTCATAATTTCCTCCGTGAAACTAGTGAAGAGAGTGTCTCTTTCATATCTTTTCGTGTGGCGGTGTAAAAACTTTAGACATTTTTTTAAATAATGTGAAAAAATAATACTCAACCGAGTAAAGTACTAAAGTATTTGCTAGTACTTTACCTGAACTCCTAAGAAAAAAGAGACTTGTGGCACTAAACCGGCCTGGATTTGAGTAGGAGATTCAGTCCCCCATAGCTCGGGGATTGCAACATTATCTTTGGATTTTTGAGTGTAAGGAAGAAAAAGAGAGAAGTCTGTGCCCGCAATAAAATCAGTCATGGGAATCACTTCCATCACTTGAACCATTATGTTGGCAATGGGGGAAAGAGAGTATCCACTGAATAGTCTTTCTTCTGAACCAGCTGAACCGCTCATTTTCAAAGTGCTTTTATGATAATTATAAGTGAATCCAGTCCCAAGAGTTAAACGATACTTGCTTGTTTTATAAGCATCAAAAGTAATCACTGGGCCAAGTCTTAAAATTGAGCGATTCTCTTTTGCAATATTATTATTTTTAAATTGAATTTCATTATTTGAAGATGTGATTGCTCCGAAAAGCCCAAAGTAATACCGGTCGTATTTATCAAATTTAATTTTATGAGTTACAGACAAGCGCCCGCCTGACTCTGATGAAAACATTTGTTTGCTAAAGTTTGAGTTATAGTCAAAAGGAGACTTCATATTATTCCCCATAGACAGGGCAAGGCTTGCTCTAAGATAACTAGTGTTATCAAACGGGTAGGTTTCAGGAATCGGCTCTTCTAATCTGTAGTCGGTGGGATCGCTTTTTGGGTAAGTGATTGGCATTCTGCTTTCACTCAAATCATTGGTTACAATTTTTATATACTTGGTTGGAACATAAGCTAAATTTCCGACGCGATCATATGTTTGAATGAATTCCGGCAACACGTCCAGGTTTCCAATTTCAGTGGGAACATAGACACGAGTTCCTTTTCTTAGAGTTTGCAAGACGACTGAATTTAACTTCGCCTCTTTTAAAAGTGGAGCTTCCAATACGATCACTATTGCATCATACGAATAGGCTTTAGAGAGCAGTAGAAAAGAAAAAGTAAAAAGTAATTTTTTCATAAATTCCACTCGATTTTATAACCGATCATAAAGCCTAAAGAATTCAAAGAAAATCCTTTTGGAACCAATTCAAGGTTAGGGCGATTAGATTCAGTAAGTGCAATGTCATGATGTCTAAAATGACTTCCTAAAGTGAGAATTCCCAAAGGACTATGCCATTGACTTTCAACACCAAGATCAAATAGTACTGCCGAATATTTATCGGTGTATTGAGCCGAGCTGCCTTGGTAAATGGGAGCAATTTCAGCCCCCAAGAGGGCATGTACATTGAAGTCTTCGTTTTCGTAAAACTTATATTTAAATTGCGGGCCCAAACTCAAAATAGATAATTTCACTTCTTCAAAATCATTTTTCCAGTAGGCACTTTGGTAATTAAGACTGAATCCGAATTCCACAGGAAGATCTGTTACATAAAGCGTGCGAGCTTCGTAGCGAGTGGCTAGCACAGTCGTAATTTGGTCGTTATAAATATTATTCAATTTAGAAAGTTGGAGTGTATCGAAATGCAAACTTAACTGAGAATCAAATTGTGCAAATTTATTTTCAGTTTTAAAAATACTTTTTGGGGGATAAATTTTTTCTGCATCAATTCCTGGTAGAATTTTTATATCGTCTGCAATTTCCACCATGCCTTCAGCAGTTACCTGGTACTGAACCACCCCAAACTTATCATAGACATTGAATAGATCCCTTCTGTTGGGATTGAGCTCGAGGACTTTAGCGTAAATTCCTTTTGGGAGAATGATTTCAGATTTATCTTTGATTTTTGTTAATACCGTTCCTTCTCTTAAATAAACAGTATAAGGCCTTAGTTCTTCTGCCGTAATCGAAAATGAAATAAGCGAGATTAACATTAAAAAAAAAGTTTTCATTTTTTAATAAACTCCAATGCCTTTTGAAAAGCTTCAAAGTTTGTTGGAAACACAAAGTCGGCTAGAGTCACTTTTTCTGCCGGAACCCACTTAAAACTTTGATGTTCGCTCGATAGCGTGATGGAGGGAATTTTATCGAGCAGGCATAAAAAAACTTTTTCCTGAACATCTGTTCCCCATCGATCGTGAAAATGAAATTCATGATGAATATCAACGACAGGTCTTGCGATACTGATTTCTTCTAATAATTCTCTTCGGGCCGCTTCAACAAAACTTTCATCGTATTCAACAGAGCCAGTAATATTTTGAAAACCTTCGTTATGAAATTTTGCAAATTGCAAAAGAAGTAACTGGTTTTCAGCTATCGTTATTATTTGAATTTTTTGTTTGAGGGGAATAGTCGTCATAATTTATAATTTTAACATAACCTGACATTTCTAGAGTCGAGTCATAAAAAACTGCCTAATTAGGCTTTCCCAGGGGCCTAATTCGTTGCTACATGTTGACCAAAATGATATGTTGCCCCTATGGGAAATTTTGATTTTGTCGAATTTATACATTTAGTGTCTATTTCACTGCCAGGCTTCTTGTTGGCAATCGTCTGCCATGAAGCTTCTCATGCTTGGATGGCAAACCGTTTTGGAGACCCAACCGCAAAAATGCAAGGGCGTCTAACCCTCAATCCAGCTGTTCATTACGACTTGATGGGGACAGTTATTTTTCCCTTAATTGGCGCGGCTATGTCTGTAGGATCTGGCGGGGGAGCAATGTTTGGATGGGCCAAGCCCGTTCCAGTTGATTCTCGCCGTTTCAAAAATATCCGCTCTGGAATTTTCTGGACCAGTTTCGCAGGACCTTTAGCCAATATAATTTTGATGATCATTTCGGCTTTATTGCTGGCCATAGTATTTACAAAAGTTTCGCCTGATTTTGCTTATCGCCCAATTTTCATGTCGATGCTAAAGCAGTCAGTAACAATTAACGTCCTATTGGCCGTTTTTAATTTAATCCCATTCCCACCATTAGATGGATCAAAAATGGTTTCATCAATGTTGGATTACAATGCTGCTAGAAAGTTTGAAGAACTTCAGCGTTTCAGTTTCGTTTTTCTTTTTATCTTAATCTTAACACCTGTTCTTGGTTACATAATGTACCCTGCCCTAATGTTCAGTGAGTATTTGGTAAATGTTTTTGTTCATTTATTAGCAGCAATGTAAATCAGGACGAATTATGTTAGATACATCTATTCAAGTAAAGACAGATCACTTCGATGGCCCATTGGCTCTCTTGCTTCTTCTTATCGAAAAAGAAGAGATGAATATTCGCGAACTCGATCTTACTAGAATCACAAAACAATATTTAGAATACCTCTCTCAAATGAGAGATCTTAACTTCGATGTAGCCGGGGATTATCTTTTTCTCGCTTCAACGCTGCTACTTTTAAAATCTAGGGTTTGCATCACTGAAGAAGAAGTTAAGAACATGGAACTGGATCTTGGAATTGAAGGGTTGCATATCACTTCTCAATCCGAGCTTATCAGACGTCTGGAAGAACTTCAGCTATACCAAAAAATGTCAAAACTCCTTTGGGATCTGGATAAAAAAGGTCACCAGATTTTTGTTAAACCAAAAGTTGATCGCAAGGCCATCGTGAATTCAATTTTAACTCCAATGGATTTAAATTCACTGACACTCACAATGGTTGATTTTCTTTTCAGACAACGAAGAAAATATACAGTTGTAAAACGCGATCGTTTATCTATTAAAGAAAAATTAAAATTCTTAAAATCAAATTTAAAAGTTGGTGAACAAACAACTTTCGATACTCTTCTAGAACTTAATGGGCAACCAGAAGTTTCTGAGTCGGGGGAAGTTAAAGATCCATCAGATAATATTGTTATCACTTTCATCTCACTCCTTGAGCTTGCCCGTTTAAAGCGCATCAATGTTTTTCAAAATGAAGACCGCAGTACAATTTATATCAATGTGGTTCGCTCCCTTGAAGATTTTGATGTTGATCAGGCAAATGGTTTTGAAGATGAAGCCCCTATTACAGCACCAGAAGATATGGTGGTTTCAGGAAGTTCGAGTGAAAAACTGGTGATTGAAGACTTGGGAGAGTACACAGAAGAAATTCCCGAAGCAAAGGCTTCATCACAAGTTGAAAATGAAGAAGATTACTTAGAAAAATACGGAGAGCTTCTCACAACTCCGGATAGTTTAGATGAAGGCGCAAAATTAATTCAGTAAGAATTTAGTTAAGAGGATGTTATGGATCAAAATTTAGATCAAATAAATGAGATTGCAATGAATGCGAACGTACACCAAGACAATATAGTAGATGATGAAATTGAACTTGCAGCAAGATTTCCAACAGAGGAAGAGTTAGAATTTCCAATGTTGATGTCTGAAACTGTGTCTGAAGCAGTAGAAATTCCAGAAGAGCTCATAGAAGCGAATTCAGAAAATATGATTTCAGATGAACTTCTATGGCAAGCGCGTACGGGGTTAAACCCTGACACTCTTTGCGGTGCCATTGAAACAATTATCTTTATGAATGATAAACCTGTTTCAATTCAAAAAATAAAGGCCCTAATCGATGAGGATATGCCTCTAAAGGTTATTCACGAATCGTTGCAAAGACTTCAAGCAGAGTACGAAGAGAAACACCACGGACTTCGGCTTCTGGAAGTTGCCGAAGGCTACCAATACCGTACGAAAGCAACATATTCTAAATATGTTCAAGATATTTTTAAAATAAATTCGCTGGTTCTCTCACCAACTGCACTCGAGGTTTTAGCAATCCTTGCTTACAAGCAACCAGTGTCTAAAGTTGAAGTTGATAAAATTCGCGGGGTAGATAGTGGACATATTGTCCGCGCACTTATGGATAAACGTTTAGTAAGAGTTGTCGGTCGCTCTGATGAATTGGGACGCCCAGTTCTTTACGGAACGACTCATGAATTTTTAGAAGTGTTTAATCTTCCTGAACTATCAGCTCTTCCTCCAGAGCACGAACTTGATGAAATGTCTCGCGTGTCTACTGTTGGAAAAATTGCTGATATTAAAACTCTTGTTCACGATGGCGATAAGGCCCGTTTTAAATTTGATGAAATTGAAGAACTTGATATGTTGAGTGAATCTATAAAAAATATTTCTTCTGAGACAGATTTTACTGCTTCACTAAAAGTTGAAGAGAAAAAACGCTTATCTTCAGACGGTTCTGAAATAAAATCGGCCTTCGATTTACTTGAAGAATTTGTAAATAAGAGATTAATTTCTGAGCAAAACAAACTAGCTTTTCAATCAATGCTTACGACTAATGTAATTGAGCCTAAAGTTATCGACGATCTTGAAGCCGGTCCTTTTAATACACCTATGTTGGAAGATGAAGATTTCGAAATGATTGACCTAGATACAGGTCTTCCAATTTCATTTGCAGATGGGTTTGAAATTGAAGAAGACGATGGATTAGGTTTTGATGACAGTCTTATTGCCAATGGCGAATACGACATTATCGTCGATTTAGAATTCGACACTGAGGATTCTGAAGAAGAAGCACTTTCCAAAGCGCTTGATGCAGCTTTTTCTAATCTCACCGGAGAAACTCTTGAGAGCCGTTTAAGCGATGAAGAATTTTCTTTTGGCGGAGTTCTCGAAGAAAAAAGCCAAGAACTAGATAATTTGACAGAAGAAGTGATCGAAAAAGGACATGACTTTGATCTGGACCTCTCTTTCTTAAAAGACGAATTACAAGAAAAGAACGACTAAAGGCTCCAGGAGACTTCCCAAAGAGCCTAGTTGACAAATTACGGGCCGTGGCATAAAAACGGCTCGATCTATATATTTAACCAAAAAACCGCCGTGAAGGCAGATTGGAGGACTCAATGGCTAACGTTAGCTCGAAGAAGACAACCGTCTCTAAAAAAACTCAAGAAAGAATTACCGAAACATTTACAGGCCAAGTTGAAGTTCGATTGCAGAAATTCATCGCTGATTGCGGTATCACTTCTCGCCGTAAGGCTGAAGGATACATCACTCAAGGTCGCGTAACTGTAAACGGAGAAATCGTTAAGGAACTCGGGACAAAAGTCGATCCAAAAAACGATACGATTTTGGTTGATGGTCACCTAGCAGATTTAAATGCTGTTGAACCAATCTATTTAATGCTCCATAAGCCACGTGGTATGGTTACTACTCTTAGTGATCCTGAAGGGCGTGAGACAGTTATGAATCTTGTAAAAGAGATCTCAGAGCGTATCTATCCAGTTGGACGCCTCGATTATTTATCTGAAGGTCTTCTTCTTATGACTAATGATGGTGAATTTGCCAACATGATCATGCACCCTAAATTCAATGTTACTAAAGTTTACGAAGTAAAAGTTTTTGGTTCAGTCACTGAAACAATTATTAATAAACTAAAGGCCGGGGCTTACTTAGAAGAAGGGTTCGTAAAGCCAACTTCTGTGCGAGTTATTAAGCAACTTCCAACAAAAACCTGGATCGAATTCAGACTTAATGAAGGAAGAAATCGCGAGATTAGACGACTTTGTGAAGCTGTAGGCTTAACAGTCGATAAGCTAAAACGTTTAGCTATCGGAGGACTTTCAGTTGAAGGTGTTTCTCCTGGAAATTTCCGTTTAATGTCTAAGGCTCAAATGTTAGGTCATATCGGATTGAATGAAGACGGGACTCTTAGAAAAGTTCTTAATGCTGAAGGATACATTTCACAAAAACGCTCAATCGATCTTAAGAAGAAACGTCCTCAGCCTGGTACTGTGGCAGATGATGAGACATTTGTTAAATTTAGAAGAGAGACATATTTTGATTCTCTAAAACTAATCCAGGATAACAAAGCTCAGGTTGCTGATAAAATCACGAAACTTGAAACACAAGTTTATGTCGAAGAGCAAAGATCTTATATTGAACGTCGTAAGAAAATTAATCAAGTTCAAGCCGATATTAAAAATCATAATTTGGCGAAGACAAGTTTCAGACCATCAAAAACACCAAATCCATAATAAAAAGCCCGCTTGTAAAGCGGGCTATTTATTATTTTTAAAACTACATAAATTTTTCTGAATTAATTATCGTAAGTAACAACTTTGGAAGCTGTCACATACTCTTGTAAAACATCCATCGAATACTCTAGCGCCTGTTGGGCATAAGGAATATTGCTGGCATCTTTTAAATTTTCGGTGAAGTGAGCTTGTTTAATTAAAGCTGCACACATTCTCATAAACTCCGCACTTCCTTCGAAGTACTCTTCTTCATTTTCTGTAAGCAACACATGAGCGATCATTGTATTGAGCGATCGAATAAGTCTTACCTGATTGGGGGTGAGTTCACTTCCATCAATCTCGATTCTAATCATTCTTTCTTTTATTGAAGTTTGTGCTGACATAAGTATCTTCCTCATTGGTTGTTCAAGGGGTCATGATTATTTATCGCCATATATTTGGAAGTATTTAGAACTTTAAGCTGGAGTGAATAGTTCTATTTTTAGTAGACAAAGGACCTCTCATGGCCTATTATCTGCTTAATCATGTCGCGGGATGGAGCAGTCTGGTAGCTCGTCGGGCTCATAACCCGAAGGTCATAGGTTCAAATCCTATTCCCGCAACCAATTTTTTACCATTTAAATTCAGACAGATAAGATCAAAAAAGCATCTCCTTAAGAGATGCTTTTTTGCGTTGTTTTTAATGATCGAGTGTTTTACTTGTCGTTAGTGAATATGATGAGAATGGCTTGAACCGATGCCAATATGCGGGTGAATAAAATCCTCGTCGTGGCTAGACTGTTCTATATTTTCTGCAATATCGTTTTCCGGTATTTCATTATCTTCAGCTTCATCATCGTTGTAGATCAAGCTTTTATGATCAAAAATTTTTAGATGTTCATCAACATGCTTTGGATGTGATTGAGGAGGTGGCAATGCTTCACGGTCTTGTTTAACGGCAGATATAAACATTCCAAAGGGAAAAACGAACCAAACACACATTCCTAAAACTGCAATTATTTGTTCATAATTTATATTTTGCATGTGTGCCTCCTAATAGTTTAATTTATCTTCTGGGTTTATTTGAAGTTATTTTTCCGTGATCCACTTTTCCTTGTCCATTATAAGAAGATCCTGAATACTTAGGAACACCTTGCGATTCTGCTAATGAAGTTTCTTTTGATTTAATCAGAGCCTCAGATTTTTTTTTGCTTTTATGTTTCATATTTCTCTCCTTTTAGTTATCCACTAAAATTAAAAGAGCATTTTTTATGCCAACAAAAGATCAATTTTTTCAATAGTTTATGAATTATCAAACGGGGCGTTTAACCTCACAAAAATGCAGAGTGCTTTTTTGAATGAGGTTAAATGGTCGGTTATTTGAAAATAATTTAGGCGGCACTTCTTCGCGTAATAGTTTGAAAGTCTGTTTTTGCAAGACGTTCTGCTTTTGTAATTTCGATCAGAAATAAATGATTGAGATTTTTAATTTCTTCTTTTTTATAAATGCAAGAACAAATTTTTTCTATGTTATCCACACACTCCATCATCATTCTAAGCGCTTTTTTCTGTCCAACTTCACGGTCGCATTGTGAGCTCAAATAAGAAATATTTTTCATAGCAAATAAATATTTTCCAATTTCAGTAAATCCTAAGGTCATAGCAGTACCGTAAATGCGATCTATATATTGTCCAAATTTTTCAAAAAGTGCTTTATCCATTTTTGGTGTTTTTAACTGTGCATTGACGATTAATTTTAGTTCGATATGAATGGTTTTTACTTCGGCGACAAAGTCATCAATAAGTTCATCATTCATAAAAGCTCCAGAAATAGTTATTAAAAAAGTAATTACTTTGTTCCTTTCGACCATTTGAAAAAAAAGATTAAATTTAATGAATAACTAAATAAAAAATTTGTTTATTTATTGTAGGGGTGATTCGCTTTTATAGTTTGAGCCCTATAGATTTGCTCAACTAATAACAGTCTTGCTAGTTTATGAGGATAAGTTAATTCGGATAATGATAACTTGAAGTGAGAGCGTTCAATAATGTTTTTTCCGTGTCCTGAAGCTCCACCGATAATGAAAACAATTTTTTGGCGCTCAGCTTGTGTGCTTAACCAAATTGAAAATTCTCTGCTTTCAAATTGTTTTCCTTTTTCAGTTAGAAGAACAATGAAAACTTTTTCAGATTTTTCTATTTCATCTAATTTTATTGAAACTTCTTTGGCTTCTTTTTCGAGATTTTCAGAGTGTGAGCGGACTTCGTGGATGGTTAGAATAGGAGAGGTTAATCGTTTAAAATAATCCCTCTCCAATTCAGCAATATTCTTATCATTCAATTTTCCGACAACAATGAGATGAAGATCTTTCATGTTATTTAGAAATAATTTCTTCCGTCATCACTGCTACCTTTGCGCTCTGATTCAGGTGTAGAGAAGTAATATGATTCTGGGATTTCAACATTGATTGCATTTTTATAAAGTAGATCCAGGTCATACACAGTGCGAGCTGGCTCATGGAATACATGAACAATAACATCACCGTAATCTAGTAGAATCCAATCAGTGCTTTGTTTTAACCCCTCTCGAGAAAGAGCTTCGATTCCTAAATTTCTCATTTGCAGAGATATCTCTTCGGCCATAGCTCTTGCTTGAGTTGGGTTGCCGGCAGAACCAATCACGAAAAAATCAGCGATGCTCGATTGGTTTTTAAGGTCTAATACTTTTAAATTAAGTCCTTTGTAATTTCCCATAATCCACGCAGCGGCCATGGCCAGGTTCAAAGGTTCAACAAATTCTTTGTCTTTATAAATAGCTTCAACTTCTTTTGTTACGTATTCGCGGCTCATTTTCTATTCCTCTTTACAGTTTTCTTTGCTTTCCAGCTTACTTTTTTTATTCTATTATTTTTCGAGCGTCAGGCTCTGGGTTTGCTTTTCTATCTTCTTTTTCAACATCTATGCATTTGATCATAAGAGCTTTTAAGCTATCTATGTTTTTTCCAGAGACACCAGAGATTGGAAGAACTTTCCGATCTAATTGCGCCTCGAAAAATTTAACGTATTTCTCTATTTCTTCATCAGTCATTGCATCAATTTTTGTCAAACAAACTATTTCGCGTTTATTGGCTAAATTCTCACTGTATTTAGTGATTTCATTTCTCACCACTACATATTGCTCGTAAGCTTCGTATTCGTCTAAACACCAAGAGACATCAACCAAGTGTACTAGGGCCGAAGTTCTCTCGATGTGTTTTAAGAATTTTATTCCCAAACCTTTACCTTCACTTGCGTCTTCAATTAAACCAGGAATGTCAGCTACAACAAAAGAACGTTCGCCTAAAGTAACTACACCCAGGTTTGGTTGAAGAGTTGTAAAAGGATAGTCTGCAATTTTTGGTCGGGCTTGGGATATGGCTGAGATTAAAGTTGATTTACCAGCATTAGGAAGGCCGATTAAAGCAAGGTCAGCAATAAGCTTTAGTTCCAAATCAAGATTGAGTTCTTCACCTTCTAAGCCCGGCTGGGCAATACGTGGTGCTTGATTGGTAGCAGATTTGAAATTGATATTTCCACGACCACCATTACCGCCTTCAGCGATGACGATTTTTTGATCATGCATATTTAAGTCAGCAATAACTGCACCTGTTTCTGCGTTTCTAACGATTGTCCCAACTGGAACGCGAAGAATATAATCTTCACCATCTTTTCCATTAAGCTGTCTTCCAGAACCAGGTTGACCGTCTTCAGCACTGAAGACTTTCTTCCCACGGAAGTTTATAAGAGTATTAATGCCTTCATCAGCAACTGCAATGACAGAGCCGCCGCAACCGCCATCTCCACCGTCAGGGCCACCGAAAGGAATCGATTTTTCCCTACGGAAAGTTACTGCACCTGGGCCGCCATGACCTGAGACAACTGTGATTCGAACTTCGTCGATAAAACGCATAAAACCTAACCTATATTACAACTTAACTTGGGAATAAAAAAAAAGGGAATCCATCTATGGATTCCCTTATAACACTTTCTTTAATTTTGAAAGGACGATTAAGCTGGAACTACAGAAACTGTTTTCTTATGTTTAGTGTAGTATGCAAACTTAACTACTCCTGGAACGATAGCGTAGATTGTGAAATCACGACCCATACCAACTCCAGTTCCTGGGAAAATTTTTGTTCCCTTTTGTCTTATTATGATGTTTCCAGAAATCACAGCTTCTCCACCGTATTTCTTAGTTCCACGCATTTTTGGATTTGAATCTCGACCGTTAGCTGTGGACCCGGCGGCTTTTTTGTGTGCCATATAGAACTCCTATAATTCTTTAATTTTTATTTTAAATATTTCTCAGCATTTTTTGATGCTTTATCGATCTTTACAACATTTCCGTTACCATCATTGATCTCAGTGATCAAAAGAGCAGTAAAGTTTTGTCTGTGACCGTTTCTTCTTTTGTATCCACCTGGTTTTCTCTTGAAAACGATAAGTTTTCTTGAGCGATCGTGCATAAGAACTTTTGCAGTTACTTTTGCTCCACCGATAACAGGGGCTCCAACTAAAGGTTTAGCTCCACCGATGAAAAGAACTTGATCAAGTTCAATCATTGATCCAGCTTCTTTTGTTAATTTTTCTACGTCAATTAGATCCCCAGCTTGAACTTTGTACTGGTGACCAGCGATTTCTACAACTCCGTACATGAAAACTCCTAATGAATAAGGCAAAATCCAGGGGTTTACTTATGTCGACCTTTTTAGTCTGCATTAGTAAAGCTTGTTGACCCTAACTTTAGCCACTATTTGAATCTATGACTTTTATGCAACAAGGGGGTTAATGTCAAGTGAAAATGACCCGATAAGAGTAATATAACAGGGGGATGATCCAGTGAGTAAAAAAACCTATTTTCAATACCAAAAAGATCTAAATCTACCTATATATCTGTCGGCAGATCTAGGAGTTTTTGAAAGTAGCTTCGGAGAATTTCTAGCCAAGATGAAATTTCACAAACTGAGCGACAAAGAAGAAGCGACTGCATTAGATGAAATTAAGAAAAATAAGAATGCGCGTATTCTTCATATCACTGAAGCTTCACCTATAGTGGCTAAACAAATTCAAAACATCATGGAGAGTGATCGTTATGGGGCCGAGAGTATAATTCCAAAAGATGGTTATAGAGTCTACCGCCATAAAGATATTGGGTTAATGGTTTATTCGTTCGGAGTAAAAGAATGGCAGCTGGGTTGTTATAAAGATTTTGGCTCTAATCAGTTTTTATTCGCGGGAAAAATGGTCATCAATCGTTTTTTAAGTTGGGCACTGGTTCCTCATGGCCTATTGGGGATTTGGGGCGTAACGGTGGATGACGGAATGGTGGCTCAAAAACCGATCGATTCTAGAGGCGAAGTTGTTTTTATAGATGTCATTGGTCTTCGAATGGTTTCTTTTGATGGTGTAAAAAAACTGAGACCTCATTTCAAAATTTTAAGACTTGATCCCATGCTTAAAGGAAGAAATATTAGAATGTCGAGCGAAGAACTTTTGAGTTTTTTATCGGCCCATTGCTCTTACCTGGACTCTTCAGGTCTGTCTGTTCCAGTGAGACAAATGATTCAGGCACTCTCTAAAATGACTGACGGTTTGGTTCATCCTCAAGAAAGTTTTAGACCGCGTACAGATTTGTCACTGTAATAAAAATCAAATTTGTCATCGCAAAAAAGCTTCTGTAATCTTTTTAACATATTAAAAAAGATACCTTTAAAAAGAGAATATAGATGGCTACTAATTACGTTCATAATTTAAATCCCGTTTTATTGGATCTTGGACCAGTTCAAATTCGTTGGTATGGATTGATGTACGTTATTGGATTTGTCATCGCAGGCTATTTACTCAAAATTTTAGTTCGCAATAATTTTTTTAAAATCGCAGAAGAAAAAATTGATACTTTGATTACTACAATGATTATTTGTATGTTCCTGGGTGCGCGCACTTTTTATGTTTTTATTTATAACTGGGATTATTATTCACAAAATTTAATGGATTTACTTGCGGTATGGAAAGGTGGATTAAGTTTTCATGGAGCAATTGTAGGACTGTTAATTGGTGGATATATTTTTGCCCGTCAACAGAAAATTACGTTGTTTGAAGTTATGGACTCAGTTGCGTTAGCAGGAACGTCAGGATTATTTTTTGGACGTATTGGAAATTTCATCAATGGTGAGCTTTATGGTCGAATTACCAATTCTTCGTTTGGGATAATCTTTCCACAGGGCGGGCCATTTCCTCGTCACGCTTCGCAATTGTATGAAGCTTTTTTAGAGGGAATTTTACTATGTGCCATTTTGTGGATGGTAAAAAAGAAAGTGAAAATTTACGGAATCATTTCAGGATTATTCGTTTCACTTTATGGCGTATTTAGATTTGTAGTCGAATTTTTTCGCGAACCTGATTCACAATTAGGATATTATTTCGGTTTTATTACGATGGGGCAGATTCTTTGTTTTCTGATGATTTTTGCCGGAGTAGGGATTATAGTTTATTCCAAAAAGAAAAATATTACCATTTAGGCAGAGCTTCATTTAATTTCACATACATTGGAATAACGGATTTATCAGTACTCACAATTTCGATAAACATCGGAAAGCAAGTGATCGAGCAACTGCCGTGATAAATAATGTTGTTATTGTCACGATTCAACCAAACATAGATTGCACTTCTATCATGCCTTACAAATTTGTCTTGTTTACTCCATTTCTTTTGCAGGTCCCTCAAAAAAATATCGTGTAGAAAGTACTGGGGAAGTCTGACAAAAAGGTCTGTCACTATGTCCTTTTTTACCTGAGTATAAACGTCCAGTGAATAATTTGCGCGCTTTAATTTGAACCTTAAAATTTTCTGATCTCCGTTGTCGGCAAAGAGATCAAACTTTGGATTTTGCTTTTTTATCTCTTCAATATTTTTTCCAGGCGTGAAATTTTCAATACTTTTCAAGGTGAAATCATAATTTGGCGGAGTAATTTCGGCGTGTATTAAAAAGATAAACGAGAATATATGTTTGAATATTAGTGACATAAAATCATGATAATTGAGGCTTTAATCAGAAGCTAGTGGGGAAAAAACTTTTTTTTATTGGATTTTTTTGTTACAATTTTAAAGAGTCAGAGCTCTTGGGCTAAAGTCCAACAGGATCGTTGGATTCCTCTATAATAAGGATTATTATTCATGGTTAAAACTACCCAGACACTTACTTGCCTCCTGATGCTAACGGCGATTGCATCTTGTGCAACTTCATCCAAACAAATTGATGTTTCTTCTAAAGACCATAAAGCAGTAGATGGATTTGCTTCTGAGAGTGTTCGCGAAGCTTATTTGCGTTTAAAAAAGACAGACTACTCGGATTCAGACCGTAAAAAAGATGAAGAAGAAAGTGCAAAGATAGCAAAAACTAAATCAAAGTCGATGATCAGCGGTGCGGCCACAATCGATGGGGCCGGACAATATAAAGGTAAAACTTATTTTCTTAAAGGTGCTGAAGAACTTAATTTAGAAAATAACTATTTTGATATCCCGGTTGTTTATAATGACCAGGTAAAAAAATGGATGGATTATTTCTTAAACCGCGGTCGCGGATTCTTTGAGCGCTACACGGAGAGGGCCGGGAGATACGCACCGATTCTGGGAGCGATCTTAGAAGAGCACGGACTTCCCAGAGATTTAATATTCTTAGCTATGGCGGAGAGTGGATTTAATACTTCTGCAAAATCTTGGGCATCGGCAGTGGGTCCTTGGCAGTTCATGCCGGCCACTGGAAGAAACTATGGTCTGGAACAAGACTGGTATAAGGATGAAAGACGCGATCCAATTAAAGCGACGGTTGCGGCAGCTCGCTACCTGACAAAACTTTACGGCGACTTTGGATCTTGGGAAGTAGCAGCGGCTGCTTACAATGCTGGAGAAGGAAAACTTTCAAAAGCGATCATTAAGTATAAGTCTGAAGATTTTTGGGATATTTCAAAAGGAAGATACCTAAAAGCTGAAACAAAAGATTATGTTCCAAAAATTATGGCCCTGGCGATTATTGGAAAAAATTTAAAGTCATTTGGTTTTGATGATGTTGAATTCCACGAGCCTCTCGATTTTGATGAAGTAACAGTAAAGGCCAATACGGATTTAATAAAATTATCAAGTGCTCTAGGGGTAGACTTTGAAGAGATTCAACGTTTGAACCCAGAAGTACTTCGTTGGTTTACTCCACCGAGTATAGAAAAATACAAACTTCGAATTCCGCCAAACTCTGCAGAAAAATTCGCTCAGTGCTGCTCGAAACTTGATTTGGTCGCAACAGATTATCAACAATTTGTTGTCACTAAAAAAGGAATGACATTAGCGGAGATTTCAAAAAGATTTAAGATCAGAAAAGGTTATGTTCTCTCTAGCCTAAACAATATTAATGAAAACACCCGATTCCAAAAAGGCGACAGTATCAAGTTACCTTTTAGATTAGGCGAAACTGTAAGCCCTTCAAACAACCTTTATGCTGATTTATATGAGAAACCCAGAAGGGAAAATCTTCGTAAAAATCACCGTAATCGTCGTTTAGCGAGGTCTGCATCTAGAAAAAAGTCCGAGCGCTATTATACCGTAAAAAAAGGCGAATCTCTCTTCACCGTGGCTCAAAAGCACGGGATCAGCGTGAAGCGGTTAATAGCATCAAACAATGAAATTAGAAAATCCCGCAAAGTTAATGCGGGAGATAAGTTGGTAATTAAGTAAATTTCGCTTCTCAGTTTCTTTTTCTTTGAAGTACACTTGGTTTTTTTCAAATCGTTATATAAGTGTGCTTCAAAGGAAATTCCCAATGGCTTTCAAAGATCTTCATAAATTAAAAAAAGTAGTCGTTGTTGAAAAAGAGAATATTTTTGCTCCTCACCTTGTTGTGGGAAAAGATATTTTTGCGCTTTCAATCTATAAGGCCCTGCAAGAAAAATACGGCAAAGAACAAGTCCGTTTATTATCGGAAGACACAATTTTAAAATCTGATCTACTTCCTAAAGGACCGAGTACCGTTCGCGGAGAGAGCAATCAAAAAATTATTCTGGAACTATATCCTGAAGCAGTTGGCGAAATCGGTGCGGGCGTTGCACTCTTTTATAAAGATATGACCTGGAAAAGTTTTGGTGGAAGAAGTAAACCTGAAGCTTTGAAATTCAACGAAGAATTTTTCACGACAACTAGATTCAATATAGATGCGGAAAAGATTTTTCCAGAACTCACGAATGTAGAAGAATTCCTAACTGTACTCAATGCTGAAGCTTACCAGGTAAGACTTAAGTCGATTCATCGATCGGGAGAGGGATTCAAAGTTGAATGCTTAAATGGAACTGAATTTGAATGCGAGAAGCTTTATTTCGGTCAATCTCCATATCAATACCTGGAGTTTTATTCTAATAAGAATGAACTCTCTGATTTGTTCATTGAATTTTGTGAGAGTACAAAGACTCCTTCAGCTCTTTTTGTGAAGTTTCTTTTTGAAAAACCAATTACAGACATAAAGGAGACATTGTTCATTCCATTAAGCTACACCCATGAATGGGGACATTTTGTTGGAGAGTTTAATGAAGCCGCAAACGGTGAACAAGAAGTCGAGTTTATTAACTTTTTGGATGAAGATCAGGCTTCCGAAGAAGATATTTCAAGAGTTATTCGCCTTCTAAAGAAGAATATGGAGAAAATATTCGATAAATTTTCAAAGATAAAGGCCCGCGAATACATCGTTTTAGAGCAAGAAATTGGGTGTCTGAAAATTGACAATGATCTCTTTATGCGATCATTGAGTGATGAAAAAAATGACTCTAAAAATCTTTTCTTGCTTGGGATCAATGCCCCTATAATCGATACACAGCGCGAGAATGAGAGCTTCGAATATTCAAAAAATGAAGTCGATGTACTAGCTCGAGCACTGCTTGTTCATTCAATCCTTCTAAAAAAAATCTAACCATGGTCTGTTGACAAATACACCGACTGAACACAACATTTACAAAAGACGTGATTTAAAAAGGACAAAAGTATTTTATACTTTGTTTAACTTCAAGGAGAAGATTGAATGAAAAGAAACGTATTAGTAATTGCAGGACTTGCAGTTCTATCAACAAGTGCACATGCTACAAAAGCAAGAGTAGAAGCTCTAGGTCAAGATTCAGTTCGTGGTTCAGAATATATTTCTGACTCAAGAAACATCTTCAGAAACCCAGCTGTACTTAATCAAACAAAAAACTACTTAGTTACTGAGTGGGGAACTAGCGTGAACGGACAAAACGATTCAGCTGCTGCTCCTCGTGCTGAAGGTGGATTTTTCCGTGAAATGGGATCATTTAACTACGGAGTTTATCTTGGTAACAATGAAGCTTCTAAAGGAAGAACTGGTGCTGTTGGTATATACATGCCACAAACTAACGGATTAGATCTTTTCCTTTCTGGAGATATGGGTCTTCAATGGGGAGCTCGTCTCCACTATGCAAATTCAAAAGATGAAGCTACCTCTCCAACTTTCGAAAAGAAAAACACTTCATTCGGATTAGGCCTTGGGGCTGTAATGGGCGAAGCAGAAGTTTATGCTGATTTAACTCTATCTGATAAATCAACAGGTGCTGTAGCAGCTGGTGACCAATTCAAAACTAAACCTTCTTTCCTTGTTGGTGGATCATACAAATGGTCTGGAAACACTTTCTTTGCTAACTACGAAGGGACAAAAGTTGAAGTTACTGGAAACGCTGGTGGAGCAACTCTTGGCGATACTAAAACTTCAGCTATCGTTGTTGGTGCTGGACGTATTCATGAAATCAACCCAACTGCAAGAATCATCACTGATGCTTCAGTTAAAATAGGTTCAACTCAAACTACTGCAGGAAAAGTTAAAACTAATACACTTCCTGTAACTTTAGGATTTGAAGCAGATGCTACTTCTTGGTTAGTTTTAAGAGGATCTGTTGCTCAAAACGTTATCCTTAACAGCTCAAAAAGCGTTACTGGTAAAACTACAACTAATGCAAACTCAACAGGCGTAAATGCTGGTGCGACTCTTAACTTTGGGAAACTTAAAGTTGATGGAACTATCGGTACAACAACTGCAATTAACGGAACTTCAACTACAACTCCAGCTGGAACAAACACTGGTGTGCTATCTCTTAGTAACTTGATGACTAGAGTTGGTGTTTCTTACTGGTTCTAATTTCTTAAAAGAATTTAACAAAGGCCCTCCAATCGGAGGGCTTTTTTTTACCTAAAAATTTAGATGACTATTTTGTTGTGGAGACAAATAAAATGAAAAAATTGATGATGATCGGAAGTGCCCTGCTTGTGCTTTCTTCTTCTGCTGCGTTCGCTTCTCAAGCAAGGCTTCTTGCCCTGGGGATGAACGAAACTGATAACGAAGGAATGTATTATATCTCTGACTCTAGAAATATATTTTTGAACCCTGCTTATATTAATGTTTACTCTAATCTTGCTGAATTTGAGTGGGGAAGTGCAGGTCAGATTGCTACGGCAAGTGCTGCTACAACTCTTCCAGCAGCAACTTTAAATAACAACACCTCAGCTCCAAAAGCTCAAGGTGGAGTATTTAAAAAATATGGTGATTTTGTCTACGGTTTATATTTTGGAAACGAATCTAATACATCTTCTCTATTAAGAGTAGCAGGAACAGCTGCAGGCTCAGCTTTGAATGGTTTCACAGGGGCCCCTGGTTCAGGTGATTCAAAAATGCTTCAAACTGCCGATAACCAAGTCGATCTATTTTTTGGTGGCGACAATGGAATCAAATGGGCGGTGAATCCTACGATTGCAATTGGAAAGAATGAAGCTAGAAGTTCTAAAGATTCAGCTGCAGCAGTAAGAATGGGAATAATTGCAACTAATTGGGATGCTCATTTGAATGTATCACTTGCAAGTAAATCTAATTCGACAGACGCTGTCACGGTTGGCGCTGTTGGTTTAGCCGATACAATTGCTCAAGATTTCAAGGGAAAACTTGGTTACCATGTTGGTGGATCTTATATTCTTAAGGGAGCAAATCGAGTCTTTGGTTATGTGAAGCATTACGGTTGGGAGCAAACCGACAGACATCTATACACAACTACTGAGTCAAATAATATTGGTGGACAACAAGGTATGGTAAAGGGGGACTTTACTAATTATTACCTAGGTTGGGGTAGTGAAATGGAAGTTAACAAAGGTGATAAACTTTTTGCTTCTTTAGCTGCTAAGAAAACTGATATTAATTTAAATTTTGCTAATAAAAGTGAAGTTCGTCATTTAATTATTCCTTTAACTCTTGGTTATGAAGCACAGGCAACTGAGTGGCTAATTCTTAGAGGTTCTGTTGTACAAAATCTTTGGGGGAAAAGTGATAACAAGAATATTTCTAATTATGGCGCAACAGGAACTCGTTTAAATAAAGTTGCTTCTGGATTAGTTTCAAAACTTTACGGAAATACTGGTAAAACAACTATTGCAAACTCAACAGCAGTAAATGCTGGAGCAACTTTAGTTTTTGGACAACTATCAATTGATGGTTTAATCGGTACTACAAATTCAAATGGTGCGAGTGTAGTTTCAGCAACGAATTCAAATGCACCGAAAACTGGAATTTTATCTCTAAGTAATTTAGAGACAAGTGTAGCTGCTACTTACAAGTTCTAAT
>JACMPM010000080.1 GCA_014377485.1 Bacteriovorax sp. | reverse complement strand
GATGTTCTTTCAGACCAGAAATCAAGGAGGATGTATGGGACTTCGAATTAACACGAACGTTGCGTCTTTAAACGCACAAAGAAATCTAGGTTCAACTAGAATTTCGATGAACAAGTCTTTGGAGAAACTTTCTTCAGGACAAAGAATCAACAGAGCTGGTGACGATGCTGCCGGTCTCGCAATCTCAGAAAATTTAAAAGCACAGATCAAAGGTCTGGGCCAAGCTGAAAGAAATGCTGAAGATGGTATTTCATTAGTTCAAATCGCGGAAGGGGCGTTAGGGGAAGTTTCAAACATCCTTATCAGACTTCGCGAACTATCAGTCCAAGCAGCTTCTGATACTATCGGTGGTACAGAAAGAAAATTCCTTAACGTGGAATTTGAACAGTTAACTTCGGAAGTTGATCGTATCGCAAACTCTACAGAATTTAACCGCGTACCATTACTGAACGGGACTGGTGCAGTGTTTGATATTCAAATTGGTACTCGTAACGATCCTATCTCAGACAGATTAACATTTGATGCATCTTCAGCTGACGTTAATGTTGCTGCACTTGGATTAAATTTAGCTTCTGTATCTGATAAAATTTCAGCTCAGAACTCTCTTACTTCAATTGATCAAGCGATCATTTCAGTATCAGGTATTAGAGCAGACTTCGGTGCTCTACAAAACAGATTGCAGTCAACAGTTAACAATATTCAAGTAAGTATTGAAAACTTATCTTCTGCAAACTCTCGTGTAAGAGATACAGATGTCGCTGCAGAAACTGCAGAATTAACGAAACAAAACATTTTAATGCAAGCTGGTACGAGTGTGCTTTCGCAAGCTAACTCAAGTACTAACTCGGCACTAGCTTTAATCCAGGCAGCTGCTCAACGCTAATAAGCGAAGAGCCTCAAACATGCCTGCAAGCGTGGATGATGCTGAATTAAATAGATCGAATGAAGAGACCTAACATTGTAGTAGATGATTAGAGCTGTTATTTGAATTGTATTACGAAGTGAATTTTAAAAAAACAACAATTTTTTCGAACAAGATGTTCGAAGTATTACCAGGAAGGTTTGTATGAAAGGAGATTAAAAATGGGTTTAAGAATAAATACAAATATTCCGTCGCTATCAGCACAGAGATCTTTAGGAATCAATTCCAGAGCACAAAATGATAACCTAAGAAAGTTATCTTCTGGTGAACGTATAACTAGGGCCGGTGACGATGCAGCGGGATTAGCAATAAGTGAAAACTTAAAAGCAAGCATTAGAGGAATGAGACAAGCCAAAAGAAATGCTGGCGACGCTATCTCAATGTTACAAGTGGCAGAAGGTGGGATGAACGAGATCTCGAGTATGATTATCAGACTTAGAGAACTTTCAGTCCAGGCCGCTTCAGATACAGTGGGAACTACAGAGAGGGGATTCTCGGATATTGAATTTCAAAATCTCAAAGAAGAGATAGATAGAATTTCAAAATCTACAGAATTTAACGGAATAAAACTTCTCGATGGTACAGGCGGAAAACTCGAATTTCAGGTTGGTATAAAAAATGATCCTCTCCTCGATAGACTTCACTACGACGGAGCAGGAGCGGACGCATCCTTAGAAGCACTAGGCTTGGCGGTGGATGGGGTGTCTACGAAAGAAGGAGCACAAGCTTCGCTTAAAAAACTTGATGACGCTTTAGTGCACATCAACGGAACGAGAGCAAACTTTGGAGCCCTTCAGAATAGGTTACAGTCGGTCACTAACAATCTTGAAGTCAGCGATGAAAATTTATCTGCTGCCAACTCGAGAATTAGAGATGTGGATGTAGCTTCTGAAACTGCAGAACTGGCAAAGAATAATATTCTTCTACAGGCCGGAGTTTCAGTGTTATCGCAAGCGAATCAGTCCCCGAACTCAGCTCTTAAACTACTACAAGGTTAATTCAAGGAAAGTTGCTCCGAATGGAGCAACTTTCCTCTTTTCGTTTTATAATAATCTCTGAGGGAATTAATATGGCAACCGACCACACTACATCTGCCGATAAAAGAAAGACAGTCCTAATCATTGGAGTGAATTCTTTCGTCGGATCAAATCTCGCAGAATTTTTCAGAAAAGATTACCGAGTCGTTGGAACTTATCATCGAAAAAATCATCCACTTCCTGGGATTTTAACTCTGCCTTGCGATGTGCTTAACAAAGAAGAAGTTCAATTAGTGCTTTATGCTTTTAAGCCAGATTTTGTTTTGTATTGTGCAGGATTGGTTTCTCTCAAAGATTGTGCAGAAAAGCCAAATGTTTGCGATGCACTCAATTCAGCGGGATTATTTAATGTAGCAGAATTAGCTCCACGCTATGGGGCCCGGATTGTTTATTTTTCATCTCAATTCGTATTTGCCGGTGCTAATAAAAATTATAACGAAATGGATAACCCGGATGTTATCACTCAATACGGAAAGGCTCAGGCTTCTTCTGAATTTTATTTGCAAAAATCTTCACTCAATTATTTGATCTTCAGGTGCAGTAAACTTTACGGCAGAGGAGTGACACCACTTCGAAATACTTTTTTTGAGTTGTTGCAAAAAAATATAAAAAATAATCAAAATGTTATTTATGATGATTTTGTTCATCAAGGTCATTTAGATATTTATTATCTGGGTATGATTCTTAAAATGTGTATCGATAAAAACGTTTCAAACCGCTTGGTTCATTTTTGTTCGCAGGATACAATGACCTACTATGAATTTTCAAAATTATACTGCGAAATATTTAATGAGTCGGATGGATTGGTCAATAAAGGCAAATGGCCTTTTCCAATAGCGAAAGGTGCGAATCTTGAAAAATTGGAAGAACATCTTTATTTTAAATTAGATATTTTAAATATCGAAGGTCTTCTTAAAATTAAAATGCCGACGATTAGAGAATCGATAGAATTTACCTACAAAAGATTTCATGGATTAAAGCATGTAAGCAAGTCCATAACCAATAAAGGTGATGGGATCTCCTTTATTTAGCGAGCAGAATTGACAATAAATTCTGTTAAATAATGACGTACAAGCGCATCCACATCTACAACTTCATTATTAAAACGCCATGTGATTTTGTTAAATGGTCCCATGTGCGCGCGCACTTCATGTATATTGGTTGAACCAAACTGATCATTGAAACTCAAGCGTGCACCGTAAATATCTTTTCCATTGGCGAGAAAGCCAATTGAAATTACATCGTAAGATTTGCGAGCGAAAATTAAGCGAAGTGAATTTCGAAACAACATAAAGTCATTTACAGTGTTTGAAATTTTAAAAAGTTTTATAGTCGCATTAGAATGATTACGGGCCCGTTGTTCATTAAACTTTGCAGTATAGGCTTCAAAGCGATCGCGAAGATCATTCATGAAAGCAATCGAAGACTCTTCTAATAAAAGTTCAGGATTCAAATGGCCATTGATATTAACAATACCCGACTCATCCATATTGATTTCGTCTAAGGCAAGGCCTTCGATCCAAGCGTAATTTAATGGCTGAAATGTTGGATTTTGTTCGATCATATAAAAATGATCGGGGCAGAGGGTTAAACTGTCAAGGGCTTAAAAATTGAAGCTAATTTTTTGGCTCATTGGGGAAAATTCCAGCTATAATTATTTAATGAAATTATTTTCGAGAGATTTTCTCTACACAGCATTTTTTTTTCTGCTTCCACTTCTTTATTTTCTCTCGCTTCCGGTATCGACCAGTGACTTGGCAATATGGACAGCTCTTGGAGTCCAGGGAATCAAAACAGGAAGTATTCCCATCTATGACACTTTCAGTATTCTTCCCACGAGTAAAATGATTTATCCATCGTGGGGGATTTCCTGGCTATATGGATTGATTTATTTAAACTCTGGAAAATGGGGAATTTCTTTTCTAAGCCTTTTTCATAAATCGGTGTTGTTCCTTTATTTATTTTTAATTTACCGCAGGTATATATTAAAAATTCCAAATCGGTGGCATTCGAAAAACCTAGTTTTAATTTTAATTTTTTTCTTGGGAAGCTCTTTTATCTATGTAGACAGGCCAGCACTTGTCGCTATTCTTCCGTTTCTTTTTGCTTTTACTTTAATTGATCAGAATACTCAGTTAAGTATTAAAAATATCCTAAAGCTTGTTGGCATTACTATTTTATGGATAAATATTCATGCTTCGGCACTCTTGGTCATACTAATGCTAGCTTGGAAAATAATATCATCCGTTATTGTTGAAAAATGGACTGGTAAAAAATCCCTCGATTATAAAAGCTTTAGCGTGGCCATTGCGGCAACCTGTGCAGCCCTAACGTTCAACCCATTTGGATTTCAAATATTTTCCTACGCTCTACAAACAGCTACAATTTCTAATTTGAGAAAGTTTGATGAATGGCTTTCTCCCTTTCATTTTAATGACATTTTTCATTCGTCGCTTTATTTTTTGTGGCTTTTGTTTTTTTTATATATTTTCTTTAAGGAAATAAAAAATAGAAACTATAGGCTTTTTATTTCACCATATTTCTTTTTGACAATGATGGGACTTCTCTCAATAAGAGATATCGTTTGGACCTTTTTTTTAATAGTTCCAATGATGATGGTCAATGAGCCAAAAAATTATTTCCCAAAAGTGCAATCTTCATTTTTTAATTTAGTTGTTGCGGCACTTTTGTTTTGTTTGTGTGCGTGTCTTAATCCATTTTACAGACCAGACTTTATTGGTAATTTAAATCCAGCTCGCTACAGTTTAAAAGAATTGCTGCCCGAAGAAGAAATTCAAATTATTTTAAAAAGTGGAGTTAAAAAGCCGATAATGAATGACTTGCAAACTGGTGGTTATATCTCACTTAGGTTACCCAATAAAATATTTATTGATGCTAGAAATATTATTTTTTCTGATGATGCCTTTAGGGAGTTGCACACAGTCTTTTCTGTAGGTAACGACTGGAAAAAAATTCTTAATAAATATCAATTTGGTTTTATTTTACTGGTTAAATCAAACGATTCAAAAAAAATAATTATTGAAATCGAAAAATCTTTAGAATGGAAAGTTGTAAGCTCTAGGGTGAATTATTTTCTGGCTGAAAGAATTTAAAAAGAGCCTAGGTTTTGGACTTACTCTCAGGTTCCGCCCATTTTTGAAATAGGTGGCCGCAGTTAGTAGTCACTTCAGGCTTCTCACTTAAAAAACCCAGAGGGTTTAATATGAGCTTGCACACCGTGACCAGGGACCGCTCCCGATAATATCTTTATAGAGGAACCAACTTAATGCCAACTCCTAGACTCACTTTCATTATACACCTGAGGTGTTTAGTTCTCTAGGAAAGTTTTTACCTACCTCGTAATATCTAAGGGTTGTCTAAAAAAAAGCTCTATTCCAATCATGTAGACTTGAAAAGTTGAGTGTCATGGTAAAATGATTAAGTAAAGGATTAAAGATTTCGCTGAAGATTACCGAGAAGTTAACCAGCGAGTATCTGCATGAGGAGAAGGACAATATGAAAAAGGTAATAGCCTATTTGAAAGACGAGAGTGGGCAGACGTCTACAGAGTATATTCTGCTTGTCGCGGTTGTCGCGATGATCGTTTTTAAGTTTAAAACTACTGCGGGCTCGAAGCTCGATGGTTTAACTCAAGCCGTTTTTGGTAAAGCAGATAAGATGGTCGACGGTATTCAGACAGAATAGTTTTAAAAAACCTTTCGTCGTAACTACCATCTACACAAATAGTGCTACGGCATTGTTTGCCTCCTATTGCGCCAATAGCTTCAATCTCTAATCTTTAAATCATGACAATTAAAATAAAAATGAGAGACAAAGGGCAGGCTCTCATTGAATACCTTCTAATATTTAGCTTTATGACCTTCATTACAATCAGCATGGTGAAGGGGCTAGGCAAAACTCTATTAAGTTCTGTGGGCTTTATGGGTTATGAACTAACTGAACAATTCACGGTTGGTGTATGCGCAAAAGAATGCTTCTTCACTGGATACAGTAATCAGGGAACAAAAAAATGATGCCAATGATGGTGTTTATTTTTCTTTCCATCCAGTTGTTAGTTGTCGCTTACGTAGATTTCAAAACAAGAAAAATTTCGAACGTATGGCTACTCATCAATTTCGCCTTTTTTTCCCTACTCACAATTGTCTACCCCAAACTTTACGTCTGGAGCTTCAGCGTAATGCTCTTTCCCGTTGCATTTCTCCTGGTAGGTTTTGCATTATTTGCGTTGAATATTATGGGAGGAGGAGATTCGAAATATCTTTCTTCGCTCTATCTTTTAATACCTTTTGAATTTCAAGATATGGTTTTCTTATATCTCTTATACACGACGGTGATCGTCGGGAGTTCACTTTTATTATTTAATGCTCTCAAAAATTTCGATAAAATTGTATTATTAGTAAGAATTGGTGATGTGAAAGGAATTAGGAAAATTTTTGGAAAAAAATTTACTTACGCACCAGTAATCTTTATCGCATGGATGTGGTTCGGATGGCAAAATCATTCAATCTTAGGTTACTAAGAAACAATCTTGGGCAAACTGCTGTGGAATATATTCTGCTTTTAGCAGTTATAAGTTCTCTTAGTTATACTTTTTATAATAATAAAAGATTCAAAAGCTTTCTTGCCGGCAAAGACGGTATGTTTGCCGTTATGAAAAGAGGAATAAGTTATTCTTACCGTTATGGTTTAGATTATAAAAAAGAAGTTTCGTACGAAGAAAAAATGGATTTTGATTACACAAATAATAAACACGATACTTATTATAATGCCGCTGATAATAGCAGTCATTTCTTTTCGGGTACTGAGGCTTATCCTCCATGAAACAAAAAAATAATAAAGGCCAATCGACAATTGAGTTTATTTTGACCTTTACCGCCGCTGTCGGATTCATTTTTCTATTTCTAAAAATGGCCCTTAACTACACCAATGGTTATATGGTTCACCATGCGACTTTTATGGCCTCACGGGCTTATTTAGTTGGAGATGCTGAACAGTATGGGAGTCCAGGTGCAGGAGATTCTCGAGCATTTGAAGTCGCAAAAGAAGTCTTTAGAAAAAATCTTCCGGAAGGATTAATTACTCCCAACGTAGTATTAGAAGCAAAAAATGAAAATAGTCCGGACAAAGTCGCCTTCTCTGTATTTGTCGGCATATGGGTAGAATTTAACCAAGCTTTTTCACTGGGATTTGTCGGTGGAAAAGATCAAGTGGTCTTTCGCTCAGAATCTTTTTTAGGTAGGGAGCCAACACGTGCAGAATCGGTTAGTCAGATTTGCTATGCCATAAAAGCAGTAACTCAAGGTGGCTGTGAAACTCAAGCGACCTTGGATGATAACGGTGGGTAAAAATGAAAAAAAATGACTATCAAAAAATTCTCAATCAAAAAGGACAAGCTCTTTTTGAGATGATTTTATTTTTACCTTTCCTAATGTTTCTCTACACTATTTACTACACTGCCGGGAATTCTATCAGCGGTTCAATTAACCAACAAAAAGCAGTTAGGGGATACTTCTATACTTTAGTAAAAGGAAACTCATATATCGTTCCTTTGGTCGATCTTAGAAAATATAAGGAAGAGAGTATTACGAGAGTTGGTTTCAATTCACTCGGATGGAAAGATCATTTAGCTGGAAAAATTTCAGTTGCTCCCTGTTTTCAATTTTCATCTCTATTGAAAAATGATTCGACTGAAACATGCGGTGGTAAATCTGAAGTTGAGCTCTCGAGCAGGTTTATCCGACTTTTTACCTTTTACGGTGTATGCGGGCCTTATTATAATTACACCCAAACACCTCTAGATGATAAAGGCTATTACGATATCGATCCACACGTTCAAGCTCTGACTGTTAGTTGCACAATGGGGCACTAGTGCAAAATCTTCCCCTCCGTAAAAAATGACCAAAGTTTGCTAGAATTTAAAAGCTAGTTATTTAAATAGGTTGGAAAAAATGAACACACGCGCTCTGACTCTGGCACTCATTATTGCAGGTTTTGCCATGATGATGGTCTACACATATATCGAAGATCAAAGAGCAGCAATGATTAAGGACTACGGAACTCAAAGTTCTGTCATCGTCGCAAAAGTAGATATTCAAGAATTAGATTTAATAGACGATTCAAAAATTGAAGTAAAAACTGTTCCAGAAAATTTTCTAGCACCAGGACATTTTAAATCTGTAAAAGATTTAGAAAATACAATCGCGACTGTTCCAATTATTAAAGGCGAGCAGATTACAAAACCAAGAGTTACTTATCCCGGAATTAAAACGGGTTTATCGAGACAGGTTTCAGTTGGTAAACGTGCTGTTGCAATTAATATTACGGAGAGAGATGCCGTAGGAAGATTGATTAAGCCAGGGGACAGAGTTGATGTTCTTGCTGCAATCGATATTTCACAAGGTGCAAGAAAAGATTTACAAAAAACAAGAACCATTCTGCAAGACGTTTTAGTTCTCTCAACTGGGATGAGTATGACTAATTCTATTCCTATCTACGGTGTTGAGACGCCAAAAGTTATTCGTACGATGAATTTAAATACATACACTTCTTACAATACAATCACGCTTGAGCTCGATCCTTATGATGTTCAAAAGCTTTCATTTATTCAAGCCTACGGAAACGGAACACTATCTCTAGCACTTAGAAATAATGCTGATAAAGAGCCAGTACGATTGAAAGCAACACAGATTTACGATGTACTTGGAGAAGATGCTTCAGAAGCGAAAATTTTCTTCAATGATAAATACACTAAAGAGAATAAAAATAATGCTCAATAAGTTTTGCTCTTTAATTATCTTTTGCCTTCTCAGCTTGAGCTTGATTGCTCAAGATGATGTTAGTAAGGACGAAGCTTTAAAAGAAGTTGATGTTGTTGTTGGTTTAGAAAAAATTATCAAACTAGACTTTGTTCCCAATAGCGTAGTTAAGCTGGCAAATGAAAATCTTGCTAGTTACCAAATTGTTCCATCGAAAAAACAAGTTCTTCTGACAGGTTTAAAGGCCGGAGAGACAACTTTAACATTGCGAGATACTGCCGGTGATATTCGTGCTCGTTATTTGGTAAAAGTTACAGCGTCTGATCAATCTAAAGTAGTTGTTCAATTAAAAGAATTATTAAATGACGTTGAGGGATTGGAAATTGGTATAAAGGGTGATGCCGTATATGTCGGCGGACAAATTGTTGTTCCCAGCGATATTGGTAAAGTCGTTGTTATTTTAGATAAATACCCGGACGTTTTAAGATTGGTAGAACTTTCTCCGCAGACGCAATTAATTATTGCTAGAAAAATGCAAGAAGAAATTCAAAAAAGTAATTTTAAAGATGTTACCGTGAGAGTTGTGAATGGAAGTTTTTGGATAGAAGGTGTTGTCGGTTCAGAAGAAGATATTAAAAGAGTTGAACAAATTGTTAACGCTTATTTACCAGATCAAATTCAAAACTTAGCGAGAAGAACCGATGCAGTTCAATCGATAAAAAAACGTCCTTATGAAATTCTTTTAACTTTTAATTCAAAGCCAAAGCAAGAGCCATTGCCAAAGTTATTTAAAATTACTGCTCAGTTTGTAGAATTAACTAAAGGATATGACCGTCTTTTTTCTTTTCAATGGACACCAGTAATTGGCGGAACAGGTGGGGAAATTGGTATTGGAAAAAGTAATAGTGGAGGTGTAACGACGTCTTCGTCTGGAGCCTTAGCTGCAACGATCTCACATCTCTTTCCCAAACTAGACTCGGCTAAAAGTGCAGGACATGCCCGGGTTGTAGAATCTGGAGTGGTTGTCGTTAAAGAAAACATTGCAGGTTCTATTAAAAAAACAACAACGATACCTTACCAAATTGGAACTGCCGACAATGCCAAAGCTGGATCTGCCGTGGCGGGATTTGATATGAATATCACTCCGACCATGCTTCAAGAAGAAAAAATTAATTTAAAAATAGTTATCCATGTTTCTTCAGCTTCAAATGATGCTCCACCTCGGACGCTCGATAATACAGTTGATACTCAAATTATTGTTAAGTCTCAAGAATCGGCAGTTATCGGGGGGGTTGTGACCAATAACACTTCAACTGATTTTGATAAAGTCGACCCACTTGCGATTACAGATGGGACGCCCTTGTTTTCGTTTGTAAAATCAAAAAAGTATTCAACCAGTCGAACGCAATTCGTAATGTTTGTAACTCCAGAATTAATAGAATCAGCAGCAACTGGTGCTTCTGATATTGAAAGAAAGTTTCGAAAAAGGAGCCGATAAAAATGGCCGGACATATAATTTCTATTATTGGTGGAAAGGGCGGATTGGGTAAATCTCAAGTAGCCGCGAACCTTGCATTTGCTTATGCCATTGAAGGAAAAGTGAAAACTCTGCTTTTAGATTTCGATCAAAAAGCCAGTGGTGATCAAGATTTTATTACAGGTATGAAGGGAAAGAAGAACATAAAAGAACTTGCAGAATTTAAAGGTGCAATAGATCCCAACTCAATTCAACAATTCGTAAGTATGAATCAAAATGTTTACTATATTGGAATGCCTAGCGATCCTACAGCTTCAAATGGAATTGAAGTTGAAGCACTCGGGCGAACTCTAAAGGCCGTTACGAATATTTATCCTGTAACAATAATCGATGCTGGAAATGAATTAACTCCACTTGCAATTAAGGCACTTGAATATTCAACACTGATTTTAGTTGTAGTGACCCCGGATATTTTAGCGCTTAATCAAACAAAGCGTATGTATTCTGATCTGGTTACCATGATGTTTCCTAAAGACATGATTCAATTTATTGTGAATCAAGCTCAACAAGGACATCCTGTTACCAATGATGTGATTGCAAAAACTTTGGGTAAGTCCGTCTTCTCTGCAATTGCAAAAGATGATCAGAATTGCACCTTAGCACTTAATCAAAAAAAACCAGTCATGTTAGTGGCAAGAGGAAGTCCTTTCGCTAAGGGAATAATCGATACCGTTAGACGATTGAATGAAAAAAACGTTTTAAAAACGTTGGAAAAACTTACAAAGCCAACAGACGCCGGCGGAAAAAAAGAAGAAGCTAAAGATGCGTCTGGAGTTCCGATAAAAGGTGGAAAAACCCCTTGGACAGAATTAAAGTCTCGTATCCATAAAGCACTTGTTGAAGAGATGGATTTAAAGAAAACTGATGAGAACGATCCCAAAGCTCAAATTATTTTAAAAGAGCAGACTAAAAAAGTTGTCGTTGATCTCTTAGGAAAAGAAGACACAAAAGCTGTGCTCAATTCAAGAGAAGATATGAATCAAATCGTAAAAGAAATAATTGATGAAGCCCTGGGCCTTGGTCCGCTAGAAGATCTTTTGCGGGATAAGACAGTCTCAGAGATTATGGTCGTTGGTCCTTATAAGATTTATTATGAACAAAGCGGTAAATTAAAACTTTCAGATGTTACTTTTACAAACGATCGCCAGGTTTTAAACGTTATTGAAAGAATCGTTGCACCTATCGGACGTCGAATTGATGAAAAGACTCCATACGTAGATGCTCGTCTTCGCGATGGTTCACGCGTTCACGCAATCATTCCACCATCATCAATTGATGGTTGTACAATTACCATTCGTAAATTCCCTGACAAGCGCCTAACTTACAAAGATGCGGTTAAGTTTGGATCAATGACTGAAAGTATGGCCGACTTTCTTCGAATTGCTGTTGAGGCACATCGAAATATTATTGTCTCTGGCGGTACTGGCTCCGGTAAAACTACTCTTATTAATATTCTTGGCGGATTTATTCAATCTAATGAGCGTATTATTACTTGCGAAGATTCTGCAGAATTAAATTTTCCACAAGAACATATTGTCAGGCTTGAAACTCGTCCTCCATCGCTAGAAGGTGATGGGGCAATCGATATTCGATGTCTTGTTAAGCAAACTCTTCGTATGCGGCCTGATAGAATTGTTGTTGGTGAGTGTCGCGGTGGTGAAACACTAGACATGCTTCAAGCGATGGGGACAGGACATGATGGTTCAATGACAACTGTCCATTCTAATAATCCTCGCGAGTGTATTGGTCGACTAGAAACTTTAGTTCAATATGCAGGAACATCTATTTCAGCTCGGGCTATTAAAGAAATGATTGCTGGGGCAGTTCATTTAATTATTCAACAATCGAGGTTGGATGATGGAAGTAGAAAAATTATGTACATCACTGAGGTAGGCGGACTTCAAGGTGACACGATGATATTGCAGGATATTTTTCTCTTCGTTCAAAAAGACATGGATAAAAATGGAAAAATTGTAGGCGAGTTTCAAGCAACAGGATTTATTCCCAAATTTATTGAAGTGCTTGAGAAGAAAGGCTTCAACGTTCCACGTGGAATTTTTAGCAATCGTCCCCCTGGAACGGCAACACCAGCTGCAGTAACAGCAGCTGCACCGGCGGCAATACCATCTCCGACGGCAAGTGCAGCAAGACCTGCTTCTGGAAGTGGAGGGCCAGCTTCAACTCCGCCAGGAAAACCTCTAGTGAAAAAATAGGGTACTAGCAAGATGAGTATATTTATAGATCTTATTGGCTTAAAAGGACTCATCTTCTTGGTGGGAATTTTAATATTTGCCTTAAGCTACAAATACTCGGTGAATATTTTTGACTGGGTTGAACATCAAACATATGGAACTCGAACTTACATCATGGAAAAATTGGAATTTCTTTTTATTGAAATTCCCCAAGATCGGCTTACTTATATTTTACTTGGATCTTCTGTAGGACTTGGCTCTTTTATTTTTTTACTGTTTGGATTTTTAGGATCGTGGATTATTGGAACTATTTTAGGAAGTATTCTCGCGTTCATAGGTTTTAAGGCTCCTCGGATGATTGTTAATTTTTTGGTGGAGAAAAGAATCAAAGCCTATTCCCTACAAATGGTGGACGCCCTTCAACTGCTTGCCAATGGAATTCGCGCCGGGCTCTCAGTGCCACAATCTCTTGGCATGATCGTTGATGAAATGCCTGCACCAATTTCTCAAGAATTTAATATTATCCTTCAACAAAATCGCATCGGTGTACCCTTGGAAGAATGCTTTGAAAACTTGGCAAAAAGAGTACCAACTGAAGACAACGATATGTTTGTCTCATCTATAAACATTTTAAGAGAAACCGGAGGTAATCTTGCTGAAACTTTTGACACTATCGTTGACGTAATTCGCGAGCGGGTAAGATTGCAGCAGAAAATTGATACTTTTACTGCATCTGGAATGTTTCAGGGGATGGTTATCGGGGCCATGCCGTACGCCTTAGGACTAATTTATTATCTACAAGATCCCGCTTCAATGACTCCACTATTTACAACAATAATTGGTTTTATCATGCTGTTTTTTGCAGTTCTTTTCGATTTAGCAGGTATTTACGTTATAATGAAAATTGTAAAAATAAAGGTTTAAAGTAAAAAAGATAAACGACCGAAATATTAAATGGATTTTTTTATTAACAAGGACTTGGGTTTATGAATTTAAAAAAAGTACTGATTGCTCTTTTGTTGCTACCGCTGGTAGCTCTCGGAGGGGTGAATTTAAAGAACGGAAACTTTTATATTACGTACACTGATATCATCGTTCCCGGTGGGGATCATGACTTAGAAGTGACTAGAACATACAATGCAAAATCAATTGAAAATGGCTGGTTTGGGTTTGGTTGGGGATCACTCTATGAAACGAAGTTAGTTGTTTCGGCTGACGGATCTGTTGTTGTAATTGAAAACGGTTCAGGAGCGCAAACGCGTTTCGTACCGAAAGAAGCTGTGAATGTTGAATCTGCTTCGAAGAAAATTGTTGAAGCAATGAAAAAGAAAGAGCCAATGAGTGAATCAGCTGTGCAGGCATTGATTACTCGATTAAATAACGATGCTGAAATTCGCCAAGCTTATTCAAAAAAATACAATGTTGAAACCAAGCTGGCAGATGGCACAACTCTTTATTCAAATGACCGCGGTATCCAAACAATCGTTAAAGAAAAAGATGGATACAAAAGAAGTAACTCTGATGGGCGCACAGACTTTTTTGATAACGACGGAAAACTTACAAAAATCACAGATAAAAATGGATATGCAATCTTGTTCGAATACAAGGCTAATCAAGTTACCGCAATCAAGGACACTCAAGCGAAACAAATTCTCTTAGAGTGGTATGCGGATGGAAAAATTAAAAGTGCATCTTCTGCAGGTGATAAAAAAACCAATTATACTTATGACCCTAAAGGAAACTTAATTCAAAGTGTAGACGTTGGTGGAAATAGTTACAAATATGAATACGATGGTAACCATAATTTAACAACTATCACTTATGTTGATAACTCTAAGATGCATATTAAGTACGACAAGAACTCTTTTGCAACTGAAGTGGTTGAGAGAAACGGAGAGTCTACAAAGTATAAATACGAAAACAATCCTAAAAATCCAGACCTTCATTACTGGACGACTGTTTCTAAAAAACCTGCTGATGGTCCAGAATCAGTTAGCCGTTATGAATATGAAATTAAATCTAAACCAGATGGTCAGCAATATACTTATAGAATTGCAACTGAGCTCGATGGGATTAAGACTGAGACGATCTACTCTGAATGTTGCTCGCTTCCTTTAAAAATTACTCGCGGTAAAGACGTAACAACTTTTGAGTACAATGCTAAAGGACTTCTTACTAAGAAAACATCTACTAAAGGTGAATTCGTTCAACTTGATTATGATGACAAAATTAACAAGATTACAAAAGTTGTAAACAACGAAGGCTGGACTACTTTTCAATACGACAAAACTGGAAATCTTTCTAAGGCCGTTAATAGCTCTGGAAAATCGGTTCTCTTGATTTACGACCGTGCTGGTAAGATCACTAAAATGATCGACCAGGAAAAGAATGATGAGAAATCACGTCGAACGCTTTCATTTAAATACAATTCAATGGGTAAACCAGTCGAAATCGAAATGGAAAATGTTGGGATCATTAACGTTGCTTACGATAACTACGGCGAGATAAAAAAAGTAGAATCAAAAGCAGGGGCGAAGATGGCTCTTCAGGTTACCCAAGCTTTCCAGTCCCTTTTAAGTATTGTTAAGCCCGCAGGTGTTAATTTAAATATGTAATTTACCGATACAGTAGTGTCGATGGACGAAGGAGATAATGATGAAAATTTTTATGACAGTTATGATGATGATGGCAATGACTTCAGTTTACGCTGGAACATGTACACTTGGTGGTGAGTGTAAAGTAGAAGCAGATTGTAAAGCCTTGAACCCTTCTTACTCTTTAAAGGATGGAAAATGTAATGATCCAGCCTCTAGCCAGAAAGAAACTCAATGTGCAGGAATCGTTGGTACTGGTGGTGCAAAACCAACTACTGACTCAGTAGACGCTGCTGGTGCGACTGGAACAAAAACAGTAGGACACTAAGTTTAAAAATATTTTAAGACTGTCTAATTTTTAGGCAGTCTTGATATTTTTTACATTGTTATTAGATCTGTTTTATCCTTTTTCTTTATTGCGGTTATGATTGTGCCAATTCTACAAAAAGGGTTGATGGCCAAATGAAAACTACTGTTACTTTTTTATTGTTTATTACTATGCTCGTCACAAACGTGTTTTCTGAGGCGCTTGGCGCTTCTCGAGTTTCTGCAGTTGTAGATTCAGATATGACAGAAAGGCTTGAGAGTATCTACATCTTGAAAAAATCAATGAAAGAATTAAATGTTCAACTCTCAGTTTTAAATACTGCCCTTGAAATAGCTAAAAAAACTCCCAGCCATAAAAAAATATATTTAAACAGCAGGAAAGTCGCTGATACAATTACTGCCTTAACCCTACTTGGCGGTGCGATTGCTTCTTATCATTTTAAGAACGAAGTTAAGGTTGTAAAAATAGCTACCTTTATTGGGGGTATATCGACTTCTACGTCCGTTCTGACTTCACTAATGGCCGATTTGTCCACAGATGAAGCCGAAGCTCTACAAGCCAAAATAGACGACTTGGGCTCAATCATTAAAGCCTCTAATATCAACTTGAATAGGGAAATAAAGCTTCTCTGCAAAGTAGAGCCAAGTAATCAAATGTGTCTATAGATGTCTAAAGTTTAGACGGTCTGTAAAATTTAACGACATTATTCTTTTAAAAAATCTTTCAACACCTCAAAAGACCGTAAGTCATAACTGGCATCCCATGTGCATTGTTTATAATAAACGAACACAAGGGGAACTTTATGAAACTTTTAATCTTAATCACGATCTCTATAATTTCTTTAAACGTATTTTCAGCTGAGCTTGGAGAAGACCAAAAAAGTGAATGTCCTTTTTTGAATCAATCTTCTAAAAGAGATGCAAAACCTGTTGAAGCAGTTGAATCAGACGCTGTAATTGAAGGAACTAAAGGAATTAGCAAATAATTGAAACTTAAATATTTTCTATAATTTTGAAGAGCCCCGCCGACTATGTCCGGGGCTTTTCTTATTGGTGCTGACTACAGGCTAGAAAAATTACCCCCGTCACCGTCTCAAGTTGAGACTTGTGTGGTTTTGAATTAGTTTGAATGAACACAACAACGATACTTCTTTAATAAATAATGGACCTAGGGAAATTTTATGAACATGAAGAAATTTACAGTCCTTTTAGCTTTATCAGTTTTAAGCACAAGTGCATTCGCTGGATGCTCAGTCGATTGCTTATATTCGACAGCTGAAAAAGATTTCCTAACAACTTGATCTTAAAGCAAAGGCTTTGCCTGCCAACCAACCTACTGCACCAACTGATGATGAGACTCAAGTGATTGTCAATTCCACAGTTATTCGCAACCGATAAATCGGTTGATGTTGAATACACCGAAGCTTCGATCAAAGGACAACAAGGAATTGTTAAGACTTCTGATTTAAGTTTACCAATAGACTAATAAAAAGTTAAAATCTGTCCATTCTTTCAACGGCCCTGTCGAAAATATAGACACAATGTATTTCTTACAGGGCTAAGTTATTTATATTCCATCCAACTTTTTTGGCACGATGCCTGCAAATATTAATTACAAGAAAGCTTTAAAAAACATCGTTAGGGAGTATATATGAAAGCATTAGTAATCGCATCTCTTCTATTTTTTACCTTAAGAGCAATGTCAGCAGAAGTTGGCGAAGACCAAAAAGGTGAATGTCCTTACGCAAGCCAAACTTCTAAAAGAGAAGCAAAAGTTGTAGCGGCGGATGAAACTGAAGTAACAAAAGAAGGCGTAAAAACAATCAGCAAATAATTTAAATTAATTCCACTCCACACTCCACATAAAACAAAGCCCATCGAATGATGGGCTTTGTTTTATGTGGAGCATGTCATTTCTAAATTTAGTCGTTACTTAATACTTTTCGAAGTCTTTCTCTCTCTTCGTCGGTGTACGAATCATCATTTGAATGTTTTTTTAATTCATGTGGTTTTTTTTGAATCCCAGCGAGTTTGACTTTCACTTCATCTTTTTCAATAGGCTCAGAATTAGAATAAAGCTTTTTTGAATAACGTTTTGTGATCGACATCTTTTGCTTGGTTGTCAGAACTGCTTTGTCTGCATAAGGCGTGACCATGCCATAGAATTTATCAAACAGGTGACGCCCGCTGCCGATTGGAATGCAAAGAATAGCAAAGCTAAGCGTGAAGTAGAAAACGAAGCGGATTAAAAACATATACTTTAGCTCCTGACGATTAGTGACTATCTTTCTCTGTTAACCTTTCAATTTTCTCGACAGCTTTCAAGAGGTCTTCTCGCTCGAAAGGTTTTTGAAGAAAATCAATTGCACCATTTGAAATTGATTCGATAATAATACTTTCAATATTAAGTGAAGACATCATAATAAGATAGCGTTCACCTGCATGTTTTTCTTGAAAATGCTTAGTGAGTTCAAGTCCAGAGATGTCTGGCATCACAACATCGATGAAGATTAAATTAGCCTTCGTATTATGAGCAATCTGAATTGCATCTTCTGCCGACCCGGCCTGGCCTACAACATTGTATCCTTCATTAATTAAAATTTCGGACATAGAGCGACGATTGAAATCAGAATCATCTACAATGAGAATTCTTAGAGTGTCATGGCTGCGAGGTGGTTTCATAGAATGATCCAGGAAAATTTGTTACTAGTCTTATGATAACAATTTCCTGAAACAAAAAAAGAAAAACCAACAATACTGTTGGTTTTTACTTTTACTAGACAATTTTATTCAAATACTAAGCAGCTGCAGGCGGCAAAGATTCTTTGTTTCGAGCGTAAGCTTTCTTCTTCTTTTTCTCTTTCCATCCAACTAGAGCTACATCCAAAACTTCATCGATAGTTTTAACCGGTATGAAAGTTAGTTTTGCTCTGTATTCTTCCGGGATCTCTTCCAGGTCTTTTCTATTTTTCCAAGGAATGATGATTGTTTTGATATTCATTCTCATTGCAGCTAGTGCTTTTTCTTTTAATCCACCGATTGGTAAAACTTTACCAGTCAGGGTGATTTCCCCTGTCATCGCGACATCGCGGCTGATTGGAGTATTAGTTAAAAGAGAAACAATAGTTGTCGCAAGCGTGATACCTGCACTTGGTCCGTCTTTCGGAGTAGCTCCGGCCGGAAGGTGGATATGTATTTCATGCTTCTCAAAAATTTCTTCATCAATATGAAGTTCAGCTGCCTGACTTCTAATGTATCCAATCGCAGTTTGAGCAGATTCTTTCATGACGTCACCAAGTTGACCGGTAAGAGTTAAACCTCTTCCCTTCATCTTTGTGGCTTCAATATAAAGAACTTCACCACCGTGAGAGGTCCATGCCAGACCTGTTGCTACTCCAACTTCATCACAATCTTTTTCATCATCTTTGGTATAAACAGGAGGTCCTAAAAGTTTAAAGACTGTCTCTGTCATGATGTGAGTTTGCTCTGCTTCACCTTTAGCAATTTTCATTGCTACTTTTCTACATATGGCTCCGATTTTTCTTTCAAGATTACGAAGGCCTGCTTCAGCCGTGTAGCCTTTTATTACACTCGCTACACCGTCATCAGTAAAAGCAATATGCTTTTCATTGATTCCGTTTTCATCCATTTGTTTTGGAATGATGTATTTTTTCGAGATCGCAACTTTTTCTTCCTGAGTATAGCCAGATAGGTTGATGATCTCCATCCTGTCTCTAAGTGGAGCAGGGATTTGGTCGAGCACGTTTGCCGTTGCAATGAACATTACGTTTGATAAATCAAAAGGAATATTCAGGTAATGATCTCTAAAAGCACTATTTTGTTCTGGATCTAGAACTTCAAGAAGTGCCGATGAAGGATCACCTTTGAAGTCGCCTCCCAATTTATCTACTTCATCTAAAAGGATAACCGGGTTATTAGTTTTTACTTGCTTAAGAGCTTGGATGAAACGACCTGGCATTGCTCCAACATAAGTTCGTCGGTGACCTCTGATCTCAGCTTCATCTTTTACACCACCGAGAGAGATGCGAACAAATTCTCTTCCGCATGCTTTGGCAATAGATTTACCAAGAGAAGTTTTACCAACACCGGGAGGTCCAGAGAAACAAAGGATTGGCCCTTTCATGCCAGGTCCTTTTAATTGTCTAACTGCTAGGTATTCTAAAATTCTTTCTTTTACTTTAAAGAGATCAAAATGATCTTCATCTAAAATTTCAAGTGCAGCATCAAGGTCGATATGTTCTGGACTTGATTTACTCCAAGGTAAATCACACATCCATTCAAGATAAGTTCTAAGAATTGATGCCTCTGAAGAATCAGGATGCATTTTTTCTAAACGGAGAATTTGTTTGGTTGCTTCTTTTTCAGCTTCCTCACTCATTTTGGCTTTTTTAATTTTTTCTTTTATTTCACCAAATTCATCATCCGGATCTTTTTGGGATTCATCACCCAGTTCTGATTTGATTGCTTTAATTTGCTCTCTAAGGAAATACTCTTTTTGAGTTTTAGAAATTTCTTCTTTTGCAGTGCTTTTAATTTTATTTTGCATTGCTAGAATTTCTAATTCGCGAGAGAGGATATCGTTGATTCTATGGAGGCGTTCCATTGGATCAAGTGTTTCAAGTATGGTTTGTGCTTCTGCAACATGAAGATTAAGGTTTGATGCAACCAGGTCTGCAAGTCTTCCCGCATCTTTGATATCTTCTAAAATCATCAAAATATCAGGGGATAGAATTTTTCCCATGTTAATAACTTTTTCAAGTTGTTCACGGATATTTCTCATTAAGGCATTTGCGGCAACATTGTTTTCTTCAATGGCCACATCTGAGACTTTCATCAGCTTACACATAAAGTAAGGGGCTTCTTGAGTAAATTCTGTGATGCGAGCTTTCGAGAGCCCTTGTACAAGAATTTTTACTCTTCCGTCTGGCAACTTTCTCATTCTCATGATCATTGCAATAGTTCCCGTCTCGTAGATTTCATCCGGAGTTGGGGCTTCTGCCTTCATATCTTTTTGGCTAGCAAGAAGAATGAGTCGATCAGATTTGTTAAGCGCATGATCTACAGCTTGAATTGAGGAGTCGCGTCCTACAAAAAAAGGTAAAATCATAAACGGGTAAACCACTATGTCCCTAATTGGCAGGAGAGGGAGATGATCTTTTAGTTCTATGTTGTCACCCTCGTAATTAGTTACCATATCTATCCTCCAAAAATTGGCCTTCGCAAATACATTTGCATTCGTTAGTTAAATCGGGATTACAACGAAACTCTTTAAGGAATAATGGAGATTTGTGAACAAATCTTCATTTTTTTTGGGTATACTTGATTGCAGTTATCAGCGTTCTAAATGAAAATAATACGGAATATCTGACTAGATTTAGAGGGAGTTACAGTATGAAGTTGTCTATAGGGGCAGTTATTTTAGCAGCCGGTGAAGGGAAGCGCTTGAAATTAAATGTACCCAAGCCATTGGCTCCATGTTTGGATAAAAAATTAGTAGATTTTCCGATTAAAGAATTAAAAAAGTTTTTTAGTCAGAATAAAATTGAAGGAAAGATCACGGCTGTGATTGGACACCAACGTGAATTAGTTCGGCCTTATATAGAAAAGAATTATCCTGACGTTGCTTTTGCAATTCAAGAAGAACAAAGAGGAACAGCCGATGCTCTTCGGTCTTACTTTGGTTCGAATGAATTAAATGACATTACAAAACAGTTTCAATACACACTCGTCATTTGTGCTGACACCCCGGTAGTATCAGCTAACGAATTAACTGAAATGTTTACTCTTTTAACCAATGAAAAACTTGATGGAGTAGCTGCAAGTTTTATTGAACAAAATCCCAAAGGTTATGGCCGGATTGTCAGAGGATCTGCAGGTTTTCATATCATTGAAGAAAAAGATGCAACTGACGAAATAAGAAAAATTTCAGAGGTAAATTCCGGACTTTATATTTTAAAAACAAGTTACGTCCTTGAGCATTTAAAAAAAATTGATTCAAATAATAAATCGGGTGAGTTTTATTTAACAGATGTTTTTAAAGATGGATTAAATGTAAAAGCACAATGCTTTCCAGATGGAGATATTTTTTTAGGAGTAAATACTCTTAAACAATTAGAAGACGCTGAATGGGCAATTAGAGAAAGGAAAAAAATTGAATTAAGAGACAATGGCGTGCGCTTCATTGATAGTTCTCATTGTTATATAGATAGCGAAGTTGAAATTGGCATGGGATCTGTTATTTACCCAAATACTTTTCTCACCGGTAAAACAATAATTGGTAAAAATGTCACTATAGAGATGGGAGCACAAATCACTAACTCGATCATTGACGATGGCGCAAAGGTTTTAGCCTACACTATTTTAGAAGGAGCCCACCTTCGCACTAAGGCTTCAGCTGGCCCTTTTGCAAGGTTGCGTCCAGGTGCGGATATTGGGCCTGAGTCTAAAATTGGGAATTTCGTAGAGATCAAAAAATCTGTGCTAGATCGCGGCGTAAAGGTTTCACATTTAAGTTATGTGGGCGACGCTTTTATTGGTGAAGAAACAAATATTGGCTGTGGCTTTATTACCTGTAATTTTGATGGTCTAAATAAACAGATCACCAGGATCGGGAAAAATAGTTTTATAGGGTCAGATTCTCAAACCATAGCCCCTGTAGAAATCGGAGATGATTGCTTCGTAGCATCTTCGTCAACTATCAGTAAAAGTATGCCGGACGGCGCTTTTGCTATATCACGCGGCCATCAAACAACGAAAGAAGGGATGGCAAAAAAGTTTTTAAAGAAGAAATAATAATGGTATCTATAAGAACCCCATTTTAGGGTTTTTAATTCGCTCACAAAAGGTAAGTGTATGTGTGGAATCGTTGGTTATATAGGCCCATCTCAAAATTCAGTTCAAATCGTACTCGAAGGTTTAAGACGACTTGAGTATCGCGGATATGATTCTGCAGGAGTGAGTTTTTTAGATGAAAATAATCATCTTCAAAATTATAAAAAAGCAGGAAAGCTCGATAATTTAAAAATTGAGCTAGAAGGCAAAAATGTAATTGCTCGCACTTGTATCGGCCATACTCGTTGGGCAACACATGGAGGAGTTACAGATGAAAATGCTCATCCTCACTTCAATGAAACTCTCTCAATCATTCATAATGGTATAATTGAAAATGCTAATGAGATAAAAAAAGAATTGATGGGTCATGGAGTAAAATTTAAATCCGAAACTGATAGTGAATCTTTTTTAGAACTAGCTACGTTTGAATTAAAGCAAGGTAAGCCGATTCTTGAAGCTATTGCTGCTTCATTTAAACGCATCCATGGAAATTCAGCTTTCGTTATTCTTTATCCAAAAACTGGAGAAATTTTTGCGATCAAAAGAGGCGCACCCTTAGTATGTGGCATTAACGAAGTAACATCTGAGGCTTTAGTATCCTCTGATCCATATGCACTTGCAGGAATTGTTCATAAGCTTTATTTTCCAGAAGACGAAGTGATTGTGCATCTCTCTGGAGCCAATAAAAATTTAGTGAACTTTTATGAACTAAAAGATCTGTCAAAAACCACTAGATACCTTTCTAAAAAACAAGATATGTCGATTGAAGTCAGCGAAAAAGGTGAGTATGAGCATTTCATGCTTAAAGAAATTCACGAACAACCTGGTCTTATCCGAAATCTTACTCAATATTATTTTGTAGGAGAAGGGCGTGAAGTTTTAGAAAAAATTGCTATGTATAAACCAGAACATGTTTATATCTCAGCTTGTGGAACTGCCGCTTATGCGGGACTTGTTATTCGTGATTTCTTAGAAGGAATCAATCGTATACCTGCTAATGTTGAACTCGCTTCAGAGTTTCGTTATAGAAATCCTATTTTAAAAGTTGGGGATGTCGGAATTTTTGTTTCACAATCGGGAGAAACCGCAGATACATTAGCGGCTCAATCGCTATGCAAAAAAGCAGGAGTCAAAACTCTTTCAATCGTCAATGTTGATGGATCAACTCTTTTTAGAGATTGTGACGATAACCTTTTAATTAGAGCAGGAATTGAAATAGGAGTAGCTTCAACAAAAGCATTTACTCAACAAGCTCTTACCGGTCGCTTAATGTCAGCTGCCATTGCAGGAGACTTAAAAGACGATGCAAAAAAAGTGAAGCTTACTGGTAAGTTTGCTCTACTTGCTGAACGTATTGATCACCTTCTAGTTCAATCAGATATTATTAAAACAGTTGCAGAGTCGATTTATAATAAAAAAGGATTCTTCTACACTGGGAGAGGAGTCTACTTTCCAATCGCCCTTGAAGGCGCGTTGAAGTTAAAAGAAATTGCTTACGTTCACGCTGAAGGTTACGCAGCTGGAGAATTAAAGCACGGACCAATTGCATTAATAGACGAAGAGATGGTTAACATCGCTCTCGTTGGACCCGAGTTGTTTGAAAAAACAGTTTCTAATGTTCAAGAAATTAAAGCAAGAAAAGGAATTATTGTAGGAATCGGTCCTCGTAATAACGAAGAAATAATGGGACTGAGCGATTATTATATTCCGTTAGACTTTGATGGCCTGGAAGAATTATCGCCGTTATATGTAAATGTAGTTAACCAATTATTGGCTTACTATATGGCGAAGTTTAAAGGGACTGATATTGATAAACCAAGAAATTTGGCAAAATCTGTAACAGTAGAATAGAGAATATAAAGCAATGGTAAGCCTAGATGGTCTAAATCCGGTACAGAAACAAGCTGTCCTTCAAACTGATGGACCAGTAATGATTCTGGCTGGTGCAGGCTCTGGAAAAACAAAAACTTTAGTCACAAGAATTACTTATTTATTAGATGAAAAAAACTTAAGTCCACATCAATTACTGGCCTTAACTTTTTCAAATAAAGCTGCTCGTGAAATGCGTGAGCGGATTGCTCATGAGATTGCGACGATTGATATTGGTGCTCTTCAAATTACAACCTTTCATGCTTTTTGTGCACGCACTTTAAGATCAGAGGCTAATTTTCTGGGGCTTTCTCGAAATTTCACAATTTATGATGAAGGTGAATCAAAAGCAATTGCCAAGGCTCTACTCGAGAGAAGAGGAATTTCGACCAAAGAAATAAATCCTTACGAAATTTTAAGTTATATAGATTCCTTGAAAAATAATGGCTATTACCCCGGTAGGACTATGAGCGAGGGGGGAGCTGATCCAAGGGACGAGTACTTCGGCTATTTTGAAGACTACGAATCGGAACTTCATCGTGCAAATGCTGTCGATTTCGGTGGGCTTATTACTGCAGTCATTCAGCTTTTTGAAAAATTTCCTGATGTTTTAAGCCGTTACCAAAATCGTTATCAATACGTTTTAGTGGACGAATACCAGGATACAAACCGCGCTCAATTTGAACTTATCACCATGCTTTGTGGAAAACGCCGAAATATATGTGTTGTGGGAGATGAAGATCAGTCCATTTACTCTTGGCGAGGCGCTGATATTAGAAATATTCTTGATTTCGAAAAAGTATTTCCAGACGTCACTATTTTAAAACTAGAACAGAACTACCGATCAAGTAAAACAATTATTGAAGCTGCTTCATGTGTGATTGAAAAAAATACCTTGAGAAAAGGTAAGCATATGTGGACTGAAAATCCAGAAGGCGATGCTATAGAAATTGTCGAATGTTTTAATGACAGAGATGAAGCAGAATACATTGCTCAAGAGACCTACAAGCTATCGAAGGCAGGTGTTTCTTATAAAGAGATGGCGGTCTTTTACCGCTCGAATGCTCAGGCTCGATTAATTGAAGACTCTTTAAGAAAGTATAAAATTAATTACCGCGTGATTGGCGGTGTGAAGTTTTATGAAAGAAAAGAAATTAAAGACATGCTTTCATACATGCGTTTAATTATTAATTCTAAAGACTCGCTGGCATTAAGTAGAATTATCAATGTACCTGCAAGGGGAGTCGGGGCGACAAGTTTAAGAAAACTTGAAATGGAAGCCGTTAACGCCAATACTTCATTATGGGACATTATTGAACAAATCGTAGATAGCCAAAGAAAATCTGGCGAAGAATTTGCTCATATAAAGCTTTCAGCAAAAATTAAATCATCACTTTCAGAATTCGTGACTTTGATAAATGAACTTCGTCATCTTGATGAGAATCGTATTAAGCCTTCGGTTATTTACGAAAAAGTTCTTCATGAATCAGGTTATTATGCTTTTTTAAAAGCTAATAAAGATTATGAAACTCTTGCACGTTTAGAAAACTTAGATGAACTGTTAAACGCACTCACTCAGTTTGAAGACGGTAACCCCGCTGCTTCACTCGGAACATTTCTTGAAACTATAACTCTTGATACCAGCACAGAATTCGATGTTGACGCTATTCCTAATATGGGTGAGGTTTCATTGATGACAGTTCATGGTGCTAAAGGTTTAGAGTTCACTCATGCATTTGTGGTTGGCGCGGAAGAAAATGTTTTTCCAAGCTATAGAAGTGTAGATGGCGGTGAAAATGCGATGGAAGAAGAGCGCCGGCTTTTTTACGTAGCAATGACGAGGGCTATGATAAAACTCTATATTTGTTTTGCTCAAGGACGCATGCTTTTTGGTCAGGTGAAGTTTAATGGACCTAGCCGCTTTATCGATGAAATCCCGGAAAAACTTTATTCTTGGAAGAAGCTCAATAATGCGCCAAGAAAAGAAGAGTATAATCCGAGCTGGAAACAAAATAGCAAATATGGCGATACATTTGACCCTTACGACCAATCACAAGAAACAAAATATGATGATGAAGCAGTAGTTTATCAAGTGAGAGAACCATTACGACAATCTTTCCATGAACCGAAGTTTCCAAAGGGATCTAAGGTTGTTCATTCACTTTATGGCGCAGGAAAAGTTGAAGACAGTGAAGGATCTGGACCTGATGAAAAAGTGATGATTCGTTTCTCAGATGGTGCTCGTAAGAAATTTATGGTGAAGTTTGCGCCGATAGTGATGGCCTAAGTTTCTAAGTTTTCTTGCAACCAATTGATTACGTCAATTTGCTCCGGAAGCAAATCTTCAAGACTAATAGTTAAAAGTTTCATTAAATCTTCTTCATAATCTATATCAAAGTTTTTTTCTAAAAAATTGAAGTTTTTCTCACCAAGTTTTTTCTTTAATTCAAATGAAGTTTGCCCTGAACTATAAGGAATAGATGTCCAGACTGCGCGTTCGATAATGCTTCTGCCTCCAAATAGATAAAAACCACCATCCTCTGTTTCACCTAAAACAAATCCAGAAGATGAATTGAGTTTGTATTGAGCGCGAAGAAGCGTTTTGTAATCAAGATGTGGAAGATCAGCTCCAATTAAAAAAACTTTTTTATGATTTTTTAGAAGTTTGGAGTAAACCGTTGCTATCCGTTCTCCTAATTCACCATTGCCTTGAGAAATTGTTTTAAAGCTATTCCAGAGAGGATGATGGAGAGTGTCTTTTTCTGCAACGGCCCAATAGGCTTCAATCTTTCCTTCACCTTTTTTAATGGCTTCTATTACAACAGCTTGAGTTGCCTTAAGAGACAAGTTAAAAAATTCTTCTGCTTTCTCTTTTCCGATATCTGCAGCTAGTCGACTTTTTACTGGAGAAACACCAGGCGTTTTTACAAAAATAGCGATAGCTGTGGTGAATTTATTTTTCTTTCTTGAGCGCAAATATGTCAGCCATTGAGGAATTGCTTGTTTATAAGTCAGAATAATATGGCGAGATGTTGTCGTAACCCATCCAAAGTTTTTGTATTTTCTCGCACTGGTAAAAAGCTCAGCATAGGCAGGAAGAACTTGAATTCTTCTCTGGTGAGCTTTCCAAATTAGAAGATGATCTTCACCATATAAAGCATTTTCATCAAAGAGACCAAGGGCAAAAAAAGTTTTTCTCGCCATGAAAAAACCTTGGTCACCGAATGGCAACTTTAATAAGTGAGAACGCCAATAAGCTCCAAGACTATTTAGGATCATTAATCGTGGGCCGTCAGGAAGAAAATTTAAATCAAAGAAATAAATAGCCTCAGGATTTTCTTTTAACTTCTCTTCGATTTTTTGCAATGACCGGTTAGATAATCTTGAATCGGCGTGCAGAAACCAAATAAACGACTTCTTTGCAATCTTTGCCCCGAGATTTTGTTGACGAGCACGACCAAGTTTTGAGTATTCATAGCGCACTCTTGGATTATCTGATTTTTTATTCTGAAAATCAGGACCAATTAAAATTATTTCAAAATCACCTTGGTGGCTTATTAGTTCTGTGACTAAGTCTTGCCATGTATCCTCTTGGGATTTTACGGGAATTATAATACTTAAGTCATTCATTTCAGCAGCAAGCACCGGTCACGCAATCTTCTGCGCTGGCACCTGTTGTTGGTCCACAATCAAATAGTCCTAAGTGATTTTCTTTATTGCCAATAATTGTAAAATGTTTTTTATAATGAGTGGCTCCAATCATATCTGCAGTGTTGCTACAGACGAGCATCGGTTTATTGGTTTCAAATAAATGATGATCATCCAGCTCAAACCGGTGAGGGCACTCAGGAATAGACCCTAAGTAATAGGCTACCTGGCCATAGTCTTCACAACGATCTTCAAGAGGAAGTTTAAAGGCTCTTATGGTGATTGAATAAAATTGTATATTCCCAGTCTCATTAGCGATTTCTTTATTCGTAATTTCTATTTTAGTTTTCCCCATACTGCGAAAATCAAAACAACCTACCTCTTGCATAATTCTTCTAAAATCTTCAGTGTAAAGCGCCCCCCCCAGGCATTCACCTAGAATGACTTTATTGCTGGCAATATTTTTTGGTATCCGCCGGTCAGAAAAGACATCCGAAAAATAAAGCTCTCCGCCTGGTTTTAAAACACGAAATATTTCTTCAAAAACTTTTTTCTTATTGGGAGATAAGTTGATCACGCAATTTGAAACCACAAGGTCGATCGAGTTGTCTGCAATGTTTGCCGTTTTTAAATCTTCGATATAACCTTTCACGAAAGTAATATTTGAAGTCGGATGACCAAAAGCTTTTTGATGATACTCTTGATGGCGCCTAGCGACTGTTAATTGCTCATCGGTCATATCTACACCAATGACTTTTCCATTTGGGCCGACTAATTTAGAAAGAATATAAGCGTCTCTTCCTGATCCACTTCCTAAATCTAATACTGTTTTTCCTTCCAGATCTAAAAAAGGGATAGGTGATCCACAGCCATAAAATTTGGCCATAACTTCATCGTGAACTTGTTTAAGGATATCTCTTAAGTGAAGTGGAATAGACGCAGCTGTACAACAGGCAGTAGTTTTTAAGTCGTTGTTGGTTTGGAGAACTTTTCCGTAATACTCTTTAATGTTGTCTAAACTGTCCATAATTTATCCCTAAATAAGAGCTCCACCGCACGAACTTCCTGCACCAGCAGTACAGCCGTAACAGTGATTGGCCAGAGCAATGTTTCTATTTTTAAAAACGTCTATTTTTTGAATGTCCCACAATGTAGTTTTTTTAGAATCAACTGGGATCTCGAGCATTTGATTGAAGTCACAGTCGTAAATTAGTCCATCCCAGCCAATCGAGATCAGAGATTTGCACATAACAGAATTGGCAGCATGAGGGTTAAAATTATTAACAAGAAGATCCATATACTCAGCATATTTTCCCTGGCGGTTGAGATCGTCCAGAAATCGTTTGATAGGCATATTGGTGATTGTATAAAGCTGATTAAATTCTAGATTAAAAAATTGTTTTAATTCACGTTTATAATCACTTTCAAGTTTTTCTTGATCTCCAGGAAGAAAGGCTCCGCCGGGGTTATAAACTAAATCCAGTATCAAGCCAGTCCCTTCCACTCCAAAACCCAGAGAGTTTAAAAGTTTTAAACCTTCAATACTTTTATCAAAAACTCCACGGCCTCTTTGTTTGTCTACATTGTCTTTAGTATAACAAGGCATGGAAGCAATCACATGAACTTTTTGATCCTTTAAAAATTGTGGGATGTCTTCAAAACCTTTTTCATAAAAAATTGTAAGATTGCATCTATCAATTACTTCCAGATTCATTGAACGTGCAGCGATGACAAGTTTTTTAAAATAGGGATTTATTTCCGGAGCACCACCTGTTAGATCGATGGTTTTAAGTTCCGGTGACTGGGCTATCAATTCAATAATTCGATCAACCGTTTTTTCGGTCATGATTTCAGTTCTGGTAGGACCAGCCTCAACATGGCAATGGTGACAAGCTTGATTGCAGAGTTTACCAACATTGATTTGTAAAATATCAATTGCAATTCTTTTGAGATTGATTTGGTGTTCATCTAGTTTTTTAACAAATGACAGCATTAGGATTCTCCCTTCGAAGTGAATATGATTTCTGCAATTTCCGAATTAACCATAAAGCGATTAGGCGGCCCCCAAAAACCGGTACCGCTATGTACATACACATTCATTCCTTCGTGATTATTGAGTCCACGAATATAGGGTTGAACCAGACTTACAATAATATTCCATGGAAAGCCCTGGCCACCATGCGTATGGCCGGAAAGCTGAGTATGAAATCCAACCTTGCAGGCTTTAAAGCAGGCACTAGGTTGATGAGCTAGCAAAACTTTATACGCTTCAGCTGGAATTCCGAATGCTGCCTTTCCAGGATCACTTGCATTTTTTTTATCAAGCCTAATACTTGATTGGTCTGAGACCCCCGCCAGATAGAATTCTGTATTATTATGTGAAAGTTTAATGTTTTTATTTATTAGAGGAGTCATTCCAGAATTTCGTGCCCATTCAACCCATTCGTCGGCGTACCAATAATATTCGTGGTTTCCTGTAATATAAAAAGTTCCAAGGCGAGATTTAAAATTTAGAAAGGGAAGTAATTCGTCTTTTAAATAATCAACTTTGCCATCAACCATATCGCCAGTAATAGCTATTAAATCGGGTTTAAGAGCATTTACTTTTGTCACAAGCATCTCACAAAAATCTTTTTTTAAAGTTGGCCCAATATGAATATCTGATAATTGAACAATCTTTAAGCCATTTAAATTTTTGTGTTCAAGAGAAAGAGGGATGTGGACTGTAATTACTTGAGGAACAAAAGAATTGGCATATCCGGCTCCGGCAATCATAGTGCTCGTGGCGATTCCTGTGAGTGCCAAATTTTTTTTAAAGAATTCACGTCTTCCAAGATCTACAGGCGCAGGGTTGGCTCTTTTAAAAAAACTATCGAAAAGATGCTTAAGATCTAAAAGAATAAAAACTAAAGTAATTAATCCCAGAAAACCTAAGAGCACATAGCTAAGGTTCATTAAAAAATAAAAAGGTGAATTATTTAAATATGAATTTTGTAATCGATAAATAAATCTAAAAAAAGCACAAAAAACAAAAATAAAATCAAATCCATAAAGCCATCGATGGCTAACTTGGAAAAGATTCACAAGATTGCGTTTTAAATTATGGCGCATATAGAGCCATAAAAGGATTGAAATGAGTGCGGAAACAATTGAGGGAATTATTGTCATGAATTTATTATAATGAATATTTTTTGAGAATGAATTAAAATTACTCTATGGAAAATAGTATCAATCAAAAAGTCGTGATCATCGGAGCAGGTCCTGCGGGCCTTATTCTCGGGTATTACCTGAGCAGGCATAATGTTGATTACTTAATTTTAGAACAAAATGACAAAGTTGGTTCTTCTTGGACTCAAATGCCAGACCATCTTCATCTGATATCTTATTGGAAGTCTAATTTTTTACTCGAAGAGGATCTTAAGCTATTTGATTCAAACAAAACTCTCACAGCTAAAGATTATGCTCTTTATCTTGAAAATTTTTCAAACAGCCATCACTTGAAAGTTAAAACTCGTAATAATGTCTTGGAAATTACTAAAGAGAATAGTCATTTTGTAGTCCGAACACATAGTGATAAATATAAGGCAGCTTTAGTCGTGGATTGCCGTGGTTATTTTAGCTTTCCCTACATTCCTCTTTTGAAGATCAATGGAAATGCTCCATTTATGATGCATTTTAAGGATTACAAAAACTGCTCGCAATTAAATCAACATAATAAAATATTAGTGATAGGTAAACGTCTGTCTGCGGGACAACTTCTTTGCGAGTTAGCGACGACTGGTAAACATCAATTGTTTCTTTCCGTAAGAAGTCCAGTTCGATTCAGTCCACCTCTTTTTCTTTTAAAACATTTTTTAAAACATCTGAATTTCTATGAAGGAATTATTAAGAAATTTAATATTCGCATTAAAGAAGCAAGAGAAGTTCCGATGCATATAAATGCAAAAATGGTGATAAAGAATCATGTAAAAGTCTTAGGGGATATTGTAAAAATTGAAAATAAAAAAGTTCATTTTACCTGTGGAACAATTCAAGAGATAGATGCCATCATTTTTGCCACTGGATTCAGGCCAACGGCAATCCATTTACGGAATGATTTCGAGTCATCTACTGTTGATGGGCTTTATTACTTAGGTCGAGGAACTCAGCGAACCTTTACCAGTCGTTTCATTAGAGGAATACGTGAAGACGCTTCTGTTTTAGGCCAGTTGATTTTAGGCAGGCTTCCACCCAATAATAAATCCCAATAAAAATAAGCGCCGAAAGGAAATAAGAACAGCAGTAAAATGGCACGGTCAACCAAACTGGCAAGCAATGCTGTCTCAAATTGAATCCCATATTGTTGAGCGATATAAGCAGTCGCTACTTCTTTCACTCCGATATTTCCAGGAAGAACTTGAAAGAAAGAGGATGCTAAAAGAATCAAACTGATTTCAAATGAATCAATCAAGTGAATATGTATTCCGATGGCCTTAAATGAAAGATAGATTTTTATGGGGTAAAGAATAAACATTCCCAAGTAACAAAGGATTGAGATTAGAACAATTTTTTTATCAGTTAAATATTTCTTAGGTGAATACCTGCGCTCCATCTTAAAAAGTCGTGAGAGTAGTTCTGAAGCAAATATCAAAAGAAAAGATGAAATGGTTAATGCAATGAAAAGCGATTCAAGTGCTACAAAAACAATATTGTGTTTTTGAAGGAAAAAGTGGCAATAAATAGTTCCAACGATTCCCAGTAATGAAAAACCAGTTAGGACGACGGCAAGGCCCATAGAGAGAAATTCTCTAATCGGAAGTCCTTTTTTTTCATTAATATACATCATTCGAATTGCTGTTCCACCTTTAGCAGGCAAGAGCATATTGAAAAGCTCGGAAACGGTACATAGGCCATACCATTCTTTAAATTTTAAAAAGATATTATGTTTTCTCAAGGGATAAAAATGTGTAATCCCTAGCAGAAGATAGTTAAGTGCATGAATGCTAATTAAAAGAAAAATAAGGCTTAAATTAATAGATTTGATTTTTTCGAATGAAGCGCTGTTCTTATGGACATAAAATCCAAATCCAATCAAGAGGGCAGCTGAAAGTGTCAGTAGTATGCGATGATAAATTTTTTTAGTTCTTTCAGTCATATTTATCTCACGAGTATCTGAGGTTTTATTATTTTTAGTATTTGAAAATAAATATTACTTAAACTGAATACCCAGGCGTATTTCCATCTGATAATACTAAGATCAAAATAAATTTCTTTAAGAGATTTATTTCTTGTGTTGTACACTTCTAGAAAAACTTCATTATTATTTTTATCAACTAAACCTTTACCCAAAATTCCTTTTAAGAAAGACTTTGGTGTTGTCCAAAAAATGGATTGATTAGGTATTTTTAGACCAATTCCTCTCTTGAGAACTTTCAACAAACCCTGGTGGCAGGTAGGAGTTCGTTTGTCTTTCATAGCACTCAGGTATAGTTGAAAGTTCAAAATATCTTCTTTTGAAATGTTTTTAATTCGAATTAACAGAGCGGCCCTTACATTGTCCACTCTTGAAGGCTGGTACTTGCAAGGGTTGATGCTAAAGCGTGGATGGAACTCTTGGTCTCCACAAATTATAAAACAATGGTAGTTTGTCGGAGAGAAACCAATAATAAGTTCATTTCCAATTTCTAACTTATCACCAAAAAACCAAATTCCATCATTGCTCCCATCACTTTTGGTAACTTCTTGGGAAACGTTAATAATTGCGTCTTGGTCAATTTTCATTATTATAAAGTGCTAGTGTTGAAACACTTTTCCATTAATCGGTTTGCAATGTTTGGCAATTTTTTTGAAGGATCAAACTTATATCCTCTAGAGAGCTTACGAAGATCAACGAAAAACATATTACCTTTTTCTCCTCGAGCAATAACTCTTTCATTGGTAAAATGAGCGAGGAATTTCTCTTCGGATTTAGTTGTTAAGCGTTTACCGACATAAACTTTTTCAGAAAAATATTGTTTTGTGACTGCAGATCTGCAAACACTTTGTCTACCTTCTTCACTATAGATTTTGTAAGTGTCATCCATCCAATAACCAGTAATAGTATTTACCGACGGGTATGGTGCTGGGTTTCCCCAACCAATTCTTTTTTTATTACCGTTGGTATTTGAAAACCAAGGAAAGATTGTACGCAAAAAACAAACAAATTCTAAATATTCCATTCTGTCATAGTTACGATTTCTAAAAATAGTTACTGGTTCGCGACCTTCTTCTTTCACGAAACGCTTAAATGAGTTTTGAAAATCAATATTACTAAAATGAGAAATGGCATCTTTGAAATCGTTGAAGAGAAAAAATCCACCGTTATAATGAACACATCCATGAATATAATTGATTGCAGGCGGCATACGATCTGGCTTACCGTTGGGAAACTCCTTACTAGAAGACGAAACTTCAACCATTTTGCGCATATGATTTCCAACATCGCATACTATTTCGTTGTCATTTGGAGCATCTTTTAATTCAGCACTTCTAACGGATTGAAAAATTATATTTTGTTTCCAAATCATGTCACCATTGTCAGGGTTAATTCCAGTCACCATTGGATGATCTGCCTTAAGTAATCCACCTTTCATAGGCTTCATCCAAACGATATTAAAAACGTTTATGATTCCCCAAGTATTGTGAACAGTCAGGCAGGCCCAAATATAGGCTGCCGTTAGAAGATCTATCAATTTATTTAGAGATTTCATCATTTGCCTCAAACTAGAGCTTATTTAAAAATTTATAAAATTATATCGTGCTAGGTGATTCCATTGGTGGAGCATGTAAACTTTATAGGTCAAAAAATCTGCAACTAGCGAGACAAACCCCCTGAATCCTCGTATTCTATATCTATGCTAAAACTTTTATTTAAATGGACCTTGCTCTCAATCTTAGTCGGTGTTTTGGCCGGCATTGCTTCTTATACTTTTCTGGTTTCGGTGAACGCGGCTATTGATTTCAGGCGTGCTCACCAGTGGATTGTCATTTTCCTTCCTGTAACTGGAGTGCTGATTGCTTGGTTTTATAATCGCTTTGGAATGGACGTCGATGGTGGAAACAATTTAATTTTAGATGAAATCCATAACCCTCAAAAACATATACCGCGTAGAATGGCACCCATGATTTTTGTAAGTGCAGTTCTCTCTCATCTGTTCGGAGCTTCTGTCGGGCGTGAAGGAGCTGCAGTTCAAATGAGTGCAGGAATAAGTGATCAATTTTCAAAATATTTTGGGACCTATTTCAATAACCGAAAAATTATTTTAATGGTGGGAATGAGCGCTGGGTTTGCTTCTATTTTTGGAACTCCCATTGCCGGAACTATTT
>JACMPM010000079.1 GCA_014377485.1 Bacteriovorax sp. | reverse complement strand
TTTTTATTTTCCTCAGCTCGATCCACGAGACAATTTAGCGCAAACTTTTCATACAATAAGACGAGTTAAATTTGAGGACTTAAGCAGTGAAGTGCAGGGGGTGCTCGATAAGAATTTAGATCGATTCCTATTAAAAGATTTTTATAAAATTTTTGTTACGGGTGGCCTCATAATTACCATTTTTTAATATATAATAAAATTATCCATGAAGTGATTTAGTCTAGTATCTTGGGGGGGGAAATAATTCTCTTTGATTTCAAGCGAATATCAAAAATCAGTTTCAATTTTCAGCTAATTTTTTTTGCCGCCATGGCTTTTGATTTAATTCGTTGTTAAACTATTATCAGGCTCTAAAACAAAACATACCAGGAGTATGATCATGGCCAAGGGACAAGAAAAAGGAAAAGAAAAACTAACGACGAAAGAGAAACAGGCACGAAAGAAAGAGAAAGCTAAGAATAAAAAAGAAGAATAAAAAAAAATCCCCGATTGAATCGGGGATTTTTTTTTACTTACAAAGAATATTGTGGGCGATCTTGTTTTGAAATTAACTTTTTCTTGTTTTTGCAATAAAGGGTTTTAAAAAGCTTTAAGCAATTCTCAGCATTGGAAAGTGCACTACGAGTTTTTTTGGGATTAATTTTAAAATAAGAATTTAAGCTCTCAGTAGAATAGGAAGTGAAATCTGGAAATAATTTTTTAGCTATCTTATCAAGACTAATAATCTCTCTGTGATAAGCATATCCAAGATCCTTAAATTCTCTTTGCAAAAAACCAAAAGTAAATAATGCATTATAGGCCACTATCGTTCTTCCTTCGGTAAGCTTAACTATTTTTTTGGCAATCTTATAAAAATAAGGTGAGTTCATAGCTTTCAAATTTGTGATGCCTGTAAGCAGTGTCACGTTGTGATTTATATTTTTTTCAGGATTGAGGATCGTACTATATATTTCTTCTGTGCTATTTTTTATACCATCGAAGTTTATCAAGGCAATATCTATAATTTTTTGGCCTTCTCTGTTGCTGCCTGTGGTGTCTATATTGATAATGGAAAATTTATCTTTCATTATCTAATTATATCTTGAATAACTTAAATTAAAATCACGGTAAAACTATTTATAAATACTCATAATTTATAAATAATATTACTTATAATTGGTCTAATTCTAGGAATAACTGTTTCATTAAACCATTTGTTTTTATGTAACCAGATATTCCCTGGGAATTTCTCTTTGATGCACTTTGGTGAAACTGTCGGATTCTTCTATGTATTTAGACTTAAAATTATTTAATCATATGACCGATAAACCTAGTTTTATTAAAAAAGGTCTAAGCTGAGCGGAGATTAAATTATCACTCTTATGAAAAATTCAATCTTCCTCTCTATTTTATTATCCTTTATATTATTACTCCTGAAGCGAAGACTATGATCGAAGGGCTTGGGTATGAAGTGATTGGGGCGAAGTAGGTAGGTCACGATAGTTCTCTACTTCTATTAAAGATACTGTATCCCAAATATTTTTTTGTTGAATTTGCAATACTCTCACTGCTTTGTTGATTTTCATTTTTTAACCGGCCAGGTGTCGGTGGGGTTCTTCCCAGCTTTTCAGATTCTTCGCCCAGGTATTTCGTATCTGCTTCACTCCAGCCAGCATTTTTAAAAAATTTAAACCAACTATCGGGATAAAAGAGAAAAGGCGCATTCCTCATTTGTTGTATTCTCTTCGGAGTTCGCAAAAATTCTAAAATTTCTGGAGAGTAATACTCCGTCACCCAATAGCGAAAATTCTCATATTGATGGAGCGACTCTGCAAGATCTTTTACATCTTCATTTGAGAGATAGGGAACAACTCCTTCAGTGAGAATTAAAACATTATTAGAAACACTTGAAATTTTAGCAAAAAATTTATCTCGCTCAATGGTTTTGGATAAATCAAGCTTGATTCTCTCTAACTGACATTTGGGAATTTCATCTTTTAATTTTTCTTCTTTAAGATCAATGATTTTAGGAAAGTCGACTTCAATCCAACGCAAATTTTTAGGAAGATCGAGGCGATAGGGACGAGTGTCGAGGCCCGCTCCCAAATTTACGACGGTATCAATATTTTTAGCGATTAAGTCGAGGATAAATTTATCGATAATGCATGTTCGGATAACAACTGACCAGGCCGTGTAGCGCGAGCCTTGTGTTCTGGTTGCAAGAAGAGTTCCGGTGCTTCCTACTAATAAGTGTGCGTAGGGATCATGAAAGAGTGCATCTTTTCTTTCCGTCTCTTCAGCGCGGTAAGAAGCCACCCAAATGGCAGTGTCAGTGACGTCGTTAATTTCAATATTTAATTTATTCATAAACTTATTTCTTAAAGAACACATCTATCCTAATTTGAACAAACTTTTCATCTTTAAAATGATCAGTTTTGGGAAAATTTGCTCCTACGGCCAGAGTTCCATAGAGCCAGGTGTTATAGAGAAGTTGCCTGTAGCTAATGGAAGTATCATAACTGTCATAGAAAAAAGTTGGTGAAAAACGGGCGTTTGCTCCAATTGAATAGGAGAGACTTTTTTCGTTACCAAGATCCTGAGAAAGAACAAAGTTATTTCGCAGAACAAAAATATCTGTCTCGTCAGACCAGACGAGTGAATTTATCAAATCAACCTGGAAAATATTATTTAATTTTTTATTGAATGAAAGTTGAGAGATTTCCTGAAACCCTTCTTGGCGATAGAGAATAAATTTTTGTAAAAGCCCTATATTTACATAATCTGTTTTAAAAACTTTTTCCATATTAAGTTTTAGGGAAGGATTTAGAGGCAAATCGAGTCTGATTCCAAAATGAAGAAAACTTGAAAAGTATTTAGACTGGCTTAAAAAATAGTTCACCCCGGCATTATAGTGTGTCTCTGTTTTTGTAAAATTTTTTCCGTCTTTAGTAATGGTTTTATTATTCGAAACAGCATTATCACTAAGAACATCACTTATTTCATCCTGTTGTTTCTCGATAACAATTTTTAATTTCTTAGTCGTATTAGGCAAATCAAATTTCAACTGGAAATCATATTGCGTAATTAGTTTCGCCCCTTCGCTTTTGGTAAAACTGGTATAAGCAAAAATGCTACTTTTGTTCTCGCTCGTAAGTGAGCCTTGATTTGTAAAAAACATGTCAACGCTGCGATTGAGTTGATCCCATTTGGTCGCAATAAATTGATTCCCGGCCTGGAGATCGTTATTGATAATATCAATATTGCTCATTTGAGCGGTGTTGGGATGAGCGGTGCTTGAAAAAGCTAACTTTGAAGTCAGGATCAAAAGAAAAAATATTGCAGCTTTAATAGCTCACCCCCAACATAAGAATGGTGTGCCTGCTAAAATATTTAACATTACTTCTTTGGTAAGCGAAACGAAGAAAATATTTATCGTAGTGATAGAGTATGCCTGTTTCCAGAAGAATCATATCTTTCTTGGATACGTTAGAGCTCTCATTACCGATTAGAGGATTTTTGTTCAAAACAGTTTTGGCGTAACCAACAGTAACAGTGAATAGAAGAGGGATCCAAGGCTGAGTTGGAAGAATAACTCCTCCTTTAAAGCCTAATCCGCCAGCACGCAGTCTATCAGTCTTTCCAAGCCAATCTTCAAAAAGTGCAGCGTTTACATAAGCGTTGTAACTATAGTCCCAATACTTAATTTTCTTTTCTGTTACAAATCCAAATTCCAATAAATAATAATCTTTGTTAATAACTGGTGGAGCAAGAATTGCGAGGTTTCCTTTATGGAAAGCAAATTCATTAGTTCCGGCAAGACTGATTGAGCTTATAGAAAAAATAAAAGTAATGAGAAATATTTTCATTTAAAAGATTATATCATAAAAAGTAGTATTTTTTCTACTTCGAAGATCTCTATAGTTCTCTATGATCTTTATCGCTTTCTAAATTCGTTTGACCTTTTAGTTTTTGTGCTTATTCTTTCAAAGAATTTAAAAGCTTACACCATTTGGGTTTTATGAATAAGAATAGAGCAGCTGGAAGCAGATTGCAGATTTTAACTGGACCTCAGGAAGAATCGCACCAACTAGATTTACTTAGTTTTGTTTCTGATTATGCCTTGGCCGATTTATCGCCAGAGGAAAAGCAGGGGCGTACTTCTATTGTTAAAAAGAATATTGCAAAGACCCCTGCCTATCATTTTCAAGGAAACGTAGATAAGAGCAAAACTTTTTCCAACTTTTGCTTGGGAAATTCCAATCAGTTTGCGGTTGAAGCCATTAAAAGATTTATATTTAATGATAAATCCGACTTCAATATGATGTATCTTAAGGCCTCTAGTGGGTTAGGGAAATCGCATATTCTTCATGCTGTTGCCAATGAGATGTTTTTAAGAAAAAAAACTTTTACCCTAAGCTCGCCCTTCATGATGTCTCTACTTATTGATAATTTTAATGCTCTTAAGTTTTACGAATTTATTTTGATTGACGATATCGAAGAAATTGAAGGCAATTCTGAAATGCTGAAATTATTTTGCCAGCTAATTGATTATGCCCAGTCAGGCAGAATGAAATTAATCATAACAGGCTCCAAACTTCCAAAAGAATTGAATGATTGCGATGATCGCTTCAAAGGAAAGCTCTCAGCGGCCCTCATTCACAATGTTTTTGAAATGAATAATGTGCTAGCCTACGAGATTGTTAATTCAAAATGCGAGGGCTTAAATTTAATTCTTCCAGAAAGTGTCAAAGAGCTCGTTTCAAATCAACTAGATTTTAACGTCTACGGCCTTGAGAGCCTCCTTCATAAATTTAAAAATACAAGCGACATCAAAAGCCGGGAGATAACTTTCAAAATGGCCTTGAAAGAAATCAAAGATAAAAATATTTTTTACTCTCAGGATGATTTTACTGGGTTTCTTAAAATCGTTGCGAATAGTTTCTCGGTAAGTTTTGAAGGCCTTATTTCCACAGACAGAAGAAAAGAATTCGCACTTGCAAGGCACGTGGCCATGTATGTTCTTAAGGAAAAAGCAGGTCTAAGTTTAACCAGAATTTCTAAACTCTTTAATAAGGATCACAGCTCAGTTATCTATGCTGTTACTCGGATTAAGAAACAGCTTGAGAATGATTTAAAAATGAGAGATAAGGTTTTAAAGCTTTTAAGTGATAATAGTTTTTTGTTATAAGCTCGAACATGGCACAAGTTTTGCGATCCTATCTCAGGAGTCAATCAATGTAGAAAGCGAATCTCGCGTCCAAAGCTAATTTCTCCTACTACCTTTTATTTTAGAAGCGTTTATCATTCTTTGTAATTCATCTGAAATTTTCTCAGGTGACAAAACAAAATCAATACAACCTGCGTTCTGAGCTCTAAGAGGCATGCTGTCTACTTCTGCGGACGAGTCTTGAGCAAAAGTTGTTCCTCCCAAGGCCTTGATGTGCTTGCATCCTTCTGTGCCGTCGCCATCATAACCTGAGAAGACAATCCCGATTGCACGCTCTCCCATGGCCTCTGCCAAAGAAATAAATAATATATCTATTTGTGCATTTCTCTTAGTGCGTGGTGAGACGACTTTGAAAGTGGAGCTCTCGATTAGAAGATCCGCGTTCGGAGGAATTACGTAGACGTGATTGGCCTTGATCGGCATTGCAGTGGTGGCCAGCAATACTGGCATTTTGGTGTGACGTGACAGAATTTGAGCAAGCTGGCTATTGGCGGTAGGGTAAATATGAGAAACAATGATAAATGCCATACCTGTAGTAAACGGTAATGCATCTAAGAACGTCATATATGCATTGAGACCTCCTGCAGAGCCTCCAATGCCCACAATGAAGTTAGGCTTCAATGCTCTCATACTTATGGCCTCGTGACTCTTTTATACCACATATGATCGTCGGCTTTTTACCGAATCCATTCAACTTTTTTTGATTCATTTTTAACTCTCAGATTTACTTTTTCCAACCTTTTTTTTCTGATCGAGACTTGCAGTTGTATCGGTATCCATTGGAACTAAATTAATTCCATCATCACTCATAAGCATTTGGTGAACATCACTAGAGTGGCCCATGCCACGAGACTTAACAATATAAAGTCCACGAATACGTTTTTTGCCAATACCTTCTTCTAATTCTCTAACTACGATCCAAGTATCTATTAAAGATGATACGCCGATTTCACCGCTAGTGTCGTTTTGGGCGGCAGAAGAAACAAGGCTTGTAAAAAAGCCGGTTATGCCTTTGGATTTTAGAGCATCAATCATGCGAGTAAGCATTGATTGAATTTCAAGTTGATTTCCCTGTCCAATAAGACTTGTAAGGGGATCTATGACAACAGATTTTGGGTTGAAATTTTCAAGGGTCTTGTATAAATCAAGTAAATGCATCTCTAAACCAAAATAGGACGGTCGTACAGACACAATCTTTAAGAGCCCTTTTTTAATAAATGGTTCAAAATAAAAGCCTATAGAGCTCATGTTTTGAATGAGCTGTCCTGCAGATTCTTCATAAGATAAGAAAAGACACCGCTCTCCTCGTTTACAGGCCGCTATTGCGAAAGCTGCTGCGATGCTTGTTTTTCCAGTGCCGGCAGTACCTGAAATGAGTATCGTGCTGCCTCTGGTATAACCACCGCCCTGGAACATTTTATTTAATGTTGGAACACCGGTGGAAACTCGCTTGTTTGTGCCCGGTTGATCAAGGCCTGCTGAAGTAATAGGAATGACTGAAAGTCCATCTTTATCAATGACGAATGGATATTCGTTTGTTCCATGATTTGAACCGCGATATTTAACCACCCGAATCCTTCGGGTGGAAATTTGCTCTCTTACTCTATTATCCAGGAGAATTATGCAATCGGAAATGTACTCCTCAAGACCATGACGAGTATAAGTGTTTTTTCCCTGCTCACCAGTAACGATTGCCGTAACTTCTTTTTCTTTTAGCCATCGGAAAAGTCTTTTTACCTCTAGGCGAAGAATGCCATCATCCGTGACTCCTGCAAAGAGGGATTCAATAGAATCCAGCACAACTCGTTTGGCGCCAATAGAATTAATTGCATGTTCTAGTCGAACGAATATTCCTTCAAGATTAAATTCACCACTATCTTGAATATCCCTGCGATCCAAAACTACATATTCAAGCAAGATTTTTTTCTGTGAAACGAGCTTTTTTAAATCAAGGTTGAGGGAGGCTACGTCTTTATAAAGCTCTTCTTCAGATTCTTCAAAGGACATGAAGATGCCAGGCTCTTTAAAATTGATCGCACCATTGATTAAAAAATCGATTCCAAAAAGAGTTTTTCCAGAACCGGAACCACCACTAATTAAAGTGGTTCTATTTTTTGGAAGCCCTCCTTCTGTAATCTCGTCAAAGCCTATGATGCCGGTGGGGCATTTTTGTATTTGATTAGGATTTGTAATATTTTTTTTCTTTGGAATTTTCTTAGAATTTTTTTTAAGCATACGATAGTCCTAGGCTTGGCATTAAATTAGACTCTATGTTCAACTGCCAAGCTTGCAAAAAAGATGCCGTTACGCTTAATAATTTAGTGTGTCCTTCGGTAACGTTATAATAAAACTCGTGCCAAAACCTTCTGCACTTTGAATTTGAATTGTTCCTTTGTGTGCGTGTATGACTTCATCAACGTAAGTTAATCCAATTCCCCAGCCAACTTTTTCACTGTGAACTGCTTCATCACTCCTATGAAATAAATCAAACAAGGTCGCCTGATCCTCTATTGGGATTGCCCTACCTTCATTGTGAACGGTTAGCTGTATATATCTTTCTTGAGAAAATAAATTGATGGTTATGGGCTGATCATTTCCATATTTGATGGCATTCGAACAAAGATTTTCTAAAACTCTCTGAAGTGCAGATGCATCCCAGAATCCTTCAATAGGCATAGGATTATTATATATAAATCGGTCTCCATGTATGGCAATTAACGAATCAAGAGATATAGAAATTATGCTAGAGAGGTTACATTTTTCAATTTTAAGCAAGATCTTTTGTCCTGCTTCAATTCTATTCACGCTTAAAAGACCGGTAAGCATTTCAACGACTCGATCAATATTGCGGCTTATAGCTTTGCCTGACTTTTGAACAACTTCGTTATCTTTTACTTTTTTTGTAAGTATTTCACTATTAAGTCTGGCAACTGTCAGGGGTGTCAGTAGATCATGAGATAAAGTAGAAATAAATTTTAACCGAATTTCTTTTTCCTCAACCAGGTCTTTACTTATAGCTTCCGCACTTTTTAATGCAGATTCAGATCTAGTTTGATCAGTTTCTGCAACAATACGAGCTTTTATTTCTGTATTTAAATCTCGTACTTGTTCAGTCACGTCTTCAATAGAGAGAAGATAAATTTTAAGAAAGATGTCATTTCCCAATTCATCTTTTCTCACAACTTGCCCCCCTCTAAGTTGTAATACTTTTTCTCCAATATTAGAAAATGTATGAGTAATATTAAAATTGGTAAACTTTTGACTGCTGGATGCCATTTTGCCAAGAAACTCCCGCAATGCTGGAATATCCCATTGTCGATTGTCTATATCGTAAACTTTATGATCAATTATGTTTTTTGATTTTATTTTAAATGTTTTATAGAAGGACTCGTTAGCTGACTTGACGTTGAGATTTTCATCTAATATTAATAGTGGGTTCTCTACACTTTCAACAACCGCCTCTGCGATATTTCTTTCAAGCTCAAATTTTTCTGAGATAGTCTTAGCATCGTTTATATCAATGACAACGCAAACAACCCCATCAATTCGATTATCGGGAGTAGTGTAAGGTCTAATCTTTAATGAATACCAGTGATCTTTTATGTCTTGAACATCTTTTTCTATAGACGAATTTTTATTAATGGATTCCGAGATCAGTGTTTCTAGATTTTCTACTTTTAAATTATGCTTAATGTTGGTGAATGACCTTCCAAGGTCACCGGGAATAACATTGAAAAGCTCTTGGGCCGCAGGTGTAAAACGGCGAATAATATAATCACCGCCAATAATAATAATGGGAGTGGCAACACTATTTAAGATGTTACTTAAATCTCCTGATAAAGAATCGAGTTCGCTATTTCTAAAATTAAGTTCTTCATTAAGCGTTCTTAACTCTTCATTTGTAGACTGCAATTCTTCTTGAGCAGTTTGTAATTCTTCATTTGAACTTTGCAGCTCTTCGTTACTAGACATCAGCTCCTCGTTAACAGTTTGAAGTTCTTCATCGGTAACGTCGTGTTCTTCTATAATTGTCTGAATTAATTTTTTTGTTTCATCTAATTCATCCGATAATGCAGAGGCTTGTTTTTTTGCGGATATCTCATCTATAGAATACTTAGATCCTTTTTTGGATGCTTTTAATTTTTTGTCAACTAGACTTACTAGAGTTGTTGGGCCAATTGCTTGTGCTGCTATCGATACATCTGTAAAAAAAGCAGAGTAGTAAGTAATGAGGTCAGGACCGATTATAGGAATAACATCAATATTAAAAGTTTTTATTTTATTTTTTTCTTTTAATTGCACGCCTCTTATTACACTAGGTTTTTTACTTTTTTTCACTGTCAAAAGAATTGCTCTCAGTTCGTTGAGGAGATTTTTAGAAATCATTTTAGCAATATTAAAAGTAGCTTCACCCGGTGTGAATTCTAAAAAAGGTGAAACATTGCCGTATAGCTGTAAAATATCCATACGGTCATTGATCAAAAGTCCAGAGTGCCCGAATCGTTCAGTATAAACTCGATCCATTTCTGCTTTAAAGTCATAAGGTTTAGCTTGAGTTGGAGTGGACGTTGAAGCTGGATTAGCGTTTTGTTTAATAAATTTTGATCTATAAGGTGCTGTCTGAACTGGAAGTTTCAATGATTTTGAAATTTTAATATGAATTTTACAATTCTTATTAATACATTTAAGAACCCCTTGAGTATTGGAGATATTTTCAGAATTACCCAAAACTAGAAGTCCGTTTAAATTTAGTGCGTAAGAAAAAATATCAATGACTTTCTTTTGCAATTTGGGATTGAGATAAATAAGGAGGTTGCGACAACTTATTAAGTCGATTCTTGAAAAGGGCGAGTCATGAGTGACGTCATGCCTTGCAAACAAGCAACAATCGCGAATATTTTTATTTATTTGATAATCATTATTTATTTTAGTAAAAAATTTCTGAAGTCTCTCAGGGGAAACATCAGATTTAATTTCATTAGAATAAATGCCTATTCTGCCTTTTTTTAGAACGGTTTCGCTAATATCGGTGGCAAAAATTTGAAATGGAATTTTAGAATTATTTTCTTCCAATATTTCTAGCAGGATCATGGCCAAGGAATAAACTTCTTCACCAGTTGAACATCCGGGTACCCATATACGAATGGGATTTTCATTGTTGTGACCAACAACCAGTTTGTTAAGTAATTCTGATTTTATATATTCAAATATTTCAGGGTCTCTGAAAAACTGGGTTACATTAATTGTTAAGTCTTCATAGAGAGATTGCAGCTCTGT
>JACMPM010000008.1 GCA_014377485.1 Bacteriovorax sp. | reverse complement strand
GGTGTTTGGGGTGGAGAAAACCGCGAATACGCGGCAGTTAAATTTTTCCTTTATACATTCTTTGGATCATTGCTAATGCTGGTTGGTATTGTTGCGCTTTATTTTGCAACAGGACAATCCGAAAATTCATTCAGCATTTTGGCACTTCAAGGTGGACACTTTACAAACCTAACACTTACTTTATTTGGCGCGACAGTGTCTTTTAGTAAGTTGTTTTTTATTTTGATGTTTGTTGGCTTTGCAATCAAAGTTCCAGTTTTTCCTTTTCATACATGGTTGCCTCACGCTCACGTTCAAGCACCAACGGCTATTTCAGTTATTCTCGCCGGTGTTTTGCTTAAGATGGGAACTTATGGTTTTTTGAGAATTGCCTTCCCGATTTTTCCAGACTCGGCAAAATATTTTGCAGAGGCAATCGCTTGGTTAGGATTAATCAACGTTGTGTATGGAGCTCTTTGTGCAATGGCACAAACCGATGTTAAAAAACTTATTGCATATTCTTCAGTGTCGCATATGGGTTTTGTAATGCTTGGACTTGCTTCAATGACTGTTCAGGGTATGAACGGAGCTGTTCTTCAAATGTTTAACCATGGAACATCAACAGCTATGATGTTCTTTATGATCGGAATTATCTACGAACGTTCTCACCATAGATATATTGTTCGTCCAGATGGTTCACGTGGGTTTGGTGGTCTTTATACACAACTTCCGGTGTACTCAATTATTTTCATCATCGGTATGTTCGCTTCAATGGGACTTCCTGGTATGTCAGGATTTATTTCTGAAGCATTAATCTTTCTAGGTATGTATGAAAAATACACAACCATTACAGTGCTTGCATTGTTTGGATTATTAATTGGTGCTGCTTACCTTCTTTGGATGTTCAAGAGAATGTTCTTTGGAGAAGTTAATCCAGAAGTTAAAGGTTATGCCGACATGACTAAGCTTGAAGTTGGATACATGATCCCTCTTTGTATAGCGGTAATAGTGTTCGGGATTTTTCCAGCACCAATACTTAATATGATGAAAGCTTCGGTTGGACAATTGGTTTCATTACTAGCAACTTTCTAGGAAATTGAGATGTATTTAAATTATTTAGCAAGCATTAGTCGATACATTCCAGAGCTACTTTTAGTAGTTCTGATGGTGGGATTAATTCTCATCGAAACAACATACGCAGAAGACGATAAAAATAAGAGATATATTTTTATTACTGCATGTGTTGGGTTAGTTGTAACTTTTGTAAGTCTTGTCATAAATCTTTCTGGTAAGTCAGAAGCAGTATTTAGCAATTCAATAATCATCGATCCGTTTAGTACGGTTATGAAGATGATTATGGTTCTTGGAACATTGGCTGCTTATTATTTAAGTACATTTTCAAAAGAAATTTATGAAACTCTTAAAACAGAATTCATAATTATGGCCGTGGGTATTTTAATTGGTGGGATGATTTTAGCCTCTGCCAATAATATGCTTATGATTTATATTGGGATTGAAACACTCTCAATTATTTCTTATGTAATGGCTTCATTGAAAAAGAACGACGAAAGATCATCAGAAGCAGGATTAAAGTACGCCTTATATGGTGGAATTTCATCCGGGATAATGCTTTTTGGTATGAGCCATATGTTTGGTGTTCTCGGAACAATCCAATTCACAGGGATGGCCGCAAATATTGCGAAGCTAAACCACACTCAAATTCTTATCATGATGCCCTCGTTTGTTTTATTTTTTGCAGGTATCGGATACAAGATCGCAGCTGTTCCGTTTCATATGTGGTCTCCAGATGTTTACGAAGGTTCGCCTACTCCGGTTACAACATTTTTTGCAATCGTTCCCAAACTTGCAGGCATATCTGCATTAGTTAGAGTGACAATGATTTTCTTCGAAACACAATCTCCACTTAGAGTTGGCTGGATTGGGTTAATGATGGTTATTGCTGCATTAACAATGACGGTCGGTAACGTCTCGGCAATTGGACAAAAATCAGTAAAAAGAATGCTGGCTTACTCTTCGATTTCTCACGCAGGTATAATGATCGCCGGTTTAACGATGATTAATGAAATCGGAATTCGCGCTATTGTTTTTTACGCAATAATTTATGTTTTTATGACATTGGTTGCTTTCTACATAACGAGCATTATGCAAGACAAATACGGCAATGATCATTTTGAACGTTTTCAAGGTTTAATATATCGTTACCCATTTATGGCCATCGTAATGTCCATCGTAATGTTCTCTCTTACTGGTCTTCCACCACTGGCTGGTTTTGTAGCAAAATGGAATATTATTAATGCACTTTTAAGCGCAAAATTTTACACCCTCGCAATTGTTCTTGTACTTAACTCTGTTGTCTCTGCTTATTACTATTTGAAAATAGTAAGATTGATGACACTAAAACAACCAGAATCACATGAAACGATCGAAGAATTTAGTTTTATAAACCAATTCATCATTGTTGCAATGACTGCACCTGTAATTATTCTCGGAATTTTTTGGGAAAGTATTATGGCCTTCGCTGGAAGTGCCAAAATTTTTATCCCATAAAATACGTTTGAGCGAGTGAGGGACTAATGGAATTTGCTTCGTTTATTGTGTTTTTTATCATTGCCTGCACTTTGAGTGCAGTTCTTCTTGGAATATCATCACTCTTAGGACAAAAAAGAAAAATTGTTAGAGAGATGGATATTTATGAGTCAGGTGTAAATCCAGTTGGAAGTGCCACCAGACAATACGATATTAAGTTTTATCTCACGGCGATTCTCTTTCTTCTGTTTGATGTAGAGATCGTTTTTTTATTACCATGGGCTTTAGCTTATAAAGAATCATCGAATCATGATTTTATGTTGGCAGGATTTATTTTTTTCATGGTGATCATGTTGGTGGGATATATCTTTGTCATCAATTCCAAAGCACTTAAGTGGGAAAAGTAAAATGTTAGAAGCAATGATTGAAATACTGTTAAAGACAGTTGTTATTTTAGCACTTCCTTTAGGGGCGCTTCCTTTGATTATTCATGTTGAGCGAAGAGGCGCAGCTTTTATGCAAAGACGTCTTGGGCCAAACCGCGTTGGGCCTTTTGGTATTCTTCAGCCCCTTGCCGACGTTGCAAAGTTTATGTTCAAAGAAGAAGTTCATCCAACACATGTACGTCCATTTTTTTATACCGCGGCACCAATGATTGCTTTAGTCGTAGCAATCCTGCCTCTTGCTTGTATTCCTGTCGCAGCACCATTTGAAGCTTTTGGTAGAACAATTTTCCCAGAAGTTTTTAGAAGTGATATGGGAATATTTTTTGCTTTTGCTGCCTCTGCCTTGGGTTCTTATGGAATTCTACTGGCAGGATGGGCTTCAAATAATAAGTACTCAATGCTCGGTGCACTTCGCGCCTGTGCTCAAATGGTTTCATATGAACTTTCATTATCAACTTCGGTTGTAGCAATGATTTTTCTCTATGGAACAAACGACATTCACGTAATGATTGCTGCTCAAACGGGTTATTGGTTTGGTTTTCTTCCAAAGTGGGGAGTGTTTCTACAACCAGTTGCCGCAATGTTGTTCTTAGTTGGGATTTTTGCAGAGTCGAACCGTCTACCATTTGACCTTGCAGAAGGTGAATCGGAAATCGTTGCAGGATATCACCTTGAATACTCCTCAATGAAATTTGCGCTCTTTTTCATGGCCGAATATATTCACATGATTGCTCTGTCTGCTTTGTTCATCATCATGTTTTTTGGAGGATACAGTCTTCTTCCAGGAATGGAATTAATTGTTGAAAGAGCTCCAATTCTTCTAGCGGTATTACAAGTAACTTCATTAATCATTAAAATTGGCTGTATGATCTGGTTTTTCGTTTGGGTAAGATGGACTCTACCGCGTTTCCGTTATGACAAATTAATGGACTTGGGTTGGGAGAGACTTCTTCCACTTGGTATAGCAAATCTAATCGTGACAGTACTTATTGTTTATTTTAGGAATCAATAATATGGCAGCAGATATTTTTCTAACAATTTTAACAGTTGTGTTTGCTTTAATGGTGGTCTTCTCTAAGAAGACAGTTGTTTCTGCTTTTGCACTTTTAATGACCCTGCTTTCCCTGGCAATGATTTTCTTTCAACTAGGAACTGTTTTTCTTTCCGCTGTTCAAGTTCTTATTAATGCCGGTGCGATTGCCATCCTATTTGTCTTCGTAATGATGCTTATTAACCTTGAACAATTTCCGAATAACCGAGAAAAAAGTAAAGTGAAGTTAGTGATATCTACTTTTACAATGCTTGTTGTTTTAGGAGTTTTTGCTTTGGTTATCAATAATAATATTGAAACTCTTTCGGTTGTTAACTTAACAGATAATTCAATGAAAGCCCTTTTTGATAAACTTTTTAATGCTTATTTTCTTCCCTTTGAAATGGCCACCGTCCTTTTGTTGGCTGCAATTGTTGCTTGTATCGTAATAACGACTCATGAAAAACATGAAAATGAAGAAGAATTGCAGATTTTAAAGACGGAGGAAAAGCTATGAGCATTTATTATTACCTGGCCGCTTTTCTCTTTTGCCTAGGACTTTTAGGAACTATTTTTAAAAAAGATTTAATTTCTATGCTTCTTTGCCTGGAACTTATGATGGGCGGAGTAGCTTTATTGTTTATTCTTTTCTCAAAATCTACGGGATTTTTAGATGCTCAGTTAATGGTTATTTTCACGATGATTATTTCAGCTTGTGAAGTGGCAATTGGCTTGAGTTTAATTATAGCTCTCTATCGTAAGAAACAAACTATATACACAGACGACATTAAAATTATAACGGAATAAGAGTAATTATGTACGAGAACTATTTAGCACTCATTCCCTTTTTTCCCCTGCTCGCCTTTTTGCTTAACTCTCTTTTAATTAAGAATAAGTTGAACAATGTACAGGCCGGGCTCATAACCTTCTTGGGTCTATTCACTTCTTTTATTTTAGTGATTTTGCTCGCCATACATGTTCAGGAGGTCGGTCCGGTACACGTGAAGCTTTGGGACTGGATGACATATAAAAAAATCGTCTTTGATATCCACTTTGTTATGGACCAACTCTCTGTTGTCCTTTGCTTGATGGTTACAGGGATTGGTAGTGCGATTGCTTTCTTCTCAATTGGTTATATGGATCAAGAAGAAAAGGTCGGAAAGTTTTTTGCCTTCTTTGCTCTCTTCGCTTTTTCAATGTTACTTCTCGTTGTTGGCGAAAACTTTCTTATTCTTTTTATGGGATGGGAAGGTGTTGGTTTAAGTTCGTATTTATTAATTGGATTTTGGTATGAGCATACTAAAAACGGAAATGCTGCCAAGAAAGCTTTCCTTGCAAATCGCGTCGGTGACTTCGGGGTTGTGCTAGGAATGATTGGTTATGCTTTAGTTTTTAATACGGTTTCATTTCGCGATCTTCAGCACCCAGATATGGCCATCCTCATGGCTAATAAAAGTGTTCTTATAGCTTCAAGTTTACTTTTAGTTTTAGGGGCAGCAGGTAAGTCTGCTCAAATCCCTCTCTTTGTTTGGTTGCCAGATGCGATGATGGGTCCAACTCCAGTGTCTGCATTAATGCATGCTGCGACCATGGTTACAGCGGGAATTTTTCTACTTTGCCGAGTATCAAATATCATCGTTCATTTTTCAGTGGTAATGGATGTGATTGCTTGGATTGGAGCGCTCACGTCATTACTTGCAGCCCTTATTGCTCTTACACAAACAGATATAAAAAAGATTTTAGCGTATTCAACAGTATCGCAACTTGGTTATATGGTTATGGCCTGCGGCCTAGGAGCTTTTTCAACAGGTATGTTCCATGTTTTCACACATGCCTTTTTTAAAGCACTTTTATTCTTGTGTGCAGCCTCAGTCATATATGGCTGTCACCACGAGCAAAATATTTTTAAAATGGGTGGATTGAAAAATAAAATGCCTGTTACTTTTTGGACTTTTGTCGTTGGTTTTTTGGCGATATCAGGAATACCGGGATTCTCTGGGTTTTTCTCAAAAGACGAAATTTTATCAATGGCATTTACTAATCCTGGAAACGGAATCTTTCTTTATTCCATCGGTTTAATCAGTGCACTTCTTACTGCATTTTATATGACGAGAATGTTGGTCTTGGTTTTCATTGTTCCTCCGTCACATGATATTCACGATACACATGAGCATCATGTAAAAGAAGATAGCTCTCACAATGGTCATGAAATTCATGAATCACCTTCGGTTATGACAATACCATTAATTATATTAGCACTATGTAGTTTTGGTGCAGGATATATTGGAATGCCACACCTCTTCGGCGGACATGAATATTCAAGACTTTTCCAAACTTTTTTAGAAAAATTTGTTGCTCCTCCTACTGGTCATACTCATCTTTCAGAAGAAACAGAAATTATAATGATGGTTGTAACCACGCTGTTAATTCTGAGCTCTATGGGACTTGCTTATTATATCTACGTAAAAAATGATCAAGTAAAAATGCGAGATAAACTTAAAGCGAAATTTCTTGGACTTTGGATTCTGAGTTCAACCAAATTTAAAGTTGATGAAATTTACGAAACAATAATTATTAAGCCACTTTATCAAGTCGGACACTTTCTGGTTGATATAGTTGAAACTCATGTTGTGAATGGATTTGTAAAACTCGTGACAAAAACTATTAACAGCGGTGGAAACTTTTTAGAAGAAACAAAGCCAGATCGCCTTGAAGTGGGAATCCTTTATATAATTATTGGGCTCACGATTATAGTAACTGCAGTTTTTAATGCTTTCATTTTCAGATAGAAAAAAGAGACAAATATCATGGACCAATTATTTATTGTTAAGTTTTTAATACCTCTACTGTGGGCAATCGGCTTTATGTTTGCTCCCAAGCAAAATGAACGCGCAATTAAGCTTTATGCTTTAATTGGCTCATTGGTTGTTTTAGCCTATTCGGTAAAAATGTTTTTCGACTTACCTAATCCAGGTGTCCTTACAGAACTTTTTAAATTTCAAATGCCACTCTTTTTTAATATGAGTTACACATTTGCGATGGATGGCTTAAGCGGTCTATTGCTAATATTAAACGCATTTTTGTTAGTAATGGTTGTCGTTACGACCTGGGAAATTAAAACTGAAAAATTGCGTCTTTATTACTTTCTTATTTTTACTCTTGTGTGGGCGGTAAACGGTTCACTTCTTTCAACTTCACTTTATGGCTTCTATATTTTTTGGGAAGCAATGCTCATTCCGCTATTTATTTTAGTGGGAGTTTTTGGCGGAGACAACAGACGCTACGCCAGCTTTAAGTTCTTCATGATGACAGCGGCCGGCTCAATTCTGATGTTGGCTTCAATGTGCTATATGAGTGCGCTGGCTTACAAGCTTACTGGCTCATATGACTTGAACTATGAAGTTATTAAATCTTTAAATCTTAGATACTATGGCTTTTGGTCACCTCAATCTTTAGTTTTCTGGTCCTTTTCTTTAGCATTCTTTTTAAAAGTTCCAGTGTTTCCTTTTCACTCTTGGCTTCCCGATGCCCACGTTGAAGCGCCGACGGCAGGTTCAATTTTACTAGCAGGAATTTTATTAAAACTTGGGATTTATGGGTTTTTAAGATTTGTAATTCCGTTTTATCCTCAAGCCGTTGATGCCTATAGGGATATTATTCTCTACTTAGGTGCAATCGGAGTTATCTATGGTGCACTAACAGCATGGGTACAAAAAGATATTAAAAAACTCGTCGCCTTCTCGTCTATCTCTCACATGGGATATATTGTGATGGGTATATTTTCACAAAATGCTTTCGCGGTTAAAGGCGCTATCTTTCAAATGGTAGCTCACGGTATTTCAACACCAGGATTGTTCATCGGTGTTCATTATCTCTACACCAGAAGACATACTAAGAAATTAGATCAATTCGGAGGCCTTGCTAAAGTTATGCCTCGCTTTGCAATTCTCTTTTTTATTATTACAGCTGGATCGATGGCCATTCCAATGACATGTGGATTTGTTGGTGAGTTTATGATTACGGCAGGTGTTTATGAAATTAATAAAACAGTGGCATTCTTAGCAGCTACTGGAATTATACTTTCACCAATTTATCTTTTAAAAATGTATCACTTAACAGCACTTGGCGAAATTACTCATGAAGAAAATAAATCATTAAAAGATTTGAGTCTACTTGAGGCAACACCAATGTTAGTGCTTTCAGTTTTAACAATTGTTTTGGGACTTTATCCCAAGCTCATTACTTCAATGTATGACGGCACAATTAGTTTCTTTGTGAATAAAGGGTAATCGAAATGGAAAATTTAACATTTGTACAAAATGTACTCATCTTTATCTGCCTTAATGCTGCTGCGTTATTGGCAATAAATATTAAAAAAAATGGCAAGTATATTGCTTTTGGACTGAGTTTAATTTCAGCAGTTACCTTCTTTGCGATGCTTTACTCTCGTGACAAGTTCAATTTAGGTGAACTTTTTACTTTAGATGGAAACAAAGTTTTTCTTTTAAAACTCGTTTCAATTTTAAATATCCTAATGATTCTTATAAACGGATATCAGTCGCTGGAAAAAGTTAAAAGCACTCTGCTTATTAGTTATATGTTTTTGGGCGGGGTTTTCCTTTTAGGTGCAAACGAGCTTATAACTTTTTATGTTGCCTTGGAAACAATCGCTCTTGTTGGTTATGCTTTAGTTGCAACTTCTGATTTAGAGTATTCACGTGAAGCAGCTGTAAAATATCTTATTCAAGGTTCTGTTGTTTCGGCAATTTTTCTTGTAGGTGCAGCCTTTTACCTTGGTGCAACTGGCGGATTATCTTTAGTTGGCGCAACAGTTAATAACCAAGAATTATATGCAGTGGCACTTGGTATTTTTATTTTAACAGCATGTTTTAAGCTGGGAGCGTTTCCGTTTCACGCCTGGATTGCTGACGTTTATTCTAACGTTACAGATGGAAATTTGGCGACAAACTTTTTTATTTCTAAAATCATTATTGGTTATAAATTTATTACCTTGATGCAGGTATTGCTTCAGTCTTGCGATCCTCATTTCTCTGATATCCTTATTAGAATTATTCAAGTCATTGCAGTCATGTCTGCTTTTTACGGAAATATCATGGCCATCGTTCAAGGCCAATTCAAAAGAATTATCGCTTATTCATCTGTTGCTCATACAGGGTATATGTTGATGATGATGTGTTTAAATCCTGATGAGTCGTATGAAAAACAATTGATTAGTTATTTAGTATTGTATTCACTAACTGCGACGGGAGTGATCTTAATACTTAATCAGTTTGCTCACCTTAATAAAAATAAAGATGGGCGCGAAATTTTAGTATCTGGATTCTATCGCAACAAAGGATTGGCAATCATGCTAGTAGTTTGCGTTCTAAGTTTGGGGGGAATTCCACTAACTTCGGGTTTTGCGATGAAATATATGTTGTTTACTAATTATTTTAAAGAGGGTTTCACTATTGAGGCTACCTCGATTTTCATTAGTTCAATCATAGGGCTTGCTTACTATATCCGTTTTGTAAGTGATTTATTTACAGAGAACGAAGAGAAGATGAAACTTCCAGTTATTAAAACTCGTTTTAGCGAATCGCTAGTTCATGCTATCATTTTATTGTCTATCTTCACTTTTGGTATCGCGCCATCACTCTTTTTAGGGTTGAAGTAGACAGGAATGAATGAGCGTAAAGTACAGGATTCGGCTTCAGAATGATCGGGTCATTGGCCCCTTAACTACTGAAGAGGTTGGCGAACTCTATTTAAAAAATCATATAAATGGAGATGAAGTCTGCCAGCAATTTCCCATCGGAGATTGGCGAAGTATTGCGACTTTTCCAAATCTTTTTTCACTCATTGAAACAATAAGAAAGAGAAATCTAACTATCACTAAACATGAAAAACCATCTGAAAATAAATCGACTGGTGCAACTTTAGAGTTAACTAGTTCTGGAATTAAAACCTTTAAAGAATTTAAATTTGGAAAAAATAACATCAATGTCGATGTTGATTACGAAGAATTAGAAAAAAAATACAACGTTAATAAACCTACAGATGATATTGGGACAGATAATGACGAAGTAGAAAAAACACGTGTTGTAAATAGAGGAGCGCTAAAACCTGCCCAGGACATGGATAAGACAATTGTTGTTCAGTCAAAAGCCTCAGTCCCCAAAAAAGAATCTACTGAAACTCGCAATAATAAAATTTTAGAAAAAAAGAAAATAAAGAAAGAGGCAAAAGTAGTTAAGCCTGTTCTTAGTCAAGAAGAGTTGATGAATGAAAAAACAGAATTCTTTAACCTTGCCCAAATCCTACCTTCAATCAATGCCCAATTAAGCGTCTCTGAAGTTGAACTGGATCAGCGTGCGCGAGTTGAAGAAAACAATGAAAAAATTCGTTTAAAAGAATTACAAGAACAAATTGAACAAGATGAAAATGAAGATTCTGATGAATATGAAGACGCTGAAGAAGAAGTTCCTGAAGAAGCATTTTCTAATTCATCGATAAATATTAAAGCTATAAAAAAGCCAAAGAAAAAACGCAAAAAAGGAATGTCGATTATTGTCGCTATTGCCTTCATGGCACTTTTTTATGTTTTTCTAACACCGGATGAAAAGCCAAAAGTTGTTGGACCATTTTTTGTTGATGTAAAATTTCCAATTACTCAAGAGTATGAAGATAAGGCAGGTGCAACGTTAGCTTTAGTTCAAGGAAGAAATCTTTACGCCAAAAATACATATATTAAACGTGCCATGGCATCTCAGTCGTTTGTTCTTTCGCTTCAAAGGCAATTCACTAGCAATGAAGCCCTCGGAGAACTTATCCTGACTTATGCCGAGTTATTAGACGATACTAAAGAACCTAAGATATCAGCAAATACTATATATAAACTTATCCAGCTTTCAGAAAATAAAATGTTGAGTGATTTAAATATTGTCACGGGGACAGCTCTTTTTTATGGAAAAATTGGAAAGTATCAAACTGGTATTAATATAATCAAAAATTATTTTCGTGCAAAAGGACCGGCATCAAGCAAACTCTTGGCTTATTACCTGGATCTCTTAATTAATGCCGGTGATTTAGTTGAAGCGCGAAAAACTTTTACAAAATTAAATGACACTCCTAAAAAGCCTTTTGAGGCTTACTATTCCTTGGCCCATTTTAGTGATGTAGACGATAAACCGGCAGAAGCAAGAAGTACTATCGAAGAAGGCTTGAAGTATTTTCCAAATAGTGCACTTTTACTTTTGAAATCAGCTGACTATTTATTTAAGGATCAGTCTCAGAAAAAATATGAAGAAATACTAATTAAAGTCAATACAAACAATTCTGAAGGATCGCCGACTTTTACAGCTAAATTTTACTATCACATGGGTTTATTAAGCGCGCTTAAGAATAAGAATAAAGAAGCAACCGTATTTTTCAAAAGATCTTTGGCCATAAAGGAATCGGATGAATTGCGGTCAATGTTATCTTCATTGGAAGTTGGTGGAGATAAGTTTGCTCAATCTCTAATTTTAGAAAGTAAGGTTTTAGATTTAATAAAAAAAGCACAGGCAGAGTTAAAAAACAAAAATCTAGAAGCTGCTTTTTCATATTCAATAGAAGCTGTAGACACTTCTCCTGAATATGTTCCAGCAATTCTTTTACAAACACAGCTCCAGTTGAAAAGAGGACTTTTTGATTCGGCCATCAATACACTTCAGAAAGCGATAGGCATTAATCCAGGTAACAATATTTTAAAGAAAAATTTGGTTACAGCTTATTTGAAAGCTTTTAAGTTTGATGAAACTCAAAAGACCTTGGTTGAACTATCCCAAACTAAATTCGCATTTGGTAACGAATATGCCTCGCTGATGGGAGACTTTTACTTAGCTAAAAATAATATTTCCCTGGCAATGCGTTGGTACTCAGAAGCTCTTAATCGCAATCCATTAAGCGATTACGATATGTTTCAATTGGCTAAAATATTTTTAAGAACTAAAAAGTTTAATGAAGCCAAAACAAGACTGGCTAAGGCTCTTTTATTAGATCCAAAAAATACAGAATACTTATCAACTAATGCTGAAATACTTTATGAGCAGGATAATACAGACACGGCCCTTGGTTACCTACGTGACGCAATTTCAGAAATTGGCGAAGACCCAAAACTACTTGCAGCCATTGCAACCTTGTACTACAAGAGTGGGCAAATAAAAGAGTTTAAAAGCTATTATAAGCGTATTCAAGATATGCCGAAAAAGGATGATGCCTTTTACGAGTTTCTTATCTATGCGGCAAAGTTAGAAGAAAAAAATGACGATTACATTAATTATAGTCTTGAACTTTTAAAATTAAATCCTGGAAATCTAAAAGTGCGCCTCGACCTAGGGGAATTTCTTTTTAATTTAAAACGCTATCCTGAAGCCATTGCAGAATTTGAAGAAGTAAGATCAAAACTGGTGTCGTATCCCAGAGTTCATTACATGCTTGCAAAAGTTTATTTAGCTACGAGCGATATTAAAAAAGCGAAAGAAATGGCACTTAAAGAATTAGAACTTAACCCTGGCCTTGACTCTGCTTATTTTATTGTGGGCGAGGTTGCTAGGATTGAAAAAGACTATAGAGAAGCCATTTTAAAGTACGAAAAGGCCATTAGTTTAAATCCTAAATCAGTTGATGCTTTAATGGCCATGGCTTGGATCAGGCTAGCGCAGAACTATGCTAATGAAGCTATTGAGCTATATAACCGTGCTCTAAAAGAAGAAAAAGCAAATCCAGAAATTCACAAACAAATGGGTCTTGCTTATAAAGCAGCTGGGCAGAGAGCACTTGCTAGGGAAAAATTTGAAGATTATTTAAAATTAAGCCCGGGAGCGCCCGATCGCGACCAAATAGAAGCACAAATTAGAAATTTACAATAGAATTCCATCTTGTCTTTTTTAACTAATTAATTTAATATAACCGTCTATTGATTCGGAGGATTGGCGGAGTGGTCGATCGCGGCGGTTTTGAAAACCGTTGAACCGAAAGGTTCCGCAGGTTCGAATCCTGTGTCCTCCGCCATTAGTAGTTAACGATCTCTAAAATTTAGTTCTGTAATTTATTGGAGACGTGGGAGAGTGGTCTAATCCAGCGCCTTGCTAAGGCGTCGTACCTCGCAAGAGGTACCGTGAGTTCGAATCTCACCGTCTCCGCCATTTTCAAAGTCATTTCCCTCTATTGAGAACCTGAATCTTCATAAGTAATTGACTTAATCCCAGTCGACATTTATATTCAAAAAATCGACATACAACGCAGACGTAGCTCAGTTGGATAGAGTACTTGACTACGAATCAAGTGGTCGCAGGTTCGACTCCTGCCGTTTGCGCCATTTTAAGTACTCTTATAAAATCCATAAATTTCGGGCATCCATAGTTCTTTTTAATAAGAAGTCTTAGATGATTGAGATTGTTCCATTGATATTCAAATAACTGTTACTGACTTAGAAATTCCACTTCAACTTCTGTTGATAGAGCTAGGATTTGAGTTAAGTTCACACACCAAAGATCACTGTCCTCCTGGATTGAATCTTGATCCGGAGGAGCTCGCAAAAAGACATTATCGTGGAAAATTTTGTCCGGCCCATTTGCACAAAGAGCAGCTCCATTAGCGGGGTGAAATTAAGTATCAACTGGCTTCAAGATTTCCCAATGACCCTGATTCTTACTACGACATTAAAGACCCTGTATGTGATGCTTTAATGGCCGGTGCATTGGAATGGGCTAAATACAATGAGTGGGCACCAGGCCCTTCAGACGTTTAACGATAGTTGGGATCTTGATTTAAGTTTCATCTACATCAATATTAAACTGCCCTTCATCATCATTCCATTTAGCAATGATGTGCAGAGGATGGCAGCAAACTTCACAGTCGATAATAAAATCTTGTTCTTCACCTTCTTCAAGGTAAATTTCAATCGGAAATGTTTCGAAACAGTAGTGACAAGTTATATCCATATATATCATTTCATCACAACGATTGAAGAAAAAGAATAAAAAAAAGGGCCGTCTTTCGACAGCCCTCTATATCTAACTAATTTTTTTAATTGGTTTAGACTTAGTAACGGTTTCTTCCGCCACCGCCGCCGCCGCCGCCGAATCCACCACGTGATCCACCGCCGCCGCCTGATCCACCACGTGAATCATTTGGAGTCATTGGTTTTGCTTCTGATACAGTCATTGCGCGACCATCATAATCAGTACCATTGAATTTGCTGATTGCTTCTTCTGCTTCTTCTTCAGAAGACATTTCGATAAATCCGAAACCTTTTGATCTACCAGTATCACGGTCAGTGATAACTTTTGCAGAATCAACAGTTCCCACTTCTGAGAATTTGTCTCTTAATAATTGATCGTTAGCTGAGTACGGAAGATTTCCGACATAAAGTTTTCTACCCATAATTACCTCCTTAAGGCTAGGGAGCCGCTAAAGAGGAGAGCCGAACTGGTGACCACTAATCTTAAAGACGACGTACATTGTTTCTAGTGCACCCTAACAGAGTGCATTTCATAATACCACTAATTTTACTTCTTTTTAGAAATATTACGATTTCCTCGTCTAAACGTATTGTTAGGTCTATTGCCCCGGCCATCAATAAGGGTTTTTGCCCTACCGGCCGTTAATAATTTACTCTCTACAACAATTTGAGAATGGAACGGCTGGTCTTCAATTAAAGGAATGCGTTTTCCAATAAGTTTTTCGATATCTTTTAAAAATATTTTTTCTTCAGCGTCACAAAATGAAATAGCAACACCGCTTGCACCTGCTCTCGCAGTTCGTCCTATACGGTGAACATAACTTTCGCTCTCATTAGGCAGGTCATAATTAATAACGTGGCTAATATCGTCTATATCGATCCCACGAGCAGCTATATCGGTGGCGATTAATACGCGAGTTTGCCCTGAACGAAAATTTTCTAGGGCTCTTTGTCTTGCTGTTTGAGATTTATTGCCATGAATAGCTTCGGCGATTATTCCAGCCGTTCCGAGATAATCAACTATCTTATTAGCGCCATGCTTCGTTCGAGAGAAAACAATAACGCGTTTTAATTTTGCGTCTTGCAGAATATGTTTGAGCAATGGACGTTTATTTTCGCGGTCTACAAACATAACAGTTTGGGAAATTAATTCTGCTGTTGAAGAAACTGGAGTGACCTCAACCCTTACGGGATTAATTAATATTGAGTTTGCAAGTCTTTCGATATCAGGAGGCATAGTTGCCGAGAAAAAAAGATTGTGTCTTTTTGGTGGAAGAAGTTTTAAAACTTTTTTTATATCGTGAATGAAACCCATGTCCAACATACGGTCAGCTTCGTCCAAAACAAAAACTTCAAGACCTGTTAATTTAATAAAACCTTGTTCAATTAAATCCATCAAACGACCAGGAGTTGCGACTAAGACATCAACACCATGGGAAAGAGCTTTTACTTGTGGAGTTTGTCCAACACCGCCATAAACGACAGCGTATTTTAAATGTAAATTTTTCCCATAAGTCGCAAAACTTTCGTGAACTTGAATGGCAAGTTCTCTGGTTGGAGTCAATACTAAAACTCGAGCATGTTTTGGAAGAGCTTTTTTTCCTGATTCAACTAAACGGTGAAGAATGGGAAGAGCAAAAGCAGCAGTTTTACCAGTTCCGGTTTGAGCACATCCCAACAAATCTCTACCTTCAAGTAAAGATGGAATTGCCTCTGCTTGAATTGGTGTTGGATGTGTGTACCCTGCTTCGCTTAAAGCAAGCTTTAATGGTTCAATTAATTTTAGTTCAGCAAAAGTCGGAGACGTTTTTAAAGAAGGCATGTATATAACCTGGTGGGTTGGATTTTTGGACAAGCTACAATCTTTCATGGGCTCATGCAACTAGCATTTAAAGTCTGAAGATCTTTCATAGTAATATTTTATATAATGATTGGTCTCAGTGTTGATGTAGTCCTCGAGGCTATTCGTTTTTAACAAGCATCTCTTGCGAAAAGAAGATACAGATTCGTGAGGAAGTTTTTCAACCCCTTCTTTTTTCAAGCGCGCAATAAATTTCTTATAACGTTTTTCGTTCGGATTAGACTTCTTTTTGTTTAACCAGCTGAAGAAAAACCAGAATAATGGCATTGAGCCAGAAAGAGCAATTGAGAAAAGCCAACCCAAAGAAATTGACTTTGGGATGAATGAATTCAAGATCTGCTGCTGCTTATCCTTGTCAAAATTTATAAGACTTGTATCGAAGCGAGAGCTCAAAGAGTCTAGCCACAGCGAGAAGTGGTTAAAACTTGCAAACTCTAAAACACTTTTTGGTAGCTGGTAATAATAAAGATTAATGAATGGTTCAACTTTATCATGAAAAGATTTGGCACCAAGATTAATTCTTCCCGGTGCAACGGTGGCAGTTGGATCAAATTTATACCAACCAATATTTTTTAAATAAACCTCAACCCACATATGTCCGTCCATTTCGCGAACTATAAGGGACTGATCATATGGATTAAATTCACCACCTTGAAATCCAGAAATAATTCGAGATGGAAGTCCAATGGCCCGGGTAATATAGGCAAATGCCGCTGCAAAATGGCTGCAATAACCCGCCTTGCCAGTTAAAATAAAATCTTCAAGAGAGCTATAAGCGGGAGGTGTAAGCGAATATTCATAATTTCGTTTTTTGAAAAAATCAATCGCCATTTCGAACTTTTCGTTATCGCTGAGGTTTGATTTATCCATTTTATTTTTTAAGATAAGTTCTTTTATTTTTTCTTTTTGTTCAGACTTCAAACGAAGTCCTTTTCTTTCCATAAGCGGTGTTAATATTTGGGGAATTTCCTTAAAGCTTGTAATGGCATTATATTTAACAGAAGTACGGGAAATATTTTTTAATCTAAAACTGTGTTCAGTATAAAAATTATAAGTGAGATTGCTTTTTATTAAACGAGTAACACCATCAAGCACGGGAAGAAATTCATTATAATCTTGAACAAGTTGAATATTGTAATTCACAACAGGGCCTGGTGAGGTCAATTGTTCTGATTTAAAATGTAAATAACCGGTTCTCCATTCCTCTTTGTTAAAATCCCATAAAACACTTTGGCGCCAATACAGCAGGTGAAAAGGGAATTTATGGGCGTTTAATCCATAAACTCTAAATACAATTTTAGAAGAGAGATTAAGTGGACCAAGTTTTTTAAATGATAATTGAGAGTCAGCTCCGGAAAAAAGTAATTGATTATTAGTTGTAGAAAGAAATCCTTGAGTAAACCGAGGGAATGTATAAAAAAGTATTAGAGATAGAAACAAAGAAGGTACTACCAAAAACAATAGTCTTTTTCCACTTAACAGAGTCAGATCATAATTTCTAATTTTTAAAAGGAAATAGAAGAAAATAAATATTTTAATTATCCCAAGGAAAAAAGCTATGAATGTCGGGTTTAATAAAAAAAGGCAGCATTCAAGAAGGGCCAGAATGAGAAACATATTAAAGTGATCACTTTCGGTGTCCATCTCCCAAAGTTTCAATGCCGACAATATCATTACCAGAGAAACTCCGGCTTCAGTCAAAAGGTAGGTTTTAAATAAAAATTTTAAAAGAATTATGCTGGCGATCAAAATAAAAATTTTAAAAAAAGATCGCAATGTTTTGTGAGTGACTATAAAAGATAAAAAAATAATTAAAAGCACAGAGCCGAGAATAGACATTGGTAGATCTTTAAACATCATCAGAGCATTGAAAACGACTAAAAATATTGAAAGCTTTTTTATGTCAACTTTCATAATTAGCCAATGCACGGAGACAATTCTTTAAGTGAAAACTCGAATGATCAGGAGCAATGATAATATTTCCAAGAGTCAGGCCATACTTAATATTCTGATAATGAGATTGGTAAAGAGCAAAACAAAGTGAACTAAGCTGGTTTTCTAGATCGAGCTTAGACAAGTGGTCACCTGTAAGTGAAAGCATGATTGGATTTGAATTGGGAGTATTGAGCTTTTTAGAATACCAGTGATTAGTTTGTGCTAGTTTTTTCCAATGAACGCGCTTGAGCGGATCTCCTGGTTTAAAATTATTTAAAGTGAAATCATCTCCCTCGTCGTGTTTTTCTTCTTGGATAGTTTGAGCGTGGTGAATTTCCAGGTTTTTTCTTTCAGGATAAACGACAATTCTTAAATGGTGTTTAAAATATACAAAGCAGCGAAAAAGATGAAAAGGAAAAAGAGTTTCAATGCAAAGTCTGCTAATAACCAAATCTCCCCTGATAATACCCTTGATTGGCACATCGACTTTCAACGTGTTTTGAGAATTTGCTTCAAAAGAAAATGTGAAGTTTTTGTCCTGTAGATCAATTAAATTATTCTGCAATCTTAATCCAAGAAAATAATGTCCCAATCCAGAAGTTGTCTTGAATTGAAGAGTAAGGACTCCTTTGTCATTAACATGAAGTGGAGAAGTTTTAGCTGATATGAGTTCCAATCCTTGAAGATTGAAATGAGTGTAATACATTGAACCTAAAAAAAGACAGAACAAGATGAAGTTAAACAATAAAACATAATTATTGGCATAAACCAAACCAATCACTAATAACGTCACATTAAGAAAAGCAAGTTTTATACCATCTAAAGTTGGAATGATGTATAGCTGTTGAGACTTTCCGAGTGCCGCAATCTTCTTGAAAAAATTATTTTGAAGGTTAATCCACATGGGTAAGTTTAATTAACGATTTAGTTAATTCCTGATCTTCTTCAAATGACTGACTTTGAAAAGGAGCAAGGCGATGAGAAACAACTGGGGATAAAATGTTTTGCACATCATCTGGTAAGACAAAATCTCTTCCCTCAATGAATGCCCAGGTTTTGGCGGCCTTAATTATATCTCTTCCGGCCCTTGGACTTAATCCCTGATACGCACTATCGTGGCGAGAGTTTTCGAGAATACTCAAGACATAATTTAATAGCTTGTCGCTCACATTTACATTGTTAATTTGCTTGAGAATTGTATTTAGTTGTTCGGAGTTTATAATAGATTTTAATTGTCTAAAATTCTCAATATGTAAGTCTTCAGAGATGAGCTTTTTTTCAAATTCTTGGTCTGGATATCCTATTTTAATTTTCATCATAAATCGATCAAGCTGTGATTCTGGTAAATGATGAGTTCCTATTTGTGAGCGAGGATTTTGTGTAGCCACAACAAAAAAAGGATGCGGCAAAGCTAATGTTTGTCCATCAAGTGTGACTTGTTGTTCTTCCATTGCTTCCAACAGTGCGCTTTGAGTTTTTGGTGACCCTCGATTAAGCTCATCAGCTAATATAAATTGATTAAATATCGGACCGGGAATTAAGTTAAACTTCGATTCTTTTGAATCGTAAATTTGAATTCCTAAAAGATCAGATGGCATAAGATCGTTAGTAAACTGAATTCGTGAAAAATCTAAATCCAATAATTTCGCCATCGTTTTAGCAAAAGTTGTTTTTCCAACCCCTGGTACATCTTCAATTAAAAGATGACCTTCGGAAAGAAAACAGCATAGCGCTAATTTTAGTTCATGCTTTTTTCCAAGCACCGCAGTTTGGGCCGATTCAATAAAATTATTAATGATTTGATTCATGACTTTCTCAAGTTAAAGCAGTTTCTTTAATGCTAATTGAAAAATAGAATTAATCAATGTAGCTTCACTTACATGAATCATTATCTCTTGAGTTTTATGGGCTTACTTACTGGACTGGTAGACTCCATTGTTGGTGGCGGCGGATTAATATCCCTCCCAACACTCTCTATAGCAATTGCTCCAGGTGCTCATGCCATAGGTACAAATAAAATTGTTGGTTCGACAGGGGCATTAATTGCATTAATTGTTTATGCAAGAAAAGGCCACCTTCGCTGGAGAGAAGGTCTATCATTTTGCATAGTCTGTGCAGGAGGATCTTTTTTGGGAAGCTCTCTGGCCCCCTTTGTTTCAAAAGACTTTTTCCGATATTTACTCTTAATCATGTGTCCGATTATTTTATATATTGTATGGAACCGTGACCGCTTTTTTAAAGAGCGTGAAGACTTTGTAAAACCTCACTACTCTATTTTTTTTCTATCAGCCCTCGCCAGTGGTTTTTACGATGGATTTTTTGGACCAGGCGGAGGAACTTTTATGTTTCTAGGGCTATTTTTAGGTACGGGATATCCACTGCTTCCTTCCATTGCTATTTCAAAAATGGCCAATACTTTTTCTGCGACAACGGCGTTAATTACTTTTGCACATAATGGATATGTTCATTGGAAAGAGGGTTTTATTATGGCAACCGGAATGGTTGTTGGATCTTATATTGGTGCCACTTACGCTTCAAAAAATATTACAAAAATTATTCGTCCGATGCTTACATTAATAGTTGTTCTTTTAATGATCAAATTGATTTGGTTTTAGAGTTGAACGTTTTTGGGACAAAAGAAAAAGCCCAAACACTCAGCTTAATAAGTATTTGGGCCCCTTCAAGGAGAGAGAATCGATCAGAGAGATTATTTAATTGTTTTAGCTAGTGCTTCTGCCATTTTTTTAGGCAATGGAGCATAGTGAAGTTCAGCTGCAAATTTTTGACCGTCTTTAAGTGCCCATCCTAAAAATGCTCTTACTTCTTTTAAAGGAGCAGATGCTGCGTCTTCAGGAAGTAGAATCCATGTGAAAGAAGAAATTGGATAAACACCTTTTCCGTCTGCATTGATAACTGAAATTCGAAGATCACCGCTAACATCTTTTACAGATGCTGCTGCTTTAGAAATTGAATCAACTGAAGCTGCTACGAACTCACCTTTTTTATTTTTAATCGAAGCAGTAGCAAGCTTGCTGTTGATTGCATAAGCAAGTTCAACGTATCCAACAGCACCTTCAGTTTGAGCTATCATAGAAGTAACACCTTCGTTACCTTTAGCGCCAATTCCTGCAGGCCAGTTTATATTTTTTCCAGCACCAACTTTTGTTTTCCATTCTGAAGAAACGTCAGCTAAGAAAGTTGAGAAAACAGATGTTGTTCCTGAACCATCTGATCTTCTAACTACTAAGATATCAGTAGCTGGAAGTTTTGCTTTTGGGTTTAATTTTGCGATAGCAGCATCATTCCACTTAGTAATTTTTCCAAGAAAAATATTTGAAAGTGTTTCACCATCTAGCTTTAAACCAGCATCAATTCCCTTAACATTATAAGCAACAGTAACTGCACCAAGTACAGTTGGGATGTGGCGAATTGGTGTTTTGGCAGATTTTAATTCTTCATCTGTCATTGGAGCATCAGTTGCACCAAAGTCTACGGTTTGTGCGAGAACTTGTTTAATTCCTCCACCACTTCCGATCGACTGATAGTTAAACTCTACATCTTTGTGAGTTTTCTGATATTCCGAGAACCACTTTGAGTAAATTGGATAAGGAAATGTAGCGCCTGCACCATTGATCTTTTGAGCAGCAAATAGGCTAAGAGACATAGACATAAGAAGAAACATCAATAATTTTTTTAACACGTAAAACCTCTCTGTGTGCATGAATGACAATGTGGTGATCTTATGAAAAGTGAAGGAATTTGTATCGTTAGATTTTGGTTAGGACTGTATAGAAGATGTTATTTATGGATAAAAAAAGGGGCCCGAAAGCCCCTTCTTAAAAACGTGATTTCAGAGAATTAGATATCAAATTTGATACCAGCAGAAATCTGGTGAGCTGTAACTTTATTTTCATTAGTTCCAGTTGCAGCGTCGATTTTCTTTACGTCGCTTGTGTAAGCAACTTGGTATCTAAAGTTATTGTCTTTGAAGGGCTTAAATTGAAGACCTGCAGAGATAGCGTTTCTCTTATAGTCTGTAAGATTATTTGCAGATTTTGTGTATTTGTCATTAATGTAGTTAACAAATGGAGTTAAGTTATCCCAAGTGTATGCTACGTTGGCCCAAATAGAAGTAGTTTTGTCTGCAGTTGAAGTTGCAGTTGAAGTGTTGTCTCTTTTATATTGTTTCCAATCTGCATCAATTACGAATCCAGCAACTTCTGAACGAATACCAGCAGCCATTAATTTATTGCTAGCTGAAACAGTGTTTGGTGCTCCTGCAAGATCAGTTTCTGGAGCGATTCCAAAAGTAGTATAGCCAAGAGTTGGTTGGATCATTTTATTTAAGAATGAACCATTATAATAAGCGCCTAAACCCATTTTAGAGTTTTTTGCATCATTAGAAGCACCAGCAGTGTCAGTATAAGTTGTAGACTTAGCAGGGTTGAATGCAGAAATTGTAAAAGTTTGATCTTCTAATTGTTTAAAGATTAAAGATACACCAACGCGGTAGAGATCAGCATCAGATTTTACTGTGTTATAAACAGCAGTGTTAGAGGCAATATACCCAGTTGCACCTGAAGTGCTGTTGTAAGCTGTAGTTGGGTAATCTGTTGCAGAAATGAAAAATTCACGACCTAAAGATTCAACTTGGCTTTGTTTACCAATTCTTGTTGTGAACATTGAAGTCTTGTGGTCAATGAAGAAAAAGTCTACGTTTTGGAATGAAAGGTCGCGGTTTTTTGAAGCAGCATCTTGAGCTGTAGAAAATCTGTATCTGAATCTTGCAGAAAGATTTTCATTGATAGTAGCTACCATGTTCAAGCGAAGAACGTTTGAATCGAATTCAGATCTTTTTTCTTCGAAGTTGTTTGTTGCAGTTGCGAACTCATGCTTTACAGTTGAGTTAGCATAGTCAAAACGGCCTTCAACATTGAATTTCAGGTCTGCGGCCATAACTGTTGAGCTTAAAAGCGCAATAGCTGGGATAAGCAATTTCATAGTATCTCCTTTAAAATAATCTAATAAGGATAGGATTAGATAAATGACACAAAAAGACAAGTATATAATTGTTAAGATTAGATTTGAACCGATTGATAAATATCACAAATAAAGCATAATTAAATTATGGAAAGTATTGAACATAATTTTAAATCAGAAACTAAAACGATCAAGTTTTTACTTAAGGCACTTTTCTTTTTTATACATTTGGCAATAATGACAGAAATTGTTGCTGAGCCTAAGTTCAGATTGGGAGTTAAACTGGCATTTTTTTTATATTTCTCCACGCCGTACTATAAAACAATTAAGCATCGTTATTACACCTATTGGACTTTCTCAACGATCCTCTTTTTTTATATTCTTTTTAAAATCAATGAACAGTTTTTTGTCGTTCATCATTCTCATATTGGGATTTTGTATTTGATCTCATGTCTTATTCTCATTTTGAAAATGTATATTCTATCGTCTCCAATTTATTATCCGCGTGTTAGTTGGTGGGAATATGATTTTCGCTATAGGGATGATTTGCGAATAAAAGTTAAATCCTTCGAGAGTGAATATGATGCTCGTTTAACTGATTTAAGAAGATTTGCAGGGTGTGTTGCTTTATTTGAAGAAGTTAAGCTAGGTGATGAAATTATTATCCATGCCAAAGTTGATGATATTTCTGTAAGTCTTCGCGGTCAGGTTATGAGCAAGCGACGTGATTTGATAGGAAGGCCTTTAATTTATGGTGTAATGTTTAAGTTTGATAGCCGTTCAAATAAAAAACGTTATATTCAACTAGTCCGTTTATGGAAAAAAGAAAAACATAGTAAACGTAAATTGAAATTCGCCCATGTCTAATACAATTTTTCAAGATCAACTCTGGTTAATGGATGAAGCTTTAATCGAAGCTGATAAAGCTTATCGTATCGACGAAGTTCCCATTGGCGCAGTTGTCGTCGACTCAAGAGGAGTGGTTCTTTCTCGAAGTCACAATATAAAAGAAAAAAATCATAATCCGTGCGGGCATGCTGAGATTTTAGCAATAACCGAAGCAGCAAAAAAATTAAACAACTGGCGATTAATTAATTGTTCACTATATGTAACACTAGAACCTTGTCCAATGTGCCTAAGTGCCATGATTCAAGCTCGCATAGGAACACTTTATTTTGGGGCTTATGATCCTAAAGGTGGCTCACTTAGCTTAAATTATAATTTTTATAAAGATCAAAAACTCAATCATTCATTTCCGGTAATTGGTGGACTTCGACACTTTGAATGTTCAAAGCTTCTCTCAAATTTTTTTCGAGAGAAAAGAACAAACTACAATAAGAGCTAGCTGAAACGTCAGAAAATATGATATTTTTTACGAATTAGGAGAATTGGCAGAGTGGTCGAATGCGCTCGCTTGGAAGGCGAGTATACGTGAAAGCGTATCGTGGGTTCGAATCCCATGTTCTCCGCCATTTTTTAAATTATTTATAATATGAGGAAGATGTGAAAATTATATTATTGTTTCTGATTTATACTCTCAATGCACACGCTGAAAACTTAAACACTGCCTTAAACACTGTTGGTTATAAAAATGACCCATTAAATAACGGATTAATGCTAAAAAACATTCAGAGGAAAGGATTAAAAAAAACATTTACAACTATAAAATTTGAACTAGAAAAAAATATTTATGAATTAGAAGTTATTAGTCCATCCCTTGAAAAAGAATATGAACACGAAAGAAAAAATATAATTGGTGTTATATTAAAAAGCTATACCGACCAGCCTACACCTTATCAAGGTGAAATCACCAACATAACCAAATGCTCAGATTATTTTAAACCAAAAGTTAAAGAAAGCATTTTAATTGGCTCAAAATCTATTTCTTTAATTGAGTCCTTTGTTGGCAAGGATTTTAACTATGGAATTTGTGAAAAGAATTTAATTAAATATTCTTCCTGTTCTTCATTTTATTATGACCAAGACAAATCTCAAATCTTAAAACTTAAAGTTATTACCTCACCGAGCAAGAGTTGTGAAAAAATGAGCGTTGGGTTTTTCAAGAACCTTCATAACGCATGAAGAACCTGGGTAAATATTTTAATCCTTAGCACTTGTTCCTTGAGTGCCGCAATTGATAAAGATTCAAAGAATATTATTGCGCCAATTCTTCAAATTAATTCAGACGACGGTGCAAATGTAGTCGGTGAGATTGACGTGGGCGAAGCAGAATTAATTAGTATTCAAGTTTTAGCTTTTCTATCTTCTTTAACTTAAATTGTTTTTGCGGTCATGAAATACTCAATTGTAACTTTCGAAACCAACTTTTAAATCATCTTTTATAGTTGTCGCAGCAAATGATAGTAGCGTCATAGCAATTAGCGTTTTCATAAAATTATCTCCGATAAAGTTGATGGTTATGGGAAGCAATTAAATCAAGTTTATTACTTAGAGTTTGGAGACACTTTGTCCAGACTTGTCTTGACACTATCGTTCCAGATTCATATTATGCATTTGGTAGTTAGGGAGTGGCAATGGTATGTGCGGCCAACTCCGCCAGGTCCGGAAGGAAGCAACGGTAACTGTCTCTGCTTTGTGCTGTTTTCCTAACTGCCGCTTCAATTCAATTTACTAATTCCACCAAATTTATTACCTTTGATACTACGGAAATATTCCAAGGATTGTGATGTCTTACCAAGTATTGGCCAGGAAGTGGCGACCTAAAAAATTTCAAGAAGTCATCGGACAAGGCCATGTAACACGTGCGCTTCAAAATGCAATTCTCAATAAAAAAATCGGTCACGCTTATATGCTGGTTGGAACTCGCGGAGTTGGTAAAACTTCAGTCGCTCGTATTTTTGCAAAAGCTATTCGTTGTGAAAATTTAACGGCAGATGGAAACGCGTGCTGCGAATGCCGTGCCTGCCTAGATTTTGATACTGAAACTTCAATGAACGTTATCGAAATCGACGGAGCATCAAACAATAGTGTTGATAATATTCGTGAGCTAATTGGCAATGTTCACTACCTACCAACTTCAGGGAAATATAAAGTTTATATAATCGATGAAGTGCATATGCTCTCAACTAATGCATTCAATGCGCTACTTAAAACATTGGAAGAACCGCCAGCTCATGTGGTTTTTATTTTTGCCACTACTGAAGCGCAAAAACTTTTAGGAACAGTTCTGTCTCGTTGTCAGCGTTTTGATTTTAGAAACGTGAGCGTTCCGGACCTAGTTGCCCGCGTAAAAGAAATTGCAAAAGTTGAAGGAATTAAATTTGAAAATGAGCAATTGATTAATCAATTAGCCATTTTGGGGCGAGGATCAGTTCGAGACACTCTTTCACTTCTTGATCAGGTTCTAACGACTTCACTGAATGACAATATTTCTGAAGAAAATCTTACTAACTCTTTGGGGGTCGCTGGTCCTTCAAGTTTGCAAAATATTTTAAAATCATTGTACGCAGGTGATACATCTGGTCTCTCGCTTGTTTACAACAAATTATTGGAAGAAAATGTTCCGGTGAAAAATATTGCCAGTGGTTTATTGGATGAGCTTTTTAAAGAATTAAAAAGCAACAAAGATATTGGTGAAGCAGAAATGATCTGGATTTATGAAACTATTGCGAGAGAAACATCCTGGATCTTTAGTTCAATTGCGCCAGAGAAATCTTTTGAAGTGCTACTTTATAAAACTGCACTTCGTAGAAGTTTTTTTTCAATGAAGATGCCGGCAAGTGAGCCTAGTGCTCAATCAATAGAGGCTGTACCTGTAGTTGTGGTTGAAACAGTTAAGGAAAATATACCAAAAACTGTCGCAGAAACGTTTGCCCAAAATTTTGCAGAACTAGCGAAAGAGGCAGAAATAGAAAAAGATGAAGTTATTGTCCAGTCAAAAACGTTTGTTCTAACAGACGAAGAACTACAGGTTTTACCCGCGGAATCAATAGCAAAAAAACAAATGAGCTGGGAGGGGTTTTTAAATTTTCTCAATATTAAAGCTCCGGCTTCGGCTTCAAATCTAGAGCAGGGAAATATTACCTCGCCACTTCGTTTAGAAAATGGAGAATTGAGTGTTGAGTTAGGGTTTGGATATTCAGGTTTAGTTTTCCTGGATTATTTAAGTGAGCCTGAAGTTTTTCAAAAACTTATTAATAATCTTTCTGAATATTTTGAAGTTGATAAAAATAAAATAAACCTTCAGCTACTAAACGTTCAAACAACAGAG
>JACMPM010000078.1 GCA_014377485.1 Bacteriovorax sp. | reverse complement strand
TTTAACTGTTATGAGTGCCGAGTGATTGAGTCGGAAACTAATTCAAAATTTTCTCATTCAGGTGTCATTGTAAAGAATGAATTAAGTGAAATCCTTGTAGGACAATCTTTAGGACAAGTTGCTCTTTATCCTCTCGATCAATTTCTAAAAAATAAAACTCCAGGAACTAGCGTTTCAGTTTATCGCCCTAAAGAATTTCAAAATTTAAAAGACACTGAAAGAGTTTCACTTGAAGAGAGAATGCTCACTATTTTTAATTCGACATTTAAAGGGGCTCCATTTGATACAAAATATCTTTGGAATAATTTTGATAATCAAGGACGAGAGCTTCTCTATTGCTCAGAATTTATTGCTAAATTTCTAGATCATTTTTTAGGATCTGCCACCGTTCCTTATCCGTTAACTTACAAAAAAAATGAAACTTACTGGCTTCAATATTTCCATGGAGTAATTCCAGAAGGAGAGCTAGGGAATTCACCAGCTTCTTTTTCACATGATAGTAGATTTATTTTTGTTGGTAATATTTAAACTTGAACTCAAAAGATTTTTTTAATCAATTTTATAAAAAAACAAAAGAGCATTCGTACTCAAAAAGCCTTTATACTTTTTTCGAAAATAATGTTCGACCAAGACTCACTCAAAATGATCTAAAAATATTAGAATTAGGATCTGGCTATTTTTCTCTCTTTGAAGATATTACAAACTTATCTGCAGATATAACTGCTATTGATTTTTCTTCGCTTGCTATTGCTAAAGCACCTAAATCAAAAATTACCTATAAAGAAGTTAATATTGTAGAGAGTACTTTTTTTAATGAAGCTAAATATGATTTAGTATTTGATTCTCATTGCCTGAACTGCATCACCAACGAAGATGATCGAGACAATGCTTTTAAAAATATTTATAGTTCGCTAAAAGCAGATGGACTTTTTGCGAGTGAGTTAATGATTCAGCCAGAAGTAGGGTCAGTATCAATGCCATTTAAAATGATTAAAACGGCAGTCGAATTAGAACAAGAAATAATTTCACATGGATTTAAAATATTATATTTTATGATTTCTAAAGAAAGTGGATTTACAAGTATTGTAGAGGGTAGAGAAATTAAGTGTGATTTATTAAAGCTGGTCGTCCAAAAATAGAAAAAAAAAGCCCGCAAAATTTTGCGGGCCCTTCACACAACAACAAACACTATCCTTTCGGAGGATTTTGGGGTTGGCGCCCCAAAACTTAATTATAATCCTGCGGATTTGGTTTTTTCTCAGTTAATCGAGCTTTTGTCAACTTGCTCACTATTAGCTGTGAAACTTCTTCAGGGTAAATAACACGAGTTCTAATCTCAATGTTTTGTTCCTGATCTAGTGATTTTAGCACCTTAGTACTTTCTTGCAAGCTCAAATTTCCAATAATTTCACCTGACTGGAGTTTGATTGCTGAAAGATCGCGCGCCTTGATTCCTGTTGACGCTTGAGCACTGATAGCGAGAAGACAAAAAATTGCAATGAGTCCCTTCATAATGACCTCCTGGTGTATCAGTCTAAATCCTTGACCGTTATTCTCGGAGTTTGTACTTCAGGTTTTATGCCAATTCCTAACACCTAATAATTTGGTAGATAGACTAGAATTAGTGGTGCCAAAGTGTGATTATGTCCGAGCATAACAGATAAGATCAGGTCGAATTGATACTGAAGCGAGGCGTAAATGGACTCTTTGGATAAAACTACACCAGTTCTAAGAAAACCTGATTGGCTAAAAGTTAAACTTCCAGGCGGAGATAATTTTAAAGAGGTCAGAGAAAATTTGCGGGCTAAAGGACTTTATACTGTGTGCGAAGAAGCGGGGTGTCCTAATATCGGCGAATGCTGGGCCCAAAAAACTGCCACCGTTATGATTCTCGGAGATACTTGTACCCGAGCTTGTAAATTCTGTGATGTGAAGACCGGAAATCCCAAAGGTTTTATCAACCACAACGAGGTCTTGGAGACCGCGAATATGGTTGGGATTATGGGCCTAAAATATATTGTTATCACAAGTGTTGATCGCGATGATTTACAGGATTTTGGTGCAAATCATTTTGCAAATGTAGTTTCTAAAATTCACGAAGTTCATCCCGAAGTGATAGTTGAAGTTTTAATTCCTGATTTCTGTGGGATTGAAGAACATATGCATACGCTTGGAACGAGCAATCCTTTCGTCATTGCTCAAAATCTAGAGACAGTTAAACGCTTAACTCATCCAGTGAGAGACCGCAGGGCAAGTTATGAAACAACATTACATTGCTTAGATTTTTATAAAAAAAATTATCCCCATATTACAACTAAAACTTCTTTGATGGTGGGTCTCGGAGAAGAAATTTCTGAAATTAGAGAAGCACTCTTTGATTTGCGAGCAGTTGATTGTGACATCGTTACTTTTGGTCAATACTTACAACCTACGAATCGTCATTTAAAAATTGAACGCTACTATCATCCAGATGAATTTAACGAATTAAAAGAGATAGCTTATTCTATGGGATTTAAATTTGTGGCCTCTGGTCCTTTAGTGCGTTCAAGTTATAAGGCCTATGATTATCTGACTCATTTAAGATCTCAAGGAGTGAAGATCTAGTGATTGATTTAACTCTTTTTGAAAATCCAAGTGAAAATATCTACCTTTTAAAGATTTGGAATTGGGATTATCTTCAAGCAGAAAAATTTCAATTAGAATGCATCGATTTTATTTATAAAAATCCCCATATTTCTATTCTTATTATTTGCAGTCATCCTCATTGCTTTACAATAGGTCGTGGACTTCAAAAAATTAAAGAGACAACGTCGCAAGAACTGATCGATTTTGATCATCAAACTAAACTTTCCTATCCACTTTATACTATTAAACGCGGTGGAGGTTTAACTTTTCACTATCCTGGACAATTTGTTTTTTATCCAATCCTAAACCTCACCGTCAACAAACTTGCTGTCTATGATCTTATGTTGAAAGTCTTAGAGATTTCCAAAGATCTCATTCAGGATCAATTTTCCTTTCAAGGATTAGAAATTAAGAAAGATCTTCTTGGGTTATGGTTTGAAAATGAATTCTCTCGGGCGAAGGTTGCTTCTATAGGTCTCGCAGTCAATCGCTTCAATACATATCATGGGCTGGCACTTAATTTCTTAAATGATGAACCAATGTTCGAGGCCCTGAAATCTATACATCCTTGCGGGCTACCTGGGGAAATCTATAGAGATTTAGAAATTTTAATATGCCGAAAAATCTCCCTCGATGAGCGAGAGAGATTTTGCAGTCAATTTATTGATTCATTCATTGAGTATTTAAAACCAAATCATTTAATGATTGAAAGGCAAAGATCTTCGTCTTTAATAAGGGATTCAATTTCAGACGTCGTGCGTTTATGAATTTCATTTGAGATCAACTCAAATAAACTTTGATCTTTATTATAAAAACGATCATGCGAACTTTTAATTTTAAAGACTTCACAAAATCTATTCCAAAATTTTTCTTCAACGGCAGCGAGAGCAACATATTTAAGATCGCGAGTTTGGTAAAGTGAATAGCAAGGATAGATTCCATTGTGTAAAAACTTGGTTCGTCCCTGCTGTCTGTCGCTTTCAGGCCAAAATATTCCCAGAATCTCTTTGGTAACTTGATCGAGATATGTTTTTACAAATTGAGTTTGATTTTTTTTAGTCGCTTGAATAAATGCTGCCAATAAATCAGTCGCTGCTTTGTGACCAAAACTAATTCCTGCAATAGGAAGAAAGGGCGGATCCACAATTTTATCTTTTTGCCCAGCTACGAATAAAGAAAGCAAACCAGTCATAGCTAAAGCATTCAAGTCATGCATTGATTTTTTTTCATGAGCAGAGGCCAGCAGCTCAATGACTACCATTGGTTTTTTTAAAGATAAGTCGTGATCTGTAATTTTTAATTTTTCACGAGTTTTGGGTGGCAGTCCCATGATTACCGCATCTGCAGAAACAACCAGTTCATGAATTATTTTTTGGTCTTCTGGTGAGTTAAAATCAAATCTAAGAATATTTTTTCCAGCATTTAAATTTTCATACCAAGAAATAAAGCTAGGATCAAATTGAGCAAATAAACCCGAGAGAAACGGGTCTTGAAAAATATGATCTTCAATCTTTATAACGGTAGCTCCCAAGTCGCTTAGAATTTTACCACACAAAGGCCCAGGAAGTCGGTGAGAGAAGTCAATAATTTTTAGATCGGTAAGAGGTTTAAAGCTCATTCTAGTTTGCCCCTTCTGCTTCTTCTTTTTCTACTTCTCTTGGTGGAGAGAGTGTCTTTACAAATTCATCAATTCCCCGACCATTTAATTCACATGAATTCAATGTACAGATTTGCCAGTCATCTCCTTCGTCATGGTAATCAATCACAAAACGAGTTAGGAAAAAAGGAATCATCTTAATAAATTTTTCTTCTTGAGTCCAAATTCTTGGAATTTTCATTACCCGATAAACTTCACTTGGGTAAGTAAGTCCTCGAAGTGCTTCACCAGAACTAACCGGGTTAATTTTTAAAACAGTATGAGTTACATTTTCCTGTAATTCTTTAATCACGTCTTGATAATTTCTATCAGAAAAAAGAACGGCAGCTCTTCTCGATAACATTATAAAAGTTCCCACTGGAGATTTAAAAGAACTATCAAAAACACTGTATTCTTGATTTGGATAAAGTTCAAAATCCTCAGAAAGACGCGCACGCGTAAGCATTTTATTTCCGTCTAGAAACTCTTTCGAAATAAAAATCATAGCGTCTTGAAAATTTTGTTTAAAAATACTATTTCCAGAAATTTCATATAAACGAAGTTGAGATTCAGCAAACATAACAAAATCTTCAAGATAAGGATGTGATTCAGACATAGTTGTAGAATGTCTCATCTTAATTCCATTTGGGTCAAGGATCAGAAAAGTTTTAAAAATTCCTTCAATGACTTTATTTAATAGATTTGAAGACATTCGTTTTATAACTTCAACTTGAGAGTATTGAACGACATCGACTAGTGCCGAAACCATCATAAAGTTCCAGCTTGCCACGCCTTTATTATCAGTGGCCGGAGGAATTCGATCTTTTCTTTCATTAACTACAGCTTTTCTAACTGCTCTCACAATATCCCAGTTTTCCTGGAGGTAGTATTCGTCTTTAAATTTTGGATCAAGTGAAATGACGTTGAGATTATGATCAAAATTTCCAATGTCCGAAATTTGAAACCATTTTTTTATTTGATCCATATTTTTAGCGAGGGTTTCATTTTCGTCATCATGCTTGTTGAGTAAGTCCTCAAACTCAGCATAGCTAAAAGTGAAATAGAGTCCTTCAACTCCTTCGCTATCTGCATCTTGTGCTGCAAAGAAATAATTAGCGCTCGAATCTTCTCCCTCAGCTAACATCTCATCTTCTAAATAATCAAGTGTATTGATTATGGAATCAAAAACCAGGGGAGAAGGATGAACTAAACTGAGTTTTGATAATACTTTTAAAAATCCAGCTTGATCGTAGAGCATTTTTTCAAAATGAGGCACCAGCCATTTTTCATCAGTTGAATAACGATGAATTCCTCCTCGGGCCTGATCATTGATTCCACCCATTAGCATTTTTTCCATCGAAGAAATGATGAATTCTCCTTGTGGCTTTGAAACCATTCCTTCTAACATCTGTTCAATGGCCCATTCAAAAAAAGCAAAGTGAGGAAATTTAGGGGCAGCACCATAACTTCCCCACTCGAGGTCACGGAAATCTTTAATAGCTTCCAAAATTCCATTTGGAGGAGGGAAGTGTCCTTCGAATTGCACTTTTTCTACATTCGCGTTTGCATTTTTAATTGATTCTGTAACTTGCACAGCATTTTTTTCAACTTGTTCCTTCTCTTGATCAAATGCTCTTCTTAATTCTTTTAATAGATCAGAGAAGTTTGGTCCGCCATCTTTTGAAACTGCAGGAAAGTATGTTCCCACAAAAAAAGGACGCATATCGGGTAATAAAAATGCAGAGAGAGGCCATCCACCATTATTGCTAAACAACTGAGCTGCTTTTTGATAATAATTATCTAGATCCGGGTATTCTTCGCGATCTACTTTTATACAAATAAAATTTTCATTCAATTGTTTAGCGATTGTTTCATCCATAAAAGAATCGTGGGCCATCACATGACACCAGTGACATGAAGAATAACCAATTGATAAAAAAATTGGTTTATTTTCAACTCGTGCCGCTTCAATTGCATCAGGTCCATATGCCCACCAATGAATAGGATTCGTTTGATGTTGTCTCAAATAAAGAGATTTTTCGTTTTTAAGTCGATTAAAATTTAAATTTGTATTGGTCATAAAACACCCTTAAGAAAACCCATGATAGGCGATGTAAGCAAAAAATATTGCCTAATTATAAGCCTCTGATAAGGTTAAAGGGAAGTAATTATTGCATTTTGACTATATCTATAAACATGAAATATTTTTACGATGACTGCTTTAGTCTAGACTTGTCCTAATGCCAGAGGTTAATCATTAATTATGAAAATTTTAAAAGGTGCATTACTATTTATTTTAGTTGGAGCTCTCTGGTCAACTTCTTCACTAGTAAAGAGCCATCGATTAAATCAACTTGTGGCGAGCGGAAAAATTCCATATGGACCAATTCCAAATGCAGTAGATAACTATTATTCTTATAACGGTTTGAATTCTGCCTTTAATTCAAACCTTGAATTAAAACGCGCTGATGAATTCTCTAAAGTTGAATTTGAAAAAATCATTCTTGATTCCCTCGATCCAGTTGCAAAACAAAACTTTCAAAAATATTTATTACCAACTCTAAATTTATCTGTTGATTATCAAATTGATCCTTTTTGGATTATTTCCGTAATGATGGTTGAAAGTGGTTTTAATTTTAGGGCCCAAAGTCACAAAAATGCTCATGGGCTGATGCAAATTAGACCTGATACTGCCAGTCATTTATACCAACTAATGAATAAGAAAGTGAGTGCTGACGGACTTTATACAAACCTTCACCATCCTACGGAAAATATTGAAGTCGGAATTTTTTATTTAAAAAAACTTTTGCAAAATTTTAGAATGAATTATCGTTTAGCAACTATCGCCTATAATGTTGGACCTAATAAATTAAAAAATCTTTTGGATGCAGATGAAATTGACACTGTAAATTTCTCTTACTTAGCAAAAGTGCAGGATAGCTATAAAGACCTAACCAAAAATTTTGCACAAGAATTAAAAAAACGACCTCGTCCATTCGAAATGACCTATGTCGTTTCCGGGCAAGGACGAATTTTAGAAGAGCGCCTCTTAAAGCTTTATACATTGGCACTTCCGTCATTCGAGGGAGCTTTTCTGCTTAGTTCTGAGAACCTAGTCCATAATTCTTCACATTCTTTACCATTTTGATTGGTTAATTCTATACATAGCGTCTTTAAATCTTCATCATAGATGATAAATTTATAAGATAGAATTTTTCCACGGACACATACACAATGCCTGTACCTCATAAACCTTTCGATAAAGTCATTGCGATCGATGGTCCATCAGGATCAGGTAAATCGACAATTGCCAAAGAGCTAGCAAGATCTTTAAATGTTTTATATATCGATACTGGCGCGATGTTTAGAGCATTGGCCTATGAAGCTTCCGAAAAAAAAATAGTACTGAAAGAAGGTCCAGCTCTTGCAGAATTTCTTAATTCTCTCAAAATAGATTATGGAGAGAGTGACTCGGTTTTAATTCGGATCAATGGCCATGATTTATCAGAAAAGATTCGCGAGCATCATGTTTCAGGATTGGCTTCTGTTATTTCTCAACTTCCATCAGTGAGAAAATATTTATTAGATTTTCAGCGCTCTCTAGCCCTGGATAAGATTTGCGTAATGGAAGGAAGAGATATTGGCACAGTAGTTTTTCCAGATTCATTTTGTAAATTTTTTGTAACAGCTTCAGTTGATATTAGAGCAGAGAGAAGGTTAAAGCAGCTCCGTGAAAACGGAGATGATAAAATTACACTTAATCAAATTGCAGAAGACGTTAGACTTCGCGATGAGACTGATATGAATCGTTCTGTTGCCCCACTAAAAAAAGCAGACGATGCCATTACACTTGATACATCAGCACTAAATATGAATGATATAATTCATATTCTCTCAAACGAAGTTAAATTTAGAGCAGCTCATCTCGGTTTTAATTTATGAGAGTATTGATCAATAGATCAGATGCTATTGGCGATTCGATCTTGACTATGCCGATGGCAAAAATATTAAAGAAAAAATTTCCTGAAGCAAAAGTAACAATGTTAATTGCTGAAAAAAGTGCAGATATATTTACATCTCATCCCTACATAGATGATTTTAAAATCTATCATCGCAATGCCCCCTTTTACTTTAAAATCAGAGAAATTTTTAGAATCTTTAGAGACGTGAAACCTACCCACTATTTTTATGTAGGCGGTGGTTATCTTCCCAATTTTATTTCTTGGTTTACGAGAGTTAAATTTCGCGGCGGTTTAAAATCACGCTGGCATACATATTTATTTTTGAATAAAGGGATAAGACAGAAACGCTCAATGGTTACCATGCACGAGATGGAGTATAACCTCAATCTTCTCTCTCCTTTGGGAATTGATTATAACTACAAAGAAAAATCACATTACTCCCCAGAAATCCATTTAACCCAAGACGAATTGGAGTTGAATTATAATTCTTTTAAAAAAAACTTAATCAAAGAGGGATTCGAAGCCGATCGCAAGATGATTTTCATTCACCCAGGTATGACCGGACATACATTGAATTGGTCGTCTCGCAACTATGCACGATTAGTTTTAAAGTTTGAGCAAAAATTTCCAGACAAATATTTATATGTTATTTCGCACACACCAACTGATCTAGTTTTCCTTCAAGGTTTAAAAGAAATATTAAATAGAAAAGAAAACAATTTTTTAAAAAATCGAATTTATTATTTTAATGGGCAAAGAAAAGGATTGCGTCATTATATGTCTGTTCTCACAAAGGCTGCCATTTTTGTTGGTCCAAGTACCGGCACTACTCATATAGCAGCAGTGTTAGGAGTTCCAGTCGTGAGTATTTATTCACCTATCAAAATTCAATCTTCTTTGCGATGGGGACCATTAGCTAAAAATAAAGATAAAGTAAAAATATTAGTTCCAGACGTTATATGTGGCGAAGTTAGAAAATGCGCTCTTCGGGAATGCCCTTATTATGAATGCATGGGTAAAATTGAAGTAGAGGATGTTTTAAAACAGGCCCTGACTGTTATGGATTTATAAAGGACAATTTATGATGAAAGATATAATTTCTCTCAATCGTTTTAATGAAATCACATCAAAGTTTAGCAGTATTGATCCTATTGTTGTGGTTGGTGATGTTGGAATAGATAAATACACTTTTGGTGAAGTTCGAAGAATATCACCAGAAGCTCCAGTGCCAGTATTAGAAGTAACAAAGGAATGGTTGAAGTTAGGTTTAGCTGCCAATATTTCTCATAACCTTAGGACTCTAGGTGTGAAGTCTACTCTGTGCGGTGTGGTGGGCGAAGATAACAACGCTAATCTTTTTGATAATTTACTTGAAGACGAAAAACTAAATACGTGGGGGATTGTTCGCACAAAATCACGCCCAACAATTTTTAAAGAAAGAGTGACCACAGATACTCAACAAATTTGTCGAATAGATTATGAATCTTCAGAATATATTGACGAAGAAACAGAACAAAAAATTCTTCTTCGTATAAATGAGTTTGTAAAAACACATCAGGCCCTTATTATTGAAGATTACGCAAAAGGAACTCTGACTAAAAGTTTAATAGCCTCACTCATAACTAAATTTAAATCTAATGGTAAACTGGTGGCCGTTGATCCAGGAAGGTCTACGCCTCCGCTTTATTATAAAGGGGCCACTCTACTAAAACCAAACCTCAAAGAAGCTAAAATCATGGTGGAGAGTTTGGGTTATAAAGAAAAAAAATTAGAAAACATTGCTAAAATCTTAATAGATAAACTTGATTTGCAAATGCTTGTCATCACTCTTGGTGCCGAAGGTATGGCCTTACTAGATATTAAAACTCAGCCAGAATTAAAAATCATTCCAACTGTTGCCAACGAAGTGTTTGATGTCTCGGGAGCAGGTGATACAGCTATCAGTGTTCTCACTTCTGCACTTTTAGCTGGAGCAACTCTCGAAGAAGCTGCTTGGATTGGTAACTGTGCTTCTGGTGTTGTCGTTGGAAAAAAAGGCACTGCGACTGTAAATCTAGAAGAACTCAATTCATTCTTTCAAAAATTGGTTAAAAAAATAAATCATTAAAATTCCAAACCTAGTTATAAATTAATAATTCTCCTTATATGAGTTCGTGAACTTCTGGACTCTGAAATCGGAATAAAAATTACTTGACTAACTTAATGCGTTGCGCTATTCTCAATCTTGTCCAGCTGATTATGAGTCGCAGGACGAAAACCCGTCGAAATGGCGATGATTTTGCGAAAGTGGATCAGAGCAAAGCTTGAAATCTAAGGTGTTGTAAAAGACATGATGATTTATCAAGTTGCCGAAACGGAAAAGACTATCTTCTTTGCTGAACGTGACTGGGTAAGTGAATGTGCGGCGAGCACAGGCATTTGAAGAAGGTGCAAGTCTTTGGGAGGAATCATTGGATCCGTAATGTAGTTAATTTGTTTTTAGAGTTCATATCACGACATTCATTTTGGAATTTTTACAAGCACCTCGGGGGGGTTTGAATAAGATTATGAGTCCAGAGGCTGACTCTCAAAAGCTCTCAAAAATTGATTTAATCAAATTTAAATAATTTAAGTTATATAGAAAGGACAGACGTATGCGCTGTCCTTTCTTTTTTCATTTCACACCTTGCCAAAATCCCCCCCCCATGAAAAAATTTTGCCTTCAAAAATCTAAATTATTAAAAGGTTAAATTCATGGTCGATTTGGAAAAAATAAAAGAAAAATTTCTAGCTGCGCTTTTAGTTCTCACGAAAGAAGCTGAAGTCTTAAACTTAAAATCAGAATACGTTGGAAAAAACGGCGTGGTCTCTGAAATATTAAAGTCACTCAAAGACATGAATGCCGATGAAAGAAAGGCCTTTGGTCCAAAAGCAAATGAGCTCAAAGATTTTATTCAAGATCAATCAACGATGCGCCTGGCTTCAATTGAAGTGTTAGAAATCAATAAAAAATTGGCAGAAGACCGTATTGACGTCAGTCTTACTGAACAGATACAAGTAAAAACCATCAAACATGGCGGCTTTCACCCACGCACTTTAATTCAACAGGAAATAGAAGATATTTTTCTTTCAATGGGATTCGACGTTTTAGACGGTCCGCATATTGAAGACGAATTTCACAACTTTGAAGCTCTCAACATTCCAAGCGATCACCCAGCTCGCGATATGCAGGATACTTTTTGGTTCCATGATCCTCATGATACAGAAGCAAAAGATAAAATTGGAAAGAAAAGACTTTTAAGAAGTCACACTAGTACTATTCAAGTGCGTGGAATGCTAGGAAGAAAGCCACCCTTTCGTTTTATCGCACCTGGAATTGTTTTCCGTTCAGAACGCACAGATGCTTCTCATGAAATGGTCTTCACTCAGCTTGAAGGTATGATGATCGGTAAAGACATCTCAGTAGCCAATCTCATTTATTTTATGAAAACTATTTTAAAAGAAATTTTTAAAAAGGACGTTGAAGTTCGTCTACGTCCTGGATATTTCCCTTTCGTTGAACCAGGTTTTGAGCTGGATATTAGATGTCTCATCTGTGAGGGCAAGGGGTGTTCTGTCTGCAAACAAATCGGTTGGGTCGAATTACTTCCATGTGGAATGGTTCATCCTAATGTTCTAAAGGCCGGAGGAATTGATCCTGAAGTATTTAATGGTTTTGCTTTTGGCTTGGGATTGGACCGCTTGGTTATGATGAAATACGGAATCGATGATATTCGCCACCTGCAAAGTGGAGATCTTCGTTTTAATTCTCAATTTAAACTTTTTTAATTTTTTTAGGATTTTAATATGCTTATTTCTATTGATTGGATTCGCGACTTTGTATCTGTACCAAACCTTCCAGCGAAAGATATTTATACTCGTTTTACTTTAGCTACGGCCGAAGTAGAAGGAATTATCACTGTTGATGAACACCTCGAAAAAATTATAATCGCAGAAATTCTCTCTTTTGAGAAACACCCTGAAGCCGACAAATTAAACTTAGTTACTTTTAAAATTTCAGAAACAGAAAATAGAAAAGTTGTCTGTGGCGCGAGTAATGTTAGAGTTGGACTGAGAATTCCCTATGCACCATTGGGTGTAAAACTTCCAAGTGGACTTTTATTAGAAGCTAAAAAAATCCGAGGTGTTCTCTCTGAAGGAATGCTTTGCTCTGAAGAAGAGTTAGGCTTTGCCCTAGAATCAGAAGGTCTCATGGAACTTCCTGGTGACGCTCCTCTTGGTATTAATATGCTGACTTATTTTAAAATGAAAAAAGACACCATTCTTGATATCGACAATAAGTCTTTAACTCACAGACCAGATCTTTGGGGACACTTTGGAATGGCCCGCGAGTTCTCAGCGATGTTCGAAGTTCCACTTGTAAATCGTTTCACGAAAGAGTGGAGTGAAGGACTAATTAAAAAATTTACTAGCGATAAATCACCCGTCACACCTCGCTTTGAAGGCGATAGCGCCGGGATCTCATACTTTGGTCTGTCTTTAAACAATGTGACTGTCATGGAGTCTCCTGAATGGCTTAAGTCACGCCTGAAAGCATGTGGTTTGCGCTCAATTAATAATGTGGTTGATATTTCAAATTACGTCATGCTTGAACTCGGTATGCCGCTTCATATTTTTGACCGCGACTTTATTAATGGATCAGAAGTTATAATCAAAAAATTAACAAATGAAGAAACGTTTAAAACTCTTGATGATGTCGATCGCAAACTTTTGGCAGGAGACACTGTAATTAGTGATGCTAATGGAGCACTGGTCCTCGCCGGAATTATGGGCGGTAAAAATAGCGGCGTGAGTGAAATAACAAAAAATATTTTTATTGAAGTCGCCAATTGGAAAGCAGCTATGGTCCGTCGCACTTCAACTCGTTTAGGACTTCGATCTGATTCTTCACAGCGTTTTGAAAAAACTTTAGACAGCCATCTGACAGAGAGAACATTATTACGAACCCTCGAACTAGTGCTCGAACTTTGCCCAGACGCTAAAGTCGTAGGGCGTGCCGAATACGCCGGTGTAAATCTCCTAGAGTCAAAACCCCTCGAAATAAAGACATCACTACATAAAATAAAAACGGTTCTAGGCTGTGATTTAACTGATGAACGTTTAAAGAAAATCTTGCACGCTCTGGATTTTAAAACTGAAGACAATGGATCAAATCTCCTGGTCACAGTACCAACTTATCGCTCGACAAAAGACATTGAGCAAGAAGCAGATTTAATCGAAGAAGTTGGAAGAATAATTGGCTATGATAATATTACTCCTATTTCACCTCTCGATGTTATCGCTCCTGTTAAATTAACAGAAATGCAAAAAGTTCAACGACGTGTTCGTGACTTTATGGTTTTGCAGGGTAAAGCTTTTGAAGTTATGTCTTATCCTCTCATCGGAGAATCACTACTTAAAAAAGTTTCATGGCCAACTTCTACTTCTCTGAAACTTGTCAATTCACTTTCGCAAGATCACGACCTAATGAGACCCAGTCTTATTCCAAGTCTTTTGGAAGTGGCTGAAACAAATGTTAAAAATTTTGAGCGCACTCGCTTCTTTGAATTGGGTCGTGCATATAGCGAAGATGCAGCTAATTTTTCAAAAGAAAATTTGCATTTAGGAGCAGTCTTTTACGACAAAGATAAAAATCCATTTGTAGAAATGACCAACGTGATGACAAATCTACTTTCTAGCTTGAATCTTTCATTCGAATATACAGAGAGAAATCTAAAATTTACCAACCCATTAGTCCCAGCAGAATGGCTTGGTAACCATCCATTTGAATTTACTAATATCAAAGTGATGGGGAAAAATTGCGGAGCAATATTTTCAGTTCATCCTCTCATCCTTCGCAATTTAAAAATCAAAGGACATCTAACGATTGCTCTTTTTGATCTCTCTATTTTCGATAATTATTCTGCAAAAGATAAAACTAAATATAAACCACTTAGTAAATTTCCAAGTTCATCTTTTGACTGGACCGTAGTGATGCCATTTGAAAAAGCAGTGAGTGACGTCTTGGTTGCCGCTAAAAAAGTTAAGCTTAAGGAGCTGCAATCAGTACAAATTCTGGATATTTTTCCCAATGAAAATGTAAAATATGTAACTATTCGGGCGGTACTTGCCGATGATACGTCGACCCTTAATTCAGAGCTTTTAAAACAAGCAGAAACTGCTCTAATTGACGCAACTACAATGGCAGGTTTTAATTTAAAATAATTTTTTTAAATATAAGAAAGAAATGTGTTGACGATTGCTTTAAGGATCTATATTCTCGCCTCTCACCCACTTGTGACATTTGCTTACAAGGCGATCTAAAAAGAAACGCCGGGATGATTTGTTCTTTAAAAATTAAATAGAGTTAAAAGATTTGGAGCCGCAAGGCTTCGATTCAAGATGAGAAAGGTCCAAACAAAAAAATATCTGACGTGAATATTCTGTCACACTGTAAAGTTCAATTTTTGCAAAGAAATTGTTTAGTGATAAAAGTCGGAGTTGGCAAAATTGTAATGATGGAACCAATCAAAGAATATAAAAACATCCGTATAGTAGTTCGTCACTTTTATTAAATTAAATTTAAGAATTTTATATTGAAGCTTGGAGAGTTTGATCCTGGCTCAGAACGAACGCTGGCGGCGTGCCTAACACATGCAAGTCGAACGCGAAAGTCCTTCGGGATGAGTAAAGTGGCGCACGGGTGAGTAACACGTAGGTGACCTG
>JACMPM010000077.1 GCA_014377485.1 Bacteriovorax sp. | reverse complement strand
ATATCTTCAACAGAGAATGACTTCGTCTGAATGGGTACCAGATCACCTCTTATACGAAGGCATGGGACCTCATTAGTACGAATATGGATATCACTGGCCTTGTGTTGAATGGCAACAGTAATTAGGGATGATAAATTTTTTAAACTAAACGCCATGCTCGTTCCCAATGTGTTGTCATCTAGTTTATTATTGATTGATAATGGAAAAAAATAAAGTTCTAATTATTCGCTTTTCGAGTTTCGGTGATATCGTTCAATGTTCCTCAGTTGTTGAACTTATTCGTCAGAGATTTTCTAGCGACTTAAACAAAAATGAAATTCATTGGGCAACCAGATTTGATTTTGATTATTTGGTCAAACTTAATTCAGAAGTTGATAAGGTATGGTCTTTCGAAAAAAAATTGGGTTTATTAGGTCTTTTAAAGTTTGCACTTCTTCTTCGCTCTGAAAATTATACTCATGTCTACGATGCTCATAATAATTTACGATCATGCATTATCAAGTTTTTTCTGATGTCCAGATTGAGCAGACCTAATCTAGTCACTCGTTCAAAAGACCGTTGGAAACGCATTTTACTTTTTAATTTTAGAATTAATAAATTCCCTAAACCATTCAGAGGAATTGAATCCTATATAGCGCCACTCTCGAAATGGAAAATATTGCGCCTAAGTGACTCTCGTTTTGTAAAATGGGCTTTCCCGCCGACAGTTGAAGAAAAAATTCATTCAATTATTGGTGCTCAAAAAATTATTTCTCTCGTACCATCAGCAGCATGGGAGATGAAGCGTTGGCCGCTCGATCATTGGATTCAACTAATCAAACTTTTACCGGAAATGCATTTTGTAGTTTTAGGCGGGAAGGAAGATCTGTTTTGCCAGAAACTCGCCGATATTGATCCAGCGAGAGTTCAGAATCTTGCTGGCAAATTGTCTCTAATAGAGAGTTGTCATCTAGTCCAAAAATCAACGTTGGTAATATCAGCAGACACTGGGCTTCTCCATGTAGCAGATGTGCTAGGCGTGAAGGCATTATCACTTATGGGGCCGTCTGCTTTTGGCTTTACCATGAGTTCACTTATTAAAACTCTTGAAGTTGATTTACCTTGTAGACCGTGTTCAAAGGATGGCTCTGGTAAATGTTCTCAAGCAGTCTGGCAGCGGTGTATGGTTGAAATAACCCCTGCTAAGGTTGCGAGTGAAGCCCTGTACTCGATTCGTGAATAGTCTTTCTCATTTCCCATAACAAATGACTCATATATGGTCTTCTCGTTTCTTTGGTGGCCACCATCAGGAGCTTCATGATTTTTAAATCGGTAGGATTTGAGTAGAGAAGAATTAACAACTCTTGTATGTAGTTTGTACTCAGAGTGATATAATTATCTGTTCCAATCCCAAGTTTTACCCCTTTTTTCTCCCACCAAGAAAATGGATGATCTTTATAATCGGGAAAACATCCAGTTAATTTTAAGTTGGAAGATGGAAGTGCCACTAGAGAAACATTTTTATTGATCATACGATTTAAAACATCGTGTTGGTAGTGCTCAACTTCTCTGGCAGTATGAAATTTAGTTTTTAAAAATTTTACTTTTTCTGGTTCAGTCAGAAGGATACCGGCGAGAATCTTGTCGCGCACTTCAACTTCTCGCCATTCCATATCTAGTATTTCTGCATGCTCAAAGCTCTGAGGATCAAGGGCCTGGCCTTGCTGATTCATTTCAATGATACGTTGAAATAGTCTGTGAAAATAGTAATTGGGATTTATCCCTAAACTAAGTCCATGCTCAAGAGTATCAATATGCCAAATATTAAGAGCATTATCTACGGCCTGAACTCCTAATCTTAAAATTTTCCAAGTTTCACCATGGTGAGACCTTATTTTGAAGCCTTGGTATTGCAAACGTCTAAGACCTGACTTCATTTCAAAAAAATGTTTTTTCTTATAGAGTTCTCGTTCATCTCCAACAGTATCAACTTCCGAAAGAACATCTTTTAAGAACGGATATTTTTTTAGAATATCTAAAATACAGAGAACCTGATCTTCAAAATGCTCTTGTTTGGAGCTGTATTCTGTTTGGTCAAAGAAGCTAGGCTCCTTTCTAAAACTAGGTGAGAGGACAAAATTAAAAAATGGCTTCTCTTCTTTAAACTTCATGAAGCCTTCATAGAGTCCGAGAACCACATCGTCCTCTGAAAGATTTTCCAATCCTGGAATTTGTTCATCGCTCAATCCAGTTGATCGGGAAAGAGTAAATTTTAATCTGATTTTTCCGACGTTGTATTTAGAGTAGAGGTCTGAGGCCATATGGTAGGCAGCTTCCACATGAGTCTGGCGGTCTATGAGAATAAGTTTTGGAAGATACAGAATTTTTAAATAAGTCTTAAAGAGTTCCCCTTCCTTTAACCTGATAAGGCGATCGACATCTGAAACTGAATTGATAGGTAGAGCATGCTCTCCGTAAACTTGTGCAATTTTTTGATTATAAATTTCTTTATCCGGGCCATTTAAAAGATTTTGTAGTCTTGGATAAATAAACTCGGCGCTTAATGATCCTGTTAAATGGATATGCTCTTCATGATAAGGAATTGGGAATTCTTTAAAAAATTCAAAAAAAGCTTCGGAAAAGGGATGTCCCAATAAAGTTGAGATATCGACTTCATTACTTTGAAATCCATTTAACAATTTCCTGAATTCGCCAAGAGATTTTTCGACCAATTGATTTTTTTTAAGGGCCGGATTGAAGCTTAGCAACTCCAAGGATTCGTTGATGGTGACTCCATTCGTTTCACTAATAACATCAATTAATGCCTGTTTAATATCTTTAATAACTTTTTCTTTTTTAGTGAACATTATATTTCCTTTTATTTTTTGTGAGCAATCACGACTTCATAAGCTTCTTGAATATAATTGAACCTTTCTATGGCCTTTCTCTCTAAAACTTTTGGTAATTTCTGAGATACGATTTTATCGGGGTGTTTGAGAAGTGCTATTTTTTTATAAGTTTTTTTGATTTCATCAGTAGTTTGTTGAAGCGTTATTCCTAAAATTTCGCAAGCAGTGTCTACATCTTTTTTATTTTTAAGTTTAGGCATTGGAGAGAGCAGAGACGCATAATTGATTGCCAGAGTGAGTTCTTCAAAGAGCTGAGAAGGACTTTTTGCCCAAAGATTTGCTTCCCTTTTGGCAATAGCTTCATTAGCATCTTTAATCGTTTCTTCGGAGTACTGATTTATCACGATTGTATCACTAAAAACGCGATCTTCTTTTAATTCTTTTTTTAAGCTCACAATCATTAAAAGTTTTATCTGGAAGGCCAATGCAAGTTCGTGATCAGGGATCCCTAATTTTTTAGCAATTTTTTCGAGAATATAATATTTTTTGTCTCGAACTTCATCCGTTAAAATGAAAAAAATTAACAGCGTAACCAGGTAATTCTTGAGTGCTATTTTTGAGGCCCTGTTCTCAGGAGTTAAAAAACGTAAATAATTTCGTTTTTCGCACAAAAGAATAAAGGAATTTACTTTTGTATCGGCCAAAGTATAAGAATATGTTTTTGTTATTTCATGCTGGATTTCTTTTAAAAATTCTCCGCCTCCCCATTGGGTCTCTTTGTATATTTGCTGAATTTCTTTGGATTGTAGGCCTTTTGATTCGCTTTCTTCCTTAAAATCTTTTCTATAGCCTTCCAGTTCATCTATGGGATGTCTCGCCAGTTGACTGGTTTCTACACCACTTTGTAGTCCATACTGGGTCCTTAATCTTTCTTTTTGTTTTCTAATCATCGTATCGATATCACTTTCGTGTGTATATTGACCAGGAAGCTTCTTTTTTAAAAAATTTAAAAAAACAGGCCCCAACACGCTTAAAGTAATTGCAATAAAAATAAAACTAAAAATCACACGGATGATAATATCTTTATGTATAAGCATAAATTATAGTATCATTAACTAGTGATAAAATAAAAAATTAGAGTGAAAATCATGTTTAGTTGGTCGATAAAAGAAATAGAATTACCCTTAAAGTTTACCTGGAATATTTCACGAAATAGCTCAGATATTAAACGCAACTTTATTGTAGAAGTAAGAAATGGATCACTCAAGGCCCATGGGGAAGTAGCTTTCAATGTACGCTACGGAGAGTCTAGAGATTTGATTCTTGAAAAATTTGAAGAATTTAAAGCGGCAGCTCCACAAGAATTTACCGGCGTGGAAAGTCTGGTTGCTTTTTTAGAATCTTTGGATCTCCCACAGTCTCTTAAATTTGGAATTGAATCGAGCTTTGTTCATTATATATCGATTTTGTCAGGTAAAAGTGTTGCTCTGTTGATGGGAACCAATGTTGTCAGTAGTGTGAAAACTTCATTTTCTATTCCAATTATGGAAGTAGGTAGGGTTGAAGCTTTCATTAATGATAATAATTTAAAACGTTTTTCAGTTTTAAAGGTCAAAGTAAATCGTGAAAATGCCCATGATTTTTGCCAAGAAGTTTTGAGACTCACAAATGTGCCGCTTAGAGTTGATGCCAATGAATCATTTGAAAGTGCGGCCGAAACTTTAAAATTTTTAGAGAATTTTTCTAATATTTCCAGACTTGAATTTCTTGAGCAGCCTTTGCATAGTAGTTTTCACGATGAGGCCCTTGAATTAAAAAAGCACAGTAAGGTTTTTTTAATGGCAGATGAATCGGTCACTAAAGAAGAAATCAATGAATACTATCCAGAGCGCTTTCACGGCATCAACGTTAAAATGATGAAGGCCGGCGGTTACATGAAAGCCGTTAAGCAATTAAGACAGGCTAAAATTTTAGGTTTAAAAACGATGCTTGGCTGTATGATTGAAACTAGTCTCGGAATATCTAGTGCATTGAATATTTCAGGTGGCGTAGATTTTTTTGACCTGGATGGATGCCTTCTCATAAAAGAAGATCCGTATAAACTTATCAGTGAAGAAAATGGTAAAATATTTTATTCTTATATCCAGTAACTAAAAATATAGTCTGAAATCTAAATCAAAACGCTCATAATTAGCTGCATTTTTAGCATTCAATAATTTTTGAGCCGAAAGATTTAATTCGCAAGGAATATCCATTTTTTTAACTTTGTATAATTCAACACTCGAAAAACCAATTCCAACTCTTGCCCATTGATTGGTCGACATAGTATTTAATTCTAAAACTGATTTAACTCTTGGATCACTGGCCCCATAATGACTGGCTCCAGTTTCACTAAAGATAAAAGACGAATTAAAATTTAACCAGGGTGTTGTATTATAAGTAACACTCAAAGTTGAATCAATTTTATTTCCTAATTTTTCACTCATTAATTCTTTATTTTTACTGAGCGGCATATCGGGATCGTCAGTAGTGCGAAGAACTTTCTTCGTAGCAAATTGATAGGTAAAACGAGTTTTTAAATCAAATTGAAGAGCATTGTCAAAGTACGAAACTCCGGCCATAGATTCTACGAAAACATCGTATTGACCGTCTCCTGTTGAAACATCTTGAAGAGAATCAGGATCGTCGGCGTCGCCGGTTGGGAGGACAACACCTCCTGCTATTGCAAATCCTTTATCGTAAAAATCAGTTAAACGATAAATTCCACCAATTTCAGCATCTCCAAGAGCGTCTTTTTCCCATGTACCAAGAGGCTTATAGCCATAGTAATTAACAACTAATGATTGTAAGAGTTGCTCGTTTGTTTCCGGAAGTTGCAAAGTTAATTGTCTAACAAAAGTTGAAGTTGCAGTATTGGTTGGAGCATTTTGAACTGCTGCTTGAACTGCCGCGAGATTACTTTTTTGAGTTTGATGAAAACTCACGCTAGTTTTGATATGGTAAATTGGAAGTGAGCCATAGACGGTAAAATGATCGGTCATTCCTCTCGCTAACCCCAAACCTTGAGCACTGACCTGAGCATAAGCCTCAGCAGAGAATTCGCCAAGAGAGAATTGATTATAGGCGTCTGGTGAAATTGCTTTTAATTCTTGGAAATAAGTTTTTAGAGCACCGCTGATATTTTCAAGTTTATTTGAACTAAAGTTTTCTTTAAGGGCCAGTGAATCAGCTTGGTTATTAGAATCGTATTTTGACTCAATTTTTGAAGTCATCACTTGTTTCATAACAAGCATATCAATACCCTTAGGAAGAGTATCGTAGCTCGCAGCGAACGACGAAGTCGCACATAAGCTAAGGCCAATAAAAAGTATCTCTTTTTTCATATAAATGGATGATAAAGTGAATTTAAAATGTTTTGTGAATAAACTAATCTTAGTGAAAAATATACTTGTCTAATTTTTGGACATTTACGTTATCTGCCTAATGAAAAATCTATAGGTCTTGAAACTACTGCAGATTTTAGTGTTATATCTGACTCATGAAAAAATTAGGAAAATTTACAGTTTTGGCGTTGTTAGTGTTGGCGCTTTCTTCTTGTGGAAAAGAGAAACTAACTCCTATATATCAAGCCGTTACGATAAATCAGTTGAAAAACGATCAGCCGATTAATTTCTCTTACCAAATTGATGATACTCAAATAGATGAATATGCTAAAAATGCAGGTAAATTTCCATTATTCGGGAAACTTTTTCAAGCTATAGCGGTCGTTCTTGCTAATACTTCTATTTCCAATTCTGGCGGTCATGATTTGGAATTAGCTTCGGTAGATGTAGACCTAAGCACTCTGTCAGCGATTGATTTCGACTTAATCCAGTTTATAAATTTCGACTCCTTAATGGTTTCAGTAAGAAACGCTAAAAGCCGTGATTCACTGGCATTTATTAATAAATTAGAAATCCATGTAAAGCTTGATAATCCGATTGAAGGACTGCCTGTAGATGCCAATGGGTATTCTAAAATAGTGTATTACGACAGCTCTAAGAACGCTCTAGAATGTGATGGACGCTGTATCAAATTAAATATCGCCCCTGTTGATTGGAAAAAACTATTACAAACAAATAAACTTGTTCATCTTCAGCCAAAATTAGTCATAAATTCAGTTCCACTTAGCTCGATGAAGCTAGCAGGTTCGATCGACTTTAGTGTAAAATTCAACCTGGGATTTTAACTAGGGACACTCATGCGCATCGGATTTGAAGCTAAACGGGCCACTCATAATTTTAGAGGACTTGGAAGTTACTCACGTGGATTAATAGAAGGATTATTAGAGTATCAACCCTCTGAAGAATTATTTCTTTATTCACCTCCTATTAAAGATAAAAGAGGCCAGGAATGGGTCGATTCACTTCAAGCGAATGCCGTTTTAAAATGTCCGAATACATTGCTAGAAACTAAACTCTCAACACTTTGGAGAAGTTTTTTAATAGCCTCAGATTTAAAAAAAGATCATTTAGATATTTTTCATGGACTCTCTCATGAAATTCCTTATCGCTTAAAAGGAGCCATGCCTTTTAAAAAAATAGTCACAATGCACGATTTAATATTTCTTCGCTATCCCGAATTCTTTCCACTTGTTGATCGCATCGTCTATGGCCAAAAATTTAAGTATGCTTGCAAACACTCAGATACAGTTATTGCCATTTGCGAGCAGACCAAGGAAGACTTAATAAATTTTTTGGGGGTAGATGAAAAAAAAATCATTGTTCATTATCAAAGCTGTGCGCCTATTTTTTACCAAGGACTTGATACAGCAAAGTTAAATACCACCAGGGAAAAATATAAATTAAAAAAATCTTTTATACTTCACGTCGGAGCTTTCGAAGAAAGAAAAAATCAATTAAATCTGCTTGAAGCCTTCGCCCAAATTGCAAACCAGGTAGAAGAAGATCTTGTTTTTATCGGTCAGGGAAAAAAATACAAAGAAAAAGTTGAAGCTAGAGTACGAGAATTAAAATTAAATGATCGCGTACATTTTTTAAATTCAGTTCGATTCGATGAACTTCCTGCAATCTACCAGGCAGCAAGTGTTTTTTGTTTTCCATCTTTGTTTGAAGGATTTGGTATTCCAATTGTGGAAGCACTTTTTTCAAAGACTCCAGTTATCACTTCAATCGGATCTTGTTTTCCTGAAAGTGCTGGACCAGATTCTTTCTTTATTGACCCATTATCGAAGTCAAGTATTGCTAATGGTCTATTATCTGTCTTAGGGAACCAAAATCTCCAAAATCACATGAGTGAGGCGGGGCTGGAGTTTGTTCAGCGCTTTCACCGACGTGAGACCACTGCCCATTTGATGGATGTTTATCGTCGGGTATTATCATAAATTAAATAAAGGGAATATTTTTCCGATAGGTTACAAAACTTCATGGTTGAAGTTTTTGTAGTTTTCAAGGAAGAGTAATGCGCGTTTCGACCAACGTTCAATCCATGGTCGCTCAAAGGTATGTGCAACAGCATACTGAAGAGCTGGCACGAGAAGATAGTCAATTATCTTCAGGGGAGAGAATTGTCCGCTCAGCAGACGATCCAGCTGGACTCGCCATTTCAGAAAAGATGAAATCGCTTATCAGAAGTAATTCACAAGCGGAGCGCAACACCAACGATTCAGTTTCTCTTTTACAAGTAGCAGAAGGCGCACTCAATACAATGCAAGGAATTTCAACTCGCTTAAGAGAGCTTTCAATGCAGGCCGCGAGTGATACCGTTTCTGATATGGATCGAAGTATTATTGACAAAGAATTTCAACACCTAAGTCAAGAAGTTGAACGTATTACAGCTTCAACAAGTTTTAACGGCAATAATATTATTCAAGGCAAAGAGAGTGTTTACGATCTCCAAATTGGAGTTAATGCTGATAAAAACCTAGATCAAATTCATTACGATATGGGCAAGATCATGGATTCAAGCAATAACTTTGGAATTTCCGGTATCAATGTTCGCTCTAAAGAGTCTGCACAAAATTCACTTTCTGCTCTTGATAATATGATGTCTGAAATAAGCGGAAGCCGTGCTCAGTTGGGAAGCATGAGTAACCGAATGAATTCTGTTATTCAAAATTTACAAATTTCCAATGAAAATGTTTCGAGTAGTAATTCTAAAATTCGTGATGCAGACATGGCCCGCGAAGCTGCCAATAGAGCTAAAATTCAAATCTCACAATCTGCAAGTTTGGCACTCCTAAAACTTTCAAACGATCAGCCCGCCGTAATCTTAAAACTTGTAAGCTAAAAATTAGATGGATGAAATGACAGAGTAAAGCTCGTGCCATCGAGATGCTTGCTTTGAACTTTAATTCTTCCTTCGTGCTTTTGGATAATATGTTTTACAATCGAAAGTCCCAATCCAGTTCCTTCGATTTCAGAGGATCTGGAAGTATCTACTCTAAAGAAACGTTCAAAAATACGATTAATTTGATCTTCAGGAATTCCTACACCATTGTCTTTGATCACTAAGTGATCCCAGGAATCTTCATGGTGGCTAGTTATAGTGATAACTCCGCTATCCTTGATATACTTCAAGGAATTATCAATTAAGTTAAGAAGGACTTGTTCAAATAAATTATAGTCCACAAAGAAAATTTTTTGATCGAGCAAAATCTCAAACTTTATTTTTTTATTTGGATAATTGATTAATAAATCATGAGTTAAAAAAGTCAACATCTCTTCGATGTCGATAGATTCTTTAACTAAATCTTTTTTGGATTCAACAGAAGTTAGCCTTAGAAGATCATTAAAAAGATTGATGAGTCTTCTTGTATTATTGTCAATTTTTACAAAATAATTAGCAAATCGAGAATCAAAATTATCTTCTTTTTGCAAAGCTGCTTTTAGATTTTGCATTTGACCGTTTAAGATAGTGAGTGGAGTTCTAACTTCATGAGAGAAATTAGAAACAAAATCTTCACGCATTTGATCGGCCATTTTTCTTTCGGTCACATCATGAAGCAGGCAGAGATAATTGTTGATTTTATCTACCGGGAAAACTTTGAGATCGAAGAAGGTCTTATGAGGATCTTGTAATTGATTAAAAGTGAAATAACTTCTTCTAGAAGTTAGCTCTTCTCCAATTGAATTTTTCAGGAACTCTTGAAATTCCAGATTTCTGGTAATTTCGATAAGTGGAAATGGCAATTTTTTACCAGAAAAATCAAAGAGATCACTAAAGGCCTGGTTGGCGTAAATAATAATGAGGTCTCTATTTAGAATACAAACCGGGTCTTGAAGTGAGTCGAGTAGTCGTTTGTATTTTAAATTTTCTAATTCAAATTCTTCTTTTTGTTTATTGAATGCATCGTCCTTTCTTGTAATGCTTTCTTCTATTTCTGCCCACGATAAATCTTCGTGAATGGCCGAAGAACGGATTTTACTTAGAAGACTTCTCGAGGGTAGAGCGTAACGTTTTACAAATATCAGATTTATTATAATCGCAGCTGACCAGACGATTATAAATTTCACAGAGTCTGAATTTTCCTTAAAAAGGATAAAAGTAAAAAGCGCCAGGACAATTAGGAAAATCGCCTGAAAGATTAGAATTTGTTTATAACGGATTTCAGTCATGACCTATGACTCTATAGCCGATTCCTCGAATTGTTTCGATGATGGAAGCATATTCACCTAATTTTTTTCTAAGTCCAAAAATATGAGTGTCAATGGTGCGGTCTGTGACATGCACAGGACCATCTTGGATATATTCTACTAATTGATTTCTAGTGAGAACCTTTCCCGGTGAAAGTAGAAAGCAGCAAAGAATTTTATACTCTGAAAGTGTCAGCTCTAAAATTTGGTTATCGATCCAGACTTTACATTGATCCATGTCGAGAACTAATTCTTTATGACGAAGAATATTTTTATTTTCTTCTGTGCGGTTACTAAGTTGACGTCTTCTTAAAAGAGATCGCACTCGTGCCAATAGAATGGCGTGATCAAAAGGCTTGGTCATATAGTCATCAGCACCGGCGTCCAGGCCTTCTACGATTTGTTCTGGAGTACTGAGGGCTGTGAGCATTAAGATTGGTGTGGTTTTAGTTGTATTATAAAATCGGATGAATTTACAGATTTCCAAACCATTCACAGATGGGAGCATGCGATCAATAATAAACAATTGAATATTTTTTGCTTCGCTGCTTTGAATATAATCAAGTGCTTTTTTTCCATCAAAAAAAGGCACAGTCGTAAAATTAAAACTGGCGATTTGAGATTGAATCAGTTCACTAATTTCTTGCTCATCTTCAATGATGACTATTTTTTCAATATCCATAAATTTAATCCTTTTTACCCGTTTTAAATTCAGGATTGTGACGGATATCTGACCCTGATTCTAAAAAGATTACATCTTCTGCAATATTCTTAGCATGATCACCGATTCTTTCAAGGTTTTTTGAAATCTTAATAATAGTATAACCTTCATCAAACGCCATCTCATTATTTTTAATCATGTTGACGTGATTACGGACTATATAAAGGTTTAGTAAGTTGATTTCTTGATCGTACTCAATAACATCTGTCGCAAGCTTGATATTGCTTCTGACAAAAGAATCGAGTGCATTTTTAACCATGATATTTACTTCAAGAGCCATGTTTTTTAGAGGAAGGATTTCTTTACCAATAGACATGTATTGCCGCTTGATTTTGAGGGCCTGGTCACCCATACGTTCTAGGTCGGCATTGATCTTCATAACGGCAATTGCAGTTCTTAAATCTTTAGCCGCTGGACCTTTAAGTGCTATGTATTTAAAACAAGCGTCATCAATCAACATATGAAACTCGTTAATTTTTCTCTCTAATTCAAAAATATCTTCCATGCTCTTGTCGAGATTAAGGGCGCCTGAGAGTGAAGCTTCAACTAAGCTTGCCATTTTTAAAACATGATCTCTCAAATCTTTAGGTGAAATATCCATATAATCCTTTTAAAAGTTTTTTGTTAAATTTATCCAAATCGCCCTGAGATGTAATCCTCAGTTTGTTTTTCTCTTGGGTTTGTAAATATATCAGAACTCAATCCATGTTCAATCATCTTACCGTATACAAAAAACGAAGTATAATCCGAAATTCTAGCGGCCTGTTGCATGTTATGAGTCACGATAATAACAGTGTAATCCCGTTTAATTTCATCCATTAGCTCCTCAATTTTCGCTGTCGCTATAGGATCAAGTGCAGAGGTAGGCTCATCCATTAGCAGGACAGGAGGATTAATTGCTAGCGCGCGAGCAATGCAAAGCCTTTGTTGCTGGCCACCAGAAAGGGAGGTTCCAAGCGAGTTCAATTTATCTTTTACCTCATCCCAAAGTGCCGCTTTTTTTAAGCAAGATTCTGCAACTTCCATCAGCGTAGAGCGCTTTGTGATCCCTTGCAGGCGCAGACCAATAACTACGTTATCCAAAATACTTAATGAAGGAAAGGGGTTTGGTTTTTGAAATACCATTCCAATTCTTTTTCTGACATCGACAACGTCGATTTTTTTATCGTAGATATTTTTACCTTCAAGCAGAACTTCACCACTAACTCTTGTTCCTTCAATCTCTTCATGAATTCGATTGAGGCAACGAAGGTAGGTTGATTTCCCGCATCCAGAAGGACCAATTATAGCTGTGATTGTTCGTTCGGTGTATTGAACGTTGATTCCTTTGACCGCTTGAAAATCTCCAAACCAGGCTTCGAGATTTTTAGCTTCTAAAATAATTTTGTCAGAATTTTTTGAATTAGACATATCTTAATATCCTTTTTTATCTTTAATTTTTGTAAGTACAAATCTCGCAAAGAGATTCAAGGTGAGAATTAGAACCATCAAAACAAAAGCTCCGGCCCAGGCTTGTCTTTGCCAGTCTTTAAAAGGAGATATGGCATAAGTATAAATTTGCACAGGAAGAGTCGCCATAGGCTCTCTCATATTAAAACTTAAATACATATTTCCAAATGCAGTGAAGAGAAGTGGTGCAGTTTCTCCGGCGGCTCTTGAAATGGCTAAAATAATTCCGGTGAGCAGATTAGAAACGCTGCCTTTTAAAATAATAAAGAGAATAACTTTCCATCGTGGCAGTCCTAAGGCAAGGCCCGCTTCACGGATATGATCAGGGACCAGTTTTAAAATTTCTTCTGAAGTTTTAACTATTATTGGAAGCATGATGATACTTAAGGCCACTCCCCCGGCAAGCGCGGAGAAGCTTTTAAGCGGAACGACCACCATCAAATAAGCAAATATACCTATTACAATTGACGGAATACCACTCATTAAATCAACAGTGAGTCTTAATGTTTTTGACAGTTTACTTTTTCTAAATTCGTTTAAATAAACCCCACAAGTTACTCCGATGGGCACAGCGATTAAAGCTCCAAGTAGAACAATATAAATTGTTCCCAAGATCGCATGCTTCATCCCTCCACCAATTTCACCAACAGGCTTTGGAAGTTCGGTGAAAAAACTTAAGTTCAGAGAGCTCGCTCCCTGAACAAAAACATATTTGATTACCATAAAAAGAGGACCGAGTACAACGACTGCACTCAAAACAATCAATATGGTGAACAGGCGATTTTTTATTGCTCTATAGAGCCTATAATTGAAATTCACTTTCATCCTATTTTAGAAAAATTCTTCACAATACTTTTAGCAAAAAGATTTGAAAGAAAGGTAATGAGAAATAATAAAAGTGCGAGGTAACATAATGAGGCCACATGCAATGGAGAACTTGCATCTGTATATTCATTGGCCATAACAGATGCCATAGTCGCAGCTGGAGCGAATATAGATTTTGAAATGACGGGAGAATTTCCGATCAACATAGTGACTGCCATTGTCTCGCCTAAGGCACGTCCTAAACCTAAAACTATCGCACTGCTGATTCCAGATACGGAAGGAGAAAGAACTGCCATTTTTATCATTTCGAATTTTGTTGAACCAAGCGCATAAGAAGCTTCTTTTTGATGCTGAGGAATTAATTCGAAGATCGAGCGGCATATAGAAGAAATTGTCGGAACAATCATAATTGATAAAACAAGTGAAGCAGTTATGATCCCAATCCCAAAACTTGGTCCTTCTAAAAAAGGTAAAAAACCAAAATAGGTTTTTAAAAAAGGAGCAAGTGAAGTTTTTACAAAAGGCGATAAATAAAATATTCCCCACAAACCAAAAACTATAGAGGGAATCGCTGCAACCATTTCAACTAAAAGAGAAACAATATGTGAAATGCTTTTAGGAAGATATTCTGAAATAAAAAGTGCCACTAAAATACTCACAGGCGCTGCAATTAAAACAGCAATAAACGAAGTGACTAGTGTTCCAAAAATAAACGGCAAAGCACCGTATTGATCTTCTACTGGATTCCATTCTTTTTTGAAAATGAAGCTTAGTCCATTATGTGTTATAGAAGGCCAGGCAGACTTAAATAAGATGAACATAATAAAAAGCAGAAGGCTTATAACCAATAAGGCAATCAATCTTAAGACGTAAAATAGAACAGCGTCTTGAGTCTTGGAATTGAGTTTTAACATGGACTCATAATCGACAATTTTGCTCAAAAATTAAAGGGATTTTTGTCAGGATTTTGTTAAGATTATGGGGGAAAGTGACCTTTCCCCAAATAAGAAATGATTAATGTGCGGTTTGCGTAACATAAAGGCGAAAGCTTTTGTCTTTTGAGCGACGGATTGTGCATTTACCGCCTTCTTTGCTCTCAACCAGGAATTCATAGAACTCTGGTAGGGTGTCTGCGACTTCAAGAACTGATTTTCCCTCATGTTCTCCAAAATCTACATAAACCAGATCCTCTGCAATGATACCTGTCAGTGGACTTATATCCGGATTCGCCATTATTTCCCTCCCTAGAATTAATTGGTAAACTCATTACAAAGTGTTTCATGTCTGATTACTGTTTGAAAAGAAATTTATGCAGGAGGGAATTACTCCAATATTGGACTAAAAATTTTTGCTCTAGTTAAAGAGATTTGAAAAAATTTTTGAAGTAAAAAACAATCAATTTAAATTCTTGTGGGTACTGCTCTCCAATGAGCAACCGAATAAGATCTAAACTTTTATAGAGCGATTCTGCTTTTCTAAAAGGCCGGTCGGTAATCATTGCAGCCACTGTATCCATTACTGAAATCATCATCGTTTCAAAACCAAAAATTGTATTAGGGTCATCTTTATCAGCGAGATTAAGCCTGTTGGTCAGAGTACTGTAGATATGATGATTTTCAATTATTTTTAAATGATTTGGAGGAAGAGGGACTCTACCTCTTAAAATATTGACCGAGAGTTGCGGGTGTGTGGATAAGAGTAATTTATCTTCATCATCCAGGTTCTCTTGATTGTATTTTTCCACTGGTATGGCAGACATGCCAATGTCTTTTAAATAACTCGTCAAAAAGAATAGTTCGATATCTTTATCAATATACAACCGAGAGTTTTTCATGACTCCCAATAAAAATAAAGTTGAGAGAAATGGTTGCGCAAAGATATAGTGATGGCCCTGTTTTATAAATTCTTTGTAAAGAGCCTCATGGATTTGAGGTTTATTAAAAAGAAAAGTAGCCAGATTTTTCGCGCTTTGAACTTGAAGATTTAAGAGATTATCGTCCGTTGGGTCTTCGTAAAGATAACCCAGGTTAAGTGTTAAAAGGTTTGTTTGTAGACGTGCTTTTTCAAGAGGATCTCCAATAGAAAGAGAGCGAGTGACATTTCTTAAATTTTCTTGTTGAGCAAACCTAAGCGTTGGTCGGTCATCTTCCATGACAAAAAGATTCGCCAGTTTTTTTTGTAGTAATTCTCTCAGTAGTGAATTGGAAATCTCTGCTTTTTTATAAAGTACCACTTTAAAGAGGCCATCGACCTGGCCGTAGATATCGCAAGGAGACTCGGCAATAAAGAATATTTCCCTGAAAGAAATGGGGTGCAATTTAAAGTTCAATGAATTTTGTTCAAGAATATCAAAGGGATTCTTCATTTCTTGATTATATCAGAGTTTAGAGTTTCACGATCAGAAAGTGCCTCAAAAAAGACACAATTATTAAGGTTTTAGAATACCTTAATTTTCCATATTAAAAAGAATGATTTCAAGCAGATTAGTGAAAAACAAAATAATCTCCCTACCAGGATTCGATGGCCCCTAAAATGATTCTAGATAAGGATTTTAGAAAGTTTTTTCTCGGAGGAACGATAATGATTAATGGACCGATGATGCGCTCACTTTCTCTTAAAGATTACCTGGGATCACGAGATCTTACTGAGCATTTAAAGCTGACTAATGAGCTAACTTTTCACTGGGCCAATTGGGACCAGACTTGTTTAGCTCAAAGAAAACATTACAAAAATTTTAATAATAATTTTCATTTGATGAGACTTAATCAAACTCTTCAAGAATTAAAAGCTAAACCTGTTTGGTTGTGTAATAAAATTAAAGTTATGAAGAGTGATCTCTACTCTCTTTATGAATCGTATCTTGATAGTCGTTTGCGCTTAACATGGTTTGAAAGAAAAGATGAAATTCTATTTTCATTTGACAGTGAACAAGGGCCTTATTACACACTGACTTCTATGAAATGGCTTGATAATGAACTTTATTCTCAATTCGTTATGAGAAAAATTCTTCTTGAGCACTACACTTTAAGATCATTTAGATTGAATGCGAATATACCAGTGGTTTTTAAACTTGATAATGATGTGAATGAATATGGAGATAAGGTGCAGATTCATCAACTTTCCGAAGTAGGATTTATTTTTAAAATTAAAGACAAAAACTTTCTTAATAAAATTAAGAACTCAACGATTCTTGAGTTAAAAATACCGGTTAATCAGTATAAAAAAGTCGGTTCAATGAAGGTCGAAGATGCCTTTAAAAAATTAGATGAACATCAGAATATTTTAGCCGCTGACTATATGCTTTTTAAACTTGAAGCACGTATACTCAATTTTTATGGGAACATGAATAATGCTAAAAGAAGCTCTGATGAAGAGTTTTGTATTTTTGCACGATATGAAGACTTGGTTCCTTTTGGACACGAAACAGAATTAAAAAGTATTTTTGCTCCGTTAGTTGAAAAAACTAAAATTTATTTTGCTAATAGTTTAGAGGAATTTGAAACAAATAAAGCCTGGAAAAAGAGCGCTTAGATTATTCTTTTGAGCAAACGATCAGATCCTAAGATTTGAAAGAGTGATTGGATTTCTTCAGGCGTCACGCTTGCCGGGACATTTAAGAAGAGATCCGTCAGTGAGTTTGAACCAAGTAAGTAGTTCATTATTTCCCATTGGTTTTTTGACAAGACATGAGTTTTTACAACGAGATCATTTTTAATCATTAACAGTGATTGTGGGATTTGAAAATCAAACTCATGTTCTTCCTGGGAATTGCTATCTTTGAGAGCATAGAGATCAGATATTAGGTAATGATAATTTAGTACTCTGGCAGAATCCACCAATTGAACTTTTAAATCCTCGTCTTTGATCAAACTAATAAGTGCGAGACTATCCAAACCAAATTCTTGTTCCAAATGAAAGACCAGACGATGGTTCCATTCAAAATCAGCAAGTTCTGATAAAAAAAGATAATCATCACTCAAAGTATGAGTCGTTAAAAACTTGCTGAATAGATTACCGTAGTCATCCAAATCAGATGAATATGAGGGGACAATTTTGATGTAGTCCAAAGAAAGGCTTAAAAAATCTTCGTCGCCAATAAGATTATTTATAGCCCGGTAAGTATTTTTTAGCGCTTCAGTAAGTCTCGATGAATAATCTTCCTGATAAACCTCCAGGGCCCTGGCACCACTTAGTTTTGGTCCATCAATGATAAGGTCTATCAATTCGACTTGAGCGACAGAATTTGGAGTTCTCACCAGGCCTACAAATTTCTGGTTAAAATCTTTTTGTTTCATGGATAGTTTTTCCAGATAGTTCTAAGTTCTATAATTTGAGTTTCTAGAATTTCAAAACTTGGAATATCTTCATCCCACTCAAATAAAGTAGGTATATCTTTTTTTCTACTTAAGACTTTTTTATAAAGATCCAGCAATTCAGGATAAAGAGGATTGGAGTGTGTATCAAAATAAAAACCATCGCGTTCGCTAAAGCCCGCGAGGTGAATCTCTTTAACACGATCGATGGGGATGGCATTAATGAATTCATCAGGATTGAATTGGTGATTATAAGAATTCACAAAAATATTATTTAAATCTAAAAGTAGATCACAGTCAGTGATCTTAGCGAGCTCGCTGATAAATTCCCATTCCGACAGGGTGGAATGTTTATAGTCAAAATAGGCAGAGAGATTTTCAAAGGCCAGTTTTCTTCCTAAATAATTTTGAACAATATCTATTCTCTCGCTTAAGTGAATTAAATTCTCTCTAGTGAAGGCCACTGGCAAAAGATTGTGAAGATTATTATTTTTCAAACCGGTAAAACAAAGATGATCAGAAACTTGAAAAGGTTGTATTTCATTGTAAAATTTTTTTAAGTCTTCAAGATACTTCCAATCAAAATCTTCATAAGATGCAATTGAGAGAGAAACTCCATGACAAGAAATTGGATAGTCAGCTCTTAAGGCATCCAGGATCCTGCGAGGGCGTCCTCTAGTTCGAAAATAGTTTTCGCTAATGACTTCAAACCAACCAGCTGTAGTCGATGGACGGGCTTCTAAGTAGCTGTAGTGTGGACTTCTCAGGCCTAAGCCAAAAATATTGGTCGAAATGCTGGAATTAGACTTTTTCATTAATTGTATTTTTTCAGAGGTTTAGTCCCACGGCAATCGTTAATTAACCGATAAAAAGACTAAAGTATTATCATAAGAGAGCCGATACATTTAATACAAAGAATGAAGCAAGTTATACGAGGGAGGTAGTCTCATGGGAGATAAGAACGACAGTAAGAATAAGCACGGTAAGAAGTTAACGACGAAAGAGAAAAAAGCTCAAAATCATCTTAAGCTAATGGAAGGATCGAAAGATCGAAATTCAACAACAGCAACAACTACAAACGTAGTAGCTATTGGTCAGAACAAAGACAAGAAAGCAGCTTAGAATTAACTTTTTAATTGAAGGCCGATTTGTGGAAATCGGCCTTCAATTAATTTTTACTTTTACGAAGAAGCTGAAGAGTAATTTTTCAATCCTAAATTCCAACACCATCTAAAAATTACAGTAAAAACAATTGTCACTAAAATCATATGAATCATAAGATATTTCGCTTCATATATGTTAATCGAAAAAAGCATTTTAACCGGAAATGAAACGATCAGGCCAAAGGGCACGATGGTAGTTAGAAACCGTTTAAATTGACCTCTAAAGAGATCTATTGGGCGCTCCATGAATTGCGAAACTCCGTAAAATAGCTCGTCAAAACCCCTTGAACTATGTGTCCAGAAAACTGGAATAACAAACATCATTCGAACTAAGTAGTAGAGACCTAAACCGTTCAAAATAAATAATACATAAATGACCATATGAAAAAGAGTGAAAGATTCATTGTAGTTTTTAAAGCTCCAGACAAGTATGGAGAAAGCACCAATCATATTGATGATCGAGTTGGCTGCAATATCTCTGAGAGAGAGAAAAAAGAGTGAAGAAACAGGTCTTACTAAATAATAATCAAGATCGCCTTTGTTGATATAAACAGGGAGCATCCAAATATTATTAGCTAAAAAAGTCATTACTAATGAATCCAGAAAAAGATAGCTGGCCACAAAGATCATCATTTGGTCTTCAGTCATACCGGCCAGGAGAGGCGTGTGGAGATAGATAATTTTAAAAAAAATAATATTGACCGCATAAAAAATAAAATCCATTACTATGCGAAAAGAAAAATCCAATCTAAATTGTAGAGCACGAGTAAAGGATAATCTTAAAAAATGTAGATAGAGTATGGCGTATCTTTTCATGCTTTAAATCCCCACACCTGTGTAACGAAGATTTCCTGCGAGCCAGACTTTTCTTGTGACCAATGATATAAGGCAAAGCCAAACCAACATCATGATTTGGGACTGAGCCCATTCTCCATAGTCCATATTTCCCATTAAAATTTTCACGGGGGAGTAAACCATTCCTTTAAACGGAAGATAATAAAATAGTCCCTGTGACCACTCTGGAAACAAGCTTAATGAGAGCCAGGCTCCGCTCAAAAGCATTATGATAAATCTTAAGAGGACAGACAAAGACCAGACATTATCGGCCCAAAATGCAGTCATTTCCATTATGGCTTCCATTGCAAAAAAGAGAGTGGAAGCAATGACAAGATTGATCACAAAACAAAAAATATTCAATGAATGAAATTTATATTCGGTCGGCATTCCGATAAAAATAGCAAAGAATGCAAGGCCTGAAAAAAGCTGGAAAAGATGGCTTAGTGTATGAGTGATTTGCTGAATCCATTTAAATTGAAAATAAGAAAGGGGATAAATAATATATTTATTTAAGCCGCCATCAAAGATGTCCTGGTTAATATTTAAAAGCTGCAATCCCTGTATTGTCTTCAAAGTCATTGGAGCTAAAAAAGAATAGAGAATCATCATCTGAAAACTCATTCCTCCAATAATTGCATTTTTATTCCCACCAAAAATAGATGACCATAAAAAATAGGACAAACCTAACTGACCGAATGTCGTTCCAAAAAAATTAACCCAAAAGGAAAAACGATAGGCGAGAATATTTCGCATTTCCATTTGAAAAACGGCTTTGAAAAGTTTCACGCATCTACTCCTTTGCGCAATAACTTCTCAATGATTTCTGAAATTTCAATTTCAGTGACGCTCAAGTCAAGCACATCGTGAAGTTTTAAAAGTGAGGTGATTCGTTCACTAATGCCGTCGCGTGCCACTCTTTCTTTTAATATTTCGCCATTGACCAAGGTCAAAATAATTTGTTTTTCATTGGCGTATTTGGAAATGATATCTTTAAGTGGCCCGTCATAAACAATTGAACCTTCTTTTAAAATAATAATTCTCTCACATAACGTTTCTATATCTTCCATATAATGAGAAGTGAGGATCATGCAGGGATTGTATTTTTGACGATAATCCAAAAGAAACTGCCTCACTGCTTTTTGAGCCGTTAAATCCAATCCGATAGTCGGCTCATCTAAAAAAACAACTTGAGGATTGTGGAGCAGGGCCGCAATCAATTCCACTTTCATACGCTCACCTAAACTTAGGCGACGGATTTGAACTTTCAGCTGATCCTTGATTCCCAAAGTTTCTGCTAAAAAATTTAAGCGAGTATGATAATCAGCGTCTTCAATTTGATAAATTTCTTTTAAAAGTAAATAACAGTCCAGTGCCGGAAGGTCCCACCACAAAGACGCTTTTTGTCCCATGATAAGTGACATTTTTTTTCGGAAACTAATTTCTCTTTTCCAGGGATCACTGCCGAGGACAGATATCTCTCCGCTGCTGGAATGAATAATGCCGGAGAGGATTTTACTAAGAGTTGTTTTACCGGCACCGTTGGCCCCGATTAGCCCTACAATCTCACCCTCACGTACGTTAAAACTAATATTGTTGAGTGCGTATTTGGTTACCATTTTTCTTTTAAAAAGAGATTTAAGAGATGCTTTTAAGCCTGGCTCTTTTTCATTAACTGTAAAAGTTTTAGAAAGATTTTTAACATGAATCATATAATCTCTAATTTTTTATGAACGATTATTTCTAGTGGAGTTAGTTTACATTGATAAACTAAAACTTCGACCCCTTGACTAATAGCCTCTTTCAATAGACGACAGTAAACAAGGTCAATGGAATTATCTATTTTAAATGAGGAGCAATCTTCTCGTTGAACAATAAAAAGCATAACAGTCCTAATGCCTTTTTCTCTTAAATCCATCAGCTCTCTTAAATGTTTTTGTCCCCTTTCTGTGACTGAATCGGGAAATAGACAATGGTCTTCATCATTGATCAGGGTGACATTTTTAACTTCGACATAACACTGATCATTTCCATTATTTGAGAGGAGAATATCAATGCGACTCTGACCAATTTTTGCTTCTGGTTTAAGATCATTATAACCTTGAAGCTCCTTGATTGTTCCATTTTTGATAGCCTCAATGGCCAGCCCATTAGTTAAGCTGGTATTAATTCCTATCCAAGTCTTACCGTTAAAAATCATTTCAAAACTATACTTTAGCTTTCTAGTCGGAGAGTCGTGAAAACTTAATAGTGCCGGCCAGTTCTCACCAAGGCAATTCTTCATTGAGCCAGTATTAGCAGTATGGGCTATGACTATCTCATTATCAACCTGGATATCAGCGAAAAATCGTTTATAGCGTTTGATAAAAAAACCGGAAATTAGAGGAGTTTTAAATTTCATAATGGATTACTATTTTAGTAGAGGAATAAGTACTCTATCAAGAGTAATATGGAAGCAATAATATTTAAAATAGTTTTTAAAAAAATGTTAAAATTTTTCTCATATGCTAATCAGGACGAAAAATGAGTAAGACCTTAGTCGTTTCAGATAATGAAATTTTAAATCAGCTTTACGTGATAAATCTTGAAGTTTATTTAGGAACTGAAGTGGCATTGGTTTTTACCACTCAAAAGGCTCAAGAGTTAATTGAAGCGGGAGAGAAATACGATTTAGTCATCACGATGAATATGATTAATGGCCAGGACTCTGCACTCATTCTCTACGAATTTTTAAAGAAAAATAATTTGTCTACGCCTCTGGTAGTCATTGGAAATCCGGCTAAAGAAATCCCTAATATAATTGTTGTCCAAAGTTCATATCATTTAAAAAACTTATTGCGCTCTTGCGCTGATCTTTTAGGTGTCACTTCTAAATCAATGGCCGCTCTTAATGTCCCTGAGTACTATTCTGTGGATACAAAATTTCTAATGCGCTTGAGAGTTGCTCCTTGCCAGATCTTTTTATATATTAAAAAAAGCAATGATGAATCTAATTACGCAATGATCGCCAAAAAAGGAAGCAATACTGCTGAAATACTCAAGAAGTTTTCCTCAGAAGGAATTACCAATCTTTACGTGAATAAAATTGATCGCTTATTAGTCATTAATCAGATCTCAACAATTCTTTGTGATTTTATTAAAAGCACCGAGCATTTAGGAATTGTTGAAAAATCAGCTGCACTCGAAGAGGGATTTGAATTTGTGGCCTCTGATTTCTGCCAATCACCAGAAGCTACTCAAGAAGTTATGAATATCGCAAATGCGTGCACGAAAGTGATGGAAGAGATTAGTAAAGAAACTCCGGGGCTTCGCTCATTGTTGCAATTATTAAACAGCAACAAAAATGGGTATATTTACACACACTCAATCTTAGCGTCGTTTATTTCCACTCATATTGTAAAAAAAGTTTCCTGGGGAGGGGAAAGCCATCTTGAAAAAATAAATTTTGTACTATTTTTTCACGATATTATGCTGGCACCAATCTACTTAAAACACCCGACACTGAAATATGAAGAAGATTTACTCTTTAGTGATGAGTTATCCGAAAAAGAGAAAGAAATAGTCTTGAATCACGCTCGGATGGCCGCAGAACTTATCATTACATACCGCAGATCACCCATGGGAGCAGATCTTCTCATTAAGCAGCATCACGGAATGACTAATGGTGTAGGATTTGCAATCGATTTTAAAGATGATATCTCTCCTCTTTCAAAAATAGTTATTATCTCGGAAGCTTTTGTTGAAGAGTATATGAAAGGCAAAGACAACGATCCTAATTATCAAATTGATATGAAAAAAATCATTCCAGCTCTTATTGAAAAGTTCAAAAAAAGTACTTACAAAAAAATTATTGAGACATTAGAAACAATCAGCCTCTAAATTAGACTTAGGAATTTTTGATAGATTTTTCAAGTGCTTTTAATGGATCCTTAAAGTTACCCGTATTATAAATACGCTTCATGTTACCAATAATTTCTTTATAGGTCGTTGCCGTTTTTTTAGTTTCTGCAATTCTGGAGACAAAATTACTGGCAAGAATAAAAATGCATGAGATTGTAGTGAGCCCCGAGGAATTCATGCCTTTAGGAAAACCATCCCCAGTAGGGTGTTCATGTTGTTCAATTAAAATAAAATCGACATCGGAAAATCCACTAAAGAAAGTTGAGAGCTGGGCTGCTTTATGTGGATGATTCCTAAAATCTAATTGTTCTTCTTCTGAAAACATTTTTAAGTTTGGATCATTGAGTGATCGAATCTTAATCATTTCATCGTTATTTAAACTGATGTCCTGAAGAATGGAAGCCAGAAGAAGTTTATCT
>JACMPM010000076.1 GCA_014377485.1 Bacteriovorax sp. | reverse complement strand
CTGGCCCCATATGTCCGAATGGAAAAATATCAATAGTCTCAATATTTAACTCTTTAGCTGATAGGCTGCAATTATATAGTAGAGGTATAAAAAGAATTAATTTTAATAAATTGAGAAATAGATATTTAAAAGTGCTAATTTTTTCCATTTTAGATTTTACCGGCAATTGCCTTTAACGTATAGGCAATATATAGGGATGTTTTTTTCACAGTCTCTTGAAACCACTATATGTTCCAGCTACTTTTTGGTAGGTTCATCCCATGAAAAACAGTGGAACCCTTACCCTAATTCCTACTCCTCTATCTGAAGGAGGAGAGCTCGAGCCTGTGGCCGCTAGATTACTGACGTCTGCAGCACTCGAAGACAGCTTAAATTCTATTTTTGTCATTGAAGATTTAAAACCTGGTCGACGTCGTTGGTTGCAATTTAAACTCCCTCGCGAAACAGTAGATCATTTTGTTCTCTATAACGAACACACGGCCGGCACGGTGGCGCGTGAATTATTGAGCTCTCTACAATCGGGAAAAAATGTTTTTTTAATGAGCGATGGGGGCCTTCCGGCCTTTTATGATCCCGGAGTAGAATTAGTAAAAATGTGTCACCAAAATCATATCAAAGTGACGTCCACTCCATTTTGTAATTCGGTTGTTCTGGCCTTAGCGCTCTCTGGTTTTTCTCATAAAAAATTTTGGTTTGAAGGATTTTTACCACTTGAAGCGACTGAGAGAAATATTGTGCTAAAAAAAATGCTCGTTCAAAAACACACCAGTATTCTAATGGACACCCCTTATCGCATGAAGCGAGTTTTAGAAGAATTAGTGGAATGCTGGAGCAGCAATACAACTTCAAAAAAGATTTTTGTAGCTATGGATTTAAATAGTGAAACAGAGGAGCTTTGTTTGGGGTCTCCCAGAGAGCTGCTAAGTGCTATTACCGACTTTAAAAGAGAGTTCGTCCTGGTCATTTCTGAATAATTCTAGAAGGTTATGAAGTGATTCCAGCTAGATAATTGCTTTAAAAGACATGACGATTGAATACTTTTCGTGATAAAAAGGACTATATGCCCGAAAAAAAACAAGAGTCTAGAAAATTGGATCATATTGAGCTGGCCCTTAAAGCACAGACCAATAAGATGGAAGTGGATCAACGCTTCTATTATGAACCACTTTTTGCGGCCCACCCATCTGAGGATTCTGATATTTCACTCAATTTTTTGGGTAAGAGAATATTAGCGCCTCTTTGGGTTTCCAGCATGACAGGTGGAGTTGGTCCGGCAAAACATATCAATCAGAATCTTGCGCGCGTTTGCCGAGAGTTCGGATTGGGAATGGGGTTGGGATCGTGTCGTGTGCTTCTTGATTCTGATACTTATTTTCCTGATTTTAATCTTCGTCCAATCATAGGATCTGATCTCCCTCTTTACGCCAATCTTGGTATTGCTCAAATCGAGCAATTACTTGCTGGAAATAATCATCATCAAATAACGGACCTGATCCAACGTCTCGATGCAGATGGATTAATTGTTCATATCAATCCGCTTCAAGAATGGTTTCAACTAGAAGGCGATCGATTGAAGTATAGTCCGATTCAAACGCTGACAAAACTTTGTAGCTTAATAAATACAAAATTAATCGTGAAAGAAGTTGGACAGGGTCTCGGGCCAAAAAGTCTTAAAGCTCTTCTCGATTTGCCTATAGTCGCCATTGAATTAGCGGCCTTTGGCGGCACTAATTTCTCTAAGCTAGAGCAGATAAGAGGAAACACTACAGAAAGTAATGCAGCTTTCTCTAAAGTAGGACATACCGCTTTTGAAATGGTGCAATTTTTGAACTCTCTTATTAAGACAAATTCAAATTATAATCAAAAACAAATAATAATTTCAGGCGGCGTTGATAATATTCTCGATGGATTTTATCTTCGCGAGAATCTTAATTTTCCTTCAGTTATTGGACAAGCAAAGAATTTTCTCAACCATGCAGAAAATTATGAAGAGCTACGTCTATTTACTATGGGGCAAATTAATGGGCTTAAAATGGCAAATGCATTTTTAATTGCTAAGGAAGAGAGGTCTTTATGAATAAACCACTAACAGGATTTTCAAAGCTTTCTAAGTTTGAAAAAATCGACTTAGTTGTAAAAAATTATTTTTCTGATTCAGATGCTGCTCGCACGCAATTTAAAAAATACTGGCATGAAGATGAGGCCGTTCAAAAAACGATCGATGAATTCAGTGAAAACACACTTACCAATTTTATTTTTCCACTTGGTGTTGTACCCAATGTTTTAATTAACAATGAACTTTTTTGTGTTCCCATGGTTATCGAAGAAAGCTCTGTTGTCGCAGCTTCTGCACGCTCGGCTAATTTTTGGCTTACTCGTGGAGGCTTCCATGCGGAAGTGATTTCGACTACCAAAATTGGTCAGGTTCATTTTATTTGGAATGGAAATAGCTCAAAATTATATGAACTCTTTAATGAAATTAAAGATGAACTTATCGCTTGCACTAAATCTCTGACTGATAATATGGAAAAACGCGGGGGAGGAATGCTCTCACTCGATCTGGTTGATAGAACTCTGGATGAACCAGGTTACTATCAACTCCTAGCAGAGTTTGAAACTTGCGACGCTATGGGGGCAAATTTTATTAATTCGATTCTTGAAGTAATCGGAAAAAAATTTAAGGAAATCATTACGACCACTGAGAGTTTTAATGATGAAGAAAAAGAACTACAGATCATCATGGCAATACTTTCTAACTACACTCCTAATTGCCGAGTCAAAACTTATGTAGAATGCGATATCGCAGAATTGAATGACCCAAGTTTGGGAATGTCAGGCGAAGAATTTGCAGAGAAATTTGCTCGCGCTATTCGCATTTCTAAAATTGATGTCACTCGTGCGACAACGCATAATAAAGGAATTTTTAACGGGATCGATGCCGTAGTCGTGGCCACTGGAAATGATTACCGATCCGTTGAAGCCTGCGGGCATGCGTATGCTGCTAGAGACGGACAATACCGTGGACTCAGTGACGTCGTAATTTCTAATGGTAAATTTCGATTTAGCCTGGAAATCCCACTGGCAATCGGAACAGTTGGAGGACTTACTTCACTTCATCCATTATCAAGGCTCTCACTAGATATGCTTGGGCGACCAGGGGCTTCTGATTTGATGAAGATTGTGGCCTCTATTGGACTGGCCCAAAACTTTGCAGCAGTGAGATCTCTCATCACTTCGGGCATTCAAAAAGGGCATATGAAAATGCACTTGATGAATATACTAAATCATCTTGAAACGACAGATAAAGAAAACGAAGAAGCGAAAAAATATTTTGAAAACGAAGTTATTTCATTTAAATCGGTCAGAGAGTATGTCTCTGATTTAAGGAACTACGTATAATGAACGAAATTAATTTAAATCAGATCAATAGTGACTTAAAAAAAGCCTGTCCTGAAAAGAACCAATATTTTTTTGGTCATGGAAAACTTCTTCTTTCCGGAGAGTATTTTGTATTAGACGGTGCGCTCTCGTTAGCACTTCCTACAAAAGTTGGGCAGTCATTATCGGTTAAATACACTCCCTCATTTTCGCCAACTCTTAGTTGGAAATCTTTTGATGTAAAAGGAAATTGCTGGTTTGACAGTAAATTTGAATTTTGGCATTTTAAATGCCTTGATGAACATCCATCTGAAGAAGCACTTTTTCTTCAAAAAATTCTTCAACAAGTACGCAAACAAAATTCTCATTTCTTAAGAGATGATGTCGATGTTAAAATTGAGACTCATCTTGGATTTCCTCTTTCTTGGGGACTGGGTAGCAGTTCTTCTCTCATTTATAATATCGCACAGTGGGCCTATATTTCCCCTTTTGAACTTCTTTTTAAAACTCTTGGGGGCTCTGGGTACGATATCGCCTGCGCTCAATCTGACGGGCCTATAGCCTATAAAAAAATCACGAGTGGCCCAAATTGGTCTCCAATTTATTTCCACCCGAGTTTTAGAGAAAACATTTACTTCATCTATCTTGGTAAAAAACAAAACTCTCGTGAAGCAGTTGCGGACTATACAAAAAAACGTCCGTTTACTGCTGCTAAAATTTCCCAAATTACAGAACTCACTACAGAGTTTTTAAATGCTCAGACCCTTAAACAATTTCAAACTGCAATGATTGCTCACGAACAAATTATTGGTGAGGCACTTGATTTGGTTCCGGTGAAAGAGCAATTGTTTTCTGATTTCAAAGGGGCCATTAAATCTCTTGGAGCATGGGGAGGAGATTTCATCATGGTGGCAACCGAAGAAGACTTAAATTCTGTAAAATCCTATTTTTCAGGAAAAGGTCTCGATGTCGTTTATAGCTACGATGATTTAATTTCAGAACCTGCTGTTGCGATCTCGAAAGATTCAGTAAAGATGGGATTCTCAAACCACTTGATCCATTAATCATGGGCACTGAATTTACTACCCAATGGACATCTCCTTCAAATATTGCCCTGGTAAAATACTGGGGAAAGTTTGGCAATCAAATGCCCGAGAATCCTTCAATCAGTTTTACGCTGAAGCACTCGGTGACAACACTTTCAATGAGTGTCACAAAAAGTTCAGTTGGAACGATCCGTTTTTTGTTTGAGGGGATGGAGAATCCTAAATTTCAGGACAAAATTTCAAAATTTTTACTCACTCAACAAATTCGCTTTCCTTGGCTGGCCAATTACCATTTAGAAATACATTCCAGTAATACTTTTCCTCATTCTTCTGGAATTGCTTCTTCAGCTTCATCCATGAGTGCACTTTGTTTGTCGCTCTTGTCAGTTGATGAATTTATAACTGGTAAAAAATTTGAAACGAAAGAATTTTTTAAGAATGTTTCTGAACTCTCAAGAATTGCCTCTGGCTCAGCTTCCCGCTCCGTTTACCCGGGTCTTGCGTCTTGGGGGGAGAGTTCGGCCATACCTTCGAGCTCAAACCTATTTGCAAGTCAATTTAGCGAGGCTCATGATGTGTTCAAAGATTACTGCGATTCAATTCTAATTGTAGACGATGGAGAGAAGTCAGTCTCAAGTCGAGCGGGTCACGGTTTAATGGAAAATCATCCTTTTAAAGATCAGAGATTTCTTCGTGCTAAAAATAATTTAATAAAACTTATAGCGGCATTGAAGTCAGGGGACCTTAATAGTTTTACAGAAATTGTGGAAGAAGAGGCCTTAACACTTCATGCTCTTATGATGACATCTATACCTTCATATATTCTTTTGCGGCCTGAGAGTTTATGGTTAATAGAACAGGTAAAGAAATTTCGCCTAGAAAAAAATATTCCAGTTTGCTTTACTATTGATGCCGGCCCTAATATTCATCTTCTTTATCCCCAATCTTATAAAGCAACTGTGCGTTCTTGGATCGAAGCTGAGTTATCAGAAAAGCTTGTTGGCATTAAATGGATTCATGATGAAGTTGGTCCGGGCCCCGTGAGTGTAGTGGAGAAGTGTTAAGTGACTCAGATAAATAGCGATAAAAAATTTTATTCAAAAATTATTCTCTTCGGCGAATACAGTGTTATTCAAAACTCTATGGCACTTTTAATTCCTTACTCTCTTTTTGAAGGTAAGCTTACTTTTAGAAGAGATAATACTTCCGTCATTGATCCGGAGTTGAAGGCCTTCTCGCTTTATTTAAAACAACTCATGGATTCTAGTCAGCTTAATTTTCAATTTGATTTATCATCATTTGAATTTGATATTTCTCAAGGACTTTTTTTTGATTCGACTATTCCCCAAGGTTTTGGTGTTGGAAGTTCAGGTGCACTTGTGGCAGCGATCTTCGCCCGGTACGAACAAGAGAATCATTCAATTCTGGATATAAAGCGGTTAAAAAATATTTTCTCACAATTGGAGTCTCATTTTCACGGATCTAGCTCTGGAGTAGATCCTTTGATTAGTTACTTAAATTCACCGATCTTGATCAAAAATAAAAATGAACTCGGGCCCGTTTCTATTCCTAAATTTTCAAAGGGCAAAGGTGGTATTTTTCTTTTAAACACCAAACGATCAAGAAAGACTGAACCACTTGTAAATTTATTTTTAGAAAAATCAAGAAATGAAAGCTACTTCAATCTTTGTGAAGATGTTTTAACTCCCATCACTAATCACTGTATTGATAATTTTTTGGATGTAAATATTGATTTATTATTAAAGAATTTTAAATTGCTTTCGGCTTTTCAACATGAGCATTTTTCTCCGATGATTCCAAAACTTTATCGCGATCTATGGAGTGCTGGACTTACCTCTAATGATTATTCTTTTAAGTTGTGTGGAGCAGGTGGGGGAGGTTTTCTAATGGGGATCACTGATGATTTTCAAAAAGTGAAACGAGTTCTCACAGGTCACGAATTAAGACTTATTCTTAGTTTCTAAGTTCCAGCCTGTCGCAAATTTATATCTATCGATTCTCCAAGCATATCTTCCATTCCATAAAGAAAACGAGCATCTAACATCAAAAAATACTTACCGATAGAAATTGATAGTAAATAGGTAAAATAAAGATGATTAAAATATTCGGATTAATAAGGAATTTTTTTATATAAGTTTATCTGTATTCAACTTTTATAAACTAAAACGTCTTGGATATTCTTAAGTCTAGAGTAATTGTCGTTTTCAAATAATAAATTAAAATATTAATCTTGAGTCAAAGTTTTACGAATGATATTATTTTTTTTAATATAATTTAAGGAGTTGAAATGAAAGCAAAAATCGACATCGGAATAAGTGAAAAGCAACGCGAAGAAATCTCTAAAGGTCTTTCTCATTTTTTAGCCGATACTTATACACTTTACCTCAAAACCCATAATTTTCATTGGAACGTAACAGGTCCAATGTTTCCAACATTACATGTTATGTTTGAAGGTCAATATAATGAATTGGCCATTGCTGTAGATGATATTGCTGAAAGAATTCGATCGCTAGGTGAAAAAGCTCCTGCTAGTTATCAAGAATTTTTGAAACTTACTTCAATAAAAGAAAACTTAGCTAATTTAAACGCAATGCAAATGATTGCCGAATTAGTACAAGGCCATGAAGCTGTGGTCAGAACAGGACGTGGTCTTTTTTTAATGCTCAATGAATCTCATGATGAGCCAACAATTGATTTAATAGTTCAAAGACTCCGAGTTCACGAAAAAGCAGCGTGGATGTTAAGAAGTATGCTGGAATCTTAGTTTGATATTTACAGATGAAAGCCTTAATATGGCTTTCATCTGTTAACGTAAAAAGCTTTGCACGAATTGCCTATTTGAGTTTATATTTATTGAAATGAAATTATATAAATTACCAAAAATTGCTACAGCTCCGTTTTGTCCATCAGAAGTCGAAGGCACAGTTTATGTAGATCCGTACAAATCAGCTTGGAAACGCTATTTGGCCACTGCCGGAATAGGTTTAATGGTCTCTGTTGGTTATATGGATCCCGGTAATTGGGCCACTGATATTCAGGCCGGTTCACAGTTTGGATATCAGCTTTTATTCGTTATTTTTATTTCAAATATTTTTGCTATTTTTCTTCAAGCACAATGTATTAAACTTGGTCTTGGGACAGGCAAAGATCTTGCGGTAATATGCAGAGAAAATCTTCCCCAAAAAGTTAATTATTTTTTCTGGTTTTTAGCTGAAATAGCAATCATTGCTTGTGATGTGGCCGAGGTTTTAGGAACTGCATTAGCTTTGCAATTATTATTTAAAATAAAAATTTCATCGGCGATAATTTGGACTGCAGTTGATACATTAGTAGTTTTAGGACTTCAAGGCAAAGGCGTAAGAAGACTTGAGGCGATCGTTTTGGGTTTAGTGGCAACTATTGGTTTATGTTATTTTTTTGAAATTTATTTAAGCCATCCAAATTGGGTAGAAGTGGGTAGTGGATTTATACCAAGTTTAAATATTATTGGAAATAAAGAAGCATGGGTGATTGCTATTGGAATACTTGGTGCGACGGTAATGCCTCATAATCTTTATTTGCACTCTTCACTTATCCTGACACGCAGGACTGAAAATACAAATATTGCCAAGAAAAAGCTTTATCATATGAGTTTGTTTGATAACGCACTTTCACTTTCGCTCGCATTTTTTATCAATGCTGCAATATTAATTGTTGCCGCTGCCGTTTTTTACAAACAGGGTTACCACAATATTGTTGAAATTCAAGATGCACATAAATTATTGACTCCACTTCTTGGAGCTGGTCTGGCCGGAACTTTTTTTGCATTAGCACTTTTTGCGGCCGGACAAAGTTCCACTATCACAGGAACAATTGCAGGCCAGGTAATTTTAGAAGGATTTTTAAAATTAAAAATCCCTTGCTGGCAACGAAGAATGATTACTCGCACGCTTGCTCTAATACCGGCTTATGTTGGGGTTAGTATTTTAGGTGAACATTCGATCGGGAAAATGTTAATTTATTCTCAAGTAGTATTGAGCCTTCAACTTCCTTTTGCCATTGTCCCTTTGATGTATTTCACAGGAAACAAAAAGATTATGAAAGAATGGGTCAATACAAAGTATTTACAATGTATAGGTTGGATAATTTGCTTTCTGGTTACCGCTGCCAATATATGGATGCTAATTCAATTAATGTCTTAAAAATCAACTCGAAGAAATGGCAAACAGCATACCTGGCATATCTTTAGTTTGTTCCTCAAGATAATTGAGAAAGTCTTTTGGATCTTCTGTGCGTATTTGTTTTGCTAAATTTTTTTTCCCTTACTGCTTAGGTTTTGTTTTATCAATTGGGTTCTTTTCGGATGAATTGGAATTGTTAACCATATATCCTCCGGTTAATCTTGATTAGATAAATGCGAGATTAATTCCGTGAACTAATTTAATCTGGAATAATCAAGTAAAGAAGTTTGGCTCACTTCACAATCAAATCGTTTTTAACCGACACAACGTTATCAACGTTCTTTGCCACTTCACCAGCT
>JACMPM010000075.1 GCA_014377485.1 Bacteriovorax sp. | reverse complement strand
TATCCCTTGAATGAATGCATTTTGAGTGTCGGATGTATTAAGCAATAAAAAATTATTAAACACCACAGTGTAAGAGCAGGATGCTTAATTTTTGAATTCAACCATTTTAACTTGTCTTCAAAATAGGCCATGGCCAGTAATGCTCCAAACATAAAACTATCGATTCGACAATGAGTCATAATATCCTGACGTATATGTAGTTCAGGGAAATAATAAAATGTTCCCACTCGAATTAAGGGGGAAATTAATATTACAAAAATAGCAAAATAAAATAAATGTTTCTTATTAAGAAATAAAATAATCGCGGGCCAGAAAAAATAAAAATGTTCTTCAACGGCCAGAGACCAAACATGACCGGTAAACGCGGAATAAGGCGCATTGGAATAATTTCGAAAAAATAAAAAAGAAGAAAGAAAATTATCAGGATGAATTTTTACAAAATTAAGTTGATTTAAAATAACCAGAAAAATTAAAAACAAATAAAGAACAGGAATAATTTTAATCGATCTTCTTAAGACAAACTTTTTAATCTTGATTGTGTCTTTAGATTTTTTTTCTCTCAGTAATAGATATGTAATGATAAATCCGGAAATTGTAAAAAAGAATGCTACACCTTCTTTTCCAAGATCCAGGGCCTGTTGCAAATAACTATTTAATCCACTTCCATGCACTTCAACTAAATGGGCAATAATGACCATTAGGCAAGCCATCGCTCTTAACCCATCGAGACTTTTAATTTCTTTTTCTAGAAAAAAGGCCTTGTAAAAATTCACATATTGTCCTTATTTCACAAAATTGCAAATTGCAGTAAGATTTTATTATATAAACTATTTAAAAATCTCTCAAGGAATATTGATGCGGAAAATATTTTTTAGCTTATTGGTTCTTATCTTACTAAGCATTCCAATTTTTGCTTATTTTCTCCCAGCCGGACTTTGGTCATTATTAATAACTCTCCCCGTAGCCTTTATAGGTTTAAGAGATGTTTTTCAAGACACTCAGGCCATTCGAAAAAACTTTCCCGTCATAGGTAATTTTCGTTATTTATTTGAAGAGATCCGTCCCGAGATTAACCAATATTTTGTCGAATCAAATACTGATGGAAGACCCTTTAGTCGCGAGCAGAGATCGATTGTCTATCAAAGAGCAAAGAAACAAATCGACTCTATTCCTTTCGGAACTCAACAAAATGTTTACGCCGACGGATATGAATACTTAACTCATTCTATTTATCCTACACATGTTGATCCCAAAGGCCTTCGCGTAACAATCGGAAGTGACCTTTGCACTCAACCCTATTCAGCCTCTATTTTTAATATATCGGCAATGAGTTACGGCGCGCTTTCACAAAGTGCAGTACTTGCCTTAAATGGTGGAGCAAAAGATGGTGGCTTCGCTCATAATACCGGGGAAGGAGGATTATCTCCTTATCATTTAAAACCTGGTGGGGATATTATCTGGCAAATTGGTACTGGTTATTTTGGATGCCGTGATTCAGACGGGCATTTTGATTCAGAACTTTTTAAAACCAATTCAAGCAAAGAACAAGTGAAAATGATTGAATTAAAAATCTCTCAAGGAGCAAAGCCCGGCCATGGTGGAATTTTACCGGCGAAAAAAGTTTCACACGAAATTTCACTTATAAGAAATGTTCCAATGGGAAAAGATGTTTTATCTCCACCGGGTCACAGTGCATTTCATGACCCTGATTCAATGATGCAATTTATTCAAAAATTGCGCTTTCTTTCTAATGGTAAACCAATTGGAATTAAACTTTGTTTGGGATACCACCGCGAGTTTGATGACTTGGTGGCCAGTATGCTTAAACTTAAACTCTATCCTGATTATATTGCAGTTGATGGGGCCGAAGGTGGAACGGGTGCTGCTCCTTTAGAGTTCACCAATTATATGGGAACACCGGGTAAAGATGCTCTTATTTATGTGGTTAATAAATTGAAAGCAGCCGGCCTCAAAGATAAAATAAAAGTTGTCTCAACCGGTAAAATAACTACGGCCTTTGATGTTGTCAGACTACTTTGTTTGGGGGCCGACGCCACCTATGCTGCTCGCTCAATGCTTCTGGCACTTGGATGTATTCAGGCATTAAGATGCAATACTAATCAATGCCCAACTGGAATTGCCACTCAAGACGGCGCCCTGATGAAAGGTCTTCATGTCGGGAGTAAACGCGAACGTGTAAAAAACTTTCACAATGAAACAATTAAAGTTGTAGCTGAAATGCTAGGAGCGATGGGATTAAAATCCCACCTGGAACTAAATCGCTCTCATCTTATTAAACGAGTGCTTGACAGCGATTTAAAATCCTATGCTGATTTGAATGCTTAAGGCTTCATAAGAAAATGATTTACTAAAAGTTTATTTAAAACTTTTAAGCCCATTATATCTTTGAAGTTATCCGCACTGAAATTATAACAAACAAGAAATTTTGAGACATCTTCAGGAGAATAAAACTTGCGACCATTTTCAAAATGATCGATGTCCAAACTTTTTAAGTTCAACTTAGCGGCCACATCTTTTAGAGAAAGTTTACGAGCTTCACGAACATAGCGCAAAACTTGTCCTTCACGGCTGTCGCGATTATTATGTGAGTGTTTTCCTAATAATTCATTTTTTAACATTTATGCTTCCCCTACGCGAAATTTGCGTCCTTTTATTTTACCGACATTAAGTTTCGAAATGGCCAGATCCATATGTTTGGAAGCGATGGCCACATAACTTTGATTATTTAGAATATTAATATTTCCTACTTGAGTAGCATCTATTCCTGCCTCACCGACCAGTGCGCCTAGAATATCTCCCGGACGGATTTTGTCTTTTTTACCGCCGTTTATATACATCGTTTTCATTGGAGCCAGAAGATCAAAGCGGGCTGTCTTAGAAAGCTCATTTATTTTTATATATTCGTTGGAAGTACCCTGATAATTTTCTATTTCATTGAGTTTTTCTTGTTCTGATTTAACAAAAAAAGAAAAGGCGAATCCCTCTTTACCGGCCCTGGCAGTTCTTCCAATTCGGTGAGTATAAACTTCTGCATCCGTAGGCAGATCGAAATTGATAACGGCTTCGAGATCTTTAATATCTAAACCACGAGCGGCCACATCTGTTGCCACTAAAACCAAACAACTGTGATGAGTAAACTTTGTCAGAACCACTGTGCGTTCATTTTGATCAAGATCGCCGTGAAATGCTAAGGCCGAAATTCCTTGTTGTACTAAAGACTTCGCCACATCAGCACAAATTTGTTTGGTCTTACAAAAAATCACGGTTGATTCTGGTTTGTAATGCCCAAGAACTCTGGCAAGCGCTTCAGTCTTTTGTCGATGCTCATCTACTTCTATAAAAATTTGGCGAATAATATCTTTTTCATGTTTTGAATCAACCACAACGCGCAAAGGATTTTTTTGAAAGACTTCACTTAGACTTTCAATTTCTTCCGGAAAAGTTGCTGAAAAAAGAAGTGCTTGTTTAACTTTTGGAGTGAAAGCGGCAATGGCCTCCATCTCATCACGAAAGCCCATATCAAGCATACGATCAGCTTCATCTAAAACTAAAATTTCAAGTCCATCTAGATTGATGGAACCTTTTTTTAGAAACTTTAAAACACGTCCGGGAGTCCCAACAACAATATGCACTCCATGTTCGAGTGAATTAATTTGTTGATATTCAGAAGCTCCACCACAAATCACTAGCACTTTACAATTTTTCGTAAAACGAGCCAGGCGTCGAATTTCTTCTGCCACTTGCTCTGCTAGTTCACGAGTTGGACAAAGAACCAATGACTGCAATTTTTTGTTTTCAAGATTTAGCTTATTCAAAATACCCAGACCAAAGGCCGCAGTTTTTCCACTACCTGTTTTTGCCTGAGCAATGAGATCGCTGCCATCTAAAATGAGTGGAAGTGCTTCCACTTGGATTGGTGTCATTGAACTAAAACCCAAAGACTCAAGATTATCAAGAATTTCGGGACTAACTGCTAGAGATTTAAATGAATTAGACTTTGTTTGTATCATGACCACTATCTACCACTACGAAGAGCTCTCTTGATACAAAAATTAGAGAAGTACTAAATTTTACAGACCATAATGACTCGATCGAGGCAAACATTGCCTAACTAAATAAGTTCTTAATTATTCCTCCAAAATTGCCCCTATTCCTCCGAAAAAGAGGAATGAAAAAATCAATATTACTCTCAATAATTCTTATCTCATTTACTTTTGAAGCTCTGGCAATGGGGTCTAAGAGGCCCAGTACAGGAACAGGAGGAAATACGACACCTGCACCGACTCCCAGTCCAATTCATTCACCTGCTCCAATACCTACGGCAAAACCAAAAATTGATTTAGGACCTGATCTCGATCCAACAGAATACTTAAACACTTCCGCAATAGTAGGTCCAAGTGTGGATCAATATCAAAAACAGTCTGCACTCTCAGACGTACGAAACATCGTCAATGTTGATAATGTCGATAAATGTTTTAGTGATGATAAGTCTCATGATTTATTCTCAGACCAAATCAGCTACTACGCTGCCATGATGTTTAAAGATACACCCGCAATGGTTGGAGTGATTGGAAGTTATTACGGAACAAGTGATAACGATAATAATTATTATCAAACATCTCTTATTCGCCACCCACTTTGTGCAGTCACTGCTGCAACACTTGGAAAAACATTAAAAAATGTACCATCGCAGACAACAATCGATAAACTCAATCGTTATGCAGGAAAAGTTAATTCTCTTCGCAATCAAGTTATTGCTGGAGATATGAAAGCAAAAGCGGAACTCTTGAATACCTGGAGCCGATTTTTTTCTTGTTTGGGTTATACTGAATCTTTAAGTTCTGCAGATAGCGCAACTTCCGTCAGAGTTGCCCAAAAATACGCTCCTACCGGATATAGAAAACCCGCTTCTGTTGAATTTTACGAAGACCCTAGTCAGCCGGCAGAATCAAAACTAAATATTGGAATGTATCAATTTACTCCTACAAGTTCTGGAAATATTCAACCTTGCCTGCGAGCATGGAATGAAATTCATAAAAACGAAAATGCTTCTTGCCTTGTAAACACTAAAGGCACTCAAGCTGAAATGATAAAAATTACAGGAAGTTCATTACAAAGCTTTAACGCTTTTTGTGGAATTCATAAATTGATTCAAACATTTTCCATTCAAGTGAATACTACAACTGCAAGTGCTACTCACCCTAATAATTTAGTTATTGGAAAATTGCTTCCAGCTGATCAGAGATGTGTTTCTCCTCACTTTTTAGCAGGTAAAGCCTATAACCATTTCGGTCCATTCCAAAATTCAACAGGAACGAATATGGATAAGCTTTTTAGTTGTATTGAGCGCAGTCAAAACTAAGTGTATGAGTCAAGCACTCGCTTAATATGAGCTTTAAATTTTATATCGTGATACTCCATGACATGAGCTCTGATCTTCTGACCGTCAAGTTCATCTTCATTGGCAATAACCTCATCGATCATCGCTCTGATAGAACCTTTGTGAAAGCTCGCAAAGTAAGCTCCAGTGCCGTGAATCCATTTTTTTAATTCATTCCCTAAAATAACCGGTCGACCTGTGGCCATAGTCGCAAGTGCCAAGTTTGGAAATTCATGATTATTGAAACTGATAAGTGCTTTTGAACCTGCAAGCACTGGAGCATGTTCCCCGCTGCAACGGTTACCGAAAAATTTATTTGTTTCAAAATCTGTTTTCATAGAATTCAAATGTTCGTCGTTGCCAATAAACTGGAATTGCAATTCCCACTCAGTCATCCAAGCGGCCAGCTCGCGAGCTTCTTCTAATGAGAGACCTGTGGCCTCGATAGCAAAGTAATGGTGCTTGAACATGGTCTTTGGAAATAGCGAATAGTCTGAAACACGAAATGGTGGTGGCACCACTTCTGCATTTGGAAGAAAGGACTTGATGTCTTCTAAGATATCTGCTCTTGAAACCATAACCATATCAGTATTTTTTAAAGTCTTTTTTACCCATGAAAGAACAAAAGAATGAAAAAATTTTTGGACAAAAGTTTTCCGAATTTTATTTTCAAAACCAAAATCGTAAAGATAGGTAATGATTTTAGATTTATCGCATCTCTTGATTCCTTGCGAGAATCCTTTTGAGATATTGATAATGAGATCGTATTCACAAGAGACAAAAATATTTTTAGCTAAAGAAGGTATTTGGTAAGAGTGAGCATAAAACTCATCCTCCGTTTTTACTTTCTTGCTTAAATAGGTCGAGGTAATCATTCGTTGTTCGATATGACCTAAGATCATCCCTTCTCTATGGGCAAAACAGTAAAGTCTCGCTTCTGGAAAAAGTTCACAAATAGACTCTATGACTTCAGTGTAGTGGTTTCTTTCTAGTAAATAATCGCAAGTGATAGCTACTTTCATAAATTATAAAGAGTTTTTGAAATATTCGGCAGTTTGTCTAATTCCATCTTCAAATGTCACTTGAGGTACATAATCCGAGACTGCTTGAAGTTTTCCAAGATCTGGACGACGTCTTTTAGGGTCATCTTTTGGAAGCGGAAGATAAACAATTTTAGAAGTACTTCCTAAAATTTTAATAATGAGCTCAGCTGTTTCTTTCACTGTGTATTCGTCAGGATTCCCGATATTAAATGGTGTCGGGTCATTACTCATAAGTACATTGTGAATAGCGTTTATCAGATCTGTGGAAAAACAATACGATCTTGTCTGAGTTCCATCACCGTAAACAGTGAGGTCTTCGCCTTTCAAAGCCTGTGTAATAAAATTAGGAATAACTCTTCCATCATTTGGTCGCATACGAGGACCGTAAGTATTAAAGATACGAACGATGCGAGTGTCGACATTATATTTATGGTGAAAACTCATTGTAAGAGCTTCTGCAAAACGTTTAGATTCATCATAACAAGAACGAGGGCCGATGCAATTGACGTGACCTACGTAATCCTCTTTCTGAGGATGAATTTCCGGGTCACCGTAAACTTCAGATGTTGAAGCTTCGAGAAAACGAGCATTTTTTTCTTTAGCTAGTTCAAGAAGTTTTAGAGTACCTTCTGAATTCACTCGCATGATTTCCACTGGGATAATGGCGAAATCAATTGGAGAGGCTGGACTTGCCATTGATAAAATATAATCGATCTTCTGGTCTTTAAAGTTTGGAAGACGCTCGTAAATATTGTGTTGATGAAATTCAAAATTTTTATAACTTGAAAGCAGATCTATGTTTGATCTTGATCCAGTGATAAAATTATCTATCCCGATAACATGTGCACCTAAGTTTAAATAAAATTCACATAGAGTTGAAGGAACAAATCCAGCAGCTCCGGCCACCAGAACAGTCTTCCCTTCCATCGATGTAGGCAATACTACTTTGCTCATACTTAAATCCCTTTTTTTATTTAATAATGCTTAAGCTGAATGACAGCTGAACCTAATGTTAATAATCCTGCTCCAATCATTTGTACAGGAGTCAGTTTTGCACCCAAAAATACCCAATTTATAGCCACAGCACTTAAGGGAAAAAACATTTCAGCAATAGCACAAACTCTGGCCGAGATAGTTTTTAAACCTTTGTAGTAAAAATACATTCCCAAGAGCCCTGATAATAATACCATTAAAAGAATCTTTCCCCAAACTAAAGCCTGCCAGTCAAAGTGCATTAGAGATTTATTTGCATAAGCATAGAATGCCATAAAAATGAAACCAAAGAGAAAGCGCCCACCCATAATATGGCCTTCATCTAGACCTTGTGCTGTTAGCTTTTTACCAAAAACAGTTGAAGCTCCCCAACTGACCACGGCCACCATCGTTAACAAATAACCCATCATTGCGGTTTGTGAAAGAAAACCCATTTTGAAATCAAAATTAGAAAGTCCTGGAAGTATATCTGGTGAAGAAATTAATAATCCTCCCAACAAGGCAACTCCGGCCCAACACAAAAATGGTTTTTTCATCTTCTCCCCAAGAAAAAAACTAGCTAGGGTAAAAGAAACTATCGGTTGAAGTTTTTGAAGGAGAATAACTAGTGAAGGATTGATCATGGTGAACGCTTTGGTGAAACAAAGTGTGCCAATGGCCGAACCAAATACTCCGATAACTATAAAATAAAATACAGAAGAGATCTTCGTTTGCCAGAGTACTTTGCGGTCTCTAATTAAAAGTGGAATAAATATCATTACAAGAAATAGATGTTCGGTAAAAACAATTCTCTCAGCAGAAATTCCACTAAAGAGCAGCGGGTAACGAATGAGAGTATCAACTGCCCATAGAAGGCCTGCGATGATAACAAAAAAAACTCCTAACATAATTGATCCTTAGGAAATTTTAAGACACTGTGGGCCATTACTGTTTTATGCATAAATTTTGACACATTATTGTGGTTTTCTTCGTTGCTAAAAATTGGTAAATTTTAGAGGTAAAATCTTTTTTAAATTTAGATCAATGGAAGCATTCATGCAATTAAATCTTCACCAAACTCACCATGAAATAGGCGATTTTGAAGCTATTTTTAAATATCTCACTTCAACTTTTCTTGGGGGAAACCTCAAGGGATTGCACTTATTTCCAGAGCTTTTCTTAACTGGCTATCCACTTCAGGATTTAGTCCTACAAAAAAGCTTTATTGACGATTATCAGGCTTTTTTGGCTGATTTATCGTTATGGTCTGAACGTCAGTTCAAGGCTTCAAGCGAGAAATGTGCAATTTTAGTTGGTGGTCTATCTTATCAATTTGACTCTCATGGCTTTCCTTCGCAAATTGAAAATGTGATTTATTTATTAGAACCTGGAAAAAAAATACGCAACCTATACACCAAACAACTCCTTCCCAATTACGATCTTTATGAAGAAAAAAAATATTTTACTGCCGGGAGTGTTCCTTCTACTTTTAAATTTAAAGATAAAGTCATAGGTCTGCTAATTTGCGAAGACATGTGGTTTTCTCATCTTCATGAAATTGATCCAGTCGAGCAACTCAAAGATCATTTGGATGGCAGCAATTTAAAATGTGATTTGGTAATCAATCTAAGTGCGAGTCCTTATCACTTGGGAAAATTAGAAAGTCGAGTGAACCGCTCACTAGAAATTTCTCAATACTTGAAAGCTCCTTTTGCATACGTTAATCGCGTTGGGGCCGAAGATGAAATTGTTTTTGATGGCAGAAGTTTTGTTGTCGATGGGAGTGCTATAGTGGCGATGGCAGAGAGTTTTAAAAGCGATATTTTGAGCCTCCCTCTTCCAGCTTTTGCACCACCATCTAAAGAAGTCACTCGCAAATTAAATACCACAGCTAATAGTTGGGGAGTCATTTTTTCAACCAGACTTACCAGTGACACTACCAAGCTTTTGCCACTCAAAGACTTTGAATGCGCTGAAGTTTTAGACGCTTTAATTCTGGGTATCAGCGATTACTCTCAAAAAAACAATATCAAAAAATTCACTATCGCTCTCTCTGGCGGAATGGACTCTTCTTTGGTCCTTGCCATTTTAAAAATCATGAAAGATAGAGATCTTTTTCCAATAACGATCGAAGCCGTTTTCATGCCGGGATTTTTTTCAAGCTCTATGAGTTATGACTTAGCGACTGATCTTTGCCGCAATATCGGAGTAAAACTTACAACTATGCCGATTAAATTTATCCATTCAACCATCAGAGCAGTTTATCGGGATTGTTTTAAAACTGAGCTTGCGAATCTGGCAGACGAAAATATTCAAAGCCGCATGCGTGGGTCTTTAATTTATGCAAGATCAAACGAAGTTGGATCGATGGTTTTGAATACTTCCAATAAGTCGGAGCTGGCCGTTGGTTACTCAACCATTTATGGCGATAGTGTCGGTGCCTTGTCTGTTTTAGGTGATCTCTATAAAAGTGAAGTGTTCGAACTCGCTCGTTTCATTAACCTCCATTATAATAAAATGATTCCCGAAGATATTATTTCAAGACCGCCCAGTGCTGAACTTCGAGAAAACCAGGAAGATGCGCAGTCATTGCCCCCTTACGATCAGCTTGATCCGATTCTTGAGGCCCTCCTTTCACAGCGCTTTTCTGTAGAGGACTTAATTAAAAAAGGACATAACAAAGAAGAAGTTATCAAAGTTTTTCAACTTCTTGTAAGATCGGAGTATAAACGAAAGCAGTTTTGCCCTATAATCAAAATCAAAGCTAAGAGTTTTGGTTTTGGATACCGAGTACCTATTAGTAAAAAAACTTTCTAGTCACCCCAAAGGAGTACTGAATGAACAAAAAGCAATTGTTAAAACCGTTTCAAGACTTAAAACATGAAATTGAAAAACTAAGAAAAAAACACTTAGTTCAAGGTCTGGTTGATAAATTTCATTCTGAAAAAAAGTCCCTTGAAAAAAGAATTGAAAAAACTGTTTCTGACGAAATGAAAAAAGCAAAAAAGTTCATGTCAGTACAAAAGAAAGAACTGAATAAAATTCAGAAAAAAGTTGAAATTGTTTTGAAGCAAAATAAAAAGGCTACAAAGAAAAAAATAGCAAAAAAAGTAGCTCCAAAAGCTACAAAGAAAGTTGCGGCAAAAACGACTAAGAAAAAAGCATCATCTAAATAAGTTTGTCTTCGGCGTATTACCTTTGAGTTCTCTCAAGGTTAAGACGCCGAAACATCTTCTCTAAAAGGCTTCCAGGTCCCCTGCCATAAATTGATTGTTCCAGTGAGTAAGATTTTATTTACTTTATCTACTTTTATTTGAACATAGGTAAATTTACTATGGCCTTCTGTCTGCCCGGCATCCAATTGCGGAATATGGTTCCAGGTTCCAGTGTTGAAATAGTATTTATTCTCAGGGAAACGCAACCATTCTTGTACATGAGTATGTCCCATGACAACAGTGTGGATTTCAGGATGACGTCTAAGAATCGCCTTCGCTTTCTTTCCGTAAAGCGGATAAATTGTGATTTGTTTTAAAATGCTGATAGTCGTTTTAAAATTTCTATTTTGTTTTATAAATTCATCAAAATTGCTTTGAATTAAATACCTGGTTACTAGATTGCTCATTTTCCAAAAGAACTTAAAGTCATAAAAAAAGCACCATTTTACATAAGAGCCTAAAGGTCTTACTTTATCGATATTAGGACGATCTTTTCTAAGCACCGGAAGTAGATTGATGCAAAATAAAGATCCCCAGGGAAGATTCAGTATCATCTTGCCGTTAGGTCCTTCCATAAAGTATTTATCGTTGGGAACAGTGTTGATGACCTCAAAACGATGGCCATGTTCGATATGGACACCATTTAAATTGACATCAAAACAAAATTGCAACTCTTCACCGACATAACGTCTAAGTGCGACCTGTGCCTCGATGAAGGCCATGCCGGAATCGTGATTGCCGATGATATAAGTAATATGTTTATTAATACCTTTGATAAATTTTCTCAGGCCTTCAAAGAATTTAGGATGGCCTTTAACAATTGAATCGATCGATTTAATAGTGACTTCATCATCAATTATATTAGTGTAGACACCATCAACATCTATTTGAATAAGATTTAGTATATCGCCGTTGAGTACGAGATGGACTTCTTCCTTTTCGTAATCTCCTTTCGAATAATAATCGCAAAAATCAAAAAACCGTTCGTCTTCTTGAAAATCCTCAAGAAGATTGAGTTGACCATTCTTTAAAAATTTTCCTTTACCGAGATGTAGGTCACTTAAAACCAGAATGATCATAAAACTCGCTATTTTTGTTCGACTACTTTTTTAAGACTTGATTTAAATACGTCTTGGGTATTAAAGACCAAGCCCCTTCCTGATTCTTTCGCTTCGTACATCATTCGATCTGCAATCGCTAAAACTTCCTGTGCATTTTTAGCATCAGTAGGAAATTCCGCCACACCAATCGAAACGCTAAGTTTTATGTGTTTATTATTATCGCGAATATCAACCGAGTAATCCTGTAAACGAATTTTAGCCAAGATACGCTCGCCTACTATCTTTCCTGACTGCCCGTCTGAATCAACAAGAATGACCACGAACTCGTCGCCTCCGTAACGATAACTAATATCAGTATCCCGCAAAAGGCTTTTTACATCTTTGGCCACATTTTCCAGAAGCTTGGTTCCGACCAAATGGCCGTAACTATCATTCACTTTCTTAAAATGATCGATATCAATAAAGAGAACACAGAATGGGTCTTTTTCAGCCTGAAACTTATCCACCAAAGAAGCTAAATCTTTATAAAGCTTTCGTTGATTATAAAGACCAGTTACATCATCTATATGAATAAGTTCCTGGCTTTTATACAATTCATCGAATTTTTCTATGATTTTTAAATGGCTTCCAAAAAACTTTGACAAATGAACAAGTACTTCAGTCGAAATTTCGATAGTTGAAGAAAAAACGGTAAAGTAGAATTGATTTCTTTTTAAACCTAAATTTAAATAATAATAAAAGCAATTTTCAACTTTAACTGTAAAACTTGGAAGAGTTTTTAACTCACTCCGTTTAATAATTAATTCTTCCAGTAAATTGTCGCTATAGAGCTGTAAACGATCTGTTCTACCTAAAACTGCACGGCATTTATCAAGGCGAATCACTGGAAATTTATCTTGAATTGAAAAAACTAATAAAGGACGAATCGAATAAACATTCGCCAGGAATTCTTCTAAGTGCAAGATTAGATTTTTTTCATTCTGAAAAAATGGAAAATCACTTAGAAATTTTGTTAGCTCATTCATATTTATGTTTTACCAGAACGATTATCCGCGCCTTGCCTACTATCTTGACCGCCGTCGGTTGCTTGGTCAATATCGTCTTCTAAGTTTTTAATAGAATGACGAAGAGTTTTCATGATTTTATTTAGTTTGTCTTCAAGCTTGCGCTTGTCATCCTGAGACTTTTGCTCTTTTATTGAAACATTTTCCATATTAAATTCTAATGAATCAATTTTTCTTCTTAGCTCTAATATTTTTTGATCACGACTCTGCACCTGTGAATCAACATCAATTGAGAGCATTTCTAACTTGGTCTCAAGCTCTTTTTCCCGTAGCTTTACTTGATTGAAATCAATGCGAACCCGTTGTTCTAATTTCTCTTTCTGACCAACGGCCTGGCGAGCTTTTTCTTCTGCCATTGCTTTTTTTTCTTCATTAAAAGAGAGACGATACTTGATATCTTCAAGTTCAACCATATGTCTTTTTCTTAAAATAGAGACTTCTATTTTTGATTCATCCAAGGCTGCTTTGAGAGTTAAGTTGTCTTGCTCTAATTCACGAATATTACTTTTAAAAGATTTAACCTGATTTAGTAATTCTTCACGCTCTTCCCGCATTTGTCTTATTGTTGCTTGAACACGAGTTGATTCTTCATCGCTGACATAACTAGAGTGGCCTGAAGGTGCTGATGAAGAGCTGAAAGAATTCAGAGATCGATCCTCCTGCACTTCATAAACTTGAGCTTGAGGAACCACTTGCGTTTGCGTCGCTTGTACTTTTTCTTCGACGACTTCTTCAGGAGTTTCCTTTTCTGAGAAATCAACTGAACTTAAATCAAACTCTCCTGTATCAGAAGACTTTAAAGCATTATTTTTTAAACTAAAACCTAAAGATGGAGTGCCTGAAATTTTTGGATTTGACTCTTCTGCGTCTAATGAAAAATCCGAGAAATCTTCTGCCCTTTCCATTCCAGAGAGATCAAGTTCCTGGGTGCTGTCGAAATTCTTAGGACGTAAAATATCTTTTATGGTCGATTCAATATTGGCTTTTGCCTCTTCGGTACTCATTAAATCTGATGAAGAGTTGATGCTATCAGTAGATTCCAAGTCAAAAGATTCAATTTCAGACAGATTGCTTTTATCGAAGAGAATTGTTTTCTGAGTCCCATCTGGAATTTCATTTTTAGACTGCTCAATACTCGCATCAAACATTGCGTCTAATTCATTATCAGAATCTGAAAAATCAAAAGCAGGAATATCGAGAGTTGCTTTTTTTTCCGACGATGCTGCTTCCGTATGTGCGACTTCAGGATGAGCAGGAATCTCGGGCGTATCGTCGCCAAAATCAAGAGTAAATTCTAAATCGTTATCATCTGGAACCACTGCTAGTTTTTTTGCAGGGCTTTCTGTTTTTGCAGAGCTTACCGGGGGTGCTGGTAATTTGGGTGGGCTGACTGTTGCCTTGGATGAAGATGATGTGCTTTCAAACTCCATATCGGATCCATCTCCGTCAAAATCGAAATCAATTTTTGGTGCACTTTTTTCTACTGCTGGTTTTTTTTGAGAGCTGTTACTCATAGAACTATTCCCGTCTAATTGAAAATCATCTGAACCTTGATTAAAAACTGTCGATTCCTTGGATTTACCGCTCTTGCCTTTTGGTTGAATGAAGATCAGATCAAATTTGCGCTGAATTTTGGCATTGATTGGATCTTCAAATTCTCTCTTTTTTGGCTCGCCCATAACTTCCCTCATTTCATTCAGTACTAGCTTATAATCTTCGACAAAAGTCTCGATATCCTTGAGTTTAATCGGAGCTCTAAGGAAGCCATCGATAAAATTATTGTCTACTTGCAGTTTTTTGAAAGCTTTGACCGTGAGGTCAGAGGAGATTAAAACCTTAAGAAAGTGCTTCTTTAAAATCGAATTCTCCTCAAGAAAAGCCTTAAAGCCTTCCATGTTGAATTCTTGGTCGTCAAAATCAAAAAAAACGATTCCTTCTGATAGTGGAGTGGCAGAAAATGTAGGCAAATTTGGACCATGCCAGATTATATGCTTCTCCTCTGAAAGAGGAGCTATTGGCTCAAGTAAATCTTTGTCGCGTGAAAAAAACACTATTTGCATCACTTTATTTTAACAGTAATACTGAAAACTCGAAACCGGCGGAAAATCATATCACCCTATGTTTAGAACTTCTTTTAGGTTGATCTACTCCGCTATGTTGGATTAAAATAAAGTAAGTAAACTTCAATACTTGATTAAAATAAAAGGTTATCAGCAATGAAAAAAACTTTCGTCTGTACATTTGTCACAAGAATCTCAGCATTCATAGTTCTACCACTTTGTTTATTATCCCAAACATCATTGGCAGAAGATGCGGCTAAATTATATCCTGCCCCTCTTTTATCATTGGATAGTTTTTATTCTCACCATATTTTAGTAGCGGAAAAATCGACGCACTTACTTCACCTATTTAAAAATGTTGATGGAAAACCTGAACTTGTAAAATCTTATCATGTAGTCACTGGGAAGAAGGCCGGCGACAAAGGAAACGAAGGAGACTTCAGAACCCCTGAAGGAATTTATAATTTCACTAACTTTTTAACTAATAAACAATTGATAGAAAAAAGTGGTACTCAAGGTATGATCTACGGAGCTGGAGCTTTTACTACTGATTATCCAAATCCAGTAGACCAGAGAATGGGAAAAACAGGTTCAGGAATTTGGCTACACTCAACTAACGATGAGGCCCGATTAGATAAAGGCCTCGATTCAAAAGGATGTGTTGTAACGGCCAACAACGACCTCTTGGATGTTTCAAAATATTTAGAGCTTTATAAAACTCCCATTATCATTGTGCAGGACTTAGTCTTTTTAAACGAGAAGACTTATGAGACACAGAGAAATGAACTAAAAAAAGGGATAGAAGCCTGGTTAGAGTCCTGGAGAAATAAAGAAATTGAAGGATACATGAGTCACTATCACACAGCTGAGTTTAAAGATGTAAAAGGAAATTTTGTTAAATACAAGGCCTATAAAAAAGCTGTTTTTAATAATCCTGGTAAACCAAAAATTGAATTAGATAATATGGCGATCCTTCAATCTAAAAATTATGCCGTTGTTATTTTTACTCAGAAATATCAATCAAACACCATCAATGATGCTGGTAAGAAAATTCTTTATTTAAAACAAGATGATTCTTATAACTGGAAAATTGTTAGTGAAGTCTTTTCTAAAAATGGTGTTGAAGGAAATGATAAAATTGCCTTTGAACCCTCAATGAGATTCTTTAAAGACGCTGCTTTTAAAGAAACTGCAGAAGTTAAAAAAGGCAGTAACTAGTGCCAGAGCGAGACAACGAAAAAAGCAAAGACAAACTGCCAGGTGAATACATTTCGATTATCTATAATCAAAAAAATGATTCACCTAAATATTTTGAATTAAAAAAATCTAAAATTCTTCTCTTCGTCATTGGGCTTCCAACTATTACCCTCATCGCATTAGTATTAGGGGGAATCGGTTTAATTCATACCAGCCCATTTCACCTTATGGATACATACCGACAAAACTCTTTGGCCCGTGAAGCTGTTTCAAAAACTAATGCTCTGATGAATATAATTCAAACAGGTGAAGAAGAAAAAGCAGCCTTGACTAAAAAGTTAGCAGTAGCTGAAGAGCAGTTAAAAACAGCAGCATCTGAAGGATTTCCCGAGTCAACAAACAATAAAAGCAGTGATACCAAGCCAACGACTGCAGATAAATGTCCAGCGGCCCCTGTTTGCCCTGCAGGAGGAACGGTTAATTCGATTGGACTTTCTACTCTGTCGCTTTTTAAACCTATTCAAGGCCAAAGGGATAGGACTAGACCTGCAACTCTAAATCTTTCTGGATTCAAAGTTGTTGGAAACCGCGATACGACTAATTTGCAATTTAATATTATTCCGGCCATCGGCGGAGAAGGAAAACTTGCAGGAAATATTATCGTCTTGATGAAAAATGAATTAACTATTCAGTTTTATCCGGGACAGGCCTTAAACGGCGGCGATACTCAAGTTAATTATTCATCAGGTGAACCTTTCTCTACTCAACGTTTTCGTCCTGTAGATGCTAGTTTTTTAAAACCTCGCAAACCAGGAAACTACACTTTTACGGTTTATATTTTTGCCAAGAATGGAGATCTTATCCACTACCAAAGCGTCGTAATACCAGTAAAGTTTTAAATTCATAACAAGAGATACAATCATGATTCAAAATCAAGAATTCACTTATATTGGAAAGGCAACAAACCTCGCTGGTACATTTAAATTCAATGGACCAACACATCTTCAAGGCCATCTTCAAGGCGATATTGTTGTAGAGAATTTTGCAAAAATGATTTTAGAAATTGGTTCTTACACAGAAGGATCATTACAGTGTTTTGACCTGGATATTTATGGTGAATTCGTGGGAGTTATTCAATCTCTTGGGCGAGTGACTATTTATCCGACGGCATATGTTGAAGGAAAAATTATTTCCAAAACTCTGGAAATTCTTCCGGGTGCCATCGTTAATATGAACGGGCACACGGAAGAATAGTATTTATTTAAATAAAACTTTTATAATCCAGAACTTTCATTTTTCCAAGCTTGGGACTTAACTTCTTAAGTTCTTTCTCAATACTTTTATCACCTAACACAAAAATAATTTGAGAATTCGTTCCAAAGACATCTTCAATTTTTTTAGAGACATCAGTTGTGGTGTATTTCATCACGGCCTGATTAAAATCAAAAAGTTCAGCATAAGGTCTCTCGATATGGTCTAGATAAAGGAGCTGAGCTAAGAACGCACGATTGCTTTCAAACTTAAATGGATGGGCTCCAACGATAGCCCCTCTTGATCGCTCAAGATCTTCCTGACTGATACCTTCTTTTTTAATTTTCTCTACAGCATCATTGATAACTTCGATCAGTTTATTAATCGTTTCGTTTTTTGTAAAAGTCGAAATCCCTGAACGTCCATACTGTTTTTGAGAAGAAATATAAGACCCAATTGAATAAGTCAGACCTCGTTTCACCCGCACTTCACGCATCAGCCTCGAAGTGAAACCTCCACCTAAGAATTCTGTCGCAAGTGTATCGAGACGGCGGTCTCCTATTTCATCAAAATTTAAAAATCTTCCAATTTGAACCTGAACCTGGTTGGCATCGGGAACTGGAATAAAAACAATTTCAGTTTTACTTCTTTTTTGTTTCTTGTAAGCAATGGAGCGTACGAAGTCTGAAGGGCCACCTTTAAATTTACATTTTTCCGCTAAGATTTTTTCTACGCTCAATATACTTTTAGGTCCTGTCAGATAAATTCTCTTTTTTACTTTATCTAGAAAATAACTAACTTTAGCGCGAAGAACTTCCGGTGTGTATAAATCTAAATCGTGCAATTTACCAGTTACAGGATATGAATAAGGAGTATTTCCCAAAGAAACTTCACGAAATACACGGTCAGCTAAGGCCTGTGGACTCGCCACTAAACTTTGAAGTTCAGAGCGCTCTTTATCTAGTTCTTGCTTTATTATTGGTGCTGGAAAGTTTGCTTCACGAAGTAGATCGCAAGTTTGAGTCATTGAAGTGGCAAGGTCTTTTGAGAGTCCTGACATCGATAAAGTTGAGTACTCGTGAGTGACATCAACGCCAAATTCAGTTCCGAGAAATTCAAATTGATCCAGGATATCTTTTTGCGAGAGTTTAGCCGTTCCCGCATCAAGAAGATTAAATGCATGCTTCGTTGCGCCCAGCTGCCCTTTAACATCGCTTAAAGCACCGTCAGCAAAATAAACCAGAAGGTCATACGTGGGAAAACGGTTATCTTCAATATAGACGACATCTATGCCATTCCAATTGAGACGCTTAATAGTGTTTTCAACTTTTGTGACGGCAAAAGATTTAACTGAAAACAATAGAACAGTGAACATTAAAAGAGTTGTTTTCATTATTTTGTCTCCAAAGATAGTGATGCTGAAAGATTTTTTGGGTATTTATCCCAAGTAGAAATAAAGATGGAATCTGAATTGACGAAAATGGCAAGACACTCTTTCTTAACTTCACTTTCTGTTACCGAATTATAAATTTCCATCTCTTTAGTTCCGTAACTATAATCGCCGTATACTTTTTCGTTCATCATGATGGTTGAAGCCATTCCAGCATTAGTTTTCATTTGTTGATAGGCTTGAGACATAATTTGGTTCTTAGTTTTTTGTAATGTTCTAGCGTCTAGCGCCTGGCTGCAAAAATTTTTAATATCCAATTTTATTTGTTTTTTTGCATTTTCAATTGTCACATTATCCATCAACTCTCCACTTAAGTAAAAAACTCCGGAGTGACGAAGATTATAACTAGACAATGAAATATCAGAAAGAAGTGGTGTTTGATTTCTAACATATTTTTGCGCGAGGTACGAGCTTCCTCCATTGCCTAACTCGTAAGCGAGGACATCTAAAATAAACGCCCGTCTCGTGCCTGCCTTCTCGCCTTTAAATGCCATCATAAATTTAGGAATTGGATTAGTGGCGTAGTAGCTGTACTCAGTATTAAAATTTGCTTTAAATTCGTAATTTTTTGGATCATCGCTCTTCGCTTTTAATTCCATCAAACCTTTTGATCTTGGAATAGCACCATATTTTTCTTTAATGATTGGAATAAGTTTATCCGGATCAACATCTCCGGCAATAGCAAGGATTGCATTATCAGGTGCATAATATGTTTTGAAAAAATTCATGACCTGATCGCGAGATAGAGATTTTAAATCCTCTACATCTCCGATCACAGATTGTCCGTAAGGAGTTCCTTCAAAGACTTTTTTCATCATCATCAAATATATGAATCCATCTGGACTATTTTCATAGCGCATTTTACGTTCTTCAAAAATAACCTGTCTTTCACTTTCAAAACCTATTGGTTCTAAAAGTAAATTTTGTACGCGGTCTACTTCCAGATCAATCATTGTTTCTACAAATGAAGATGGAATATTTTGGTAATAAACGGTGGCATCATTTGTGGTGTAGGCGTTGGTCATTCCGCCATTTCTTTCTATTAAATTATCAAATTGTCCCGGCCCATATTTTTTGGCGCCTTTGAACATTAAATGCTCGAGAAAATGAGTTGCTCCTGTTGTTCCTGGACCTTCATAACGTCCACCGACATCAAATAAAGTATAATAAGAAACAATAGGTAGTTTAGAATTTGGTGCAATGAGAACCGTCAAGCCATTGTCGAGAACAACCTTTTTTACATTGAGGTGCACTGGTGCTGGTTTTTTATTGGATTGAGGTAAATGTGAACACCCAGAAAGCGTAGCGGCCAGTACAGCAAGCGAGATGATTCGCGTACCAATTTTTTTTTGTAACATTTTCTCTTTCCTCTTAATAAATGGATCTATATCAGGTTAGAATTATAACATGAATTCGAATAACTTAAATAGTGTGATCGCTCTTGGAACTGGAACCTCTACAGGGATTCCCATGATTGGTTGTAAGTGCAAAGTCTGCACATCACTTGATCATCGCGATCAGAGACTGCGCACTAGCATTCTTATTGAAACAGCTCGTGGATTAAAAATTCTTGTTGATACAACTCCCGATCTTCGCACTCAGTTTTTAAATAATAAAATCTCCGACGTGGATTTCGTTATCATGACTCATGACCATGCTGACCACCTTCATGGCATCGATGATTTGAGACCCTTAACTTTTGGCCCTCCTATTAGAGAAATTGATCTTTATTGCAATAAAAAAACTTATGAAAGTATTGAACATAGATTTGAATATATCTTCATGAAGAAAGATCCAAAAAAACATCCTATTATTGGAGGCGGTATTCCCCGTCTTAAACTTAACATTGTTGAGCCGCTAAAAGATGTGACCATTCAGGGAGAAAGTTTTTTCTTTTTCAACTATCCTCACGGACACGGTGAAACGATGGGCTTTATTCATCAAGGGATGGCCTATATTGTAGACTGCATGGAAATCCCGGACGAGCTTCTGGCAATTTTGAAAAAGAAAAAAATTCATTTATTAATACTCGATTGTTTGCAGAGAGGGGCCCATTCTACTCACTTGAGCGTTGATCGTTCATTTCATTATATTAATGAAATAAATCCCGAGCGTACTGGTCTGATTCATGTGGGGCACGATCTATTTCATCGGGAACTCTTGAAGCTCACAAGCGATCAATTTGGCAAAAAAGTTTTTCCTTTATATGATCAACTAAAACTATTTTATTAAGCTTTGGAGTGAGAAATTTAAAATGAATACAGAGTCTGCAACTCTAACTAAGCCAAATTCGTCATTCCATAATTTTTTAAATCTAATCAATTCTAAACAGCATGAACTCGCTTTGCGAATTTATATGTTTATTGTTCTTGCCCATTGGGGAGTACATTTGGTTCAAGCGTTTCAATTTTTTGTTTTAAAATGTCCAAGACCTGCCTCAAGAGGAATACTTGGAAGCTGGTGGACTGTCTCTTTGGTCATTCAATTCTGGCACCATATCGAACATTTACTTCTCCTACACCTATGCTCATGCGCCGTAAAAAGCAATGCTTAAAAAAATAGCGGTTCTTCTTTTATTTGCACTGATTGCTGCTGGCTTATATTTTGTAAAAAAAGAATTAAAAAGTTCATCTTCTGCTTCTCAATTTGTCATTTTGAACTGGCACCACAGTCCTGATAAAATATCACTTCTAAATGAAACAGAATTTACTTTTCGATTAAAAGATAAAAGTAACCGGCCGATAGAAAATGCTCTCATGAAAGTAGAAGCTACTATGAATCACTCCAGCATGATTCCCATTTACACTCAGGCCACCTCCTACCCAAACGGCGTTTACAAATTTCACTTCAAAATTACGATGCAAGGTGACTGGATTCTTTTTTTAACCATAAAGAAAACCGATGGGACAGTGATCAAAAAGGAAGTATTATTTAAGACTGAGTCTAAATGATTCAAAGAAAAAATCTTCGCTATTTAAAAATCTCTCTACTGAACTTTGGCAAGATAGTCATCGATCGGGAATTGGTTTGCTCTCTCAGCGGTTTATATTATGGTCTTCATTGTCGCATTTACTTTTGACGGAATATTGAATGCCTTTGCCGTGATAGGCCCGGCTAATTTCTTTAGAGAAAAATTATAATCGCTATACAATTATCAAAACGAATTCATTATTTTGTTGCTGATCTATTTCTTTTTCCTGATAGTTATTCCTGCCATCTTATTAGTATTGCCTGAGAGAATTTCCCGAAAGTATACGGCCTGCGCTTCTTTTAAAAAAAGATTCGCTATCTGGCTTGCTCATTTTAGCTTCCGTTTGGTAATTACTCTTTTGGCATTTTGGCTTTATATAGAGGGTGATAAAAAATCAAACTTCTCTCATAAGGGATACGAACAGATTGACCTATACTGCCGTCCTGACCTTTGATCAGTCCATAATGTGGAATGTCGAATTCTCCCTTAAACAAAATGGTCTTACTATTTCATCATTCATTCTGCAGGTTGATGTGACTCCTTTGGGCCCTAACAGGTTGGAATTTGCGGTGTATTTTTTGCCCTTTCTGCTCCTGGGATTTATTTGGATAAAGGTTGTGATAGCCAAGCGATCAAATCTCCCACCTAAAAGACTCAACTAGTAAGCACAAATCCACATTTTCCCCTTTCATAATTTAAAATTTTGTGGAATTCTCAGGTAAACATTTATGACACTTTTGCTGAAACTTATTTAAGGAGATCTGCGATGATTATTGGAATACCTAAAGAAATTAAAAATAACGAAAACCGCGTTGGTATGGTTCCAGGTGGAATTCGTGCGCTTGTAAATGACGGGCACACTGTTTATGTTCAAAAAAATGCTGGAGCTGGAATCGGCATCGAAGATTCAGAATTCATTAAATCAGGTGCAAAAATTCTAGATACTGCCGCTGAAATTTTCGAAAAATCGACAATGATTATTAAAGTTAAAGAACCTCAGGCCCAAGAAATTGCAATGCTTAAGCCTAATCATATTCTTTACACATACCTTCACCTTGCACCCGATCCAGAACAAACAAAAGGTTTGATGAAATCTGGATGTACAGCAATCGCTTACGAAACAATCCAAAACCCTGACGGATCATTGCCACTTCTAGTTCCTATGTCAGAAGTTGCTGGACGTATGTCAGTTCAAATTGGAGCTTCATACCTTCAACTTGATCGCGGTGGAAAAGGAGTCCTTCTAGGAGGAGTTCCAGGTGTAAAACGCGGTAAAGTAACTGTTATCGGTGCTGGTATTGCTGGAACAAACGCCATTCAAATGGCAATGGGAATGGGAGCTTCTGTAACAGCTATCGATTTGTCTACAAAGCGTCTTGCTGAGCTAGATGCTTTATACGGATCTCACATCACAACTCTTTATTCTAATCCGGACAATATTGAAAAAGCAGTTATTGACTCTGACCTTGTGGTTGGTGCTGTTCTAGTTCCGGGTGCAAAAGCTCCGAAGCTAGTAACTAGAGACATGATCTCTAAAATGCAAAAAGGATCTGTGGTTGTTGATATAGCTGTTGACCAAGGTGGATGTATTGAAACTTGTAAGCCAACAACTCACGAAAATCCTACTTTCGTTGTTGATGGTGTTGTTCACTATTGTGTAGCTAACATGCCAGGTGCTGTTGCTCGTACATCAACTTATGCTCTTACCAACGTAACTCTTAAATATGCTCGTTTGATCGCTAATATGGGCGTAGAAGAAGCTGCTCAGAAAGATCCTTCATTCAGGCTTGGGATCAATATCTATAAAGGCGCTTTAGTATATGAGCAAGTAGCTCAGGATTTATCACTTCCGTTTACAAAACTTCCATTCTAGATCTTCGTAATAATTCTCTATATCTTTTTACCGGTCATGCTAATATTTTAGTATGACCGGCAAAAAGCTTCTCGACATGATTCTCTTAGGCGTAATGACTCTCACCACTTTGGCGGTGATTGGATTGTTTTATTACACTGAAAAAATGTATAAGCGTCCTCCTATAGATGAAAGCCGTGAGAAAGAAGCTTTATTAAAAGAAGGCAATCCTAAGGCACTGCCTGCTTTTTTTAAGCTTGAAAAAATGACTGTGAGTTTGGTTCCGAAAGATAATTCTGGAATCCAGCGAATGAGATACGTGGAACTCGAAATTCACCTGGTGCTATTTAAGAGCGATGATGCCGGGATTATTAAAACTTATTTATCAGTAGTTCAAGATAAAATCATTACTGTTGCTTCTAAAATGGGAGCAGATGAACTCAATTCTCTTACCGGAAAAATTCTGTTGGAAGACCGCTTGAAAAAAGAAATTAATAAGTCTTTAGGAAAACCAGTCGTGAAGAGTATTTTCTTCTCTCGCTATATTGTTCAATAATTATTTTGTCGCATCCTTAATTAAATTCTTCATTTCCTGGTAACGAATTAGCTCTCTCATTTTTTGATCTTCGCGTTTTAGGTCAGCGATTGAAGAAATTTCACGGGCCACACTCTGCTTTCTTTCTCTCTCATTTTTAACTAATGAAATTTTCACTTTCTTAAATTTCACATGACCATTTTCATCTAATTGAATAACACCATTTAATACGACCGGAATAATCTGTTCGCTATTGCCTAAAATAATCGATGCTCCTTTATTCACAATAAGCATTTTTTCAATTTCACCAGAACTAGCGTTGTCATTCAAATGGTATGGATACTTTTGGAACTCTCCGGCCGTCATATAGACCACTGAAGACTCTGGGGTCGCCTGTGTTCCTGCAGAATGAAGAACTATTCCTGCACCTGTACTTGCAGCTTGTGAGCTTGAGACTGAAGCAGGAAGCCGTGATTCAGAGAAACTTCCAGAGCTTTGATTATTATTTCCGGACTTCTCATTTTCTCTTTTACTTATATCAGACTGTTCAGTATCTGAACGTTTTGCAATTATTGATGATGAAGCTTTGATTGCGACTCTCACTGCCTCATCTCTAGCACGAGCTTTTTCTTCTTCTTGGGTTTTGGCAAGAGCTTCGGCCTGCATTTTTTTCTTATCGGCTTCTAGATCGGCCAGTTTCTTTTTTAAATCGAGAATTGATTTTTCTCTTTCAAGAGAATCTTTATCAGTTTTATCTACATTCGCTGTATCTTTCTTTCCTTTTAAATCATCTACGTTCTGATTCATCTCTTCAAGTTTTGTTTTCATGCCATTGATCTGGGCCGTAAGTGCACTCAGTTCTGCTTCTTTTTTCTTTTTGTCGGCCGCATTTACAGATGAATCTTCTGCAATGGCGTCTCTTGCTTTCTTTTTACTATCCTCTTCGGTAATGGTATTAAATCGAGAGGTAAGATCAGTATTCCAATTGTTGGTAGTATTTGTATTTGGAATACTATTTGTAAGAGTTTTATTGCTTGTGTTAATTGAATCCGAAAGAGATTTTGAAAAACTCTCACTTAATGTTGAATTGTCTTTAGTATTAAATCCTTTAATATCTTCGGTTTCTTTTTCATTTGAAGCTGGAGCTCTCGAGACATCAAAAGTCAATGCTTCAGTGCCAATCACTCCTCTGGCATCCGGCGCATTACCGGTATTATCATCGCCTTCATGATCTCTTTGAGTCTTAGGCCCGTTAATATATGCAATTGAATCTGCTTTTGTTTCTATTTTTGAATCTTCTTTTGCATCTTCATTTTGTTTGGGAGGCATAAGTGCCATTCTAGAGTTTAGTCTTAATCCAAAATGTGAACCATTGTTTTTTAAGCCACCAAGTATAGTGGGTGGAGTCTTAGTTAATTGAGTTGGAGAATCTTGAACCAATCGAGTACTGACACACAATTGTTTTTCCATCGCTAAAAAAACAGCTGGTTTATTATTTTTTTGTGAATCTAGTAATGAGGCCATTGCATTTTGTTCGAGGTCCAGGCATCCTTTTGATTGTGGATTTTTTTCACAATCAGAAATTTCCTTCAACCGTGCATCTCTTAACTTACAGATCTTAGTAAAATTAATTTTCTCTGAACTACAAGATCGGCTTAACTCTTCTTTGCTTTTCGTAATTTTTTTAATATCTTTTCCCGACAAAAGTTTTTTGGATAAAAAACTTTCAATTGATTCATTTGAATCAGGCCCACTATCTAGCCCCGGGTAACCAATAAAGCTTCCACTTACAGATGAAATCGCACTGCGAACATCTTTCTCGCATGACAATTCAATTTTTTCAGCAGGACATACTTTTTGATGATGAGATTCTTCAAAAAGCTTTATTTGAACATTGTATTTGATTTTATCTTTAATTTCTCGATCAAGAACTCCTAGCAATACGGCCTTCGGAAGATTTTCATTCAATGACTCTGTCGCCTCTCTAACGACATCTTCATTTTTATTATCCCCAAGGCATAATTCAATTTCGCTGCAGTGAAGTTTATTGTGATTTATCTTAATTTGAGGAGAGTTCATTTTATAAAAAACATTTTCATTATTACAGGCTGAAATTCTTACTTGCGCTTCTAAGACTTCAATTGATTTTGAATTTTTCGAATCTAGTGGATCAAGCGATTCTGCAGGAACAGGACATTTTTGAGGTTCGATTGCCCTAGCATTTGGAAGTTGAAGACTGATTAAAATAAAAAATAGACTTGTTATCTTTTTCATAATGCTATCTTATCGAATATCAGAGTGATTTACTTAAGCTTTTTCATTGAGTGCTCTAAGGCATTTGAATTAAGAGGGAATAATTGTGAGGAGATGGTGAATTACTGCCAATTTAAAGTGGCATCGCCAGCTCTCGGCTTCTGACAACGAGTGCATACATCCAGCCTGAGCATAAAAAAAGCCCGCTTTAAGCAGGCTTTTCTATAGAGATAAAACTATTCGAAAAAACATTATTTAATCTTCGTCAGAATTCTCATCGGTATAAGTTGCATTTTTTGCTTCATCAGCAGTGCCATCCAGAAATTTCTTCACTTCTTCTTTTGTGAGTTTTCCTTCAGCTAGTAACTTATCTCTTAAACGTACATCCATTAACTTTTCTTGTAGTGCTCTACTTAATCTCATATCTGCCCCATATTGAACTAGTGTGCTAAAATTTTGTGCTTTAAAACTTAAAAGACCTTAACACCTATGATGTCTATTGCCAATACTTTGGAGGATGTTCGTTGTCATCCTTTACGATTGTTAGCTTGGCCTTGCTCTTTTTAACAGATCGACGCTGCGTCAATTGGCCCATTTTCTCTGAGAGTAATTTAAAATTGCGATTTGAGACTAAAATCATGAATAAATAAGCTGAAAGGATGCCGCCTAATTGTCCCCAAGCGCCTGCTCCCGTCGGTCCTGATAGGCCCTGATAAAGTGAGATGGCCACCAAGATCATGCAGAAATACTTGGCTTTAACCGGAATGAGCATCATGAAAGAGAAAATTCTGTCGGGAAAAATGACGGCATAAGCTAAACACAGAGAACTTACAATTCCCGAGAGGCCTATTAATGGAAAACTATAAACAGGTGAGCTGCTAAAAAATAAAATACATACGCCTAAATACAAAAGCCCGCCGCCAATCACAACGGAGAGAATAAAATTCAAATAGCGCTTAGTACCCCAGTTCGCTTCGAACTCGGAACCCATAAGCCAAAGCATCAGGCAATTTAGTATAACTTCGATAATCGAGTGAGAAAGAAAAGGATAAGTGATCAAAGAATAAAGATGACCGTGAATTATACGTTCTGCTGAGAGGCCTAAAATATTTCCTAAATAAATAGTTGAAGTTTTCGTGAGGATGAATTCAAGAATAAAAAAACTAGAAGCGATTATTATTAAAAATTTATTGATGGGAGTGAGTTTTGGAAGATAAATTTGTGAATGACTATTTTGCATACCCTACTCCAACGCCTTGAGTGTTTGTGAAATTTCAATCAACACGCCACCAGTTGATTTGGGGTGAATGAAATTCACCAGGCAATTATTCGCTCCAACAAAAGGATGCTCATTGATGAGTTTGTATCCCAGGGCTTTCATTTCTTCACATTTTTTTACTACATCGGGTACTTTAAAACAAAGATGATGAATTCCTTCACCATTTTTATCGATAAATTTTTGAACTGGACCTTCGGCGTTTAACGGACAAATAAGTTCAATATGGGCGTGCTCATCTATATGGGCAAAAGCAGTCGTTACTTTTTGCGACTCGACGACTTCTCGTGATCCATTAAAAGTTAATCCTAAATCTTCATAAACTTTTTGGGCCAGGTCGAGATTACTTACGGCAATCGCCACGTGATCCAGAAAACAATCTTTGTTAAACATGATTGAAAGCCTCAACATTTACACATAATCTTAACTTATTTTAGGTAGACTTGTCCTACGGGTCAACTGCTGTTGAACAATCATTTGGATTAAATGCAGGAACTGCTGGTTGGGCTGGAGGAACACACGCACCTCCTTTACAATCACCATAGGTCATAACGGCCGGACATCTAAGCGTACAAGCTGCTGTTCCATCGGCCTTAAAGCCCGATTTAACAATCTTACAAGTCACGACTGCCACTTGCTGACAAAACTCTTTTGAAACGCATTGCTGGCCAGAAGTTTTATTACACATTATCGGATTAATTCCATTGGGATTATGAGGAGAACATGAACCGGTTGATTGGTTACAACATAAGCTCGAGCACTCGAAGTCCGAAGTACAGTTGGCTCCAATTTCCTGGTTACCAATGACTGGAGTTGTATCTACACATTGAGTGACTAAATCTTTTGACCAACATCTGCTGTTAAAGCAGCATTCATCTGATCCACAAGTGGTAGAACTTTCACAACGTTTAAATGATGTTGTTAAAACTTCTTTTCCTTCAAAGTTAGTAAGAGACGGACGTATCAATTGTAATTTGATTGTTTTATCAGTGGTGATATTAACTTCTTTTCCATCCAACATATAAAACACTTCAATCGAAGCGTTTACGTTACATGAGCTGATTCCTTCGTTAGTTGTAGCATCATAATTAAGTGCTCGAAGGTTACAACCATCGACGTATTTCGTAGTTCCAGTAGAATCTGAAACCATTTTGCTACGAGGTCCGATATGATTTACAGAACCTAAATAAGTCACACCAGCATTGAGAGAAAGTTTTCCCGCACGTGGAAAAAGCATTGAGTGATATCCAGTTGTCATAACTGGAAAAAGTAAATTTGGCACCAATGGTGGTGACTGAAAAATACCCGTCGTAGAATTGTAAATTGCGTTTCCGGAAATTTGCCATTCAGTATCGTTTATAGATCTAAAAGGCCCACGATAAAATCCGCCAAACATTGCAAGCATGTCGGCCAAAGGACTTGCAGTTGAATCAAATAGTTGATTGATAGAACCTGCACCCATATCATCAGGCAAACAAACATTAGAAGATATTGAGGCCACACTAGGATTTCTTATTCCACCAGCTTCTGACCATACTTGAGAGCGAGTTGGAATTGCCGAAGTTGTATAAGTAATTAAGTTGACCGTCTGATTTGTAAAAAGAGTCGAGTCTACAATTTTTGCATAAGAATAAAGGCATTTATCCAGAGCATCCGAACAAGTTGAAACATTGGTCAGTGGTGTAAAAGTCGGATCGTCTTCTAGTTTT
>JACMPM010000074.1 GCA_014377485.1 Bacteriovorax sp. | reverse complement strand
TTTTTGATAATACCAATCGAGGCTTAAAAATATATCTGTAACGGGTATATGAAAGAGATATCGTCCACCAGGCTTAAGTACCCTCTTCATTTCGCTTAAAACAAATTGAGGATTCTCTAAATGTTCAATCACATCCATGCAGGTAATGACATCGAAAGAATTATCATCAAAGGGTAGTCCTTTTTCGATACTACAAAGGACAAAATCAAAGTCATTAGTAGAATTAAGCTTTGCGCTTTGAAGGGCCTCAATCGAAATATCGATGCCGACTCCTTTGATCTGAGCTTGATGACCTATTAAATGAAGAAGCTGGCCTATATTACAGCCAATATCAAGAACTCGATCACCGTTTTTTAGATCTAATTTTTTAACCCATCTCAAATGTTCACGATAAGTAAGAATTAAATGATTATAACCCAGTGAGGTTGGATAACTATTTTTCATATGCTCTTTGTAGCTTTCTGAGCGTGAGTCATAAATTTGTTTTTGCTTAGTTTCGTAAAATCCAGAAGTACTGACACCTGCTTCATCTTTTAGATAGATGCCATCAACTTTGCGAAAATTTTGTGAAATTGCCAGATTACTTAACATTAATGCTCCAATTATTACTCAATCAAGATCAGTTTTTTCAATTTTAACAGAAGTCTTAAAATATTCAATAAAGTCTATTTTGCTTATCTTAAAAGCCAATGTGAAATATTTAAAGTCAACTATTGGTGAGCACTATCCGAAAAAAACTACCAGTTTTTTATCTCAAATTCTTTTAACTGAAATTCTTTACTGGCCCCTAGTTTAACAATTATCTTCAATGGTTGTTTCTGGTTTTCCAAATGAATGCGAAGTGCATGAACTTCGGTACTAATTTCCTCGTCAGAGAAACGGGCACTAACAGGAGAAATGATTTCTACTTCAATTGTTTCGTTTTCAAGGATTAGTTCAGCTTTGTTATCTAAAATTTTAATTTTTGCTTTGGTCAACATATTCCATTTTATATCTAAAGACCGTTGAGCCTTAGGAACAATTTCATCTTGAATAAGAATTTGGTCTGCACTTAAAATTTTTATTCCGCGTTTTGCTGATTCAACGTTTGAGCTATAAGCATCAGTAAGATCAACAATAGCGAAAGGATTTGGTTCATTGGGACTAAATTTAAGGATTGGCGAAGCAGCAGTCGTTTTTTGATTTTCATCATTGATAGTTAAAGTATTATGACCACTATTAATGAGTTTTAAATAATTCCATCGCCCCTTTTTTTTATCAAAATATCCCGGTAGATTATAATCATCTGGTCCTAAATCCAGGGCCCATCTTTGTCCTGCCAAATCATAGACGAATGATCCTAAATCCAAATGACTATGGTTTGACTTATTATCACCACCTTTAAAACCTACATACTGAGCTTCGCGATCAGTCCAACTAGATCGAAAAAAAGCAACATCAATACTTTGAAATAATCTATTCAAAGGTAGTGGTGTACTTTTCTTTTCAACACTCTGGTTTAGAGACCAAAGGAGGTTAAATATTGATGGATCATTTTTAATTTTTCTTTCAAAACTAGAAAAATGAATATTGTTAAAACGTGAGGCAAGCCATAGCATTTGAGGAGATGTACTTCTAAAATCATTGGAATCAGAAAAATTAAAAACTTTATTAATAGGGCCTAGAGAATAAATTCTAAAGTAACCAGTTTCTTTTATTGCTGAATCGTCGAAATTTTCTTTCTTATCAAAAGCAGTCCTAAGTGCATCTAAAAAATAAATATTATAGCTTGTGCCATATCGCCAATACATCACACCTTCAGGATCTGCTCCGTCAGCGGCGTATTTTGACATCGCAAGCGGGATTGATTTTTTTGCGTGGGTTAAGATTTGTGAGCTAAGTTCCCAATCATCTTCAGCTACTGCCATTGCTCCTAAACTAAGACCTGCATTACAGACTTGATTCCAATTTGTGGTCGAGTTTACCCACCATGCCGGTTTGGCATAAGCCATAATTCCTTCTTTTAATCCATGCGAGATAATTGCGTCTCTTATTATTTTTTTTTCATCGTTTGAAAGATAAGAATAAAGCCAGTCATAACCAATCGCCATAGCATGTGTCATCTCGGCAACATCTAAAAAATGAGATGGGTTCCAGTCTTTCAAACTGGCAGCGGCCAAGAGTTCAAGTTTAGCTCTCTCAGCTTTTTTACTATCTCCATCAATTAAATAAAGACCAGCGAGTGTTGAGATTCTTCTCAAAGCATCTCGGCTTTGGGTTAACATTCTCGGGCCGACAAGTTTGTATTCTACTGTAGGTTCTTGTATTAATTTTTCTGAATCTTTTTCGAGCTGTTCATACCAGTTTTTAACAATTTCATCTTTTGAAATAATATTTTTTAAATTCTCCAGATCTTCATGATGAATATAAAGACGAGGATGCTGATGAAGAGTACTAACCTTCAGAGAAGAAGTACTGCAGCTAATAAGTATAAAGGCGAGGAGAATATATACTTTATTCATAGCTAAAATTTATATCAACATCATCAACAGATATGCAAAATATCAATTTAAAATTTATTTGCGATGCAAGATGAAATGAGTAATTTGATTTGTTAAAGTTTAAGCATATGAAAACACCAATATTTCGCCTCGCAACTCTTAACGACATACCTCAACTAGTTGAGCTAAGAATTCAAATGCAAAAAGAAGTAAATGGCCTGGCCCATTCCAAGATAGGTTTAGAATTTTACAAAACTGCGGCCGATTACTTTCAAAAATCACTTAACGATGGAAGTTATATAAGTGCTGTCGCTGAACTAAACGATCAAATTATATCAGCAAACGGGATCGTATTTTATAATAAACCACCGTCGCTACCAAACGGTTCAGGGCTTGTAGGTTATTTAACAAATGTTTACACAATTCCTATTTTTCGAGGAAATGGATTTGCTACGCACCTTATAGACTTGCTTACTACAAAAGCTCGTCAATTAAAAGCGGATAAAATTCACTTGGGCACTACTGAATTGGGTAAAGGTATTTATGAACGATCGGGTTTCAAGCCTGTTTGTTTCACAGCTCTGGAACTTAAACTATAAATTTAAATCTTCTCTTCTATACGATCTTCCATTAAGCTTTACAAAGACTTTTATTTAGATCGGAAAATAATTTAATTTACTAAGGAGTAATTATGAAATCACTTTTGGCATTTACGCTTTTTCTCTCTCTAGCAACTGCATTTGCAGCTGCTCCTTCGAAAGTTCATTTCGTAAAACCTCATGACAAAGAAGTTGTTCCTCTAACTTTTCAAGTTGAATTTGCTGTTGAAGGTATGACCGTCGCTAAAGCTGGAGACATGAAACCAGGAACAGGACACCACCATTTAATCATCGATGGAAAACCAGTAGCTAAAGGACTAGTTGTTCCAAAAGATGAAACTCATAAACATTTTGGAGACGGTGCAACAACTGCATCAGTTTCTCTCAAGCCAGGTATGCACACTCTTACTTTGCAATTTGCAGATGGTGCTCATAAGTCTCTAGGCGAAGATTACTCTTCAACTATTTCTGTAGAAGTTAAATAATTTCTTTTTTATCGCAGGCCGCAAGTTTTCTTGAGGCCTGTAGTTTTTACAGAGTGCCACAAAAAATTCATCTTTTAGTATCGTCCTGACACCAAATGCCCCATTAGGTGACAAAAAAGCTCCGGAATCCTCCAACTAAACCGGCACGTGCCATGCATACTTTCCCTCATCAAAGATTATTCGGGGGAAATAAATGTTAAATTTAAAAAAGCTATTAGTACTTTCATCTTTACTATCTACAACACTTTTTACGAGTATTTCCCATGCAAGTGAACAAACACTAGCGACTATTAGTAACGATGACAGTAAAAATACTTATCAATTAATTGTCGATTCTACTGCTGACAATCGAGCGATCAAAATTTTTTATAAAGACGTTTACTTAAATGGTAAAAAGACTTCTCGAGAAGCTCTCGATTTTCATGTTCTTATTCATAGCGGAATGATTTTAGAACAAAGAGATAAATATATTGTTATGAGACTAAAGAGCGACAACTTTGATGAGCAACAGGGTGGAATCATCACAGTTGATACTTTGTACAATGGCGCAAATGGAACTAGAAAAGCTTATGATATGTCATTGGCAAAAGATAAGTTTGGATGGACATTGATGAATCAAGGGAAAATCGTTAAACAAATATTTATTCAAACGAATAAAGTTATGCTTTTAGGTTCAGTAGGAATTAAAAACTTAGTAATGAAATAACTCTGCTCACAGTGCAATTTGATATTTTTATTCACTTAAAAGGACGAGTTGATATTTTTGAGATAAGCTCTTTCTTAATATGATCAAACAAGTCAAATTGCTTCTCACTAATTATAAACAATACAATATCGATGATAAAAAAAAGACATCGCTAGATATTATTTTAAGTAATGCTCACACCCAACACTCACAAGAAGAGCGCATAGAATGGGTTCAGCAACTTTTTAAATGGATTCGCTCAGACTCATATTTCGAGCATGATGAAAAAGTTCCAGTCGTAAAAATTAAGTTTTTACTGATGCTTTTAACACGTAATCCAAACTGGCGAGAAGACACTCGTAAAATTTTTCAAGAAACACTTACCGAATTATCAGCCATTGAATTTTTCTGTGAAGTAGGCCTGCCCAATCAACTCGGCTTTATTGGCGAGCTTGGTGAAAAGATAATGGACAAAATACTTCCACGAAAGCCTATTAACAACCAGCTTGGCGAACTTCTTCTGGTACTTTTTCCCGATAAAGAAGATGCCGAGTGGATTGAATCGATTGATGAAAAAACTTTGGAACTTATATTCGATTTGTTCCAATCGAATGAACATATAAGTTTTCCTCACCTTCAAAGTGATATTGAAGAAGCCCTCATTTATTTAGTCTCTCAAATTGTTGCCATTGGACTTTCACCGTTAGTGCGAAAAAGAATTCCGCATACTAAGATGAAAACTCTTCCTTTCTTTAATCTTTCGGTAAAGCTAAGTTTGTATTTAAAAATTAAAAGCGAAAATCTAGAAAATAAGACTGATACTAATGAAGAATTAAAAAATACTCTATATTCTGAATTAGTTACGTTGCTTCAAGACACGGCCATTGCAGTTAAAGAAGTCTATTATCATTTAGATAAATATGGCGTCAGCATTCATCTTGTCTATCAACTTGAGCGCTTAAATCATTTTCTCAACCGTACAAATGCACTATTAGAAATTAATCATAGCGATGTAATCGCAAAACAAAAAATAGCTTTTTTTACTTCAGATCTCATCAAACAAACTCTAACTCAAAGAAGTATTAAATCTCTCTTGTCTGGAAACGTGACCCTTTTGGCACAAAAAATCGTCGAGCGAAATTCTAAAATAGGTGAACATTATATTGCTCAAGATATTGGCGAATACTGGGCAATGTTTAGAAGTGCTACTGGTGGTGGTTTAATAACTGCTTTCACTGTTTATATCAAAAATATAATTATTACTCTTCCCTTCACTCGCTTTATTCTTGGAGCATTTGGTTCCATTAACTATGCTGGCAGTTTTCTTTTAATTCAGTTTGCTGGATTTACTTTGGGAACCAAGCAGCCTGCGGCAACTGCGACTTCTCTTGCTCAAAAACTGGAGTCGCTGGAAAAGGTTGAGCAAATTGAAAGAGTGACTGACGAAATTGTTATGGTCTCGCGAACACAATTTGTAGCCCTCATCGGAAACGTAGTATCTGTAATACCTGTCGTGCTGTTGATCAATTTTATTTATCATTACGCTACCAATAACTGGATTTTCAATGCTCATATGGCAGAACATAATCTTCATTCGACTGATTTATTTGGACCGGCGATTATCTATGCTATTTTTACCGGATTTCTTTTATGGCTTTCAAGTGTTGCTTCGGGATGGACTGAAAACTGGTTTGCCTTTAATGATCTTCATTACCTTTTAGCCAATAATAAAAAATGCCAATTACTCTTGGGAAATTCTGGTGCAAAAAAACTTGCTCATTTTCTAGAACATAATATTTCAGGTATTGCTGCCAATGTCTCATTAGCGTTGTTGCTTGGAATTGTACCTGAATTTTTACAGTTTATCGGCATTCCACTTGAAGCCCGCCACGTGACTTTACAGACAGGTGCTATAGCAGCTTCAATACCTAGTCTTGGTTTTGGGGTTCTTGAAACTTTTGTTTTTTGGCGCTGTATAGTGGGATTAATAGTTGTGGGTTTTTTAAATATTTTTGTTAGTTTTGCACTGGCATTTTTCGTTGCAGTCAGAGCGAAGAAGATATCTTCTCGCAAAAGAAGACTCATCTATCGCTCTGTGATTAAACGTTTTACTCAAAGGCCAATTTCATTTTTTATACCGTCAAAATCTTCTTTATAATCTTTATAAGGTGGAGATAACATCGGGTCAGAAAAATATGGTGGATGTATCTGTCCAAAGATATAAACTAATAACTCATTAATATTATCTATAAAGTAAAATTCCATTTCCTTTCTCACACTTTCAGGAAGTTCACGCAAATCTTTTTCATTCTTTTTAGATAATACGACTCGTTTAATTCCGGCCCTGTGGGCAGCGATCATTTTTTCTTTTATGCCTCCTACTGGCATAACTGCTCCTCTTAAAGTAATTTCACCTGTCATAGCAAGTTTAGAATCAACTGCTTTTCCTAAAACTAATGAACAAAGAGCAGTAAAGATTGTTATACCGGCACTAGGTCCATCTTTTGGAATTGATCCTGATGGAACGTGAACATGGAAGTCTGTTTTGGCAAAATTAAATCCAGGCAACATTGATGAAAGTTTTGATCTCACCAATGATAATCCTATATGTGCAGACTCACTCATTACTTCACCGAGTTTACCGGTGAGTTGAATCTTACCAGTTCCTGGCATCATAAGTGATTCTATAAAAAGAATATCACCACCGACTGGAGTCCATGCCAAACCTGTGACGACACCTGGAAAAGATGTAGTCTGCGCCAATTCAAATGAATTTTTATTAAGTCCAAGTACTTCTTCAACTTCATCTGGAGTGATTTCAACTTTTACTTCGCCCTCTGTTCTCACTACTTTTTCAGTTACAGTTCTCAAAACTTTTGCAATTTTTCTTTGCAAGTCACGCACACCTGCTTCTCTAGTGTACTCATCTGCAATCATTTTTAAAATATCATCACTTAAATGAACCTGCTCATCAGTTAGACCATGTTCTTTCATTTGTTTAGGAAGAAGATGTTTTTTGGCAATATGAAGCTTTTCCTCTGAGGTATAGCCAGTTAATTGAACTATCTCCATCCTGTCTAATAAAGGAGCAGGGATAGTATCAAGTGAATTTGCCGTCGCAATAAAAAATACTTTTGAAAGATCAAATGTCATGTCGAGATAATGATCCATAAATGTAGAGTTTTGCTCAGGATCCAAGACCTCAAGTAACGCAGCGGCCGGATCGCCTCCATAACCTCTACCTAATTTATCAATTTCATCCAGCATAAAGACTGTATTTTTTTCTTTTGCTCGCTTGATTCCTTCAATGATTCTTCCGGGCATCGCTCCAATATAAGTTCGGCGGTGACCTCTTATTTCTGAGTCATCTCGAACACCACCCAAGGAAGCACGAACGAATTTTCGACCAAGGGCCTTCGCAATACTTTGACCCAATGACGTTTTACCGACTCCCGGCGGTCCAACAAATAAAAGGATTGAACCTTTTTTGTTGGGTGATAACTTCATCACTGCTAAATGTTGCACGATATGTTTTTTAATTTTTTCTAAACCATAATGATCTTCATCTAAAATAGCTTGAGCTGCATCTAGATTAATGTCATGAGGCTCAACATCATTCCAAGGTAAAGCAATAATCAATTCCAAATAATTTCTTATGACATGTGATTCAGCATTTTGTGCACCCATAGCTTCATAGCGATTTAATTGATCAAGAGCTGTTTTTTCAACTTCTTTAGGAAGTTTAGCCTGTAGGATACGATCTTTTAATGTGAGTTTTTCACCTTCTGCTCCAACTATCGAATCGCCGCCTTCTTCGCCTAGCTCTTCTTTAATCGCTTTTAATTGTTCACGCAAAATCGCTTCACGATAAGCTTTACTGGTTTTTTCCGAAATTTTTACTCCCATCTCATTGTTTACTTTAATCATTTCTCTCTGCTCAACTAAAAGTTCTAAAACTTTTAAAGCACGAGCTTTTACTGAAGCTATTTCTAAAATTTCTTGTTTTTTCTCAAGAATGAGCGGTAAATTTTGTGCGGCCAGGTTTGTGAAATCGGCTGCGCTGTCAAATTGATCGAGCGTTCTTTTAAATTCACTCGAAGCATTTAAACTGGTTAATATTTCCACAGAAATATCTTTTAAGCTTCGAAGTAACGCGACTTCGGTTGGACCATCTAAATCCATAATATCGGGCACAGGTTCTCCTCTCGCGGCCCATGTTCCAAACGCTTCTTCAAACTGAATTTGGAGTGCCCTAAAGCGATAAAGTGCTTTGATGAAAGCAATGGTTTCGCCTTTATCGTTCTTCTCTATTCGCTCAATCGTACAAAGAGTACCTACTGAGTAGAAGTCTGATGGCGTAGCCCGCTCTATCTGTACTCCCTCTTTTAGGGTGATCGCAATAAAAAGTTTATCTTTTCCCATTTCGACTGCTCGATGGATAGCATTTAAGCCGACAGATTTTGAAATCAAAACTGGCAGCGCTACATTAGGGAAAAGCACTGTATTTTTAAGGACCAAGGTTGGTATAAATTGCTCAATGTTTGTAATAATTGGTGTTTTCATACTACTAAGTTGAGGTCGACCTGATTAACGTCAAGAGCGACAAAGAATTTTTTTGTTTTTTAATTTCTTATTATGGTGCGTTTTGATAGAGTAATTTACATGGTTATTGGCGTTTTTCAAGATAAGTAACTAGGCACTGGTTAGCGAAGTCTGGATAATTATTAATAATTATATTAAAACATTATAAAAACTTATAAGAGAATTAGATGAAAACACTTATTAAAATTATTATTATTTTTTTGGTCATCTCCGCTGCATCAACAATACTTTACAATAATACTGATATTGTTTTTGGTAAAATTGATTTCTTCTCAAAGCACGGTTGGATTTTTCTATTTTCAATCGCCTTATTCCCGCGCCTAACTTTACTTATTTCAGGATTATTGATTGGTTCAATTGAATTCGGGGGTCTACTTTGGTGGTTGGGATTTTTCTTTGCGCCAAGGATTTTAGTTGCAACACTCGCAACTGTTGCGTATTGGAATTCTAACCAACTACTCGTCGTCTTTGCGTGGTTGATAGCTTTGGGTGGTGAATCGTCTGAAAAATTCGTTATAACACGCAGGATGAGAAGTGCTCCACATAAGTTTAATAGTTATGAAGGCACAACTATTGATGCTGAATACAAGGTTAAGGAATAAGTCATTTATGAGTAATACTTTTAAAATCGATCTCAACTGGAAACGCTCAACTGATTTTACCTATGATAACTTCAATCGTAATCACAGCTTGATGTTTAGTGGGCAACAATTTTTGAATAATTCAGCAGCAGTTGAGTATTTAGGCAATGCAGATATGGCAAACCCTGAAGAGCTTTTAGTTTCTTCCTTGGCAAGTTGTCATATGCTGACTTTTTTAGCTGTAGCCTCTAAATCTGGGTACATCGTCGACACTTATAATGATCAACCTATCGCTTTACTCGAGAAAAATGAAGAAGGAAGATTAGCGGTAACTACAATTGACTTGAAACCAGTGATAGAATTCAGCGGAGCAAAAATTCCTGATGAAGATCAATTAAAAGCACTTCACGATAAAGCTCATCGCAACTGTTTTATTGCAAACTCTATTAAATCAAAAGTAAATATCCATGCTCTTGGGAGAATCTCGTGAATCAACTCGATAATTTTAGTTATGATCCCGCAAAATGTTCACTGGCCGGATCACTTTATGCCGCACTTGAAAAAGCCGCAGGTGGAACTCTTCCAGCAGATATTGATTTGCTTGTTTGCTTTAAGTCACTTGAACAGCCACCTGAAAAAGCTCTGGGAGATTACGCTCTTCCTTGTTTTCGATTTGCAAAATCCTTGAAAAAAATTCCTAATGCCATGGCCGAAGAATTAAAGCGTGAGTTGGATGCAAGCAACAACCCGTGGATTGAAAGTGTCATATTGAAAGGTGCATTTCTCAATATTTTTACCAGTCAAAAACAAGTCGCAAAAACGATCATCCCACTTTTAGTCGCTGGCGAAGGTTTTAAAATTTTAAGTTCAAATGCCGTACATAATAAAACAAAAGTAATGATTGAATTCTCTCAACCTAACACTCATAAAGAATTTCATGTTGGTCACGGCCGTAATGTTTGTCTAGGTGATAGCTTGTGCCGTATTTTTTCTTATAACGGCTTCAAAGTAATTCCTGTTAATTATATTGGGGACGAGGGAACTCATATTGCTAAATGTTTATGGGCCGTTGAACACTACAAAGGTGAAGCACTCAATGACAAAGTTGAAAATAAAGCAGAATGGCTAGGTCAGCGCTATGTAGAGGCCAATAATAAATTAAAAGAAGCGGATGACGAAACTAAAATTAAATACAATGGTGAAATTTCTGCGATTTTAAAAGCAATCGAAAATAAATCAGGAAAATATTATGAAAGTTGGAAAATTACACGTCAATATTGCTTAGATGATTTTAATCGAATTTATAATTGGCTGGATGTTCATTTCGATCACTTTTTTTACGAATCAGAAGTTAGTGAAGCTTCACAAGAAATTGTCGATGAATACATAGCAAAGGGTTTATTTGTCGAAGATAAAGGTGCTTTTGGTTTTGATATGTCTGACAAAAAGCTTGGCTTTTTTATGGCGAGAAAATCTGATGGATCAACTCCCTACGTGACAAAAGACTTAGCATTGGCAAAAGTTAAATTTACTGAATTTGATATAGATCGATCAATTTACGTTGTTGGAAGCGAGCAAATTTTCCATTTTAAGCAACTTTTTTATGCTCTAGAACAAATGGGCTTTGAGCAAGCAAAGCAGTGCTATCACCTCTCTTATGGATTAGTCGTTCGTCCAGAAGGCAAGATGTCTTCACGTGCAGGAAACTCTATTACCTTCCTGCAATTAATCAATTTGGTAGTTGCTGAGATCAATCAGTATCTTGATAAATATAAAGATGAGTGGGACAAAACTCGCATGGAAGATACTGCTCATAAATTAGCAGTAGGCGCGATTAAATACGGAATGCTCCAAGCAGATCCTAATAAAGAAATTGTTTTTGATCCAAAGGAATGGGTTTCATTTGAAGGAAACTCAGGGCCATATTTAATGTACAGTTATGCACGAACTCAATCTATTCTTACAAAGGCTCGCGAGCTAGGTGTTGAATTTTCTCTAGCAAAGCTAGAATTATTAACACATGAAACAGAACGCGACTTGATGAGACACTTGTATGATTTCAATCAAACCGTTCTCTACGCATGCGAGAACTATAAGCCCTCTACTATCGCCAATCATATCTTCTTCACTTGTAAGGCTTATAACCGCTTTTATAATGAAGTTTCCGTAATGAAGGCCGAGACTGAAGATTTAAGAAGTGCTCGTTTGGCGCTCTTGAATGCTTTTGGTAATACTTTGAAGAAAGGACTTTATCTTCTTGGCATAACGCCACCAGAAAAAATGTAGTTTTTAAAAATTATTAATTTTCGCTAATACTAATAATTTCGATATTTTTCTTTTTGAGAGAAAGCAAGCTGTCAGGTAAATTTTCAATAATAGATGCTTCAAGCGCAGTAATAATTTTTTCTTTAAGAAATATTCTATTATGCACAAGTGAGACTTCTCTCGTGGGGACGGGATTTTGAAATTCCCGAACATGTAACCTGTCTTCACTTGAAAGATTAAGCACAGCGAGTTCCGGCAACAATGTATAACCTTGACTATTGAGAACCATGTTTTTGAGAGTTTCCAGGTTTCCACTTTCAAACTTTAAATTATCGTGAAGCCCGGAATTTTTCGACATTTTACAAAGATTTAAAACTTGTTGCCTGAAACAATGACCTTCATTCAAAAGCCAAACATCAGAGCTATCCAGGTCTTTATCTTTAATTTTAGTTTTCTTTAAGAGAGCATGGTTTTTTGAAGCAAAAACCGAAAAAGGTTCGTGAAATAAAATTCGTTCGATGAAAGTTTCTCCAACTAATGGTGTAACCAGTAAACCTGAATCTAATTCATCAACATTCAAAAGTTCAATAATTTCTTCCGTTTTAAACTCTTCAATGGTCAAATTTACCAAAGGATATTTTTTGACAAATGCTCCAGCAAAAAGAGGTATCACGTAAGGAGCAAGAGTGGGAATTACCCCTAAACGAAAATCACCGCGTACTTCATCTTTTGAAGCATCAATAATCGAAAATATTTTTTTGTATTCCCGGATGACCAAACGGGCTTGAGCAAGAATCTTTGCGCCTTCATCAGTTGTTAAAATTGGATTTTTAGAACGGTCAAAGAGTATTACCCCCAATTCTTCTTCAGCTTTTTGCAACTGCATGCTCAGAGTTGGCTGAGTAACTGAGCAAGACTTTGCCGCTTTTCCAAAATGATGAAACTTTTCAACTGCCAGGATATATTCTAATTGCGTAATCGTCATAAATTTACTCTATCGAAAATAAATAGCTATGCCCACTAGTAATAAATAACCCGTTAGAAATAAATTTAGTCGGTGTTTATCCCAATTTGATAAGTCATAAGAAAAATAAAAGCTTTTCTGATGATTTAAGCCTCTAGTTACCAGCGACATGGCGCCTCTTTGTGAATGCCTGATTGCAAAAACCAAGAGTGGAAAAAAAAGTGAAAGTTGATCATGCCTTGGTAAATCCCGAAGCCTGGCATTAATTCGAATCCTTTCAAACTCATCTTTGAAAAGTGCAATAGAATTTATGGCCAGAAGAATAGGATAACCCCAAAATAGTTTTAGTCCTTTGTGAACAATTAAATGAAGTATGACTTTGGTATAATCAATAACAGCACCAGAAGACATTGATAGAAACGAAACCAAAAAAAGTCTGATCATACTACTTGAGGCATACATTAATGACGTTTGGTATATTAAAAGCTTAGAGATATGATAAATTTGCCCCGTCTGTAATTCTTTTGCAGGATAAAGAATATTCAGAAGAAAAAGTCCAAAACTAAATAAAAATGCATAAAGGCATAGTCGGTTGAACTTAGAAAGCAATAAACCATTTTTAAAATAAAAATAAAAAGTCACAAACACTAAAGGTAAATCAAGAATGAGATTTCGGTTGATTAATAAAAAAAACAACGCAAAAAATGTAACCAGCAACAGATACCATGAATGTAAATACTCGCGAGGTTTAGCCAGATTCATTCTAACCTCCGCAAGCTGCCATCAACCAATTCAAAAACAGAGGTGGAAAGTGATTCAATAAATTTCTCATCATGAGAAATAAGTATTTGAATTTTTCCCATTCTTTTTAATTGTAGGATCAATTCTCTTATTACCGAGATAGATTCTTGGTCCTGACCAAATGTGGGCTCATCATATAGCAATATAGACTTATTTAAAAAAACAGTCATCAGTATTGAAAGTCTTCGCTTCTCCCCTTCAGAAAGTAAAAATGGGGATCGTGATAAATCGATATCTCTAAAAAAAAAATTCAAAAGAATTTTCAATTCGTCGCGATTAGCAACTGCCTTTAATTCCTCTGCGATAGTGTCATAAAAGAAATGTGACTCAGGATTTTGAAAAATAAATCCAATCTCTTTGTAATGATTTTTTAACGATAATGCCTGATTATTTTTTTTAAGCTCAACAGTTCCGCCTAACGGCTTTACAATACCAGCAATTATCTTGAAGAGAGTACTTTTGCCTTTGCCGTTTTTTCCTTTTAACACCAGAATTTCACCAGTTGATGCTTCTAATGAAATATCTTTCAGTAGTCGTTCTTGATCAGAGTAATGAAAATGAATATGGGAGAGAGTTAATTGAACAGAATCATTTCTTAGTGCAAGTGGAGTAAAAAAAACATTTTTACCAATCTCCTCAGATTTTTCTAATTTTGGATTGGATTGAGTAATTTCGCCGTTGCGACTAACATGTATAACATTATCGGTCAGTGGCAAGATTTCATCTAGATGATGATCGACCACAATAATAGTTTGCGATCCTTTAATCTTTTTAAGCCAATTATAAAAATCTGCACGTGCCAGTGGATCCAGGAAAGCAGTTGGTTCATCCAAGAGAAGTACTTGTGGATCTATTGCCAAAAGTGAAGCTAAGACCAAACGCTGGCATTCTCCATGAGAGAGCTCTGTTGTTTTTTTATGCCAAAATGCATCGAGATTAAAGCTGCTTTTTAGTTCAACTTTTTTTTGATCCATTTGTTCACGTGTATAATTAAAATTTTCCATGGAAAAGAAAAACTCTTCAGCGACATTGGGATAAATAAGTTGTGTAAAAGGATTTTGAAAGAGAAAAAGGATATCTTTTAGGTTTTGTTGAAAAAATTCACCACTAAGGGATTTACCTTTATACAAAATCTGCCCTGTAAATTCTCCCGAAGAGTATTCGGGAATTATTCCTTTAAGCATTTGAAGTAAAGTGCTTTTTCCAGACCCGGATGGGCCTGTAATCAAGACAAGTTCTTTTTCATTGATTGTTATTTTTTTTTCGCTAAAAACTTTTTTGGTATTGTTTTTAAAAGCGTATTCAAAAGGGCCTATTTCAAACATAAAAAGCCTTAATTCGGATTTTTAGCAATTAAGAATTGATCTAATAATCCAAGCTTCAATAATCTTTTAGAAACTATATCACTAAGAACACCTGCTAAAAAGACTGATGAACCAATAAAAGATATCAGCTGAATTAAGTTAAATCCTAAACTTAAATTTTTATAATCATAAATACTGAAGTCCAGCGTATAACTAAATATAGCCGACAAAGCAGAGGCCATTATTAATACTTTTAAATTCCATTTTTTATAAAGAAATAACATAAAGATAACTTCTGCTCCAAGGCCTTGAACGATGCCCCATAAGACAGACATGATTCCCCAATGAGTCAGTAAGCTTTCAACAAAAGCTGCAATAATTGAAGCTATTAATGCAATCCCAGGCTTACGAACAATTTGAGATAAAAATACTGAGGCAAAAATCCAAAATCCCGCCACCAGATAACTTAGCCCGCTAACCTTCAAGGCAGGTTTGGCAATTTCATAAATAAAAGTCCATCCCCAAAAGGATACACCGAGGGCAGCCGCAACGACTGTAGTGAGGACGATTTCAAAAATAGTAATGGATTTAAAAAGTGCAATTATCTTGTTCATTGGTCCTTTCCTTCGCAGGCATTATCCTGAATCAGGTACGAGGGTATTTTCTCAGACCAATTTATAAAAAATTGACCACCCCTAGGTTGGTAAAAACAAATACTAACGATTTCTAAAAAGAATTGCAATAAAAGATTGGCCTTTCTGGATCTCCAGAAGGCCAACCTATTTTAATAATTATTTTTTGTGTCTATCTGATCTTCTATCATCTTGTCGGTCTTCACGTTTTTCTTCTTTTTTATCTTCACGTCTATCTTCTCTTCTTTCTTCTCTTCTTTCTTCTTTTCTATCTTCTTTTCTATCTTCTTTTCTATCTT
>JACMPM010000073.1 GCA_014377485.1 Bacteriovorax sp. | reverse complement strand
TCTTTCATCACAAGTGGATGAGTCCCAAAATAAAGTACACATTTATTCTTGTGCGCATCTTTGAGACCTTTAGTCAGCTGTTCATCAGCAGTTTCCGCTGAGTGATAAAGATGTCCCATATCGCGCATTTTTTTTTGATATGAAGACTGTTCACGTACATGACCGTAATGAAATATTCGAGCTTCAGAATAAAAAATTTTGTGATAAAGACGAAAACCTTGAGCGTCACCCCACGATTCTATTTTTGAATTCAGCTTTATGGCCCTTATTTCGTCTGGATACCATTTTTTAGAAATTGCAATATGATGATGAGTTTGCCAGAAATGCAGATATCGAAATGAAATGGCATCGCAGCCACTCTTTTGCGCTTCTTCGATATCGTGTTTTAAAATCTCATAATCTTCTTCGTGGAGAACTTCATCTGCTTGAAGATAAATTCCCCATGCATTCTCCTCATTTCCATGATCGGTCTTGAGTGCCTGTAATGCCTTATTAGTCTCAACAGAGAGAACTAGACCTTTTTTTAAAGTCATATCCCATGTGCTTGGAACAATTTTAATATTTGGAAGATTTTTAATTTCTGATTCAGTTGAATCGTCGCCTCGATCGAGGGCCAGATAAATTTTTTGAACTATTGGAACTAGCGAAAGCAGAGACTCTTTAAACGAGTAATCGTACTTTACTCCATTTCTAAGTAGGGTAAATCCGTAAAGATTAATCAAATTTAAAAATCTTCGTAGCGTCTACGTGCCCATAGCGAATCCATTTAGTTTTAAAAGATTCTATCCGAAGAAGAAATTTTAATTCTTCCCCTGGATTTTTAAGCTTTCTAATTTTTTTACATTCTTTTTTCAAAATACCACGAACATCTTTAGGTATTACGCAAAGTCCTCTCATCAAAAAATTTTGACTTTCATAAGATAAAACTCTTCCTACAAAAATATCATCTTTGATAATTGAAGGGAGCGACGAACCTTTTGGAAGTGGAATTTTTTTATCGTGTAGCATATCGTAAAGGACATCAAATCCTCTAAGGTTTTTCCCAACATATTCAAAAATAGAGTAATTAACACTCGAGAGAGCTTTGGCGAGAAAATCATCAACTTGATTATTGATTAAATAATCGCTGATAACAGTTCGTGTTCCGCGTTTCGAAATAAACTGAAGAACATACCATTCATTAAAAGAATTCATTCGCGCTTCAAAATCATCATCATCGTCATTGGCTTGACCGGTAATGGTGAAATATTCTTTCTTAGCTTCGAGAAGTGTCTCGTAGTGATTTCCCTGAGTGTAAATTTCCAGGGCCTTTAGAAAATGTTCTTTAAGCGAGGGGTTCATATAATCCTTTATTTGACTCTTATTCGTCTGTCTTAAGAACAGCGAGGAACGCCTCTTGCGGTACCTCAACTGAACCTACCATCTTCATGCGCTTCTTTCCTTCTTTCTGCTTTTCAAGAAGTTTACGCTTACGAGAAATATCTCCACCATAACATTTGGCCAAAACGTTTTTCCGTAATGCTTTAATAGTCTCACGCGCTACTATTTTAGCACCAATAGCCGCTTGTACTGCAACATCAAATTGTTGGCGATCGATTAATTTTTGAAGCTTCTGCACTAAGTCGCGACCTTTATAGAAGGAATTGTCGCGGTGACAAATAATCGACAACGCGTCAACGTTATCTCCATTCAATAAAATATCTACTTTTACCAAATCTGCGACTGCGTAATCTCTGAACTCATAATCCATTGAGGCATAACCTCTCGTTAGACCTTTAAGTTTGTCATAAAAATCAAAAACCATTTCAGATAAAGGTAATTCGTAAATGACCTGCACTCTATCCGAAGTAATGTATTTTATTTCAGATTGAATCCCTCGTCGCTCTTCACAAAGCGTGATCATGCGACCGACATATTCATTAGGACAATGGATACTTAAATGCACCATCGGCTCACTTACAGATTGAATAAGTCCTGGATCCGGCATTTCACTTGGATTAGAAATGGTAATTTCAGTTCCATCATTTTTTAAAACTTTATAACTCACCGATGGAGCTGTGGAGATAAGAAGCAAATTAAATTCGCGCTCTAATCTCTCTTGAATAATGTTCATGTGCAAAAGACCTAAAAATCCACAACGAAATCCAAAACCTAAAGCAGCTGAACTTTCTGGTTCATAGGTAAAAGAAGCATCGTTAAGAGCGAGCTTTTCTAATGCATCTTTAAGATTTTCATAATCAGTAGACTCAACAGGGAAAATCCCACAAAATACCATGGGTTTGACTTCCATGTAGCCCGGAACGTTTGGAGTCTCTTTTTTGTTGGCATGAACAATAGTATCGCCAACATTAACGTCACGAATAGTTTTAATACCACAGATAACCATCCCAACTTCACCAGCAGTGAGTTCGTCAACTTCCGCAAAAAAAGGTGAATTCACGCCTAGTTTTAAAATTTCATATTCCATTCCAGCGTTCTTCAAAAAGACTTTATCTTTTTTCTTCATTGTCCCTTCGACAACTCTGACCAGAATTACGACTCCCTGGTAATTATCGAACCAAGAATCAAAGATCAATGCTTGAAGATCATGATCTCTTGTCCCTTTAGGTGGAGGAATTTTTTTAACGATGACTTCTAAAAGTTCATCAATACCCAAGCCACTTTTTGCCGAGACTAAACAAGCATCACTGGTATCAATACCAATAATGTCTTCTACTTCTTTTTTTACTTTTTCAGGATCGGCGTGAGGTAAATCTATTTTGTTAATAACGGGAACAATTTCCAGATTATTATCAATGGCCATGTAAACGTTAGCTAAGGTTTGTGCTTCAACACCCTGAGACGCATCCACTACCAACAGAGCTCCATCACATGAAGCAAGGGACCTCGAAACTTCATAGGAGAAATCCACGTGTCCTGGAGTATCTATTAAATTAAAATAATAGGTATTACCGTCTTTTGCTTTATAGGTAATACGAACTGCCTGAGCTTTTATCGTGATCCCACGCTCTCGCTCGAGTTCCATATTGTCCAGTAAGCGATCTTTTTTCTCGCGATTACTGACTGCAAAGGTAGCTTCCATGATCCTATCGGCGAGTGTGGACTTGCCGTGGTCAATGTGAGCGATAATAGAAAAATTGCGGATAAACTTTTGGTCCATATTGCCTGCATTTATATTGTATAAGATGACAGATGAGCATATCATTAGAAATTAAATCAGGAAATCTTAAAGAAAAAATTATGAAAATAGACTTTCGCATCGAACATATAGATCCTCTTGGGCAAGGCGTATTCAAATCAGAAGAAACTGATCCCGATTCTGGTGAAGTGAAACGCACAGTAACCTTCATCAAAAAGACTCTTCCAGGTGAATCTGGAACAGCTGAGATCATATCATCGAAAAAAGGTGTCAGATTTGCTAAACTCATTGAGTTAAAGGAAGCTTCTCCCGAGCGAAAAGTTCCAGAATGTGTGCATTTCAACCTTTGCAACGGTTGTGACTTCCAACATACAACTTATGAAAAAGAGCTTGAGTATAAAAAACTTGCACTCACTAGACATTTGTTTAAATTTCCCGAAGTTCCAATTACTGTTCACGGAGCGGCTCGCCGCCTGCATTACAGAAATCGCATTCAACTTCACTACGATAAAAGAAAAAAATTATTAGGCCTTTTGGACGAACAACAACAAATTCTTCCGGTTCCTAATTGCTTAGTCATTGATCCAAGCATCGCATTTGAGCTTCGTGCTCTTTACGCTGAAAATTCTTGGTTACAAATTTTGGTAAAAGAGCCACCTAAAGGTCATATTGAACTTTACGCAAAAGAAAACGATAAACGCGAAGGACATAATGTTCAACGCTCGATTAATCGTCACTATGCCAATGGCGGATTCACTCAAGTCAATTTTGAGATGAATGAAAAGCTTCGCGAATGGGTGAAGAAAAAAGCCGATCAAGTTATACCTCCAAAGGCCATGGTCTATGATCTCTTTGGTGGAAATGGGAATTTAACGGCAAAATTCAGAAATCCTACTTTAGTTGTTGATAAATATAGAACTCCACCAGAAGCTAATGGCCATCAAAAGTTTTACTCATGCGACCTCTACGATAAGTCGGCGATTAAATCTTTGATTGGATTAAAAAATCATGGAATTCCCCGTCCTAATTGGCTCATTATTGACCCACCTCGCTCAGGTTTGAAAAATCTTAATGAATTTTTAGCAGAATTTAAGCCAGATGGTTTTATCTATATCGCTTGTCAGGCAACTAGTTTTGCCAGAGACACTCTTTCTATATTGAAAAACTATGAACTTCAAAGCATAGAGTTGTTCGATTTATTTCCATCAACTCAGCATTTTGAAACAATTGGTATATTTACAAGAAGAAAAAATAACGAGTAAAATAAACTAAAGTTTACTAGTCTTTTAGGATATGAGGTTCTAAATGAAAAATACTCTAAAAAGTATTAAGCGCTACGGATCTATAGGTACAATTTTCTTAGCTGCTATTTTTTTAGTCTCTTGTGCCTCAAATGAACAGGCCGAAAGAACGGTTGAGCAAAAAAAATCTGAAATTTATTACGGACAAGGCACTAGTGAGCTTGTTAAGAAAAATTATTCACAAGCTTTAATTAATTTATTAAAAGCAAAAGAGTATGACCCCAACGATACCCAAATTAGAAATAATTTGGGTATGGCCTATTATTTCAGGGAGCAACCTGAGCTAGCTGAAAAAGAATTATTAAAGGCCATCGATATCGATAAAAAGAATTCAGATGCAAGAGTTAATCTTGGATCTATATATATGGAAAAAAATCGCTTAAAAGAAGCGAGAGTTCAATATGAAATCGTTTTGCAAGACCTTACGTATATTAATCAATTCAGAAATTATTATAACCTCGCCATTCTTGCTCTAAAAGAAGGAGACCGCGCTGAAGGTTTTGAATTTCTTTTTAAATCAATCAAAGAAAAAGACGAATATTGCCAGGCCCATTTCAAACTAGGTGAGCTTTACTTTGAAGAATTTAAATTCAAACAAGCACTAATGTCTTTTCAAGAATCAAGTAAAGGTACTTGTGTAACTGAGCCAGCTCCTCATTATCAGCAGGCGCTTGCATTGATGAATCTTAATCGATTTGAAGAATCGAGAATAAAATTAAAAGAGATTATGGAAAAATTTTCCAAAACTCGTTTTAATGCCTTGGCCGGTATTCAATTAAAAAAAATATCTGCTGAGCTTCATGAACAATCGGCATCTGGAAATTTCCAAACGGAAGTAATCAAAGAATCTAAAACCATTGAATCACCTAACTTTTAAAAAAATTATGACTGAAGAAAACAATACACTACCAAACGAAAATGAAAACAATGAACAGCCAATCGTAGATATGCCAACTGCAGAAACGGCTTTCAAGGCTACTTCAATTGGAGAACTCTTGCGCACAAAGCGTGAAGAAAAAGGGTTGAACTTAAAAACCATTTCTCAACAAACAAAAATTCATATGGGATTGCTTGAGCATCTTGAAAATGACGAATTAGCAAAACTACCAAGTAAAACTTATGTCCGAGGCTTTGTTAAATCTACAGCTAAAATTTTAGGGATCAAAGAAGAAGAAGCACTCAATGTTCTTGAAGCGACTTATAATCGCGATAGTAAAAGTGTAAAAAAAGAAATACCCAATTATGAAATGAGAAACGAAACTGCACGAAATACACTTACCTCAATGGCAGCCACTCCCCTTGAGACTGTAAAAAGTGTAACTGCATCTTCGACTGCCTTCCTGGCTAAAGCTGTAGTGGGAATTTTAATTGTTGGAGTCATCGGATTCAATGTTAAAAATCTTATTGATCGCTCGGCCGAAGAACGCTTAAAACTGCCACAAGTTTTTACCACAATTCACCAAAAAACAAAATCTATCCCAAAAGTAGTTGCACCAAAAGTCATTCCTAAATCTACAGAGGCAGAATTAGCGCTACAAGTTCCGATGAAAGTTAATATCATCCAGGATAAAAAAGACGCTAATCAAAAATCTGAAGTAACAATTAATGATGTTAGTTTAAAAAATATCTCTCTTGGCGAAAAACAATTCACTGAAGATAATTCAGTGACAGGTGACAAGTTAGAAGAAATTTTTCCTTCTCGTTATAAAGTGCGCGTGGTTAAGGGAGTTGAAAATGTTTTTATCAACGCCGTAGAAGGTGACTCTTGGATTACTTATAAAGTTGATGATAAAGAAATTAAAAAATATGTTCTTCGCCAAGGTCGCAGTGTTTTTCTTCGTGGAGATAAAATTCGCCTTTTCCTTGGGAATACCAAAACAATTAAAATATTTTACAATAATAAACTAATTGCTTTAAATGCTAAAAATGGTGTTAAAAACCTAGTTTTCCCTGAAGATATGAAAACTAAATTTATGAGTCCGCTCTTTGTCTTTCAAAAAGACGGAACTGTTGTGACGAGTGAAGAATATATGAAAACTAATCAAAAAGCGCACCCGTCACTGGTCACCCCAATTCCAACTAGTACGCCAGGGAGCCCAATAAATCCTGCGAAGCCTATGCTTCAGCAGGTTACGCAACCAATTGCTCCGGTAGCAAGTCCGTCGCCTGTTAAGAAACTTTAAATTTTAGTTTGGTAGTATTTTGGTTACCCGATCCAATCAAGTTTTTTATAAAACCGAAGTGAGATGAAAAATAAAATTACACTCGGTGCGAAATTGGCCACGAATGGATCGAGCGTTGCTTTCTGAGAAAGACTTATCAAGAAAAAATAAACAATATAATAGCCCACTAAAATTATTAGGGCCTGTGCAGAATTTCCTCCACTGCCTCCTCTACCTCGTTTTATTCCCAATGAAAAACCTAGAAAAACAAATAAAATAATTTGTGGTACAGCTGCATAACGTGAATAGAGTTCAACTTGAGTTCTATAATAAGTTTTCTTTAGCTCTAGCGTTTCATCGGCCTTCTTTTTAGACTTGAGTGCTTCGTTGTATATGATTCTTTTCTGCTCAATGACAGTTATTAATTCTGAGTTAGTTTTCATACTGTCTTTATCGAGCATGGTCATCGCAAAATCAGAATTAAAAACTGGAAAATCATATTCTTTAAATAATATTTTCTCTACCTGCGTTCCTTTTTCATCCATCTTAATAATATTACCTTCGTTAAGATGAAGTCTAAGGCTGGGTGCATGCCATTGGTCGGCATAAATTTTTATGAGGGATCCTGTTTTAGCAAAAATAATTCTTTGTTCTAATTTATTTTTATCAATAACGTGTAAAAAAACTTGTTTGAAATTATTTCCATTTTCTGTCACATCTTCAGCAAATAAAGTGGCATTTGGGATGTCGGTAAAAAATTGTCCTGATTTAATACTGGTAAGCATTCCCGCAGAAGTCAGTTTCACAATGGTGTTCTTAAAAGCAGCATTGGCCTTGGGAATGAAGACACTGTAGAGAGAATGAACTGTCATAGACACCAGTAAGCTGGTTACTAAGAACGGCATATAAATTCTTATTTTAGTCATCCCAAAAGAGCGCATTGCAATGATCTCTGAGTCTTCACTTAATTTGTTCAGTGTGTAGATCGTCGCGAAAAAAGCAGCAAGAGGAGTGGCCAGAGGGAAAAAGGAAACGCTGAGGTTAACCACCATTGAGAGCACTGTTGTGACATCAATGCCTTTATTGACGATGAGGCTGATAATTCGAAACATATAAAATGTGATCAAGAATGCCACAAAGAAAAAGAAGCCTAAAACAAAAGGGGGGATAAAAGAAGAAGCTAAATACCTAGTAGTTACTTTTAGCATAGATCGTGCTATTTTAGCCCGAATACGATTTTTTTAACAATCAATTACTAGGGCCTATGGAGTTCTTATGAAAATTAATTTAAGTTTTGAAGCAAATCAATCAGGTACTGAACTTCACATCTTTTCTTGTTTCAACAAAACACAAGAAGTGAAAGCTACTAAAAAAGCAGACACTAAAAAAGCAGAAAAGGTTCTGGTTCACTCGCATTGGTCAGAAGAATTAACTGAATCTTTTGAACACTCTGTAGCTTCAAAGCATTACAAAGGTGAGTGCGGCGAATTATTTTCAATCACAATGATGAGCGGTGCAACTGCTTTAATCGTGGGCCTTGGCGATAAAACCAAACTCACAAAAGAAATCTTAAGAAGACAAATCGCTACCACTTATAAAGCTGTTTCAGGAAAATACGAAGATGCAACTCTTCACCTTGATGGATTCCTGCTAAAGGGACACGCTGAAGAATCAATCACTGCAATGATCGAAGCTCTACACATGGCCGCTTATACTTTCGATCGTCACTTAGCAGTAAAGAAGAAAGCAAAACTACAAAGCATCACTCTTGCAACAAATGAAAAGAAAACTGTTGCTAAGAAATTTGAAGCTGCTATTGCTGAAGCTCATATTATCGGTGAGTGTGTTAAAGTTGCCCGCGACTTCGTGAACGAAGCTCCAAACATTCTTCACTCTGAAACATACGCAAAAGAAATTGAAAAAGATGTTAAAAACCTAAAACATGTAAAAATCAAAATTTTAGGAAAAGCTGAACTTAAAAAAGAAAAAATGGGAATGTTCCTTGCTGTAAATGCTGGTTCTGCCTATGAGCCACGTTTAGTTCACTTAACTTACACTCCAGCAAAAGCTACTTCAAAAACTAAGCACATCGCTTTAGTTGGAAAAGGATTAACTTTCGATACTGGTGGATACTCATTAAAGCCAGGTGCTTCAATGATGAATATGAAATTTGACATGGCCGGATCAGCTACAGTTTATGCTGCTTTTAGAGCTGCAGTTCAAATGCAACTTCCAGTAAAAATTTCTTGTTATTTAGGAATCACAGACAACGCTGTCAACCATCTTGCTGTAATGCCAGATTCAATCGTTACTGGAAGAAATGGAAAAACAGTTGAAATCCTAAACACTGATGCTGAAGGACGCTTAGTTCTTGGTGACGTTGTAAACTATGCTTGTGACGATAAGCCAGATGCTCTTATCGACGCTGCAACTCTTACAGGTGCAATATTAGTCGCTTTAGGATCAGAAGTTTGTGGATTGTTCTCAAACAACCAAAAACTTGCAGACTCACTTTTAAAGTCAGCTAAAAATGCAGACGAATATATGTGGCAACTTCCGATCATAGACGAACATAAAAATGATATTAAAGCGCTAGTCGCCGATTTAAAAAATATCGGTTCAAATGGTAACGGTGGATCTGCTAAAGGCGCAGCCTTCATTGAAAATTTTGTTGAACCTGGAATTGCATGGGCCCATCTTGATATCGCCGGTATCGGTGACTCTCAAGGACACCTTCCATACTGTTCTCCAAAAGGTGCTTCTGGTTTAATTATCAGAACGCTTATAGATTACCTTAAAAACGTCTAAGCCAAGAAACTACAAGATGTCTCAATTTAAAATCGTATTAGTAGCGCCAGAAATTCCCGGAAATACCGGGAGTATCGGGCGCACTTGCGTTGCTCTTGATCTTGAACTTATTCTCATCAAACCTCTGGGGTTTGATATTTCAGAAAAAGCCGTCAGGCGTGCGGGTCTTGATTACTGGAAATATGTAAACATCAAAACGTATGAAAATTTTGAAGACTTCTTAGCGAATGAAAAGCCCGAAGTTGAACAAATGTTTTTCTTTTCAATCACTGCAAAAAAAAGCCACTTCGAAACTAAATTCAAAAAAGATTGTTACCTATTTTTTGGAAGTGAGACCAAGGGTCTTGATGATCACATCTTAAAAGACTACTCAGAAAAGCTTATAGCGCTTCCAATGTACTCCGAACACATTCGTTCGCTTAATCTTTCAAACGCAGCGACAGCCGCAGCCTATGAAGTTATCCGACAAATCAACTTCCCATAAAAAGGTTCCAAAAAGGTTCCAGGAGACTTCGCATTATCAATTTCCATTTAAACTAAGAAGCAGCCTTTTTTGACTTAATCACAATATTCACTGATTGCCCTAATAAAGACAAAATTT
>JACMPM010000072.1 GCA_014377485.1 Bacteriovorax sp. | reverse complement strand
AATTTCTAGCGTAATAACAAAGTTAAAAGGTGAATCGCTTCTTTATATTCACTCTGACCAACCCAGTTTATAGGTTTATTTAATTGCTCAGTTGGCCGATCAAATAACTATATTCTTCTGCAACTTCTTTTAAACTATTAAAACGTCCACTCTTTCCAAAATGGCCTTCTCCCATATTTACCTTAAGAAGAATTTCGTTATCACCTATATTAAAATCACGAAGTTTTTGTGCCCACTTTGCAGGCTCCCAATAAGTAACTCTTTGATCATTGAGCCCAGCAGTAATATACATACATGGATAAGCACATTCGTGAACATTATCGTAGGGTGAATAGGATTTCATATAATTGTAATATTTTTTATCATGGGGATTACCCCATTCCTTATATTCGGTTTGGGTAAGCGGTAGCGAGTCATCAAACATAGTATTGATGACGTCGACAAAAGGGACATGGGCGCAAATTACTTTGTAGAGATCTGGTCTCATATTTGCGACGGCCCCAACAAGGAGCCCTCCGGCACTCCCGCCTCTAGCTGCAAGATGATTTGGTGAAGTATACTTTTTCTGGATTAAATACTCTGAACAGCTGATAAAATCTTTAAATGTATTTTTTTTCTTTAAAAATTTTCCTTCCTCATACCATTTGCGACCTAGCTCAGCTCCACCTCTTATTCCGGCATACGCGTAAACAAAGCCTCGATCAAGAAGGCTTACAAGCGAAGATGAAAAATTATAACCAATTGTTGCTCCATACGATCCATAGCCATATAGAACAGTAGGGGCCAATCCATTTTTCTTAAGTCCTTTTTTATAAATTATACATAAAGGAATTTTAACTTTGTCTTGACCTGTAACAAAAACATATTCAACGTGATAACTTTTTGGTTTAAAATTCTTAACCTTATCCGTTTTTCTTAAAACTTGTTTTTTTGTTTGTAAATCATAGTCGAAAACAGATTTTGGACTGATTGGAGAGGCGTAATTAATTCTGATTTTATTCTCTTTGAAATCAAAAACCGAAGTATTAAATGACATATTGTAAGCAAGATCCGGAAATTTCACGAAGTAAGATTTGTTTGTTTTAATATTTATAATTCGAGCCTTTGGAAGTCCATTAGACCTCTCAAAAACGCAAAGAAACTTATCAGTTAGCTCGATATGAATATAATGAACTTTATCAGAATGGGCCAAAACCAATTTCCAATTTTTTTGTGTAGTATTATTTTCAATACATTTATAAATTTTAAAATTCAGGGCCTTTTCATTTGTATGAATATAAAATCCATCGCTTCCATGATCAATAGAATATTCAATATTATTCTTTAATTTTTTAAAAATTGCAGGTTTTGAATTTTTATCGTCAAGCAGCATGTAGGCCGCATAAGATGAGACTTGTTCACCTGAAGAAATAATTAAAAATTTTCTTGATCCAGATGCCTGCGCTGAAACAAAAAACTTCTGATCCTTTTCATAAAAAATGCATTCATCTTTTGTTTGCTTCTTCCCTAAAACGTGACGCCAAACCTTATCTGGTCTGATATGTCCATCGAATGTTGTATAAAAAAGAATGTCAATATTAGACCATGTAATATCCCCACTTGTTTTTTTTAAATGAGAAATTACTCTTTTGGTAGATGTATCCATGATAACAATGTCACAAATTTCGTCTCCAGTCGTATCCACGGAGTAGGCCAGAAACTTCCCATCAGGAGATACACTTATATCGTGAGTGGATAGGTAGCCATCTTTTTTAACCAATTTATTAAAGTCCACTAGAACTTCAATTTTTTTTCCAGTTAACTTACAGAACTGAATATACTGCTTTCCTTGAACGTATCTGGAAAAGTACTCACTATCGCCTCTTTTGATGGGAACACTATCATCAGCTTTTGGAATTCTTTTTTTTAATTCATTAAAAACTTTTGTTGCAATTTTTTTGTATGGTTTTACATTTTTTTCAAAGAATTTATTTTCATTTTTTAAATGTTTCAAAACCTCTGGATTTTCTTTTTCTCTTAACCAAAAATAAGGATCGAGAACTTTTTCTTTTTGATAATTCGTATAATATTCTTTTCTTTTCGCAACTGGAGCTGAATTTTTCATATAATCCTTCTTTCATAAGATTTACATTATATGTAAATCTAACATATTGTTTGAAAATTCCCAGCAATAATGTTTATGAAAAAAAAAGGATAAAAAAAGTCCTATCACCTATTTAGTTTTACCTTAGTGATAGGACCAGGGTTTAAGACTTTTAAATAATATCCTGACAAGCATATGGATTGCTATCGATAACATCTTGAACACTTTTTAGTAACTGATTACAAGCTGGAACAACTTGCGCTTCTTTTCTATTGATCGGACCATAATGGCTTCGCGAAATTCTAAGCATGGTCATTGCATATTCTGTAGCAAATGCCGGACAAGATTTATTGAACGCCTGGTATTCTGCTCCAGCTCCTGTTCCTAAAATATCTTGAGGTCCACAGCTCGCGCCTTCTTTAAACACAGCTAGAAAACAAAGTTCTGGTCTAGCTTTATATTCTGCATAGAGCTTACTTAACTCTGGAGAAAGAACCATTGAATCGTAACTTGTCTGAAAAGCTCCGGCCTCTGCTGCATTTGATGAACGACTGCTTCCTGCAGATCTATCCCAGCCCTCACAATATGATCCGGAACTCTCTCTCATTCCTAAACCCATTCCCAGAGTATAAAGAGCTCGCAAAGATTCTTCCCCCGCACTAGAAACTGATATAGATAGTCCCGCAAAAGTTGATTCATAATTTGCGAGTGCATCTTTAGCTGCATTACCTGAACTTGCAGCACTCATTATAAAAGACAAAGAAGAACCAGCTTTTAATCGACATAAACTTCTAGCGTAACTAAGAGCTACACCTTTTATATATCCGGCAGGTGCTTGTCCACGCCCTGTCCATGAAGTGTTTTCACATGTTGAACCTGAAGCAATTGCAGTGATTTGATCTACTGCGGGTCCGCCTATAGAGCCTGATCCTGATGCTATTGCTGGCAACTGAGCTCCGCTTGCGTATACTTGAGTTGTAACTGTCAAAAGAAATAGAGATATGATAAATATACTTTTATTTATTTGCTTCATTCTAAAGCCCCCATGTTTAAAAAAAACTTCCTAAGAAATTTCTTTAAATATTGATCATCGTGATCTTGTTCTTTTATAGAGAGCACTGACTGTGCCATCATCAAAGAAGCCCAACTACCTATTATGCAATAAATACCTGAGGGGAGAAACTTAGGACTCAGTGACAGAGTGCCGTTACACAATGGCCTCAAATCATTTACTCAAGGTTAAAAGATCACCGAGAGAAATATTTTCGTCCGTTAATTATTTGGAAAGAAGTTCAATTTTTATAAACCAATTAAGACATTACCGACAGACGCTATTGTCAAAATAACGAAGACGACAATATGTGAAACAGATTTGCATATTATGAAAGGTGACGTGACACCGTCAAGATTCCGATGCTTTTCAAAACCGTTATGTCGGGAAAAATTCTTCTAAAAAATTAATTATTCATCATTTTAAAATGAATAAAGCTATGCAAGATTATAAAAAATTTTGAAATGCAAAAGAAGAACACACTCTAAAGGTAATTATAACGAATGATTTAATTGATCTCTCACCTTACTCATAATTTCAGGAACTTTGTTCTTGGCAACTTTCGACAACATTTGCATTAGTTGAAACGAAACATTCTTAATTCCATATTCCTCTTTAATATCTTCAATCAATCGTATCCACAAATGAGCAGTCATCTCAGCGTCGGCCAAGGCCCGGTGATGAACACCATCTGTTTTAAGTTTTTTATAGCGCACTAGGGTCTCTAGTTTACAGTTGGGTGCTTCAGGATATATTCGTCTGGAAGTTAACATTGAACAGGCAAATTCATTTTTTCTCTTATGTTTTATTCTATTGAATTCAGCATCCAAAAATCTTAAGTCGAAAGAAGCGTTGTGTGCCACAAGTTGATGATTTCCAATAAACGATTTTAGATCTTCCATAACCTCTTTTATACTTGGGGCAGTGGAGAGCATTTTATTATTGATACCAGTAAACTGTTCAATAAAGCCCGAAATTCTCATTTCAGGATTCATTAGGCTTTGGTATCTGTCTATTATTTGATTATTGCTTACAAGAACAGCACCAACTTCGATGGTTCTATCTCCCATATTCGGAGAGAGCCCAGTGGTTTCAAAGTCTATTACAACTACAGTGTATTTTCCCACGAGCATCCTTTTGTAGTAATTAGTACAATATTTACCATAGAGGATGAAGTAACAAAATTAAAATATAATAAATTAAATTTTAAACTTCTCTTAGTTTATGACTAAAATACTTCCCTTTAGCTGCTGAAGCTGATTTTTTCCCGATAGGATTAAATACTTTTACTGCACCATTTGTGACAAATATTTGTTTTGCGACCAACTGCTCTCTTGGGTTATCTACATGTACAGAAACTATTACTCCTTTATCTTTTATAAAATTTTCAATATTTTTTGCCTCTACTTCTGAAATTCCAAAACCTACAAGTGCTCCGGTAATAAACCCGACATTTGCTCCTAGGGTTGCTCCAGCGATGGCGCTAATAAAGGGACCGGCGGCAATAAAAGTACCTGCACCAGGTATGGCAATCAAACTTAGACTTGCAAGCCAACACAAAATCCCTCCCTCCGCAAATCCAATGACCGTTCCCATGGCCACATTTTCAAGAATATTTTTATCAACAGAAAGTTTTCCAAAGTCTTTTCTTTTTGCCGCCAAAATTGAGATCTTTTCATTATTAAAGTTTTTCTTTTTTAATTCATCTAATATTTTTTCTAATTCGTTATGATCTTTAAAGACAGCGATAACTGCAGGCTGTACTTTTTTAAATCTCGTGTCTAAATGTTCCATAATAATATCCTTGGTTATAAAAGATAAAGATGTATTAAGAATAGCTAATCACAAGACACCAAAAACAATATAATTTTTCGCAGCAAAATATTGTAATAAATTATGCTTTTAAAACTTTGGTCTTCGTATTGCATATATATCATTAGAGATATGCTCTTTTTTTAAGAGTTTCAAAAAAAGGAGGACTTATGGCGGCTAATGATAGTTTGCTCAATGTTTCTCAAAATTTTTTCACCCCAAAAATTGTTCATAAAATAAGTGACGTTATAGGACAATCTGAAGAAAAAACAAAAACTGGACTTATGTCAACAGTTCCTACGTTTGTGTCGGGAATGATTGATAAAGGCACAACTCCTGACGGTGCTGCTACTCTAGTGGATATGGTGAATACTCATAATTATGAATCTATTACTACTCCAGACGAAAATAAACTGAGTGATGGAAATGAAGTAGTTGATAAAATTTTCGGTAGTAATCTCAATAATATTGTCTCAAAATTGGTGGCATCTACTGGACTAAGTACACCTGATATATCGAAGATGTTGGGTTTAGTAGCGCCTGTAATTATGGGAGTGCTTGGTTCAAAAGTAAAAAGTGAAAAATTGAGTTCATCAGGATTAATGACTTTTTTTACCCAACAGAAAATGGTTCTTGCAGGTTTCAGCCCAAATACTTCAGAATATTATCGTTTATCTGGACAAGATCCCGACAAAGATTTAAGAAAAGGACCTGCACAAGATATACCTTGGAAAATTATTATTTTGCTTTCAATTGCCTTAATTTTTATTTTGTTTTGGTGGCAAGCTGTGCAAATAAACTCTACTGCACCATAAAAATTATTAAATAAACCGCCTAACAAAACTTAGGCGTTTTGTTTCTCTTATACATAAAAAAAATTAATTAATTTCAAACAAATAGATGGAGCCCATTAGGTGGCGGAAGCAAACCATAAAATAATTTTAAAAATAAAATCTTAGTGATGAATAAATAATTTTTGGATAAATACCAAATTCGGAATTTTGGGTTAATCGGGTTTTAGCACCAAAAGGAATATAGGCGCCTAAATCTATAAACACATCTTGAGCAAAATTATGTTCAACAGAAATATTGTTAAAGATTGATAAATCATTAGCATTAAATAAGCACTGCCCTGTCACTTTCCAGAGGGAACTAATTTCATAAGTCATGCCTGGAATGAGATAATGGACTCCTTGAAGTGTCACTCCTCCTTCGGAATAAGCTATATTGGTTTGCTGAAAAATATATTTTTTTGGATCATGGGTTCCAGCACCGTTATAGTGATATTCAACATAACTATAAATCGAAGAAGTTAATTTATAATCCATCCCCAACGTCGCTCGAAAATAATTCTTTAAGTGAAGATTGTCGTTATCATTAAAATACTTAGGGATAACATAGGCACTTTCAAACCATGCACTGGCATTTCCAACAGATCTCGCAAGATCCACTCCAATTAAAAAATTTTCTTGAAAGTTCATAAGCATTGTTGAGATATCAGTTTCAAAAAAATTAGACTTCAATCTTAAAAATGCTGCGCTTTTAGATGATTTAAATTTATTTCCAACAACATAACCGGCGTCTATTAGACTCAGAGGCCCTAGCGAATAATTCATTCTAATTGTATCTACTCCCACCCGCTCTTCTTTATCCAGCGTTTGATAAGAGATAGGGGTTAAAACATCTGAAGGATTAACAATTTTAGCAGAGCCAAAGGCAATTGGAGCTCTCCCAATATTTAGATTGAAACCAGAAGATGAATAACTCATATAGAGTCTATCCAAATTTTGATTAACTAAAAAGCTAGAAGAACTTGAATGACTAGAAGTATACAACTCTGAATCCAAGTCAACTACACGATAATCTCTTTTGGGCTCCGGTACAGGATTGAGAAGAGATTTTTTTTGCAAGTTTGCCGAAAGAGCATAAGCTGAATAAAAAGTGTAACTCTCATTTGGAGTCCAGGTAAATTTAGGTCTGAATGTATTGGTTAATGAGTTATGCAATGAGCTTTCATTCGGATTTTGAGATTCAGAAAAATATGTTTTATAAGAACCATTAAGAGCAAATGATTTTTGTTCACAAACTAAGAAAATGACAAGTGCAAAGAATGAGTACTTAAATTTAGTTATGTGCTTAATTGTCACTATCAATGATCCCGTCTTTTAAAATAATTAATCTCTTAGAGTGATCCATGATTCTTTTGTCATGAGTTGAAAATAAAAAAGTAATGCCTTTCGTTTCATTTAAAGATTTCATCATATCAATTAAATTATTTGCAGTTACTGAATCCAGGTTAGCAGTCGGTTCATCAGCTAAAATAATATCGGGTCTTGAAACAACTGCGCGCGCGATAGCCACCCTTTGTTGTTGTCCACCTGAAAGCTGAGCAGGTCTTCTATTCCCCATCTCCACTAAGCCAACATCTTTTAATATATCATTGACTCGATGATGCCTTTCTTCTTCGGGAATACCTTGGATAAGCATAATATATTCTATGTTTTCTTTTACAGTTAACACCGGAATTAAATTATAAGATTGAAAAATAAATCCAATATGATCACGTCTAAAATCTGAAAGTTCATTCCCGCTCATATTACTAATGGGCAATTCATTAATATAAACAATCCCACTTGTAGGTTTATCTAAACCACTCAGCAGATTAAGTAGAGTTGATTTACCAGAACCAGACGGGCCTGCAATCGCAGTAAATTCCCCTTTTTTAATAGAGATATTTATCTTATTTAGAGCAGCGACTTCGATTTCACCACTTATATATGTTTTTATAACATTTTCTGTTCTCAGAATGTCGCTTGATTTAAGTATTACTTCTGTATTCATATAATAATCTCCAGTCTTAATTCCAAAATTCGATCACTTTTTTCTAAGTGCTTTTGCAGGCACAATATTAGCAGCATAAAATGCCGGGTATAATCCAACACATGTGGCGAAAACAATTAAGCTTGGTGGATAAAGAATAAATTGAATCAATCTAAAATGAGGATAAATCTTATCCTTGAACACAAGATGAGCGTATTCGATTCCACGATAGTCTATTCCGTAATGCGAGAAGAAAGAAATAAAAACAATTCCAATAAGTATCCCGGCAACCGAGCTTATCAACGCTAACAAAAAGGCTTCATAGACAATCATTTTGGCAACAACACTTGGTCTTGTCCCGACTGCCCGAAGCACACCAAACTCAAACATCCGTTCATAAAGAGACATGAATAAAGTATTCATAATTCCAAAGGCAATTATACCAAATAAAATAAAGGCCAAAATACTAAGAGAAAATTGAGTAAATTGTAAAATGGACGCTAATTCTTTAAACATTTTATTCCAACCGAAAACCTCATTTCCACCTTTGGAATACTTTAGCGTGAAAGGGAAATTTTTTTGAGCAGGAAGGTTAAGGTCTTTAAAGTTTAGAGCAATTTCATGGATATTATTCCCGAGATTGAGAATTTTTTGAGCCTCAGTTAAATTTAAAAAAGCAACATTTTCGTCCATTTCTCTTATGCCGAATGAGAAAATGCCACCGACTCGAAACATTTCTTGAGAAAGATCCCCCAAACCTGCACGAGCGACTGTAATTACAACTCGGTCGCCAACATCAATATTTAAATTATCAGCAAGTTTTTTTCCGACTAGAATTTTACGACCATCAAGTTTATCAAGATAGTTGCCTTTAATAATTACGGAAGATATTTTCGAAATACTTTTTTCTTTTTCCGGGTCAATCCCGTATACCACGATATTATTAGCATCCGATGTAGAGGTTAACATTCCATAACTAAGCACCCTAGGTGCAAAACTTTGCAATTGTTTTTCCTGTCCGAGTTCATTCAAAAGTTTATTATTCTCGTTATTCGCAATAACTTTTTCAACATCAAAATTTTTAACAAATCCCGCTTGATGAATTTGAGCATTTCCAGAAAAATTTTCAGTGGCCGAACTAACCATCGTTTCACCGAGACTTACAATAAGTGCATCGGCAAACATCATCGCCGCAAGACCTACACCGATAGCAAGCACTGAGAGCAACGTTCGTCTCTTATTTCTAAAAATATTTCTCCAGGCAAGCTTGATAATCATCCACATTTACAATCGTCTCCTCAATTCATCCTCATCGCTTCAACAGGAATTATTTTCATCGCCCGAACTGCAGGAAAGATACTTACGATTAGAGCCGTAAAAAATGTAACAATTGCAGGAACTATGAAAGCTCCAGGATAAATAAGTCCATACATCGTAGTTATAGAGAATCCACCAATATCGATTGGGGTTGGATAATCAATTCCATGAATAGAAACCCAATAATTAATTGTAAAACTTAGTATAAATCCAATAATAATGGAAATAATTGCGAGACCTGCACTCTCTAAAAGGATCATCCAAAAAAGCATTATTGGACGGGTTCCAAGAGCGCGTAAGACACCATACTCAGTTGTTCTCTCGAGTATGGTCATCAGCACAGTATTAAGTACGCCGATGGCCACAATGATTACAATAACAATTAAACAGATTCTCATTCCACGTTTTTCGAAGACCATCGTATTGTAAAATTGTTTTTCAACAACCGGCCAAGGCAGTACTTCAAGTTCGCTTATGTTGGCATTCACTAAATTCTGATTTAATAGAATTGCGGTTTCATCTGCTTTTTTATAATCGGCAAGAACTATAGTAAGTTCATGAAAACTATTATCCAGAGATAAAAACTTTTGGGCCATCTTCAGGTCCATATAGCAATAGTTTCGATCCATGGAATAAACATCGCCTTTTAGTATCCCAACGACTTTAAAAATATCATTTGAAATTGAACCATCGGCCCCTTGTCCGACTAAAACTATGTCATCACCGAGTTTTAGTTTTAGTGTTTCGGCAAGGCCTGCACCAACAATAACGTCGTTGCTGATAGTGGAAGATTCTTTGAGATAACGCCCTTCCTTGATTTTATTTTTTATCGAAGTTGTTCTCGATTCTTGTTCTGGACTAATACCAATGATTCTGGAAATGGCGGTCTTTTTATCTTTAGAAGCCAGGGCGGCTGAATAGGCCCTTGGTGTCCAGGATTTTGCCCCGGGAATTTTCTTTAATTGTTCATTCAATGAATCATAATCAGTAAGTGATTTATAAAGAGAAGGTTTATCAAAATATCCTTTTTTGTGAATTTGCAAATGTCCTGTATAGGATTTTGTAAATTTTTCAATGACAGTGGCGTAAGTTCCTTCAGAAATTGAAAGTGCCAGCGAAAATAAAACAAATCCTCCAACCATGGTCAGAATGGTAAAAGCCGAACGGCGTCTTTGTCTGAATATATTTCTAAATGCTATTTTTAAAATTAACATGGGTCAGCTTTGATTTATTCTTAAATGCGTTTTTGCAAAGTAATTTGAGAAAAAATAGTTTCATCAACATGATCGAACTTTAATTCCTTATACTCAATGATAGTTTTATGCCCAACTTTATTAAATGGCGTAAGTTCCATAATAGCTGGAAGGGTTTTGTTGCCGAATTTTCTTATTTCTTTAAAAACAAGTTCTCTTACTTTGACACCTTTTTCATCATAATATTCCTGGCGCACAGGTATCGAAGTATCTTTGCTTACTACTAAAATAATTTTATCCCAGACCGTCGCCGTTCTTTCTTTAGGTTTTAATTCAATATAAAAATGAGTTGTATCTGGGCTTTTAGAGTCAGCTGCTACTAATTTTGAATCGTAATCTTTTAAAAAGGTACTCTCTTTCACTAAGTCATCATTGGTAAAATCTGAACCCATCCATGATCCCATCATCATTGATGGCGGAACTTTCATAACCTTATCTATCTTTGGAAAAAAATTCCACATATCGTTTTGTATTCTAAGTGTTGCAACCCCTTTATCTTTTTGAGGAGATAAAATTCGAATGAATGTTTTGTCGAGACCAGATGCCCACACGTTTATTTCTAAAGTTCTTTTCCAATCAGGCGTTTCAATTCTCATTTCGAGTGTGCCAAAACTATGCTCTGAACGATAAAGTCTATCAACGTTGTCTAAAATTTTTTTAATATCAGGTTTAACTTCAGCGGCCATTAAATTTGAAAAAGTAATAGCGCAGATAAATACTAAAAAACTCTTTTTAATGTCTAATTTCATGGAGAATCCTTTTCTCGGTCAATAGGTCTTCATACAGTGTAAGCACTTTTGAAGTCATAATATCGCTGCCCCAGTTCTTAGATTCTTTCAGGGCTTCAGCTGATTTTATTTTATGTATCTGAGTATCGTTTAATAATAGTTCTACTTTTTCAATAAATAAATCTAAATCATCATCAACCATGAATCCGCCATCTCCGCTGGCCATCAGGGCCCGCGTTCCCATTTCCCCAATGGCCACAACTGGCGTTCCACAAGTCATAGATTCAAGAATTACTAAACCCTGACTTTCTACTTTTGAGGCAAAAATAAAGATATGGGCCATAGAATAAAAATCGGCCAGCATATTTCTTTGAACATAGCCGGTGAAAATAACTCGTCCATCAAGGCTAAGTTGTTTTGTGTAATTTTCAAGTTCAGACTTCGCAGGTCCATCTCCAACGATAATTAATTTAATATCGCTGTTACTTTTTACCAACTGAGAAAAAGCATCAATTAAAAACTTTATGTTTTTTTCTTTTCCTAGTCTTCCTACATATAGGAGTGTCTTGTGGTCTTTTATTCTTTCCGACAAACTCTCTAGAATCAAATTGTGAGTCAATTCCATTTCTTCATCATTTCTAGAGAAATGACTTACGTTAATTCCCGTTGGAATTACTTGAATGGGACTTTGAATATAATATTGATTTAAACGAGATTCCATTAATGTAGTGGGTACAATAACCACGTCAACTTTATTAAAAATTCGGCGTAGAATCGAACGACAATAAAATCTTGCCACTCTATGTGGAATAAATTTTATGTATTCATTTATTAATTCTTCCCAATTTGTATGGGCCGTTAGAACAAGTGGAATATTATTTTTCTTTGCATATTTTATAACTAATTTTGCAAGAGCAAATTCTGTATGAATATGAATAATATCAGGCCGTATTAAATCTAGTCTTTCATAAATTTTCTTTTTTTCTGATTTGTAGACCAGCCGATTCTCTTTATTAAAAAAGATAGAACGCGAACGAAATCGAAAAATATTTTTTGAATTATGTTCTTTATCCCAGACTACTGCTTCAGGATAATCGGGAACTATTAATGAAATCTTATGGCCTCTTTGAGTAAAATTGTCCTTAAAAGAATCCATGGAAACGGGTACACCACTAACAGACGGCCAGTACTGGTCTGATACATAAACAATATTCATATCATCTCCAAATTTAGCTAATGCCTTGAGGAGTGCAAGTTATCAAATAAAAATACTGGGGTGCAACTAATTTATTAGAGATGAAAGAATTTGGCAGAGAATGCTTTAAAATTGGAGTCATTTTGCATTGTAGAACGCGTCGCTCAACATACGCATCTAGCTGGCAAAAACAATAACCAACGAGCCAGCAACTATCAACAATCCGCCGGTTAATACCTGCCAAGATAGACTCTCCCCTAGAAAAACGACCGCCAGAATAATAGCGAAGACAACGCTAAGTTTATCTATTGGCGCGACTTTGGAGACTGGTCCTAATTGAAGGGCCTTGTAATAGCAGAGCCATGAAAGACCGGTGGCTATTCCTGAAAAAACTAAAAACATCAATGTTCGAGAGTGTAATTTATCAAATCCTTCCCATTCCGATCTCATCGTTATCACAAGAGAGCTCACAACCATGATGACGATTGTTCGAATAAAGGTCGCGAAATTAGAATTTATATCCTTCACACCAACTTTACCAAGAATGGCGGTAAGTCCCGCAAAAAATGCAGAACCGATTGCATAGATTAACCAGTTATTCACGAAAACTCACTTTGTATATAATTCGAAGTAAAAAAAAATTTTGAATTGGCCCTTGAGTATAAGTCCTTAACTCTAAAGCGAGTTTTATTTAATATTACTTTTCTAGCATCCTACTTTGAATTAACATTTCAGCAGTCATTCTTGCTCAACCAATAGGGTTATACTTTCAAGTGGCTTCAATATTTTTTGAGCTATATAAATGACTCCAAAAAAATAAATTATAAGAAAAAAATCATGATCATAAAAAAGATACTTCTAAATTTTTCTAAAAGATCATCTCTCTCTTGTAAGTAAATTCATTTTAAAATCTTAATACTCTAAAATTGAATGCCTTGTTGATGATCTTCGGATTGAAGATCTGTGAATCAGGCCAGCTTTCCAGATTCCCCTAACCAAAAAAGATATATTTTATTTCCAAATTCCTGTGATCACCTGAGCCGTTAAATCTTCTCTTCCCAAATCACCAATGCCAAATTCGTCCTCAATCATTTTGAGCAAGGCCGGATGACTCATCAATTGAGCATTTTCTGATCCTGCCTTTACGTTGGCTCCAAGAAGAACTGTATAGATTTGATTTTTTGGAGAAAGCAATCCGCTTTCATCAAAAGTAATAATAAAGAGAACATCACCAAGATTAGCTGGATTTAAAAGAATAGATCCAAATGTATTTCCAAGCCATTTACCTGCGTAATCTACACCCGTATCATGTCCATCATTTTTAATATTTGGAATATACATTGAAAATTCTGGTAGAGCTCCACTTTTGAAATCATCAAAAAACTTTGTTTCATCTTCAATGTTTAAGCATCTTGCACTATTTTGAGAAACATTAGCAAAACTCATAAAGGGAACATGCTTTCTATAGTAGTCACCAGAAGATTTTCCAGTGAAACAATTTCCAGGATAATTCTCTGCATATGTTTTCCACTTAAGGCCTGCCTTTTCCAGTAAGTCTCCAACATGAGATTCTTTCAAATCAACAACATTATCATTATTCACACCTAATTTAGATCCGGCCACCATTGCAATATAGTTTCCTTGAGATGGGTGAACTTCTGCAATTAGATTGGTAAACAAAGCACCATTCTGAGTTAATTTTTTAAAATCTGGTTGAGCTAAAGCTTTGCTGTAATTTGTATTTTCAAACACAATCCAAACTACTTTTTTAAAATGACCGCTATTAGTATTAGCTTGCGCGTGTAGGGCAGAACTAAGAATTATTGAGATAAAAAAAGAAATACATTTTAATTTCATAATCACTCCTTAATAAGTATTGCCATAGCCTAAGAAAATTAATCCGCGTTGAAAACACACAATATCTTGCATTAACTTACATTGCAAAAGTGTAATCTTCCTAAGCAATTAAGGTAAATGCCCAAATCGAAAGCTAGAAACACTCATGCCACCGAAGCCTTTATCTTCATGATAAATCAAAATACCCGTTTCATTTTCAGCTGCGCCTACAACAACATGAAGAGGTATAAGGTGATCCTCATCGGGATGAGCAGTTCGCGCTGATGGAGCTTTTGACCACTCTAATAATTGTTGATGCCGTTCATCTTTAGAAAAATCAATCAGAACTTTTCTAAGCCACTCATCAAATTGTGCTGAAGCAAGGCTGGCCGCCTCCCCTTTACCAAATTGGCGCAAATTATGATAAGTCAAACCACTTCCAATAATAAGAATTCCCTCTTCCCTTAGAGGAGCGAGAGCTAATCCCAATTGGTAATGTGTTTCTGGATCATAATTTTTTTTAAGAGAGAGTTGAACGACTGGAACATCTGCTTCAGGATACATAACGGAAAGTGGAACAAATGTTCCATGATCAAATCCGCGTGACTTATCTATACCGACAGGAAAACCTGCACCTTCAATTAAAGCTTTGGCTCTAGCAACTAATTCTAAATCGCCTGGCGCTGCATATTGTACGTGATAAGTATGTTCAGGAAATCCTCCATAATCATAAAGCATTGGAGGATTTAGATTGGCCATAAGTGTGAAATTCTCTTCTTCCCAGTGTCCTGAAATCATAAGAATTGCTTTTGGCCTCCCTACTTCTTTGGCAATACTAATTAACGAAGCCTCAAGCTTGTCAAAATAAGGCATTTCCTTTTTTAACCAAGGCCAAGGACCTGCGCCGTGAGAGATAAAGTAAGTAGGCAGTTTTTTATTTGTCAAAGTAATATCCTTTTTTGCGATTTAATTTTTGCATTTTTTTAATAAAATTTAGAAGGTTTTAGCTAATCTTCGATTTTATCTTTTACTTTATTTAAGTAATCTTAATATAAATATGCCTTTCACTAAAGAGATTAAGCAACTTAAACTTAATCAATCTTTTATAAATTATTCAGGATCTAGGACGATAAAGCATAAGAAAGATTTGCATAATTACAGATTAAATTTTTTAGGAAAGGTCACAACCTCTCGGATTATACTTTTGATTAGTTGATCATTTGCACCAAACATGCAATCATAAAAAAATTAGTGCCAAAAAATTCAGGAGAGGGTTTCAAATTTAGTTTGCCATTTTTGCAGGATTAATTGCACTTGCATAATTAAATTCACTAACGTTTCGTATAGATAATTGTCTTTTATTTTGGAAATTTTAATAATTATTTTCTAACAAATTACATCATCTTTTAGGAGAAAAAATGGAACAGACCAACATGGAGAAGGGATTAAGTAAGGTCCCAGAATTAACGCTCGTTTTTTGGATCATTAAAATTGCAGCAACTACACTTGGAGAAACAGGTGGAGATGCAGTTTCAATGTCGATGAATTTAGGTTACTTGGTCAGCACACTTATTTTTGCAGTAATCTTTTTAGTGGCCGTTTACTTTCAAATTAAGGCTCATAAATTTCATCCTATAGTTTATTGGATTACGATTGTTGCGACTACAACTGTCGGGACAACAATGGCGGATTACGTCGACCGCTCACTCGGAATAGGTTATACAGGTGGAACTACAATTCTAATTATCCTTTTATTAGCTTCTCTTTTTATTTGGCATAAAACGATGGGTTCAATCAACGTGAACTCAGTTAGTAATCCCAAATCGGAGATGTTTTACTGGATAACTATTATGTTCTCTCAGACTTTAGGTACGGCATTAGGCGACTGGATGGCAGATTCAGCAGGATTTGGATATTTAGGTAGTGCTGTCGTCTTTGGTGGAGCATTGGCCCTGGTGATTGTACTTTATTTTTGGACAAAGATTTCTCGCACTTTGCTATTTTGGGCAGCTTTCGTATTAACGAGACCATTAGGTGCTGTAGTAGGAGATTTCTTAGATAAGCCAATTGCTAAGGGTGGACTAAACTTGAGTCGTTACTCAGCTTCTGCTGCTCTTTTGGCCTTCATGGTTGCTTTTATTTTGATTTTTCCTCATAGAGCAGCTCAAGAATCTCATTAGTTTTAAAATTAAAGTGCGTTTAACTTTTACGATTTGATTTAAGTAACTCTGCCCAAGTATTAATTTCTACTAGGGCAGTAGTTTTCACTCTACACCAAGTAGGTGTAAGACAGACACTTCGTATAGTTTCAGGGCATATTCCAACCATTCGCTTGATGGACAGGCAGAATCAGGCAAATATGACAAAGCTGTTATAAATGCTGGTTGCTAAGTAAAAAAAATAATTCCAAAAATATATTGAATCAATCTTTTTATAGATAAAATCTTTTCCACTTTGATAGATTCTAAGAGATTTAATCGCTTCACGACCTTCTGGGAAAAAAATTATTTTGTGATGTAACGATCGGAATCTTATTCTTAAGATCATTTTCATAATTCCCAACAAATTGTTCTAGTTGTTTTAAAGACAAAGACTGTTTTACAAGATTCAATAAATTGATTCCCGAATTATTTCTCAAAATTAATTCTATAAGATCCACCAAAGTAAAAACAAATTACTTAGCTTGAATATCCAAGAGCGAAGCAATTATATTCTAAAAAACTGATACGAGAAAATAACTCCTTTAAGTCGGTGCTCTTTTGCTATCAGTTTTATTAATATATTTTTTTAAGAAATTTAAATGGATATACAAAAATTAAGTGATGGATAAGATGGGTAATTAAAATGTAATATTTTAATTACTCCAAAAGATATTAATCATTGGTGATAGTAAGTATCGTTTATACAAATCATAATGATTATTAAAATAATATTGAAAATACAATACTCCATCTAATTTATTTCTTGCCAAATACATTTATATCTTTATATTCACTTAATATTGCCAATTTTAATATTTATTACTCAGGAGAGAAAAGATGGACGAGCACCCCACAAACATTTTTTATGTTCCTGAGAAGAATAATGCCAATTTTTAAATTCTAAAAAACGCTTAATCTCTCAGGTTTTCTCTTAATGAAGACCTCGCACGAGATTGAGTTATGCAAAAACGACAACCTATATTTAATTTTTCACTTTCTTTTTTAATTGAAGATTTTGATTTCACTTGGCGTGATCTTATCGCCCTTCTAATGTTCATTTCTTCCTTATGGCTAGCGATCAGCTTAATTAAAGATATGAACGTTCCTTATACGACATCTGGTTTTCAAGATTTAAATCTTAACTACGATAGAATTCCTTATTATATGATGAGAAGCACTTTTCGAATGTTTCTCGCATATGGAGCCTCTTTATTATTTACAACGACTATCGGATATTGGGCCTATAGAAGTAAACGTGCTCGTTCTCTAATAATTCCGATGGTTGATATTTTACAATCTGTGCCAGTTTTGGGGTTTTTATCTATCACAGTCACTGGATTTATGTCGCTTTTTCCTCACAGCTTATTGGGTGTGGAATTAGCAAGTCTATTTGCCATTTTCACAGGCCAAGTTTGGAATATGACCTTAGGGTTCTACCACTCCTTAATAACCCTTCCTAATGACCTGCAAGAAGTCTCAAAAGTATATAAGCTCAACCCTTGGCAAAGATTTTCAAGACTAGAATTACCGAATTCGACAATCTCACTCGTGTGGAACTCAATGATGAGTTTTGGTGGTGGATGGTTTTTCGTTGTTCAAAGTGAAATGATTACTGTCCTTGGAAAAAATATCAAGCTCCCAGGAATTGGTTCATATATGGGTATGGCATTAGAAAAAGGTGACACGAGGGCCGCTCTCTATGCTGTTCTTGCCATGGTCACAACTATCATTTTAATAGATCTATTGTTCTGGAAGCCAATCACTGTTTGGTCAATGAAGTTTAAAAACGAACAAGTTGATTCGGCGGAAAATCCAAAATCAATTATTTTTGAAATATTAAATAAGTCAAAACTAGTTAATAAGTTGGTTGATCTTATCTTGAGTTCAATTGATATTTTCTTTAATTGGTTTTTTAGTCTCGGAACCATGACTTTTTTAAAAAAGAAAAGAAAGAAAAAAGGCATAAAAGAAAATCATCTTTTCGATTTTTTCTTTTATCTTTTTGTTTTTGGAGTTGTCACATACATCATTTATTTTGCTTTTAATCAGATTAAAAATAAATTTTCATTTGATGATATTATCCTCGTTCTAAAACTTGGAACTTATACGATGTTAAGAGTCTTTCTTATGGTTATAGTTTCAACACTTATCTGGACTCCCATTGGAGTCTGGGTCGGATTTCGTCCGAGTACTGCCAAGATCGTTAGACCACTGGCCCAAATTGGAGCTTCGTTTCCAATCAATATGACCTTCCCCATCGTCGTAGCATTTTTTATAAACCATAATATTGGTATGAATTGGGGAAGTATTTTTCTTCTTTCACTTGGTAGTCAATGGTATGTGTTTTTTAATATTATTGCTGGCGCATCTTCTATTCCTAATGACATGAAAGAATGTGCTCGCATTTTCAATTTAAAGGGAATCAAGCTTTGGTCAAAAATGATTATTCCGGCCATCTTTCCTTTTTGGGTAACAGGAGCGTGCACTGCCGCAGGTGGTGCATGGAACGCAAGCATTGTTGCCGAATACGCTAATTTTGGAAAACAAAAATTAATTGCTCAAGGCCTTGGATCTTATATTTCGCAAGCTACCAGCGAAGGAAATTGGAGTGCCATTTTTTTAAGTATTGCTACGATGTCTATCTTTGTTGTTCTTATTAACCGCCTTGTATGGCGAAAGCTTTATAAACTATCTGCTGATAAGTTTCATTTGGAATAGGTGATTTTATGAAAGTAATTACTTCCTTAGAAAAAATTTCAAAAACATATAATCTTGAAAATGATCAAGATGTTTTAATTTTAAAAGATATTAACTTATCCGTTTCCGAAGGTGAATTCATCGCTCTCCTGGGTCAATCGGGTTCAGGGAAATCAACCATACTTCGAATAATGTCAGGTCTAATTCCAGCGAGCACTGGAAAAGTTTTACATCATGAAGAAGTACTTAACGATGTTAACTCCGACGTTGCTATAGTCTTTCAAAGCTTTGCTCTTTATCCGTGGTTATCTGTCGCTGAAAATGTACGGATTGGACTTAATCAAAGAAAGTTAAGTAAGACAGAAGAAGACGATGAAATTGAAAAGGCCCTCGATCTTATAGGTCTTGGAGGACATGAAAATGCATACCCAAAGGAATTATCCGGTGGAATGAGACAACGTGTAGGCTTTGCCCGTGCCTTGGTAGCTAAACCAGAAATTTTGGCCATGGATGAACCCTTTAGCGCTTTAGATGTCTATACTGCTAGAAACTTGCGAGCTGAAATTATCCGTCTTTGGCAAAATGGAGATGCTGGTTTTAAATCGGCCTTTATGGTTACTCACAATATCCAAGATGCGGTTTCCATGGCCTCAAGGATTTTAATTCTTTCCAGCAATCCAGGAAGTATTGTTTACGATATTAAAAATGAGCTTTCTTATCCACGAAATGAAAAGTCTTCTGAATTTCAAACAATGGTTGATGAAATTCACGACATGATTACCAACTTAACTCTTCCAGATAAAGAAAAGGAAAGTGAAAAATCATTTTCTACTCCAAGAGATATGAAGGAACTCTTTATTTCTGAACTAACAACTCGTATAGAATCAATTCCTCCAGTTACAGCAGGAAGAATGATCGGCCTACTCGAAATGATAGCCACTGATAAAGGTATAGTTGATATTTTTGATTTGTCAGCACAAATGAGAGAAGAATTCGGACTAACAATTTCCCTTACAAAAGCGCTGGAACTTTTAGAATTAGTTGAAACCCCAAAGCACGATGTAGTTCTTACTCCATTAGGGCATCAACTTGTAAGTGCGAATACTCTAGAAAGAAAAATTATTTTTAGAGATCAAATAAAAAAGTTAAACTTATTTAAAATCATTCTGCGTAGGTTAGAAAAGCAAAAAGAAGTCAGCGAGGCTTCGTTGCAAGAAGAAATTGCCGACAAGCTTCCTTATGAAAATGCAGATAAAATATTTGATACCATTGTTGATTGGGGGCGATTTGCCGAAATTCTGGATTATGACTTAAATAGAAAGGTCATCTTTGCTTCTGAGGAAGAAGAGTGAGAAGAATCTTCATTACTATTTTTTTGGTTTCTCTTATTTCATGTAATAAGCCTAGACCTATTTCTAATGTTTCTTTTAGCTTCAATGAAACGGCTAATAAATTTTCTAATGGCTTTATTCTTTTTGGTAAAAGCTTAGATGGAAGAAGTTTCTTAAAAAAAGTCCCTCCCCAAAATCTTAAATTAGATTTCAATAACGATACATGGAGTTTTTTTGCCATTGGATGGGAAAAGGTATCTAGCGATCAATTAGGTAACTTTGAGGGGAAAGCATATTGTGGAAAAATTGAAAAAGTTAAATTACAAGGTGACGATTACAATTTTAAAATTGTTATGTCTAATTCTGATTGTAACAACCAAGATTTTACCTACTCACCTAGTGTTTCATCAAACAAAGACGTTCATTTTCCCAATAGAGACTTTATCATTTGTCGTAATATCTATGAAATAAATAATTTCGGCGAAACTTCTAAATGCGATAAACAAGTTAAGAACAGAGGTTATGCAACCTTCTTAAAAATTTCGTTACCTGAATTTCAAAACAATAATGGCGAAAAAACTTTCATCGGAAAATCACTAGAGTCTCGCTGTGTAGCAATCGATTCAATGTCCGGTTTTGGTCAATCAATAAGCACTTCAAATGAGAAATTTATCTCTCCCCTTACATTATCATTACCTGACTCGAATGAGGCCGGAATCGAGTATAAAATCAATCTCTACTATACGGATGAAGGGTGCGTGACTCAAAAAATTGTCCAAGATGAGGATGCTGTTGAATTACCGCTAACAGGGACACCTAGAACAAAGGCCTTCGCTTCCACAAGGGAGCTTGTTCAAAATGACTCTCAATCCACCGTTCGGGTCTTTATCGCGGCCAATGAACAACAAGTTTGTAAAGGATCAAGAGTGACAACCCGTTTTGGAGGCGGAATGGGAACTCCGAATTCACCTTATCTAATGTGCACGCCTGCACAATTGAACAGTTTTACCACGCATCCAGAAGAATTTAAGGATAAAAGCTTTGAGACTTCTGGCCAGTTAATGTATCAGTTTTGAATCAAGTTGAGAAATTTATTTTATAGGCCCAGCAATAATATACACTTTCTTCCCATGATTTCCAGATAACCCGATTCAGATAAGCAGTCTGGGGAATCATATTGCTTAATACAAAAGTCATCTGATTATTTTCAACCAAGTCTGTGCAACGCCCTTATAGTCTTTGATTGTATGACAATAAATATTGCTCACGGGAAATTAATATTTCCGAATTTAATTTTGTAATTTGAGGAATAAATGAGATGTTTGCATTTCGCTAGCAAAGTAAGCTCGTAGCGTATAAAATTTTATTGCTCTAACTTTACTAATAACCTATTTTTCCTTCTGTGTAATAACCGTATCAATAATTGGCACCTCCCCCCAATTCGTACAATACGACGGTGTCATCATTGGTCGTTTCGCTTCAAAGTTCCCATTACCCAATCCGCAAGCGGCACTACGTATAGTGTCTGGTTTATATTTTGCATTAATCTCATCAATTGTTCTCATAAGACCAATTCTTTTTGGATCGTCATCTTCGTTAAAAAGAGAGAATTGATGTGATTCAAAATCCTGAAGTTTTTTTAATGATATTCCTATTTTTTTATACTCAAATTGCGGATCATATATTGATTCTAGTAGCGACCAGATAGTTTCGATAATTTTAACAGTATCCATTGTGTAAGTCGGTAGAGACATTTTTATACTATCGCCAAATTGTGGCAAATCTGGGCTATGAAAATCTGTACACAAAAATAAACCAACTTCTTTGCATAAAGATCCCTGTCTTCTCATATCTTCAGATGCGAGCGTTGCATACGTTGCTAAGGATTGTTTAAGATAATCAAGATCATTTGTTTTACTTCCTAGAGTTCGACTGTGTGAAATTTCTTGTTTTTTTTCAATTGGTTCATCAATTCTAAAACACTGAACTCCTTGAAGTTCAAGTTGAATTTTTCTTCCATTAATCGTGAGAAGGTTTTGAATTTTTTCAGGGGATGAATAGTCTCTAAATTGCTTTGCATTGTTAATTCCTAGAGCTCTTAATTGTTTTCCACGTGATTTACCAATACCCCATAGTTTTTCAACAGGAGTTTTTTCTAGGGCCCAATCTAGATTCAATTCATTAATTTCAAAAACACCTTTATAAATTGGATTCTTTTTAGCAATTTTTACTGCGATTTTAACAAGTGTTATATTTGGGGCAAAACCAATACATCCTTCTAATCTAGTGTTAAGGTAAACTGCTCTATTAACCTCCATTCCAAATTTTAATAGATTTTCAATGGGAATATGATCAACTTCAAATAGACCTTCATCAATTGAATAAACAAATAAATGAGGGGTAAATTTTCTTAATTCTGTAAAAAGTAGGCGAGAGAAGTAGGCATATGTTTCAAAGTTAGCGGAGAAAACATATACATGATTACCTTTGGCAACTTTTTTTATTTCCCATGCAGTAGTACCTATATCAATACCTAAATCTTTTGCTTCTCGCGAAGCTGCTATTACAATTCCGCCTGTATTACCTAATATTGCAATTGGTTCCCCACGAATTTCAGGCCTAAATACTCCTTCGACCATAGCGTAGCAGCCATTCACATCATAAATTGCAATGCGATTCTTGCTGAATAAACTTTTGGTAAGCATTAGCTACCTTTTAATGAACGATGAATTGAAGAAACGACTGCAATAAAATAATAATCGTCAGCGTTTAAAACTACTGACATGTATTTAGAGTTTATTGAAATCGCAATAACTTTGTTTTTTATAACTTTTATTTGATTGCAATAAGTCTGACCTCGGTAGCGATAGACGCAGACTTCACCACTAGCATGTTGATCACAAAATTTCAGAAGAACGTAGCTATTAATGGGAATTAGCGGACTCATGTGATCAGTTGTCACTTTATAAAACATGTCTCCAGGAAATTTTTCATCAAGTGATACTCTATGATTATGATTTTGGTTACTAATTCCAAAAAGCTGTTTACTGGTATCAACTTTCTTTTTTTGCTCAACTTCCAGATCTGCATTCCTTTGATGTTCAACAAATTCTTTAACCGTCTGGTTTCTGCGATCGAAGTATTCTCTCTCTCTTCCCATAAGAACCGGGCCAGCGGAAGCTTCATTAGTGGCATGGTCAACGTTTGATTCTTCTGCGTCGTATATGTATTCTTGATTTGTTTTACTCATAATGTATCTTGCGTAGTTTTTGCGTAAGTTGCAAGGGGGAAAATTCTTACAATGTTTTTTCAGTCGCTATTGATAAAGATATTAAGAAGTTGTCTAAGATATTCGGAGCTTCTCTCAAAAGAAAAGACGACGAGCATCTACAAAAACTATTTACGCAGCAAGACAAATGGAGCAAAAGAAGTTTGAAGCTCTTTTGGGGCTTCCTCATTCCAGCAAGAGGCCATCTCTCTTCAGAATGCCTTGGAATGATAATAGAATTTTTCCGGGCTACTTTGCGAATGTCATTGTCATGGAAGAGGGAGAAAGGGTTTTTAAGCCCATGAGGTACAAAGTGAGGTCTGAGGGCTCCAGATAAGAAATTCCAGACAAGTTTGGAGTTTATAATGCTCGTATCGATTCTCTTTTATCAAAGAAGACTTGCCAGCCACTCTTTATCCGCAAACATGGGTTAGTGCCTTTTACAAATTTTTATGAATGGGTAATAGATCCTGAAGAAGAGAGAAACCTGGGTTTATTTAATTTTCTAGATCTTGATGATGAAGAGAAGAAAAATTTAGGTGAAAAGCAAACGCAAGAAAAAGGCTTATCTCATTTTACCCAGAAAATAGAAACATCATGTGGGCTCCCTGTTTATGGAATGAATGGACTTCCTTAAATGATGAAATTTCTTTTCGATCATTTGCGATTATTACTGATGATCCTCCAAAGGAAGTAGAGATTATGGGTCATGATCGATGCCCCATATTTATTAAAGAAGAATTAATCAATGAATGGCTAATTCCCGCGTCTTCAGGTGTGAGTGAAATTTATGAAATACTAAATCAAAAAGAAGCTGTAAAGTTTAACTATCATTGGGGGTAGGAAGAATAATGAATTTTAAAAATAGTGAGCGCTTTCAAAATTCTCCGATGAGAACATGTAGCAGTATTTGGCTTTATTGAGCTTTAAGTGTAAAATTAGCATTAGTTGGATATAGATCAAACAACTCATCGTTGATTCCAATAAGACTGTGGTTGATAAAACAGAAGATTCTGGGAGTCATTATTATAATGAGCACTATCCGGTCTAGGCTCAAAATCTTGAACATTGACAAGCAACTTTTCTTTGAAGGAGTTTTTCTTTCGCTAGTCATTTTTTTCCTTTTTAGCCTCGAACTCGACAATATTTCACCTGGAATATTTAACTTGAGAGATTATCTTCGTGAGCAAGATCTTATTAAAGGTCACTTGATATGGTACGGCCCAGAACTGTCAAAAAATGGTAATATTCCAGGCCCTTTTTATTACTATTTTCTCCTAATCCCTTATTTGCTTGGTGGCTTTAAAGCTTGTGCCTATTTTCTGGCATTAACAATCGGTCTTTCATTTGGTGCATTTTGGATTTTTCTTAATCATTATTTTTTTAAATTAGGGCTAGCTATTATTTTTATTATTCTTGTTAGCAACCCAGTTTTGGCAGAATTCAGGCGAATGGTTTGGAATCCAAGTTTCCTTTTAATATTCTGGAGCATTCTTATAATCCTGCTTTATTCTATTTTTGAAACAAGAAGTGGAATTTGGAATTGGTATTTCTATTGCATTGTTGCCGCACTATCTGTTCAAATTCATATGATGAGCTTGTTCTGGATATTTTTTGGTTCAATATTTTATCTATCGATATCATGGGAGTGGAGAGTTTGGTTAAAAGGAATTATTTTTTTCCTCATCCCATTTTTACCGTATTACATATGGGATATCTTTTTCAAAGCACACGTTACTAATTACAAAATGGCTCAAATTAGTATGAGCTTAGCATCAAGCTTAACTGAAGCTTATCAGGATACTTATTCATTAACATCGGCACGAAGGATTTTGGAAACATTTTATATGGCCTTTGGTTTTTTATATATTGCAACTTTTCTTATCTGCATTGCAGGAAGAATATACCAATCTACCATATTGAAGAAGGTAGGGATTTTAAAGCGAGATGCACTATTTGTAGGATTTTTTTTTCTTACTCTTTTATTCCTCAATCCTGTTTTATTTCAACGACAGCAATATCGTTATCTTTTTTTGCCCACCATCTTTGGACTTAGCTATATTGTTTTTGCTTTTTCACAATTTTATAAAAGTAAATTAGAGTCTTATCTAGCTGGTTTATTTTCAATCTTTTTTATTATTGATTTATATCTTCAGAGGCAATATCTCTATCATTTTTCATATGTAGTTTTACCTTTGTTGTTACTGTTTTTTCTTTTGTACTTTACAGTTTCTAGAAATAAAATACTTTTAATGTGCTTAATTTCAATACTTTTCTCAACTCAAGTTTATGCAAATAAATGGCGTTGGTTTGCAGAAAACATAATTAAGTTTGTCCCATTGCGCTCTTTAACTGCAATTTCTGAGTTGATTGCAAATGAAACATCGTGGAGCAGTGAAGAATTCAGGCAAAGGGTTTATTGGGTAGGAGTTTTTCCTGAATTTTCTCCAGTTTATGTCTACGACGGAGTTATAAAGCGAAAGCCAGGAATTGCTGATAAAAATATTGGATATATCGTTGTTCATAACAGAGCAAAATACATGCTTGATTTCAATACCAAATTAGAAGTTGAACCCACATGGAGAAGGTGGATTAAAAACTCTAAAATTATCATTACTAGCACAAGGAAAATTGATTCCTTTACCATTCTCACTTACAAAGTTAACGATAAGACTTTACCTGTGTCGATTCAAAATGTGGGTCTTCCAAATTCAATATCATCAAGATATCTGGAGGATCATCGCTCATTAATTCAATTTCACATCCCGACATTCGAAGGCAAAGGGCCTCAGTTTCATCTACTATATGATAGAAAGAATCAAGAGCTCACATTCTTTTCAGAAGAAACTTCTAGGTTTTTTACACTAGGACCAAACATCGTTTTAAAAAATGGACAGCTTAATTATTTTTGTGATCAAATTATAAAAACCATAAAGCTACCAACCCTTGGAGGTTCTTTTGGAAAAGTTAATTCCGATATTTATCAAGGGTACTCTTACCCACAATCTTTCTTAAAGAATACGATTTATACTCCTCTTACATATAAAATAGAAAAATGTCAGACGATTAAACCTGTAGAATTCTCAGCACAGTTTATTTTATTTTATGTCTGGTCTAAGCCCTTTAATCCAAAAAAAGATTTGGAATCAAATTTTCAGTTCAAATTTTAATAGGATTTCAAAAAAACTCTAATAGGCAGGCAAAAAAGACTCTTAAGATTTTACCCATTACTAACTCTGAGCATTTTTTAGTGTCTATGAAGAGTTGTGTTAGCTCATGGTATGAGAGTGGAGTAAATTTCGATACTGCTACTTCGGCCATAAGCAGAATTTAGTTTATAAAAATTCTTTGCTCTTTCATTTTTATCTTTTTAAAGAAATAGATCCAGCGACCGGGCGTAAAAATCGGGACCAAGCCCAGAGAAATACAAGCAAAATCAGGAATAAGGAAGCTTAATAGAGTATAGCCTAAATTAGACTAATAAATTTAAAACTAATCAATAATCGGGGACCGCCTTTTGAAAACAAGGAACGCCTAAGAGCTGCTTTTGTAATTTTTTTGAGATTTTTTTAATCAATTTTGGAAAGTACGGTAAAAAACTTTACTGAGGCTTTACGGTTTTAAATCCAAGGTCACAAAATGTGACCTTGGATTTAAAACTACTCGTTTTTCAGTCCAATTTTAAATGGAAAAATGTCTCGTGCACTTGTTATGTTTTTTAAAAAAACATATACTGATATAAAGAGGTATTCTCCATAAGGAGAATTTATTCGTAAGAAAAATATCAACAGAAACGCCAAAAAAAGAACTTCTTATAAAAAATAAACGTCGAGACATTATTATTCCCTTCCAACTTGTGGTGACGGGATCTCACTTTGGCGTCTCTACTATCGTGGCGTATCCGCTCCAGTCTTTTGGTCGTCGTTTCTGGAGGAACCATTACAGCTGTTGATGATAGGCTGATTCCATTCTCGCCTTACCCCTGGTTTTCGTCGACTCTCACCTTTGAGGAAAGGCGCTATTTTTTTACGGTCCACTTTTTAATTCTATCATTAAATGTGATATAATTAAAAAGCCAGTAAGAAAAACTTTATATAAAATCAGCGAATTATCAGTTTGATGATTTAAGTTTTATTGTCAAAGAAAGCACGAATAAATATTCCACTAATATGTTAAAAATTATTTTTGAATTGTCACAAAGTTCAACCTAAGAAATATGCATCCCTATATTATAGATAAAAATGCAGGATGAATGAAAATAAATCTGATTGTGATTTTAAATGAACAATTTCTTCTTTCTGCCATGCTGAAATTAATTCGAAATGTGGTCGAGGAAAGAACTGGACTCCCGCCCCATACGCAAATTTTCTAGAACTGATATTTGCCGGGTTTAAATTGGCCAGATCATAACTTAAAAAACCAATGAGACCTCGGACATATTCGTAATTTATTTTATTTGAGGTGACATAACCTGATTGCTTTATTCCACTCGATTTGATCTTTTTATTCTGGAAGTCCAATTCATGCATTGTGAATATTTTTGGATGAAAAGAAAAAATCCCCCAAACTCCATAAGTAATTCTATTGGTAAATGTCTCAGTTCCCCTGTAAGTGCTTAAGCCAACCTTTTGCTTATCCCAAAAAAAATAGCTCGTTGAAGCAGAAATACCTTTCTCTGTATTTTGGGAATGTATATCACCAAAATTCCCGAAACTTGAGGTTAAATAAAAATTAAAATTTTCTCCTAGATAAGAATATTCAGCATTGTATGACTCTGTATCAAAACCAAAGTTCAAGTACTTTCTCACATAGAGTTGATGATTCGGATCATTTAGTCCATAAAACTGTAAAAACTTTCCAGCACGAAACTGATTTGAAAAATTGTAACGATAAATAGCATAGTGTCTCCTGCTGAATAACCTTGAATCACTATTCAATCCACTTCTTATCTCTTGGCGACCTAAAGACGTTAGAACCGCCCAGTTCTTCTCATTGTAAGCGACATCAACATCAGCTTGCATGAGAATGGCCCTTGCTTCTGTGGCCTGTTTATCATTTCTTATCGCCTGTAAGCCTCTTACAAAAGCACCTACTAATATTTTTTCATTTTTTGATAAAGCCGGAATTGCATTATAAGCAAAATATTGCTCATTTTTTGCCCCCCATGTACTGACCACCGCCCTAGAAAGCTCCCTACCATAAGGAGTCATTATCCCTCCACCGGAAGGACTTAAGTGGCAAGCAGTGCAGTTAACATAACCATGCCTGGACAATTCCGAATAAGAATATCCTGGCGTATGAAAACACAATAATAAAAAAAGAAGATAAACTTTCATTATTTCTCGACAACAATTAATGGAAGTTTGACTTCAATATTTACATCTTCGGCAACCGTTATACCTACAAAGGATGGTACGGAAATTTTGAAATCAGAGAGCTTTATGGGAAAACTTGAAACAGTTATGACTTCAGCGCCTTTTTTATAAGGAGAAAAAGTTATTTTTCCTGAAATATCTTTTTCTACATTATGCAATAGTAGCTTGCCTTTAAATTCGCCTTTGAATTCTTCATTCTTTTTCCAAAAACTTTCAGGAATATTCAAATTAATAATTTCAAGAGTTGCATATCTATTTTCTGGCTTATCAGTTTCAAAATATTTTTCTTTCATATGTTCATCACGCATATCAATGCCTGTAACAAATTCATTGAGATCAACTTTGAGCTTTGCACCAAATATATTTTCAGTATTACTGATTTGTCCCTGAACTTTAGCCTTCTCACCTTTGATCTTCAAAGCACTGGGGTTCCCAATGCAGAGAAATTCTACAGAAGATTTATTTTGGTTTATTTCAATTTTATCGATTTGAGCAAAGCCAGTCATCGAATATAAAGAAACTTGAATTAAAGTGATAATTTTAAGAGCATTAATCTTTTGCACCATTTGCGATCCATTGTTTAATTGTTTCTATTTCTTCAGGTTTCAAACTTGCCATTCCAGATTTTTTTGGAGGCATTATTTTTCGAGCATCTGGTGAGACGACAAGAATTAAATCGCTTTCGTCAGGGTTTCCAGGAATAACTATTTCTAAAGGGGAATTAATCATATCCTCGGGACTATTCAGGGAAACTCTTTCACCTTCTTTTCCAGCAGAATGGCAAACAAAGCACTTAGTTTGTAAAATATTTTTCTTAATTGATGAAAATTTTGGCTCTAGAGGCTCAGTCGTGGGTGGCGGTAAATCGCCTCCTCCTCCGAGAGGTTTTTCAGGAGCACCTGCATGAATCCATGTGGCCAATAAAACAAGTTCTTCATTGTTAAGTGCTGGATAAGGTGATTTTGGCATCTTGTGTGTTAATAGTGTAACTTCTCTAATTTTATCTACGTGACCATAGGCTGAAATATAAGATTCAAGATTAACATTTCCTGAATTCCCATGGCATGAAATACATTTAGGAATAAATATTTTTTGATTAATTAACTGATATGAAACTTTATCAAGCATGGCCTGATTATATGAGACTAAAAAGTTTGATTCTTTTTCTTTTCGATAACTACAGCTAGAGACTAGTAAACTAATCATTATTAAAAAAATTAATTTATTAATCCCTAGATTCATAGTCGCCTCAAATTATAAATTAGCTGAGTCCGTAGCTTCTGGCGCGTTGTCAATTAAATTTGCCGAATCAACAGTGCCATCCTCTTTTAGTGTGACTTCAAATTTTTTCGCACTATCTTTTGATAACATTACAACTCTTGCCATAATTTGACCTTGGTCATTTTTTACCTGAATTAACTTTAAGGAAGTAAGACCAGATACGAAAGGCTTAGCATCAGCATTATTTGATTCTAGAATATAATGAAGTGAGTTCTCTACAAGATCAGCAGCATTTTTATCACTCCAAACAGGAGCGTTCTGAGCTTCAGTTCCTGCTTTTACATTTTGAGCAATACCCTTCCCAGTTGCATCCAACATCATTTCTACCTGCTTTGAACTTCCGTCAGCACCTGCAACTTGACTGGCAACAACTTTATAAGATGGGTCTGTTGGTTTAGTTGGTTGAAGAAGAGTTATTTGTAACGAACTCAGCTTAGATAAAAATGAATCTTCAACTTTTCCTAATGTCACTAATCGCTCAAGACGGTGGCAACTAAGTTCAACTGCCTTTCCTGGTGCTACAGTTAAATCGGCCGCAAATAAAGTACTGCTCGCAAGCGTTGTGAAGGCAAGTGAAAACAAAAGGCTCTTAACATTTTTCATAATTTTCTCCAGTTTTAAAGTTAGTAAATTATTTTATAATAATTACACCTTTAGTTTGTTGACTATCTTGTGCACCATGGGGACCACATATATAATTAAAAGTTCCAATTGAATTAGGTGTGTATCTCGCCTTAATTTTTTCATTTGGCTGTGCCATTAGGTCAATTCCCAGCTCAGGTGAAAGTAAACGAAACATTTTATTTGAGCTAGACTTCAAAATAATTTCGACAACTTCATTCTTAACAAGCTCAATTTTACTTACAGAACATCCTATATCATTTGAGTTTCCAGAAATTAAAATTGAACTTTTTACAGGCAAGAGAAGTTCTGCAATGTCTTCTCGGCCTAAGTCTTTCGCTAAATCGTAAGCAGTTTTACCTTTTTTATTTTTCAATTCGATATTGGCGTTAGCAGTAAGTAAGTCATTAACTAAAAAGTAGTCTCCCGAAAAAACCGATAGCATTAAAGGAGTAAGGCCATTGCTATCTTGAGAATTAATATTTGCTTCAAGATCAACTAACATTTTTACTACATCAGAATTATTTAGCAATACTGCTTTATGAAGAGCAGTCTGCTGATTGATAGGGTCTTGCCCTTCTATATTTGTACCACTATCTATCAAAAGAGAGGATAATTGATTTAATTTCATTGGAGAAAATGGGTATATTGACCGAGTCAACCTGGTTCCACATTGTGAATCGAGAAGATTTAAAAGAGGTGTGCACCCTACTTTGTTTACGCTATTTGTATCAGCTCCACATTCCAAAGTGTAATTTACTTCATCCAAATCAGAGGTAAGAATTGCATCAAACAAAGATTGATCATTTTTAGCCTGTGTTTCAGCACATTGAAAAGGAGCATCAAGAGTGCCAATCAATGTGCAATGTAGATCAGTTAAAACACGTTCATGACTAGATCCTTTATCTAATGTTAAAATTCCATTGTAAGAGTCAATTTCTTTAGAATTATTTGTTAAGATTAAATTAAGTTCAGCATCATCTAGTAAAGACTTATAAAGAAATTTTTTCTGTGAATAATATCTTTTAACCTGTGAGCGAATTCCTGCGTAACCAATTTGCCCTTTTGCTTGAAGTGCTCCTAGCGAACTTCCTGTAAAATATTTTTCATATTGAATTTTAAAATCTTTCAATCTATATGCAGGATCAACATCAGAATTACTGTAATCCTTTGAACAAGTAATTACTTCAGCTGAAGAAAAACTAATAGTAAGAAATGAAAATATTAAAAAAATAAACTTTATCATAATCAAACCTATTCGTTATATTGATTGCAATGAGTTGTTTTAAATGCTTCTGGGTCTTGATCCATACGCCCCATGCGGATAGCTTCTGATCGCAATTTATCAGTAGGTACTTTATCTGAAGTAAGCATGTCAGAAACAATATCATGCAACATGTGATTATTATCAAATGCTGCCGGGATTTTTGGAAAAAGTTTTGCAAAAGTAGGAGCTTCTGTCGCCGTTTCAGGCATCATATCGAAATCCGCAGAATCAGGTAAATCTGAAATTAAATTTTTAAACTTTGCAATTGTATCCATTACGCCAAAATCTCTCTCCATTTTAGTTGGAGCAAGAAGTGCCTCATACAATTTGATTTGAAACCAGTGATAACTCCAAATTAAAAGATTAAAACTTGGAAATTGTCTTCTAAAAGATTTAGAAAAGTATTGCCCATCCATAAATAGCATAGACTTACAAGAATCAGTTATCATGACGGGTTTATTTGATTTATATAGTTCATAGATTTCATTTATTCTAGATATCATTCTTGGGCCACGATCTTCAGAAGTCGCTAAAACATCTAAAACAAATTGATGTAGCATATGAGACCAATCAAACAAATTAATGACCAATGGAAATTTGTAAACGTAATTAGGAGCGATATCACCTTCATCCATTTTAATATTAGGTGGATTATTAAGAATACTAAAAATCTTTGCCAACATTTCTTTTTCAAATTGCTTCGGATTTTTGATATCACCTTTTTTTAAAATCAATGTCTCGTATACGAGTGCATGACCATAATCAAATGCGAAAAGAAGCTTCTGAGCTTCTGGATAAACATCGCCTAATTTATAAGCTTCAGGAGGTGAAGGATACCAAATGACTTCAGCTCGAGTAAGACTTGTAATTGTGATCAAAAATAAGAAAATAATCTTTTTCATGCTAGCTCCATTAACTTACTTAACTAAGACCGATTTAAATTCATTCCACTTGACACGAATTTTTGCTTCAACTGGCAACATTATGGTCGGATCTTTTACTTCATAGTAGAGGTAGGTATCCCATGTTTCTTCTTTCGCTCCATTATTCGGCCACCCTGGGTTCTTAGGACCTACGCAAGTGAAATCATTTGCGACCAAATATATCTTCATTATAAACTGTGGAAAACGAGGATCAGTTAATCCAGAATATCGATTATCCTGGCCACTAACAAAAATGCAAGTCAGAGGCACTTCCTCACCATTAATTACAACTCTCGATCCATCCTTCAAATAGATTCTATCCCAAAAATTTCTATAAAATTTATCAGATTGATCCATTACTGGCAGATCACTTACTATAGGCTCATTGTAAACAGGTTCGCCGAGTTCTAATGAATAATCATAAAATTCGTCTTGATTAATCAAAGAAACTTTGAACTGTGCCTGTGTTCTGATTGCTTGAGTAAGTTGTCTATAATAATTTAAATCTTCTACTGTAGGACTTGCAAAAGCCTGAGTTGAAATTTGAACTAAAAATAAAATTGATAAAAATAATTGCTTCACTTAATTTCCCCCAACATGAGAATTTTCATCGCGACTCTTTACGATCGGTTCATCTGGTAATGCAGCTTCAAGGTCAGAATAATAACCCTTGAGCATAAGTCGATTTAATTTTGACTTCGCCATTAACCACATTTGCGCGCTAGTAGCTTCGTCAGCTGTAAAGCCAATAATTTTATTTTGAATATCTGTTAATTCATTAACAAACTCTTCACTATCAATAGCTCCATCACCTTGGAGCAATCGACTGATAAGCCAATTAAAGCGCTTTAAAGAAGTATTTTTATTCGATTCTGCTAATTGATAGCTATCTAATGCCTGATTGTATTCATTTGCGACCATTGAAGATTGTAATTCGATTAATGACTTGGTTTCATCAATTTTTTTACTGATCTCTTCTTGTTGAGATTTAGAAACTAAGATTTGGGAATGTGTACCGAAACCAATTCCATTATTTCCTTCTAGATCGAAAAAATTAAAATAAATTTCTTTTTGCGATGTCTTTGCTGCCTTCAAGAGAAATCCAAGAGACTTTAATTCATACGAGTAGTCTTGAGCTTCTTTGAAAAAAGTAGATGGATCTAAGGCATCCATACCAGATAAGTCTGGAACCGAAATTGCGATTAGTCCCGCAATTCCATTAATTGGTGAGAGGGCCGAAGCTTCTGCCAGTTGAGCATATTGAATTTTAATAAGAGCTTCAAAATTAATTTTGTCTCTTTCTAAAATCCCAATATTTAAACCAAAATAATCTGCTGTTCCTTGAGTAACAGTTCCAACTTTCTCAGATTGTTTGATAGTATCCTGAATCTGTTTCATCCATGTAATATGTTTCTTCAGACGTTCAAGCACTTGTTGATCACGAAGAATAATATAATAAAGCCCCTCTACCATATTCATTTCATTTCCTCTTAAGGTGGCAAATGAAGTTTTTTCAGCCTGATAAAGTTCTTTGGATGCTTCCCATTTATACCAGTTTCCAGGAAACAAAAATGGCAATACAGTCCCTACCGCTGAAACATAGTCACCTGTTGCTAAACCTAAGAGTGATTTCAAACTTAATTTAGGCAAGAGGTTTCCCCTGGCCACGCCAATACTTTTTTGAGCTTGAAAAACTCTTTCTGATTCTTCGGTAACAGTATAATTGTTAAATTTTGCACGACCAACAAGTTCATCGATTGATAAAATTTTATTGGCTTCCAAAGGAGCTAAATTTTTATCCAAATTTAGATTTATCAAAATTGACTTTTCTGGATTTAATTTATCATTAATAGAAAGTGTAAATTTGTTTTGTTCCCAACAAGCTATAATGGTCTGGGGAGCAGCAGTCCCTTTAACACAATTTTTATCCGAATTTAAATTTAAATTTGCACTCCCTGAGTATATTTGTGAACTTTTAAGTTCGATTGTTTCTTTATCTAAAATTGTAAGAGAATATTGATTACCAGCTGAACTTGCGAGTGTCGGGTAAATCTTAAAAGTTAAAGTTCTAACCTTTGACTCTTTCTTAAAATCTGGGACTTGAGCGACAATCTGTGTTCTAGCATTCCCTATCGTCATAAAACCTTGGTAACGCCCATTAAGATTTGGTAAATTACCATCTTTACACGAAGTTAATATCCAAGTTAGTGCTAACATTTTTGCAATAAAATAAGTCTTGTTCATTCTAATTACCTTTTTGATTTTGTACCGTAGACTAGTTTATTAATTTCGTTAATTTTCTTTTGAATGTCCTCATTGTCGTTCGATGCTAAAGCAGCCGCAACACAACTCTTCAAATGCCCTTCAAATATTGCAGATTCAATCACCTTTAGACCAGCGGAAACAGCTTTTAATTGATTGATAATATCTATGCAATACCTACTCTCTAGAATCATTTTCTCTATACCTTCAACTTGGCCCTTAACTCTTGCTAGTTGTTTAAGATGAATACGATGATCAGGGTGATTATGTGACTCGACACTTTTTATAATTGTAGAAACTTTCTTACTTTTCATAACACCCAACTTGAAAATATATTATTTAAATTCACATTATACCCTAGGGGGAGTATTGTATCCTCACAATGTAACAATTACACGGGAGTCTTTAATGAAGTCAATTAAAAATTTTTTAACTTTTTTACTTATCGCAAATTTAGTGGGATGCGCCTCACACTCTACAATGAGAGGAAGTGTTGCAATGAAAATTAGCGATACAGAAGCCCACGTTTGCTTGGGAGATAAAGAAGTTAAAGTTGGTGATAAAGTCGTCGCGTTTCAGAATGTTTGTACACCAGATGCAAACAGAGTTAGCCGCGCTGGAAAAGTAACTCCTTGTAAAAAAGTACAATTAGGTTCTGGCGAAGTAACAAGTTTAATAAATGATCATTATTCTGTTGTAAAATTCGACAGCAAATTTGACTTCAATGAAGGCACAATAATAGAAAAACAATAATTTATAAGGAGTTTACATGAAACTTTACAGTACAATTCTCTTTTTATTTTTAGCTTTGTTTTCTTCATCAATTATGGCCCACGAAGAAACACAAAAAGTGGCACTGGAACCTGAGTTATTTTCAAATCAAGCAGGACATATTACTTACGAATTTCAACTTATTGATTTAGAAAACAAGACTTTGATAAAAGATTCTGATCTAACGGTAGAAAACGAAAAATTACTACATTTTATCGCTTACGACTCGGCACTTAAAGAATTTCAACATTTGCACCCAATTTATACCGGGAAAAACTGGGTAATTGAATTCGATTTAAAAAGAAATGGAGACTACTGGATTTGGGCACAAGGACAATTATCTAGAAATAAAACTGACTTTTCTTCATCTAACAAATTATCTATTATGGGAGGAATTGAAGCCAATCCACTTCCCGCCAAATTACAATTAACTAGATCAGGAAACGATTCGATTTCTTCTATTACCTTAAGTAGCAATAAAATAATTGCAAAAAAAGAGGTTATGTTAAATCTTAAATTTTTAAGAACTGATGGTACAACTGCAATTATTACAAATTATCTTGGAGCGATGGCCCATGTTATAGCTGTAACAGATGATGGCGATTCAATTACACATGTTCATGTAATGAATGCTTCAAAAATAAACGAGGGGATGGTTCATTCCACATTTGCGACTTCTGGAAAATATCGTCTTTGGATTCAGTTTCTAGATAATAATATATTAAGAACGGTTCCACTAGCTGTTGAAGTTTTTTAATGCATAAGATAGCTCTTGAATTTTCTTTTCAAGAGCTATCATTTATTTGGTTGTAAAGGTCTTTTTAGCAATCAAAATTGTTAATGGATTGATAAATGCCATTTGAAAAAAAGGAACTACTGAAATTCCATTAATTGTTGGATTGATTAAATTATAGAACCAAAGCTGACGAATAATTGCAAAATATTCAATAAATTCAGAAATTACTGCAGAAATAAATGCTAACAAGGCAAAGCTTATCAAGCTAGTTGAGTCCCACGGCCAAACAAACGATTTCCTAAATGCCGCGACAATTAAATAAGACGACCAAAGAATACTTACATCCCCAAAAGTGGCATTAATCATTGACCAAAATGTAGGGACAACTTTGAGATGAATGTACAAAGGCGAGCATTGCAAATATTCCCAAAATAAATGTAAAGCGAACCCAATAATGGAAATACTCGCAATTAGAAAGATCATGCTTATTTTTCGAGAGTTCATAGCTCCTTTCAATTCAATTTCAACACTGGTTACACTCATAGTAAAATCCTAGCATAACAAATACGAAAGAGATGTACTGCAAATGGTGAACGTATAGATATGTGCTTGCCACAACAAGTGCACTTGTTGTTTGAGCCTTATAAAGCACTTTCCACGAAGACGAGTGAAGCAATAATCCAGATGATTCAGAATGGTTCATCTCATTACTCATTTTTTGCCTCTTTAACTATTATTTGTCGCTATTGATTATATGATGAACTTCATCTGTTTCCATTTTAACACCTTTATATTTTCAAAATCAAACAAGTTTGTCAGAGATTATTTATTGAAACAATAATTTAAAGATATTTATATTCTATTAAATTCATCATGTTTCCCAATGTCTTTATAATGTAGGATTTTTTTATAAAAAGGACTAAAGTCAAATCGAATTATTTCTCACAAAGGAAAATTAAGTGGAAAAAAATTCATAAAACTCACGTCCATCCAAATGTTCAATCATTTACTGTATCAAAAATAATATTGAATAAACATGTCCTATGCAATCCCAGATTCGTCAAATCGGACCGGGCAATTTTCCTTTTTGCGGGATGGTGCTTGAGCCAGTAGAAATTCAAAGTGGTGAAGAAGATAATTCCGGATATGATTTAATGCTTAAAAGATTTTATTTCAGTGGGGCATCTCCTTACCACTTCTTTTTGCTATACCACGGCGAGTGAAGGGTATGTCATGGGGCAGTGGGCATCGTCCTCTATTCCTAGGTCACTAGCAAAAATTTAATTACAAAGGAAAATAAAACTGAGTGAAGCCAATGTTTTCTATTACGCCACTATCATCTCTAGACGAAAGACCGAGACGATTATACATAAAACCAATTCGTATAAATGCCTGATCGTGAATATAAAATTGAAGGCCGGTTGATAATGATTTTTCATCATTAATCCTTGGGCGTCCATCATGATACTGATCAAATTGTAATTGAAGAATAAGCGATTGTGGTTTTATAGTGTAATCTATTCGCGAAAAATATCCTCTAGTGTGATAAGTCGAGTTTATTGCAGCATCGTGATCGAGTCCCTGTGAATATTCTAGTGCAAGATCAAATTTTTCCCATTTTACTAAATAGTCAACTGCACCATGTTGACGATAATAAAGCTTTGAACGATCGGCCATCCCTCCTGGGTGGCGTGTCCTGAAGGATGTATTTGCCATTGGGTCCATGAAATTTGTATACGCCCAACTTTTACCATCAAAATAAGATACACCAATTTTAGAAGTTGAAAACTTACTGCTTAATCTCAAAATTATTGGCATAGAATT
>JACMPM010000071.1 GCA_014377485.1 Bacteriovorax sp. | reverse complement strand
GAAGATTACAGAGTGTGAGTGAGTGTAAAAAGATTTTACCTGCAAACATTTTTCTAAATGAACCAAAGCATTGCTCAGAGTTGTAAAGAGCCCTACCATTTCGACATTCTCTTCATGAACTTCATGCAGGTTTTCACTTGGTGATACTTTATTGATAATTTCTAAGAAAAAGCACATCACATAAAATGCACTGTGGTCTAATCTCACGAGATCGTGATGCCAAACTAAATTCCATTCCTTGGCATGATAAATTTCGCCGGTAGATTTGCTAGTGCGAAGCTCAACAGAGAGCATAAAGCCCAATTCGATAACAGAAGACTTTTGCTTAACTCCACCTCCGCGACCTCCGTAAAAAACAACGGAAACTTTTCGGCCTGAGCGCAATAAAAGATGAGCAATGATATGACGTTCATCGTATGGGATTTTTGAGAGGACAATACCTTCAATTTTGGTTTGCATGGTAGTTACGAAAATAGCATAAAAGCTGTCTTAAACAAAGAATTCAATATTCTCTTCCCAAGGGAATGCTTTCATTGAATTTAATCGAGATTTCCAGTTACCAACATGAAGTTCTAGTTTATGCCCATCGAGATCGTGAAAATAAAATGACTTTTTTAAGTCATTGGTTACAAATGTAATATGATTAATTTCTGAAATGTCATAATTCTAAGCTGCCCAATCTAGCTCTATTCCCGAAAAACGTGCCACTGGTTTTAAACCATTTTTTGAATTTTTCGATTCTTTTAATTCAATAAGCCCAATTTCACTTAAAAATTTTACGTCTGTATAAACATTTTTAAAATCTTTCTCTAATATTTTTGCCAAATCGTAAATTGAGCGTGGGTTTTCTTTCATTATAGTTTGAAGAATTTCCATACGTCCCTTGGTGAATACCTTGGAAGCTGCCTCTAAACTTGTAAAAATGATTTCATCTTTTTTTTGAACCATTTTAACTTGCCCCCTTAGGGCCTTGCTCCATTCTAATTTAACTTCTTTTATACTCTTGATAATAATTTTTGCTTTTTTTAACTTCATAAATCAAATCCCAGTTTTCGAACTTCATTCCAAAAATCATTTACTAAGTGATCACAATCATTAAACTGGTAAGGCTCTTCTATTCCATTTAAATGTTTATGCGGCCCTTTTGGCTTATGATTATCTAAGCCAATAATAATTGATCCTGAAGTTCGATCTACACAAAAAAATGAATACTTAATCCCTTCAGGGTAAGCATGAAAGTCGTCAACTTTCCATACTTTTAATTCAGCTATCGCTATCATTTTAGACACCGAATGAATCAGAGTCAACTTTGAATGATAAAGTAATACTGCACTCATATATGTATTAATTGCCATACTATGGTTAAATTACCATATAATTGTGATTTCATACTTCCAACCCAACAAAATCAGATAAATATATCTTCACCCTATTGGTCAATAATTGCTTTTTGCTCGAGTGAAATGCATCAAATGTATAAACCTCATAATCACTCCCTCTCCTTCCTCCTCGACCGATCATCTGAAGCCAAAAATCATAATTCTTCACTTCATAATTTATAAAAACTTTTTTTATCTCTGGAAGATTCACTCCGTGACTGAGTGTCGTTGTGGAAAAAATACAATCCACTTCTTCGTTATGATTTTTTAATTCTTCCAAGAAACTCTCAACCTCTCCTCCTACGCACCCAATACTCCGAAGTCCCATTCTTCTGGAACGAGCAACCAGTTCATCTACTTCAGATCGATAAGAACAAAAAATTAAATAAACATCTTTATGATTTTTTTGTCTTAATTCTCTCCACATTGCACGGTGAAAAAGTTCAGGTTTCAACATTTGAAAACAATGCAATTCTTTAGGATGACGGTGCAATTGATGATTGCCATAATCGATGTGAAACCAGGTTTCATTATGATATTTTAAATCTTCTTTCAAATGAACTAAAAGCTCAGAGCTCATAGTGGCCGTTATTCCCAATACTGGCGCCTGCGTATCTAAAATGGCGAGAAAGCGATCGTGAAGAATTGGTCGAAAACTTTCTCCCCAGTAATAAAAAAGATGGAATTCATCTAATATAAAAATAATTTTTTCGTTTTGAGCGGCACAGGCTTCTAAAAAATCCTCTGATAAAAGCTCCATCGTCGCGATGAAAAAAGCTTTTCTACACTGAAGAAAATTAACCATACAGTCATCAAGCGGGACTTTACCTCCTGCTAAAAATATATTTTTTTCAACTGACTCTAGTTTAATAAAAACTTCGTTGGCCAAGGCACGTAGTGGTGAAACAAATATGACTTTATATTGATTTTCTCTATAAAACTCCACCACCAGCTTGGTTTTCCCCGACGCGACGGGAGCTGTAAGAAGAGTAAATTGGGAAGGATTAAAAAGTTGTTCTATTAATTTCATTCTCTACATAGTTCAAAGCAAAGTATGGGCCTTTAAAAGACAAAGATTTAATATTACAGAGGTGAATTATTATTTGTATTTATTTTTGAACTTGACGGGAATGACTACGGATGAGATTTAAATCCTATGAACTCACTCATTTTATGCGATATTGAAGGCTTTATTTCAGACACACATGTGCTCTCTCATATTCACACGACTCTAAAGCTTGCAGTCGGAGACGAAGTCAGATGTACCGTATTGAATCAAGGACGAAGTCTAGGCACTGTCACAGAACTAAGCAACAATATCTGTAAATTAAAACTAAGTTCAATTACGCCCGGTGAAGAGCAATGGTTTGACTTAATTGTAGGGCTTTCTCGCCCTCAAACCACTAAAAAAATACTAGAGCATGCGACCACTTTTGGAGCTCGCCGCTTTCATTTTTTCAAAGCTGCACTTTCTGAAAAAAGCTACTTGGACTCAAAGATTTTCGACAACAACGCTTATGAAGAATTTCTGCTTGCTGGTCTTTCGCAGGCTGCAATTTATACAAATCTTCCAGAATTTAAATTAGATAAATATAATCCAGCTGATCAATATGTTGAAGCCCCTCAAAAATTTCTATTGGATTTAAAAACTGACAAAAGTTTTTTAGATATTGATATTGATTTTACCAAGCCAATAACACTGGCCGTAGGCCCAGAGCGAGGTTTTATTATGGAAGATATTGATCGGTTCCATCATGCCGGTTTTACTAGTATTAAATTATCGTCTAGTATTCTGCGCGTTGAACATGCTGTCTATTCCGCAATTTCTCAGCTAGAATTATTAAGAAAGCGCTTTTAGGAAAGAGGTTGTTATGCTTAAAAAATTAGAAATATTATTCGATGAACAAGTTCGCCCAGCTCTGGCTGCTCATGGTGGAAATGTAGAAATTGTTGATATTGATAATGATAAACTTTTTGTTCGCCTATCTGGTGGATGCCAAGGATGTGCGAGTTCGAAAGCCACACTGAAAGATGGAATTCAAACTTTAGTGAAACAAAATTTTCCAATGATTACTGAGGTTGTTGATCTTACAGATCATGTGAGCGGCGAAAATCCATACATGTAGTTTCTATTTAAACTCTTTTTCAATTTCAGAAAATACAATTTCAGGTTTAAAATGAGTCAAGCATTGCATATATCCTTCACTCAAATCACATACACTAAGCCCACAATAATGATGAGTTCTTGTTCTGCAAGTTAATCCTTCAAGATAAAAATAAGGATGTATTTTAAAATCATAGGGATGCCATTCATTGGCCGGTTCCGGTCCAAAAAAAGTATAGGTCTTTATTCCAACTGCAACTGCTAAATGTTTCAAGCCTGTATCATTGCCAATGTAAAAGTCTGCTTGCGAGAAAGCTGCAGGTAAATAACTTAAATTCCATTCCACGATAGAAACATTTTCAGGCAATCCAAGTCGATAGAGTTCTTCTTTTATTTTTTTGTCATCTTCGCTTTTAGAAAGTGGAATGACGATCTTATGTTGAGAGAATTTTGTTTGAATTAAAATCGCGAGTTTCAAATAATTTTCCAGTGGCCACATTTTTGTTTTACGAGTGGCCACAACTCCCATGATGATCAAAGGAATTTTTTCCAGTTTTAATACAGGATCCATTTTAGGAGAATAATCCAGATAATTTGGCCTTTCTCCATTTCCTAAAAAAGAATACACTCCATCTAAGTCTCTTTGAATAAGAGGCTTGATCTGTCCTTGGTCGACGACCTGGGTGTCAGTTTTTAAGTGATGATTGTGAGCAGTATAGGGAATTCCTGATAAAAATGAGATCAGTTTAAAAATCTTTGATCCACGCCCCGACTGATGCATTTCGTGAATATGATCGACCTTTAATTCTTTTATATCTTTAAACAATTTTAAAATATCTTTAAATGTTGCCAGCCTCAAAGGATAAATTTTATCGGAAGCGGTCGAGACCTCGCCATAAAGAGGCGCAATCCATTGAGGTACAGCATAAATGATGTTACTCTGTGGGTATAAAAGCTTAAGGTATTGAACCGCAGATAAGCCCATAATTGAATCGCCTAGGGCACGATTTTTTACCAGCATAATAGTGGGAGCTTTTGACATTTGAGGTTGCCTTTCAATGATCAAGTTAACAGTAGCAATAATAACGTACAACGAAGAAAAGAACATTGGTCGTTGCATTAGCTCAGTTCAATCTATCGCTGATGAGATCCTGGTAGTCGATTCTTTTTCTACCGATAAAACTGAATCTATTTGTAATGGATTTGGCGTTCGTTTTATTAAAAACACTTTTATTGGCTATATTGAGCAAAAGAATTTTGCTTTGGACCAATCAACTCATGAATATGTTCTCTCACTTGATGCGGATGAAGCTCTATCCCCTGATTTATTGGAAATGATAAAAAAAGTAAAAGAGAATTTTCTTTTTGATGGCTACCGCTTTAACCGTCTTACAAACTATAGCGGACATTGGGTGCGCTATTGCGGTTGGTACCCTGATACTAAACTGCGTTTAGTGAAAAAATCTAAGTCCATGTGGAGAGGAACAAACCCGCATGATATTCTTGAAATGAACTCTTCTAACGATCAAGTTGGTTTTCTGAAAGGTGATCTACTCCACTACTCTTACGAATCAATCTCTTCCCATGTAAATCAAACAGACAAATTCACTACTATTGCCGCCAAGGCCGCTTTTTTTGCCGGTAAAAAATCGAGTCTTTTTAAAATACTATCAAGACCTGTCTTAAAATTTTCCCGTGATTATTTTTTTAAATTGGGATTCTTAGACGGGCGATACGGTTTTATCATTTGTTTTATTAATGCTCTATCCGCTATGCTTAAATACTCAAAGCTTTATGACCTACAACTTGCCAAAAAAATTTAAGGTCCTATGAAAATAGTTTTTCAACATTCACGTACTCTTCCCGTCCTTGGTTATGGCGGAATTGAGCGCATAATATTTTGGCATATGGTTGAGCTCGCTCGGCTTGGCCATCAGGTAGTTTTAATTGGTCACCCTGAATCTAAAGTTTGTGATTATGGAATTGAACTCATCGCTTGTACCGACGGTGATCCGACCAAATGGGAAAAACTTGTTCCTCTCGATGCCGATATAGTCCACTTAAGTTATAACTATAGACTTCCTGGAAACATTCCGACGATTGCCACTGTTCACGGCAATGGCCAGATGGGTGAAATCTTCATTAAAAATTCAGTTTTCGTTTCAAAAAAACATGCCGAAATTCATGGCTCCAATCAATTTGTTCACAATGCAATTGATTTAAATGAATATCCTTACGAACCAAAAAAATACACTAATGATGAAAAAAAATGGGAACAATTTCTTTTTTTAGCAAAAGCTTCATGGCGAGTGAAAAATCTCGCTCATGCGGCCAAGGCCTGCCGAAAAACCAAAAAACATTTACATGTTGCCGGTGGAAGATGGTGGGGATTATCTCGCTATATTCACAATCACGGAATTATAGGTGGAGACGAGAAAATGCAAATCATGCGCTCTAGTGATGCCATGATTTTCCCGGTGCGCTGGCATGAGCCTTTCGGTATTGCTGTAATCGAAGCTATGTCTCAAGGACTCCCGGTTATTGGATCTCCCTATGGAAGCTTGCCAGAAATTATTTCCACCGATACCGGATTCATAGTAAAAAATTATCAAGAACTTGTTTCTGTATTAAAAAATCCTGTGAAGACTTTCGATCCAAAAATTATTCGAAAACATGTGGAAGATAATTTTGGAATTAGAAAGCACGCTGAAAGTTACCTGGTTCTTTATGAAAAAGTTATCAAGGGTATGGAACTCAATCAAAAAGAACCAACTTATCAATTCAACGTGCGGGCGCAAGATTTACTTCCGTTTTAAAATCTATTGGCAAACTGAAAGTGGAAATGTTTCTGCTAAACCGAAACGTAAGTGAGAAAATTTAATTTTTCCATTTGAATCAGCTCTAGTTACAGTGGTCGCTAATCGCTCTTCGATATGGCGAGAACAAACATCTGCTCCACTTTCATCTTT
>JACMPM010000070.1 GCA_014377485.1 Bacteriovorax sp. | reverse complement strand
CGTGCTCCGGCAGCGATTACGGATGCTGCCGACTTGAAACGTGATCAGGAAGAAAAACTGAAACGCGAAAGAGCGGAGTACCTGAAACTGAAAAATCTCACGAACGATGCACTTAAAAAGAAATAATCAAAAAAAGCGCTCTTAAAAGAGCGCTTTTTTTATTCTATCAAACCAGCGGTAAATATTCTTCATAAGCCGTGAGATGAATGTCGTCTTCACCGTCACGATATCCGGAGAGTGTGACGCCACAAAGCTCATTATAATATCCACATCGGCCTTCTCAACACCATTTTTTATAAAAACATTTCTGAATGATTTCGCAATCTCCTTAAACTCATAGGGAGTGATCTCCATGTGTGCATGAACGTTCTTAATTACCTTTCCTTCGTAAAGATCAGGGCCGCCTATAGCACGTACAAGAAATTGAGTCTGCAAACGGGAAAGCTTTTCAATGTTAACACCGACGAAGTGATAGGCGATTTCCGGATGATCAAACATTTCGAGATACAGATCGTAAATGCAACGATGAAAGAAATTATATCCGCCGTATTTATCGTAAATTGCTGTAGGTTGGTTCATTAAATTATTCTAGCTGAAATTGGAAAAAGAGCATGTGGGAATTAAATAATTGACCGAGTGAGATTGTCGGACAATGTTTTTAGAAAACAAATTTATGTTACTTAGTGGTACTTTTTAGCTTCTTTTAAGCAAGAAAAACTTATTTGATCGAACAATTAAAGTGTTGTGACGGAATTATCGATAACTAGCTTATAACTCTATAAAAGAATTAGCAGGACTAGTATTGATGAAACGATTTATGGCTGTTGGAACGAATCGCATTTGGATTTTAATCCTGGTGAGTTGTGTTTATTCGATAAATTCATTTGCAATGAATGATCGAAAAAATCATTCTAATGATGCACTAAAAACACTTACAAAAGATTGTATAAGTTGCTCACCTGAATTTGCAGCAGGTAATCCTCTTGAAGGTAATAAATCTGCTCTGCTTGTTGCTATGGTCTCAAGTAAATATGCAACGAAAGAAGAGAGTGAGTTTCAAAGTTACCTTAATATGTATTGTATGATTTATCCGAATCTTGATGGTGCTAGAGATTTTAAAAAGAAAATTGCAGATCAAATGCCTAAAACTGCGACTGATGGAAATATGGACAGATATTGGCTTGAGCCAGGATGTGAACCTCGATATATTGCGGGCACTATGTCACCAATTATTCATCTTACTGCAGAAAACTCAACAGACCGTATGCAGTTTGTTCAGTATTTAAAAAAGCTATATGAAACAAAAAATGATCTTGCGACTTTTAAGAAAATACTAAATTCCAAAAACACTCAAGGACAAACAGTATTGGATTATATTCAATACATTTATTCAAACAAAAGATTTATTCCACAGGAAGAAGCTGGATTAAATGCATTTGTAAAGTATCTTTGTGATAATGGTGCTGAGTTTTCTACTTACAAAAAGACATGTCCGGGTGAATATTTAAAATTATATTAATGAAAAAAAATAAATTAATCACATTCATAATTTTTTTAGGCATATTATCTAGTCTAGATTTACATGCAGAAAAAGCACAAGTTCCATGTCTTAAAAAAGACGGTGGAATTGGGCTTCAAGGTCTTGATAAATATGATTGCCAGCTGGCAAGAGGAATTGTTAAAGATCCAAAAATTAAAAATGAATTTGAAAATAAAGTTAATGATAAGTTAGCTGAAAAATTATCTGTAAAAGCTTCTGAGCGACTTGAGGAAATTACCATTCTGGACAGATATTTTGACCAAATTGGACTGGACTTTGGTAAAACTGAAAATAGAGTAACAAGAAAATGTAAGCTAGAAGTTATTGCTAGTCCTATTTGTTCTCCTGGAAAAACGCCAAGTTCATTTCAACAAAAATTAAAATTTTTATCGTCAAAGTTCCCATCATCAGAAAATTCGATAAAATCTGGAAAAAGTGAATCTTTGTTCGAAAAAATGAGAAATCGATCTAATCAAATCAGAGGAGCATCACAAGTTTCTGTAAATCAATGTCCAGTATCAGGTAAAACAGGTCACTTCTTTTTAGAGTCTCAATTCAGTGACAATGCTGCAGAGAAATTTCTAGAAGATTTAAATAACAATAAATCTGACAGAGTTAATGCTTTTTACGATGCTTATCCGCAATTTAAAATGTTAAAACAAAATGCCGGTAAAGATGGTTCAGCATTCTTAAAGCATTTTGAAAGTGAAATGAAAAAATATTCTCCAAAAGATGGTTCACAGAAAAAATTTATGGAAAAATTCTTTTTTTCTGAACGAACTCAACAGCAGTTAACAGATGCATTGGCCGACAAATGTGAAGCAATTGCTTCTGATATTAAAGATTATGCATGTAAAGAAATGGATCATTTAGGTATGACTCAGGATAATGCAGCTGATTTGTTTGAAGATGATGATAATTCTGAAGTAGATTTGCAAATAGCTAAAGGGTTTAGCTGTAATTACAAAACTGAATCTGATGAAGAAGATGTAGCTGCACTATTAAAAGGTGAAAGTCCTGGTGCAAGAATCGAACAATTTAAAAGTGATAGAAGAGTTCCAAAGCCCTTAGAAGTAAGTATTTCAGTTGATCCTTTTTGTAAAATGTATACATGTAGCGATGAAAAAGTAAAAGTCATGTCTTCTTGTCAAAAAGGTGGACCTTTAAATAGTGATGATCTTGCAAAAGTTTGTGGTGATAAATGTGACCTTGGAATGCAAAGATATATCGCATTTATGAAATCACTTGAAAAAGATATTGAGCTTACTCAAGGTAGTTCAATGTCTGTTGCTGCTTCTGATGGAGAAGTGAAAAAACCAAGAGGTTATTCTTCTTTCTATCAAAACTTTCTAGGAGTTGAAGGAACATTAATAGCGGAAGGTAAAAGTGTAACTCCGATGACAATCGCTGAGAAAAAAGCAGAATTTGCAGAAAGAAAACTGGATCTAACTCCACAAACTGCTTCCCTAACTCAACAACCAAAAGAATTTGCAAAAATCGACCGTGATGATAGTTTCTCCAGAGTAGAAAAACCAGATTTCGTGAGTTCTCCAGCTCCTGAAAGAGATAACGATCAATTCAGAAGATCATTTAAT
>JACMPM010000069.1 GCA_014377485.1 Bacteriovorax sp. | reverse complement strand
ACCCGATCCCATCCCGAACTCGGAAGTTAAGCTCTTCAGCGCCGAAGGTAGTGCCAGGGAAACTTGGTGTGAGAAAAGGTCGATGCACCCTCTTAATTTAAAAAAACCCCGGCTTGTTCGGGGTTTTTTATTTTTAACGCCGAAAAATTAACATGAAAAAATCTGAAAATATTCATATCGGTCACTGTACAACTCCACACGGAATTAAGGGCGAATTTTCATTTGTTCTATATAACTCAGAGGACTCTGTATTGTATGATGGAGCTTTGGTTTCGCTATTGCCGAGATCAACATCGAGCTCTGTTCCACAAGACGGAAAAGATTATAAAATTAAAAAAATTAATATTGGGAATAAAGCGATTGTTACTCTGGAAGGTGTCAATGACCGCAACACTGTTGAAGCGATGGTGCCTTTTGATATTTATTTTGATCGTAAGAATTTTCCAGAGACGGATGATGATGAATATTATCTCAATGATCTACTAGGTCTAGAGGTATTTGATTTTATCACGAAAAAATCTATTGGTAGAGTCATGGATTTTTATGAAAATGGTGCCCAAGTTGTTTTAAAAATAAAAACTGAGAATGAAATATTAGAAATTCTTTTTATTGATCAATATGTTCCGGAAGTTGACATCTCCCTGGGTAGAATTGAAGTGATTATTCCTGAGATGATTGAATGAAAAAAATCTGGATAATAACTTTGTTTCCAAATTATTTTGATTCTCTGATTAATTTTGGAATCACTGGGTCTGCTCTTCGTGGAGAGCGAGGGGCGGGAATCGAAATCAAAACTGTTCAACTTAGAAATTATACTCCAAAAGATTATAAGGGCGTTGATGATTCTCCTTATGGTGGAGGAGCGGGCATGGTAATGCGTGCGGATGTTTTGAAAGAAGCATTATTGAAAGGTGTGGTTCAAGAAGGTAATTATGGACAAGACTTTAAGTCCTTGCTTCATGTGGTTTTTCCAGGACCTCGAGGGAAAACTTGGGATAACTCTTATTGCAAAGATTTTGCTAGTCGCTTTAGCAAAGATGACTCTAAAGATTTAGTTTTTATTTGTGGAAGGTATGAAGGTATCGACGAGCGTTTTTTAAACCTTTATGTGGATGAGCAAATAAGCATAGGGGATTATATTCTTACAGGTGGAGAGATCCCTACAATGGCGATAATCGATTCTAGTTTACGCTTTTTCAGTGGCGTACTTGGTAATAAAGAAAGCAGTATGCAAGAATCGTTTCAGGCAAATCTTCTAGAACATCCTCAATACACTAAACCTCGCAATTTTGATGGAATAGATGTTCCAGAGATTTTGCTTTCGGGACACCATTTAAAAATAGAAAAATATCAGAAAGAAGAAAGTTTGAGAGTGACTAAATTAAATAGGCCTGATCTTTTAGTGAAAAAGGAAAAAGAATGAAACTTTACTTGGGATTAGTTCACCATCCGATTAAAAATAAATTAGGGGAGTTGGTAACAACTTCTGTAACGAATTTAGACATTCATGATATTTCGAGAAGCTGCCGTACTTTTGGTGTGAAGAAGTATTTTATCGTAACTCCATTTGTTGCTCAAAGAGAGTTGGTAGATTCTATTTTGGGGCATTGGGAGCAGGATAAAGCGAATGCTTATAATCCCGATCGTCAAGATGCGCTAAGTATAGCCCGAGCGGTTGACTCGATTGAAACGGCTATTGCTGAAATAACCAAGATGGAGGGGCAGGCTCCTATGATCGCGGTAACGGGGGCAAACTTTGATTCTTTTGATGGAGACGTTTCGCAATTGACAAAAAAGATAGAAGGAAGCAATATGCCTTGTTTTCTACTATTTGGAACTGGTTGGGGATTACACCCAATAGCGCTTGAAAAAGCGGACTTTAAGTTGTCGCCAATTATATCGAAAAACTCTGATGGGTATAATCACCTTTCAGTGCGATCTGCGGTAGCCATTTATTTAGACCGTATGTTTGGAAGTTAGTATTTAATAAACCCTATTCGGTAAGAACAACATTTCGTTGGTCCTCTGGGAGTAGCTTAGAAATAAGGAGTTCGTATGAACTTGATCGACGTAGTTAACCAGGATCACTTAAATCCTAAAGCTAAAAATCTTCCTGCTTTTAAATCAGGGGATACAATTGCTGTGCACACAAAAATCACTGAAGGTGCAAAATCAAGAATTCAAATTTTTGAAGGTGTATGTATCGGCTTTAAACAAAAAGGCGACATCAATGGTCACTTCAGAGTTAGAAAAGTATCTAACGGTATTGGAGTAGAAAGAGTTTTTCCTTTCCACTCACCAAACGTTGATAAAGTAGAAATCGTTCAAAAAGGTAAAGCTCGTAAAGCGAAACTTTACTACCTTCGTGAGAGATCAGGTAAATCTGCTCGTATCGCGATCGATTACGATAGAAAAGACTAAGAATTTCTTTAGTATAAAAAAAGCCCCTCGTAAGAGGGGTTTTTTGTTTGTAGGTAACTTGCTAATTTATGTTTGATCTTAAGTATTTTAGAACAGCATTTAAAGAGACTTCACTAGAAACTTCATTCTTTATAGCTGGAACAGATGAAGTTGGACGTGGTCCTCTTGCAGGTCCAGTTGTTGCGGCCAGTGTGAGTCTTCATTTTGAAAAATATGAAGAAAAAGAATTGCGAACATTGTTAAAAGAATGGCAGATTTTTGGAATCAATGATTCTAAGAAACTGACGAGTGAGAAACGACAGGAAATTCTTTCGGACTTTCCTTTTTCAAAAGACCAGATGACGGTCAATCAAATTTATACTCATAGCTATTCAAAAAATATGAGTCTCAAAGTTTTAATCAAAGAAATCTCCCCACAACTGATCGATGAAATTAATATTCTCAATGCATCTCTTAGAGCTATGAAAGAAGCGGTGACTGAAAGCTGCGATTTTGAAAAGACCGGATTGGTGCTGATTGATGGAAATAAGAAGTTTAAATCAGAAACTACAACTGTAGAATTAGTTTCCGTTATTCAAGGTGACTCAAAATCTTTATTGATTGGGGCTGCTTCTATTATTGCAAAAGAATACCGAGATCAATTGATGACGCGATATTGTGAGCAGTATCCTGGTTATCACTGGAGAACAAATGCTGGTTATGGTACGGCAAAGCACTTAGAGGCGATTTCGCTTTTGGGTATAACTGAAATCCATAGGAAAACTTTTAGTGGAGTTAAGGAATTTTATGAGGAAAGGGGATAAATTAGAAAAAGATTTTTCTGCCATTCTTCACAACTTTTATCTTCCTGTTTTAGTCTCCTCTCAACTTTTGCGCTCCTTAAATGCCGGTCAAATTGATGTAGCTGGTCTCACAAAAAAAAATCAATCATGGGTTCTGTCTCTATTTGAAGTTAAATCATCACAATACCCAACGCAAATTCAATGGCGAAGGCTTTTAAGAGCACAAGACTATTTAAGTAGGGTTTTGGAGGTCGATACAAAACTTGAAGTAAAGTTTTGCCAAAAAGATGAACCTTAATTATCCTTTTATAATATGAAAAAATTCTTAATCTCATTCACTCTTTGTTTTACGCTACTATTTTCTAGTTCTTCATTTGCCATGGATCCAAAATTAAAGATTATTGGAACAATGTCGGGTTACGGAATTGTTGGTGGAGCGCTCCTAGGAGCTGCGACAATGGCCTTTGGGACCAGTGCTAGAGCTATCGCCAAAGGAGCTTCACTTGGTCTTTATGGAGGATTAATTTTTGGAAGTTATGTAATATTAAGCTATGAAATGAAGAAACGTGGGTTTAATGAGCAACCACGCGAAGATTATTACCCAGATAGTAGAAGTCCATATGAAGATAGCCAGTCTTCGTTCGGAGTTCCAGATTTAAAAGAATACAGTCTAGCTAGTATTGAAAATAAAAAGGACCCTAAAAAGGATCCTCTTATTTCATTCAATTTTTTAAATTATCAATTCTAGTTCTGAAATGTATTTTTTCTATTTCCATATTTTTGATTTAAGTTTTCAGTTTCATCACTGTCAAAATCAGCTTCAATCAATTTAAATGCATCAAAATTATAAAGTTTAAATACCTTCATAAACTCAGTTTTTACATTTGAGAGTTTAATTTGAGATTTACTCTTATTAAGAATCTGAAGAGTTTCTACAAAAATACCAATGCCTGAAGATCCGACGAAATCCAGTGAATGCATATCAAGAGTGATGGTCGATGCAGGGTTTTGTTGTGTTAATTCTTGAAGCTCGAGGCGAAGTGGGAGAGAATTTTCGTAGTCTAGGCCACCGTTCATATGAACCGTGATATTGCCTTGTGAGTCTGTTCTGATTTGAGCTTTCATCGCCATTTGATCGTTCCTTTTTAAAGGTTAGATGTGCTAAAATGATTGTAGCACCGAATCTATTTTTCCGTATTGTTACGAATTTTGCCTAGACCCTAGGAGAGCAATTTTGTCATCTTTAACTTTGATTACACTTCCTATTGGAAATATAAAGGATATCACCTTAAGAGCACTAGAAACTCTGAAGACCGGAGTGCATTTTTATGCAGAAGATACCAGAGTTTTCAAAAATCTATTGGGTGCTCTTGAAATAGATTTTTCGGGCAAACTTATAGATTCTTTTCACGAACATAGTGAAGGAAAAATAAAAATTATTACGGAGAAAATTAAAAACGGCACCACCATTTACTTGGTATCTGATGCTGGAAGTCCGATGATTTCTGATCCAGCTTTTCCACTTTTAAAAAAAATGCGGGAAGAAGGAATCGAAATAAAAACAATTCCAGGGGTGACGTCGGTTGTAACTGCTCTTGAACTAAGTGGACTTCCACCACAACCATTTCATTTTTGGGGTTTTATAAGTCGCTCTAAAAATGAACGAAAAGATTTTTTCTTGGAATTGAGTAATATTTCCGGAACTCATATCTTCTTTGAATCCCCGCATCGTATCTTTGAAACGGTCGATTCATTCTTTGGGGCCATGCCTGATGGAGAATTAATTATCACGAGAGAGCTAACCAAAATATATGAGTCGGTTTATCGGGTAACTAAAAATAATCTTCAAGTTGTGAAGGAACTCGTAGTGGATAAAGGAGAATTCGTAGCTCTTTTTCATGTTGAAAACCTTAAGCATTCCCCAATGAATAATAGTGAGGTTGTAGAATTAGTTAAAGACTATCTACAAGGCATCGGTGGTACTAAGAAATTGGCGAAAATTTTTGCTAAAATTCTTGGGGTTGATACCAAAACCATATATGACCAACTTTCACGCTCGGGAAAAGTGTAGATATTATTTAAGAATTTTTTTAAGTTCCGAGGCTTAGTCCCCGAAAATATGTTTAAGAGAAACGAATTAAAAAAAACAGGGTAGAGTTATGCTCGTTCGTATTATTGGTGGTCATGGTGGAGTTTCCCCCGGATATAAGGCTACATCATACTTGATAGACGGAAAACTATTAATCGATGCAGGTTCAGTTGCTTCAGGAATTCAAATTGAAGAGCAGGCCAATATCGATCATATTCTTATTTCACATGCTCATCTTGATCATATTTCTGATTTAGCATTTCTTGCAGATAATTGTTTTGGAATTAAAGGGAAGCCCTTTGAAATTTATGCAAACGCACCGATAAAAGATGCAATTAAAACACATTTATTAAATGATATTATTTGGCCGGATTTTACTTTATTGCCTAATAAAGAAAATCCTACTTTGCGTTTTCACGATATCAAGCCAGAGACCTGGATTGAGTTAGGTGATTATCGCATTCTTCCGATTCCTGTGAATCATCAAGTGGGTGCACTTGGATTTATTATTGAAAGGAAAAATACTTCGGTAGTTTTTACTCAAGATACAGGGCCGACAGATAAAATTTGGGAATATGCCAAACAGATTAAAAATTTAAAAGCGATTTTTTCGGAAGTTAGTTTTCCTAATGCACTTTCTAAAGTGGCAACTGATAGTCAACATCACACACCTGCGAGTATGAAAGAAGAAATTAAAAAAATGCCAAAAAATGTTCCAATTTTTCTTGGGCACTTGAAACCTAATTTTCAACACCAACTCTTCAAAGAAATTGAAGACATTGGTGATGAAAGAATTACAATTTTAGGTTCGAGCGATACCAGCTACGTTTTTTAAAATTAATTTTGGGGGCTAAGGCATACCTGGTAAAATATAAACTTGTCTGGTTGGAATCGTGACCGGAGTGAATCGTCCTGGTACGGGTTTATTTGCGTAAGTTGTGGTTGGTTTTTCTTCAGGTACACTATCTACCACTTCCCTTGATTTATTTTCACGCTTATCTTTGCATGTATTCTCTTTTGAATCCCAATAAATTATTCCTGGCGTAAGATCACCATTTTTATCTCTTAATTCATTACATTTTTCTTCTGCGGTTGCAACGTCAGAGCATTTGCCATCATTCCATCTTTTTTTAGTGTTAAGTTTGCAGATTGCAAAATCTTCAACACAGAGTTTACTATTTGGATCTAATTTTTTATCAACTTTAAGACAACTGGCATCGGATTCTATCGTTGGCACAATGGCAGCTAGCTCTCCGGCCAAACTACATAGGATTGTGCGTTTAGCGTTTTCCAATAAAGGAGCAGAGTAACAGTTATTTAGAACAGAATCCCATTGTGGAGGTCCTGTAATTAGAGAAGCATCCCAAACGGCATCCTTGTTAGTGCATTTTTTCTGATCACATTGTTTTGCAGCGGGCTTAACGAAGTCGGGCTTAACGACTTCAGGTTTTACAACATCTGGTTTAACAACATCTGGTTTAACAACATCTGGTTTAACAACATCTGGTTTAACAACATCGGGTTTTACAGCGTCTGGTTTAACAACATCGGGTTTTACAGCGTCTGGTTTTGTTGGTGGAATTGCGTGTGCATTTGATAATACGATTCTGCTGTCTGTGTGTCCCTGAGTACTTGCAGTCGTTCCTGAAAGTTTCATATTTTGGCAAGTTGGCGAGTCACCATCAAAAGAAAATGATGAAACTTTACTGCCAGCTGTAGGACGGACTTCAAGACCTCGTCCTAAATCATCTGAAACAAGTTCAATTCCACTTGCGCAGGCATTGTTATCGACTTCTTTATCGGCGATTTTGCATTTTAGTTTTGAAAAATCAAATTTATTATTAATATAAGGAAGATTGCGAATAAAAACTTTTTTAGATTTATCACCAATTTCTGTACATGAAATTTTATCATTTAAATTTTTAAATGTTTGATCGATATAAGCTTCAAGTTTCAAATTATCAATCCCGGTCTCTGCCATTGGAGTGGCTTTTCCGTGTTTTTGATTGGCGTTGATAAAATTAAGAATTGATTTCAGGTTTGCATCGTTGGAATTACCAAAAAGAGAATCAACAAACAATTTGTAATTACAAGATTGAATATTATTTTGGACAATTAGAGGATTTTTTCCAATGGCATTAAAACAATTAACATTATCTTTCTTAAGTTTTTGCATCCATTCACGAAGACTTTGCATCTGTTGAGCGACAGCTGACTCCGTTACCGTTTTGGTATTAACTAATTGTAAATCCGAGTCAGCAGAAATGTTTCCATTTTGAAGTGCATATAACATACGATTGAGTGGAGCATTTTTTATATTTTCTAACTTCGCATCTTTTTTAGATTGTTTGGCGTATTTGTCCATCCCACAGATTTTATCTTGAGCGTGAGTTAAGAGTTGTCTCAAGAGATAAACATCATTTTCGTTAATAATAAATTTTTTATCGGCTGCGCTGGTGTTTTTCAATTCACTCGCTTTTTTAAGTTCATTAAGAAGATTTTCGAACTTTCCTATGTCCAATGTTAATTTTTTATCAATAGCTTTAAAGAAATCAACTAGAGCTGGATTTGAATTTAAATCATCATTGCCGGTCTTTTTTGAAAATTGATAAACTTTAGCCACTTTGGTCAGAGAATTTTGGTACTCATGAAAGAGAGCTTCTTCAAAAACCTTACCCTCATAATCTTTTCCATCATGGGCCGTAAGTTTAACTTTACCTTTAACTAAAGATGCGTCTTTTCCTTCATAGTTTAGATTTTGCTGTATTTTGATATAAAGGTCTTTGAATTCAGCCTTTGCACTTTCGCAACTCGATTTTTGAGCTGCAAAGCTCGTCGAGGCAATGAGTAATTGGAGCAGGACCCCAACTAATGGCATAAATTTTGTAAATCTCATCCTCTCATTCTCCACTAAAACCTAAGAAAACTTGACTTCTATTCGGCATAATTAAATAAAGATTGAGAATTATTATCGGATATGAGAAACCATCATCTTTTCAACTGCCACGAAAAGTGGCCAAATGGATGAATGGTAATTGAATTTAGTGAAAAATTAGAGAAAGAGCTTTTAGGATTCATCCAAAAAAATTATGGCATGGAAGTCTTCACGCCTGGCTTAGATAGGACTAGGCCAGTTTACGCTCCTTATATAAAAAAATTCAAAGAAGCCAATACGAAAGTGGCCATTGTGGCCGGAACTAATGGGAAAGGTCAGACTGCGCATACTTTGGCATATTTTTTTGGGCAATCAGGATCTAGCTTTGCTTTATGGACATCTCCACATATTTTAAGTCTAAGAGAGCGATTCCATTCTAATACTGGGAACATCTCATATGAAGATCTATCTAATGAAATCTATCAAGCCCACGACTATTTAAAAAATGAATATTCGAATCTTTTAATTTCTTTTTACGAGTTTTTATTTTTAGTATTTTTGCGCTGGAGTTTGAATTCTAATAAACCTCTTAATCATCTTATTTTGGAAGTGGGGCTCGGTGGAAGATTAGATGCCGTTAATCATTTTGATGCTGACTGTATGTGTATAACTTCCATTTCGAGAGATCATCAAATGATTTTAGGGAACAGATTTGACCTAATCTTAAGCGAAAAAATTGCTGTTTCTAGGGCCTTGAAACCTCTTTTTACAAATTTTAAGTTAGATTATCTGAATCAGTTAACAAAGAAGTATTGTGAAAATCATGACATCTTGTGGAGACCAATTGAAGGTGACAGTCAGGCAGAGAATGCTGGAAATTATTTTTTTGAAAATCAAGAAATGGCGCGTGCCCTTTATCGTTTTCTAGAGCCTCAAAAAATTAAGCTTTATGATATTGAGATTCCATTGTTCAAAGGGCGAAGAGAGGAGATGACTTTTAATGGAAATACCCTTATCTTTATAGGAGCACATAATATAGATGGCGTAAGACGGATGATTGAGCTTTTTGCACTTGAATTATCACCATTTTTACCTACTCAATTGTTAATAAGTTTTTCGAAGCGTCCGTTAAACGAAGTCGAGATAATGCTTAAAACGATTGTAGATTTTTTTGGTAGTAAGACTAGGCTTTCTCTAACAAGCTTTATTCATCCAAAGGCCTTGGAATTAAGTGCAATAAACGAACTCGAAAGTAAACTTAACAAAATTAACAAAGGACTGTTAGATTTTGTCACAGATTGGAAAACAGATCTTAAAAAATCACAAAATCAGAAAATTTTGGTCTGCGGCTCTTACTATTTTATCGGTGAAGTTCAGCGTTTCATCCATACTCTTACTTAGTTTTTTTTACTTATTATCCCTATCCACTCCATTATTGGCCCGAGAAACTTTTGAGTTTAATTTAGGTCAAAAAATAAATGTTTTATCTGATAAAGCGTTTAGAAAATCCAGTGAAAATGAATTTGAAGCGATTGGTAATGTTGTAATTACCCATATGAAAAATTCAATTTATGGTGAAAAAGCAAAAATTAATTTTACCACTGGAGATGCAGAGGTAATTGGTAATGTCCGCTATATCTCTCCGGTAATGACTTTGTATGGTACCAAGCTGAAATATAATTTTCTCACTAGAGAGATTGATTTAGATAATGCGAGAGTATTGTCTGACAATTTTGTGGTAACAGGAAAAAAAATTCGTCAAACCACTCCTGAAATTGTTTATGCAGAAGAAGCTGAATATACCACGTGCCGGGATTGTCCTGAATCCTGGAGTGTTTTTGGTAAAAACGTAACAATTGAACTCGGAAATTATGTAAAAATCAAACATGCTTTTATTAAGATTAATGGTGTAGTGGCCATGTATTTTCCCTATATCGTTTTTCCGATTAAGCAAAGACGTGAATCAGGATTACTCTTTCCAATGATTGGCTTTAGTTCAAAAGAAGGCTTTCGTTATCAACAACCTTTTTTCTGGGCCATTGATGATTATAAAGATGCCACTCTAACTCCATCTACCTTCGGTAATCGAGGTTTGGGAGGAGAGTTGCAATACAGACAAAATTTTAATGAAAAAACTTGGTTAGAAATAAATTCACTGCAGCTTAATGACAAAGTTTATAAACCTTTCAAAATCAATAGTGAGGTAAGCGGAGATCATTATTATCGTCATTTTTCTGATTTAGAATTTCATTCAATTCAAAATCATAATTTTAACAACCACTTTTATTTCACGAATGCTTCTGATCTTGATACTTCAAGGGATTTTGATTTTTTTACTAATAATAAAATGCGTGGGACTGAAATTGGCGGCGGCGGTTTTCTAGAAGCAAGGAGTTCTCTTTTTTCTTTAACAGGTGAAGGTTACTATAACAAAAATATGTTAATCGGAGATCCACGCCAATTCGACAATCATTATGTTCAACTTTTGCCGAAGTTAACATTATCTTCGGTTCCTTATAGCGTTCTTCATAGCAATTATCCTTTTGCCAAAAATATTTCTTTTGGATTAAATTCCGATTATACAATTTTTAAACAAAATATTGCAGATGTCTCTGGACCAATAAGAAACGCCAGAAGATTGAATCTTGCACCATATATGAATTGGCAGCTCGGCAATCTTGGACCTGTCTTTTTTTCTCACCAATTGAAACTAGATTATCAAAGCTATACGTTCCCAACTGAGTCTGATAAAAAATTTATTAAAAAAGGCTTAATTTTTGAGACTGAAGCTAAGCTTGAATTAGAGAGAGTTTTTGGACTTTCTTTTACTGAAGAAAAACCTTTAGATTTAACTATTGATACTTTGAAAAGCAAAGTAACTCAAACTACCATTGGCGAGCTTCCTGCAATCAAAAATAGTAAAGATGAAACAATTACGTTTATTACCAATAACAGTTTTCGACATTCTCAAGAATACAAAATTAAACATTACTATTTATCTGACCAAAAATTTAGTGGTAATTCAAAGTTCAGAGATCAAATTGAAATAGATGATGGTCAATTTGATTATGTCGACGCCATTAGGTCTAAGGAGCATCTTACCAATCAGGTTACAGCTCAAGACTCCCTTCCTCTAAGTAATACAATTGAACTCCAGTGGAATAATCGCCTCATAAAAAAATCGGCTAAAATTTTTGATCCGTATGTTGATGGACGTTATTTAAAAGATAATTTTGAATATGCAAATATTGCTTTTTTTGAACTTTCTCAAGGCTTAGATTTGAACGTTAAGTCTGATTTGCTCGTTGATCGACTAACCAGGCTATACGTAAACACTGGCTTAACTTTAGATAAAACCACATTAAGTGTTCAAGAATTCTATTTTCATAAAACGTATGATCATAAATTAACCTCTACAGCTGCCTATAATTTTGATCGTGCCAGCTTAGGAGGGAGATTTACATATTATTCTTTTAATACATCAAATACACCCATCGCGAAACTAGTTGGATATGATCTAGTATTACGTGCCAGTGATTTATTCACTTTTAAAAATACGATTGATTATAATCTCATTACTAAAAATATTACTCAAAGTAATTATTCGTTCATTTATTCTCCTCTCAATAACTGTTGGAAGTTAGAGTTCAACTACGCTCGAGATCTTATTGAGAAAAAATTTGGTCTCTTGGTCTATATTAATTATAATGAAAATAACTTCACCTCACTCAATGTCAGATAAAACAAAAATTTATATTATCGATTTTGAAGACAGTTTTACATTTAATATAGCCACTGAACTTTATGCGTATGAAAAAGAAATAGTAGTTGTTTCACATCAAGATTTTTTTTCTGTTAAAATTTTTCCGATATTTTTACAAAAAATTAAAACACCAATTGCTGTAATCCTTGGACCTGGACCTGGAAACCCCGAAGAGTATCGTGAATATTTTTCAAATATTAAAGAACTTAAAAGTAATTCACTTATTTATTTAATGGGAATTTGTCTTGGTCATCAGGTATTGGGATTAGTGGATGGCCTGGCAATAAAGCCTTCTCAAAGACCAACTCATGGTGGACAAGTAAAAATTAATTTCGATAATATTAATATTCTAGTTCAGCGTTATAATTCTTTAGCGGTATTTGAGTCCCAAAGAAGTTTAAAAGAAATTCAAATACGTCAGTGGGTAAGGGGAGTATCGTATCAATTTCATCCAGAATCTATTGGAACAGAAAATCGTCCCCTTTTTTTTAAGGACTTACTTAATTTTATCCATTAACTTTTAGTTTTTTTGGGCAATTTACTCCCTTAGACCTCTCCAAGGTTGAATTAGGTTATCATTTAGATATGGAACAAAAGTTAAGAATTGATGGAATTTACGATAAGAGAACTCTGAAACATTTAAAGACCTTGGGATTAAAGGATTTTTGTTTTGATTTTTCTCCAAGAAGTTTTAATTTTATTCAAGAATATGTTTTTTTAGAACAAATTTTAAATTTGCTCGATCCAACTGACCGAATTTTTTTACACTTTTCTAGATCTAATGATTCAATGGTTTTTAAACTTACAGAGGACTTAAAAAAAATGGGTCATAGTTTAAAGAACGTTTATTTTGAGTTTGATGAATGGTCTTCAGAAATTAATTCAATTGATTTTTCTTATAATTATTTGCTTAATTTTACTAAAGATTCTGATCCCACTAAATTAATGGGTAAAAACTTTAAAGGATTTATTTTTAATTTTGAATTTTTTGAAGGACTTCATAGGTCAAATTTACTAAATACTTTTGCAAGCAATTTTTATACTCGATATCACTCGAGACTTGGTGAAAACAGTTTAATGCTTTTAAAAATAGATTGGCATAATAATTTGCTTACTTCGCTTTTTGACTTGTTTGAATTTAATCTCCTCTCATTCCCTATTAATTCTAAAATTGAAGTTTGCTACCGCAATGTAGACCTAAAGAAATTAAGCAGTGAAATGGATGTTTTACAAAAAAATAATCTTTTTTTTCAGGATTTATAATGAATATCCTCATAACTAACGATGACGGGGTTCACGCTCCAGGAATTAAAATTTTGAAAGAAACGCTTTCATCAATTGCCAATGTTGTAGTTGTTGCACCTATGCAAGAGCGATCTACTACAGGGCATACATTGACTCTCGACCACACGCTTCGCTTAATAGAAATTGAAGAAAATGTTTATGGTTGTGATGGTTTTCCAGCAGACTGCTCGCTAATGGGCATTGCTCATATTTTTAAAAACAAAAATCAGAAAGTTGATTTAGTAATTTCAGGAATTAATCGCGGAGCAAATCTCGGACAAGATATTTTTTATTCAGGTACTGTTGCAGCAGCACGCGAAGCAGTTTTTCATAAAATACCTGCGATTGCTGTTAGCTCTTGTATGGATTTTAGAATCACCGAGAAAAATGATTTGTTTTACTATACTGCTTCAAATTTTATTAAAACTCTTGTACAATCAAATATATCGCAATTTATTCCACCCATGACAGTGATGAATATCAATGTGCCATGGAAAGAAGAAACAACTGTTAGAGGAGTGAAAGTCACTAAAGTTGGCTTTCGCAATTACTCCGAAGATATTGACGAGCGTGTTGATTTTCGAGGAAGAAATTATTATTGGATTGGTGGAGTCTATAAGGGATATGAAAATCTCATGGATTCAGATTGTCAGGCAATTGAAGATGATTTGATCTCAGTATCACCTATTAAGCTAATGGATTATGGAATTCCTTTAGAAGATTTAATAGGACAAACAAAGACGTTTCTGGGAAAGGCAGGCTTACAATTAAAATAGAGCTGCTTTTAGTCTAAAAAATTAAGGAAGATTGGTTTGATGGCCAAATTTTTAAAACTTTTACTTATTTATGTTTTTTTTATAGTCACTAGTTGCTTGAGTGTCTCATGCTCCACTATGAAAAGTGGGCATTATGTTCAAGTGAAATCAACAGATACTCTTGATACATTGGCAAAAGAGTTTAATGTCTCCAAAGAAAAAATTGCTGAATCAAATTCAGGAAAGGCCATTACTCCTGGAGATTGGGTATTTATTCCAATCAAGCGCGGCGTTCTAGTTCAAGATTTTGAAGCTCGTCCTTTTGATCCTAAGGCTTATTTAAAGTCCGGCGAGTTCCTTTGGCCGGTTCCTGCAAGTAATGTTATTAGTTCAGGCTTTGGTCACCGATGGGGTCATGCTCATGAGGGAATAGATATCTCTGCTCGTATTGGTTCGCATATCGTATCAGCTGCTGAAGGCGTTGTGGTTTATTCTGGAAGCGAAATTGGAGGATATGGGAATATTACTGTGATCGCTCATAAAAATGGATTTTTTAGTGTTTATGGACACGCTAAAGTAAACTTCACACATCAAGGGCAAAGAGTTTATCGTGGACAAGTGATTGCTCAAATTGGAATGACGGGAAGAACTACAGGACCACATTTGCATTTTGAAATAAGAAAAAATGGCGAAGCTATTGATCCAACAACTTTTTTGGCCGTCAATCAATAGACTCAATACTAATTTTATTTTGTTGATTGCTTGGAAAACATTTCTAAAATTTTAATATACATTAAAGCGGTATTTTTTGCATCTTCTAAAGCTGTATGTTTGACTTCACCCATACCTAAATGTCTCATCAAGTGAGAGCCAGAAGAGCATTCGGGTGGTAGATATTTTAGATCAATAAGGGTATTTGCGGTAGACGAAAGGTCCAGGTTGCGATGATGGAAATACTTTCGCATGAATTCCCAACCCAAGTCGCGATTTAAAAAAGGAAGATCAATTGCACTCATCGATTTACCAAATAGAATTATTTTTTCTTTATTTTCATTTTTAAAATAAGCCTTAACTTCTTTGCTGAGTAAATAAGTCTCAAGCTCATCTTTAAAACTATCCATTTGCATCCCAAATTGATGGGCCTTTTGGATAAGTTTTTCATTATGATCAATTACCCAGGTTGCAAGTTGCGGTTTTAGTGATTCAAATGATGGACATTTAATAAAGAAATTACGGGCCAGCGATTCTTCGACTCGTCTTGTTTCAGTACAAAATGGAATCATTCCGAATTCGATCACATAATCGTTTTCATTTAATCCGGTAGCTTCAAGATCAATTGATAAATAGCGCATTCAAAACCTTAGGTTTTAGTTTTATTTTTTATGCTAAAAGAACTTTGAATTAAAGTCTACAAATAAGAGATTTGTACTTGAAGTGATGGGTTAATATCGATGAATTCAAGCAAAGTTATTTGGCAACTTGAGACAGTGTGGTTTATAAGACATTTTTTGCAAACGCCAACACCACCACAACTTGAGGCGACTGTAATACCATTTTCAATGAGGAAGTTCATTAAGCTTAGGTCTTCAGGTAAATTATCTGGAATTGGAATTATTTTAACGATTTTTTGAGAAGCAAGTCCAATTACCGTTATTGATTGACTCAAAGGCCACACCAAAGTCGAGCCTTGCTACGATCATCGACAATGAGACTAAGATCATCATGCTTGCCATTTTTAAAGGCCGCAACTCCAATTATATCTCCAAGAGATTCCACATGATAAATAGGAAAATTCATACTGAGGAAGAAATCTAATTGTGATTTTCTCCCTCTTTTTGATTCATAAAGAATGCGATCAGGATTACTTAAAAATAAATGGCGCGAGAACTTAAGTAACTCTCCCAATGATTGAAATGAATCAACCTGATCTATATCATAAGAAACTAAATGTTTTAAATGTTGAGAAGGATTTCTACCAGATGAAGAAAAAAGAATGATTTCCTGTTCAGAATTATTGAATTGGCAAATTGGCAATGGTACTGGAGAAGGGCGAGATTTTATAAAATATGTAGTGCTATAATTTTTAAATGGCTTTTGAATAATTGCCGAACTAACAGCTATGAAAAAATTATCGCCTTCCTTCAACGCAAAATAATGTGATTTTTTTTGATCAATCAAAACTTGTTCTTCTTTTATGGTATTCTCTTTGTTTATATCAAAATTGCATTTTAAGGCGAAGTTGATATGACCTGAATCTACTTTAAAAAGAGAATTTTGAGAGTATTCATAGTACGAATCATTTGAAATGTTTTCTGAATTAAATAAAGTGATAAGTTTTTTTAAATTGATTCGTTTGAATGATTCATGTTTTGTTAGAGCTTCATCTCCTTTAAAAAAGCTCTCAGATAAGGCATCGTTTTTTAAAAGTTCAATTTTATACGTTTGAAGAAAATTTTCAAAGTCAGGACTAATGTTTATATTTTTTGGTAATTGTTGATCGAGAGTATCTGCAAGATGATTAAGAGTTTTAGATTTATCAAAGGTTTTTAGTAAAATATCTAGCCCTTTAAGGTAAGACATTTTAGTTTCGTCTACCAAGTTTTTAGGATGGAAATCAAAATAATAATCTTTATGATTTAAACGTAAAAAGTATTGTAAGCGGGCCGAAGGAGAAGCTTCATCTGGACGTCGGCTCATCTCAATTAAAGAAAGCATTGCGGCTTTTTGGATAAAACTAAATTTTTTTGTTTCAAAAATATTACCCATTAAAGGGCGGTAATATTTTTGAGTTGATTCATCTTCAACAAGAAGTTGTATTTTATTATTTTCGTAACAATAAAGATTTTTTTTATTAGACTTGTCAGACTTTGTTTCGGAAGCTTTTGGCGTTGCCATTGATTCCACTTTTTTTGTTAGAAAATTACAGCCAACAATGAACAAGAAGAAAAAGAAAAAGAAGCATCTACTAATCATTCTCTTGAACTCGATCATCAATATAGTAAAAGCCTTCTATGGCCTCTTTAACAGGGGCTTTGCTTTTTAAAGAATCTAGAAATATTTCATCCAGATTGAGATCTTCGGCTTTTTTATTGAGCGCTTGTACTACAAAAATTATCCACATTCCCGACTGCTTTTCTCCAGTAGATGCCTGGGTAGTGAAGTTCAAAATTCGGTAGCCTTTATTAATAAATTCATAGAAAAGCTTATCAAACTGTTTTTCTCTGTAGCCTGAGGCTCGAGCAGGAGGAGAAGGAATAAAAAAGGTAAAAGATTGAATTTTATAGTTTTTTTTAAGACCTAGGAGCGATGTTATTAGGTTAAACACGTTTCTACTTTCCTGATAAATTCTATTTTTATTTCATAAGCATCAAAGTGACACCACACTAATGATAACCTGTTTTAAAATTTTGTGGAAAACTTTACCCACGAAAAAAAATTTTACAACAAAAAATTAAATACGGTTATACTTATAAGTGTAGAGGATAGGATGTTCTCTTACTAGTGGCAGGATGCCAAAAAAAATGGGGGCTTTGCAGGGGCCCCCTTTTTTATGCCCACGACGGGCTGTATTTCTGCGAGAGGCAGGAGCCGAAGTAGAAACCTCCGCAAACCCCCAATCAATTTTCCAATTCTACTTACAAGCCTCAATCTTAATAAACGTCGGCAAGAGTTCCGCCATCTGACATAAATGCGGATTCACGCCAGCGTATGCATCCCAGTTATCAAAAACAGTAGATGCTTTTCCTTTTACCACTGCAAGAATTTTAAATTTACCATTTATCTTAGCAAAGAGCGGAGCACCGCTATCTCCCACTTCAACTCGGCTTTGAGATTTAGAATAAACATAACCACTCCATTTAAAATTATTTAATGTGGCAATTCTTTTTGTATCTAAGCTCATTTCACTAAATGGATTAACTGTGACGGCCTGAAGAGTTGTTTGTGAAATATTTTTAATAAGGGAATTATGTTCAGCAGGAGAAACAATATCTGCAACCTGAATGTCGGCCATCTCTGGAGTTTCTTCGTTCCACCAAATAAGAGCAACATCTTCAGTTGGATCGATAGTCGATTTTTCACCACTGTGAGAGATTTTATCTATCAATGAGCGAGGAAGTTCCACATTTACATTTTTTGTGAGGTTATATTTTGCAACATATCCGATACGAACTAATTTTCCATCAGTTTTTCTAGTGATATATTTGTAATATCCAATTTGAATATCAATTTTTTTCATGCCTGAGATATAAGCTAGTTTTACACAATGTGCAGCTGTAATTAGAACATTGTGATTAATTAGAGTAGCGTTGCAGTAGCCAGGAGTTGTGTCACCAGTTGAATCAGGTGCCTCGCTTTTAATTTGCATGACATTTGTCCACTCAGGTGATTCTGCCACTATTGAATTTGTAAGGGCAAAACAGTTTGAAAAAGAACAAAATAAGGCCAGAGAAAAAATTAGTGAAATAAGCTTTTTTATCATTAGACCATCCTTGTGAACAAATAACTTCTGTTCATCATCCAATAAATTTGTGGGCCTTGAAAACTATCTTCATCAAACATTTGAGCATTTTAGTTGAGGATAGTTTTATCCATTTTTAGATCTTCAACTGCTACACCATGGGCCAGTTTTATTATTTCAAATTTGGTACCGGTAGGTTTAAAAACTCCCAACTCTGTCACTACAATATCAACGACATCAAGGCCGGTAAAAGGCAAAAGGCATTGAGGAAGAAGTTTAGAGACTCCATCCTTTGAGAAATGATTCATCATAATGATGACTTGTTTGGATCCATTGACCAGATCCATTGCCCCGCCCATCCCTGTAACTTTTTTACCAGGAACCATCCAGTTAGCAAGATTTCTCGATACATCTACTTCCATTCCACCCAGGACACAATAATCAATATGTCCGCCACGAATCATTCCAAAACTCATTGAACTATCAAAATAACTAGCGCCTTTTTTAATAGCTATTGTTTCTTTTCCAGCATTGATGAGGGTAGGTGAGGCAGAATCCTTTTTAGGTCTGCCACTTACTCCAAGGACTCCATTTTCTGAATGAATCATGATATTGAGTTCATGTGGAATTCGTTCTGCGATTGCAGTGGGCATTCCAATTCCAAGATTTACTGATGAATATGGTTTGAAAAATAATATAATTTCATCTGCCATTTCAATATTAGTCCAGGCCATATTAAATCCTTATCGTTTTTATTCTTTTTCGGTAATTAAAAATTCAATTTCATTTTTATAATTTTTTCCAAGAAAAATTCGTTGTACGAATAAACCAGGAAGATGAATATCATGCGGATCAATTTCTCCCACTTCAACAAGTTCTTCTACTTCAACAATCGTAGTTTTAGCGGCCATTGCCATCAGTGGAGAAAAATTTCTGGCCGTTTCTTTAAACCATAGATTGCCAAAAGTGTCTCCGCGCTGAGCTTTGATGATGGCAAAATCAGCATGTAAGGCCGTTTCCATAATGCAAGGGCGATCAAAAATTTTAACTTCTTTGCCTTCGGCTATTAAAGTCCCATAACCGGTAGGAGTATAAAAAGCACGGATACCCATTCCAGCTGCACGAATGCGCTCTGAAAAGGTTCCTTGAGGAACTAGTTCAACTTCTATTTGTTTGTTAAGCATGCGCACTTCTAGATCGGGATTTCCTCCGACATAAGAGCAATAAGCTTTTTTAATTTTATCTTGAACCAAGATTTTAACTAAACCTCTTCCTGAATTTCCAATATTATTCGAAATCACAGTCAGGTCAGATACATTCATATTTGCGAGCGCATCGATACAATTTTCTGCAATACCGCAGAGTCCGAAGCCTCCGCTCATAAGTGTCATGCCTGATTGAAAGTCGAAAAGAGCACTTACTGCATCTTTAAAAACTTTTGAATTTTTATTGTTCATAGGTTTTCCTCTAGAACTTCGTAGACCTTGCCCATTCCTTCTGTTAGAAGGGATTCCGTTATGACGAGTGGAGGTACTAGAATAATTCGATTCGTTTGGGACACAAGATAAATACCTTTTTGGAAAAATTTCTTTCCATCAATCGTCTTTTTGAGATCAATTGCACAAAGAAGACCATGAACTCTGATTTCTTTAACAATTGAGAGACTTTTTAATTTTTCAAGCTCTATTTTAAAAATATTTTCTACGTGCTTTAAATTTTCTTGAAATTTTTTATCATGAACTATCTCAAGAACTCCTCTCATGGCGGCCATGCCTAGCGGATGAGCGTAATTTGTCAGGCCACAGCACAAAATATTATCTTCGTAATAATCAGCAATTTTTTTTGAAGTCCAAACAGCTCCAAATGGAATCATTCCACCAGTAATTCCTTTGGCAAGACAAATGAGGTCTGGTTCAACATCATAATGCATATATCCGAATGAAAGTCCGGTTCGCTCAAAACCACAAACAACTTCGTCCATTATTAGAAGTATATTAAATTCGACACATAATTTTTTAAGGCCCTGCCACCATTCCTTTGTCCCTGAATAGACGCCATTTCCACCTGTAATTGTTTCAATAATAATGGCCGCTATATTTTCAGCACCGGTTTGTAAAATAATTTCACGAGTTTTTTTGAGGGCTTCCTTTTCGTTGGGCTCCGGGATTCTAACGACCCAACCTTCAGGAGTCATGTGGGCTGGATTTCTCCAGTCACCTGTTGCCGATAAAGCACCAAGAGTTGCTCCGTGATAAGAGTTCGAGCGTGCGAGAACTATTTTTTTCTTAGTAAAATCTCTGGCCATTTTGAGAGCGTTCTCAACACTCTCTGCTCCGCCTGTTGTATAAAAAATTTTGCCATCTTCTTTTTTCATATACTGAAGAAGCTTATAAGTAGTTTCATTTTTATGCGGATAAATTCCCTTTGGTGAGCTCATAGGAATAGTATCTAGCTGTTCCTTGATATGCTTAATTATAGTAGGATGGTTATGACCAAAATGTGCTTGGTAGCTGATTGAAGTCATATCAATTAGGCGTAGTCCATCAGTAGTCGTAATTGTAACACCATCAACACTAGCAATTTCAAAGCTTGCAGCATCTTTTTGCTTGGTCCAGGAAATATAGTAAGGAAGTTTCATTGTGATCTCGTTATTTATTTAATCTTTTTAAAATCAAGTCCATCGAGTAAAAATTCATATTCTTTATAATCACTGTCATGTGCCGGACAACCACGCCAGAAAATATGAGTTCCCGTTTTTAAATTACTCACACCACCACCACAAGTAAAAGAAGGATCTTGCGCTCCATTTTCAAAGTGAGAACAAATAGATTTAGGAAAATCATCGTGATCGGTAAGAAGATTTTTAAAGTCGATTAGGTCTGTTACCTTATGAGTTTTTTTGGAGAGTAGTTTGTATCTATTAAATGTTGTCGAACTCATTGATTTTTTATCTTCCAATTTTTCAATTTCAAAACCCAAACAATGATTAGTATGAAAAATTCCACCAACCTGGCCTTGATTTAAAGCGGAAACTTTTTCTGAAACAGAGGGAGTAATTTCTAGGTGCTCGCCGCCTTCAGGAGTACTAATTAGATAATTATGTCCCGATGTCACTGGGGCATTGAGAAGGATGGTGCGCATCTCCCCAAGGTTTTTAGCCTCTAAAGTTTTTCGAACAAGAACAGGCCAGATAAGGCCGGTTTTGGCGTTTGTAGTGTTTATATTATTCACTCCAATCAATCCATTGTCAGTATTAACACCCATAAGTCCCACACATCCTACTAATGTCAAAACTAACTGAGCAGTATGCGTTTGAGTCTGAGGAACGTGAATGAGACACATGTAGTTTTTAGCTGATCGGTGCATGTCCCAAGTTTGACCCGAGAGAATTTCAGTTGGAGTCTGGATATGAACAGTGGAGCAACCTTCCTCTGGCAAACTAATATCACGAAAATCAGTATAGTTATTTAGGATCACTAAATCTGTTAACGTAAGATTAGCACCTGCTGCGATTCCTTCAATCTCAAGTGCTAGATGTGGAGCAAACGTACGCGAAAGCTCTAATTGCTCTAATGCAAGGACATCTAATTTTCTAGAAAGAGCAGGGTTTTTGGCAAGCATCAAGCCACGACGAATTTCGGCCAATTCTGCAATGGCCGTTCTAAATTCTTCGCCATGAGAAAATCCCCATTCTTTTGAAGTTTTTCCTGTTTGGTATTTAATATAAGGGAATTGGCAATTTGTACTCATGAGTTTAAATACTCCTTCATCGAATCGTACGAAGGACACACTGTGTAGCGTTCCCCATTATGGATAAACATTTCGCTCAACGACGCCGGAATAGAGCCTATAAAGAATCCAAAACCATTTTCAATTTTCATAACATCAATTTCATAAAGAGAAAGATTATCAATTAACTTTTGATGGAAAAGTTTAGCGGTTTTTTTATAATCATCTTGGTTTTTAATGACATCTTTAAATGAATGGTAATAAGTATTAAAAGAGAATTCATCTCCATCCCAGGTACTAATCATCATTAATGGTTGCTCTAGATAATAGGCATCACTGGCAAAGGCCATTCCAGCTTGACCGGAAAAATAAACAAGGCCAGCATCTGGCGTGATATCACTAAAGCTCGAAGCGAAAAAGTTTTTCTCCGAGAAACGAAAAAACTGCGAAGCTGTTTCATTATAAACCAGAGCAACTTTATATTTGGTGGCAAGGTTGCGTAATCCACGCAAAAATTCGTAAGGCATTTTTTCCATGGTTTTTTGCAGAAGAGGTTCTACCCAAACGGCCAGATAAGTTCCTAGTTTGAATTCACTTTCCACAACGGCTAAAACTTTTTGGTAGTTAATTTCATTGGCATTTGGAAGTTTCGTCACTTCAAAATAAGGTTCAACATCCAGGCTTAAGGATCGAGACAAGGCAGAACCATTACCAAAATAATGATTTTTGAAAGTCATCATTTTCGTAATGTGATTCTCTTTAATTTCAGGACGGGACTTCACCCAGATAGTTTTTGCAACTTTATCCACGCACTCAGATTGGCCGGAGCAAGTGTAACCATGACGAAGATTTTCAGGGAGAAGATTAATAACTTCTTTAATTCCTTTTAAGAATGTTTCGCTGACAAAATTTGAAAGACAAACTTTATTAACAGCAAAAGGCATTTGATGGTCAAAATATTCTTTGCTTAAACTTCTCACCGAAAGTGGAATCGATATCGCCCGGGACAAATGAATATTTGGTTTTTTCCATTCGGCCTTGGTTGTATAATAAAAAACATCTCGATGAGTTTCAAAATCAGGATAATCTTCATGGATATATTCCTGTTCGATTGCCCCCAACGACATATTAATATTGATCATAGCAGCAGCCAGTCGGTCGCGATTGCGTCCTTGGATTCGCTTAATTCCTTTAGTGAGGGCCATGGCCGAAAGAGCGTATTTTAAACCTCTGCCTAAGCCTTCTCCTTGAAGTGCTGGATCGACAGTTACATCCAGCATATAGAGAGAATCTTCTTCATGAAAATTAGGATCCATGCGAACGCCGCGCTCAAGCGGATAAAGTTTTAATGGACCAGCAAAAGCAATACCCATTAATTTTTTATCGCTATTGTTGATAATTCCTAAGCATAATGAATTGCGATTAAGAACCGTGTGTTCAAATTTTTCGATATCGGTCTGTCTGGCCGGTTCATAAACTTTTCTCTCTAAATTGATTATGTCCTGGCGATAAGTTAAAAAATTATCGGCAGTAATTTCTATTAATTGAGTAGCTGTTTTACTGGTAATTAGTTTTTCGATTTTTTCAAAAACTTGCTTACTGTTAATTTTTTTACCCAAAAGTTTTTCAAGTTTAGTGGTAATCAGCAATTCATGCCATTCATAAGATTCATTAGAATCAATACAATCAGTTTCCACATGAGTTGGTATTGGGTGAACTTCGTTTAAGAATAGTTCACGGCAAATAAAATCTAATCTTTCAAATAAAAAGTTTAAGTCCTTTTCGCCAAAAGCGAGATTTAATCTAAAGCGAAGAGTCTGGCTTCCCGCTGGGTAGTAGAGGAGCCCGTGTTTAAAACGAATATCGACAAACTTATTGAGCATAGCAGGGTCATGTAAGTCAAAAGCAAATGCTAGACCGTTAACACGCGGACGTGAAATAAATTTATCATGCTTTTTTAGCAGAGCATTTAATTTTGGAATGACAATCTTTTCTAACTCAATAATGCGAGACTGGCACTGGTCGAGGCTAATTGCATGTGCATAGCCACGGAAAGCTGAAGCAACAGAGAACTCCTCACCTTTAAAAATATTTTTAGTTTCACGATGGCTTAAGACAATTCCTATTTGGGCCTTTTTTGCACAAATAACATAGTCTGGATTAAGCTGTTGACCTTTAATGCCTCGTAGATTGAATTGGCGATGCCAGAAAAATTCTTTACCTAAATGAAAGCCTGTTTGAACTTCATCGTAAATCACTGGAACTTTGAAAGTTTTTGCCATTAATAATAAACCAGTATGAAATCGGTCAGAAGAATAACAATCTCCGCCTTCACATTGCATTGGCTCGATTAAAATTGAAAAGATTTTTTTAGTAAGTAGCTGCTTGCGAACACTAAGAAGTGATTCCACCTCTTTTGTGATCATTGGGTCACTAGACCAACTCTCAGGAGTTTTAAAATCTTTAAGCGAAGCTTCATTCCATGTCTCTCTCCATTTATCTGGAAAACTAACATTTATTTGTCCGTCATTTAGCTCAGGGTATTTTACGTACTCAGCGAGATAGTTTTTCCATTCAAATGGTTCTCGCTTCGATTTATTCCATGTGGCCGCCAAAGTAATCATCATACGACCGTGAAAAGATCCTTCAAAAGCGAGAACTTTATTGGCCCCAATATTAACTCTGGATCGATAACAATAACCTAACGCAGTTTCATTAGCTTCTGCACCAGAGTGAACCATAGTGATAGATGTTTTATTCCAGTTTAATTTGCGGTTGAAAAAATTTTGAAAGGCTAAACGCATATCTTTAAATTCTTTGGTCGTGGCATCGTTCATCCAGGATTCTAAGAATTCAGTTGTACCAAAAAAGACAGATGGGTTAAATCCGTGTCCCAAAGTTGCAATTTGCGAAGCTGCATCCAAAAGATAATGGGTGCTGCCATCGCTGCTTTCTATTCCCATATAAGGACCAAGAGAGTCCTTGAGTTTGGTCATATAAGTTTTCTTTTCTGCGGGTATCATTTTATTGGCATAAAAATGCTTTAAAATTTCAGAACCGTGGTTTGCGTCTTCAGTGTTTATAATTGGTAGTAACATTCGTGACCTCTTAACTAGTAGCTTATAAAATGTTTTTAGCGATAATTTCTTTAAAAAACTTATTAAATGAATGCCCGTTATTTTCCATCATTTTTGGAAACATCGATATAGGGGTCATGCCTGGAAATGTATTGATCTCGTTTAAGAATATTTCCCCTTCAACGGTATAGAAAAAATCAATTCGTGATAAGTGGCGAAGTTTTAAATGAGTAAATGCTTTAATGGCATGGCTTCTCATCTTTTCTACTGCTTCTTTAGGTAAATTGGGCGCTACAATCTCGGTAGAAGTTTTACTGTTTGGATCGTATTTTTCTTCGTATGAATAAAACTTACTTGGGCAATTAATCTCACCTGGTATAGTCGCGTATATAGACCCTTCGAATTCATAAGTAGAAATTTCAAGCTCTCTGGCATCAACCATTTTTTCAACCAGAACATAGCTAGAATATTTAAATGCTTTCAAAAGAGCATCATCGAGTTCATCTTTTTTAAAGATCTGATAACATCCTATACTTGAGCCTTGTGAAGCTGCTTTTACAAAAACTTTTCCAAAACGATCAAACAAGTCGTGGGCACGTTTTTTATCTTCCATACTTGCAAGAAATTCAAAAGGCGTATTGGGAATTTCAAGAGCGTTAAACCACAGTTTACTTGTAACTTTGTTAAAGCAATTGATACTGGCCTCAGGTCCGCATCCGATATAAGGAAGATCAATTAATTCAAAGAAGGTTTGAATTTCACCTGTTTCACCGGGAGGACCATGTATACAGGGAACGACAATATGTATGTCTTCAGTTTCAGAGCCAACTAATTGGCGCTTAAAATTCATTTCAACAACTTCGCCCTGAACATTATCACTGCTTAATTTGCGAAAGATATTATCTTTTCCAATTTCAACTTTGATGACGTTATAAAGTCCAATATCATTAAGATTTTTTTCAATATATTTTGAAGAAACTAAAGAGACTTCGTGTTCGGAACCGCCGCCTCCGCAGAGGAGCAGAATATTTTTTTTCATGGACCAATCCTTTGGATGAAAACTTCTTGGGGTCATCATCAACCCCAAGATGTAAATTTTATTAGCGCAATTTAGCTGGAACTTTTTCTAAATTTAAATTTAAAAAGAGTTCTTTCAATTCATCGATCGTTAAATTTCTAGAGTTGGCTTCACCATGAGCTCTCATGCTGACGGCCTTATTCTCCATTTCTCTATCTCCAACCACTAACATGAATGGAACTTTTGACTGTTGGATTTGACGAGTTTTGTATCCCATTGTCTCGTTTCTCTCATCCACCTTTATACGAAGTCCAAGCTCCTTTAATTCAAGAGCTAAAGTTTTACAAAAGTCTAAGTGTTTATCAGTACTCACTGGAACGATAACCGCTTGCTCTGGAGAAAGCCAGAAAGGAAAAATACCTGCAACATGTTCGAGGTAAACACCAAAAAATCGCTCTAATGATCCAAGAAGTGCGCGGTGAATAACTACCGGGCGGACATCGTGACCTTCTTTGTCGGTGTATTTTAAATCAAAACGATCTGGAAGTTGGAAATCCAATTGAATCGTTCCAAGTTGATGCCATCTACCGATTGCATCAGCAATTTGAATATCAATTTTTGGTCCATAGAAAGCACCGTCACCGACATTGATATGATAAGCGTGACCTGTTCTATCAAGTGCACCCTTTAGCGCCGCCTCTGCTGTATCCCAAGTCGCTTCATCTCCGGCCTTTGATTCAGGACGAGTCGACAATCCAACTTTAATTTGATTAAAGCCAAAGTGGTCATAACAGATAAAAAACATTTCCATTAATTTAATGATTTCTGCTTCAATTCCATCCATCGAAATAAAAATATGGGCATCGTCCTGGCAGAATGAACGCACGCGAGTTAAACCTGCAACAGCACCAGCGCTTTCATAGCGATGTAGGCGTCCAAAATCTGCATATCTCATTGGAAGATCGCGGTATGAGTATTTATAATGCTTGAACATAAGCATATGACATGGACAGTTCATAGGCTTAAGCGCGAATTCTTTTTTATCAACTTGAGAAAAATACATATTTTCTTTGTAATGAGCGTAGTGCCCAGAAGTATGCCAAAGTTCAGAGTCGAGTAGCATCGGAGTAATGACTTCATCGTAGTCGTACTTCACATAAATTCTTCTCATGAAGGCAACTAATTCGTTATAAACAGTTGTCCCTTTTGGCATGAAGAATGGTGAAGCAGGTGCGACTTGATCAAAGTGAAAAAGTTCGAGTTCTTTTCCAAGTTTTCTGTGATCGCGTTTTTTAGCTTCTTCTAAAAAGACTAAATGGTCTTCAAGTTGTTTTTTGGTAGTAAAACTAGCAGCGTAAATTCTTTGAAGCATTTTATTATTAGAATCACCTTTCCAGTATGCACCGGCAGTGTGAAGTAATTTAAAAAATTTAGGAAGATGTCCCGTGTTTTCAACGTGAGGTCCACGGCAAAGGTCGACGAATTCTCCTTGCTGGTACAAAGAAATTTCCTGGTCAGCGGGGATGTCAGAAACAACTTCAACTTTTAGAGGTTGATTTCTATTTTTCCAAAATTCGATGGCTTCATCGCGATTAAAAATCATTCGTGTAATGGGAAGTTTTTCATCGATGATTTCTGTCATCGCTTTTTCAATTTTTGCTAAATCGTCTTCGCTGATTTTTGCGTCCATATCAATATCGTAATAAAATCCATTTTCTATCACTGGGCCGATCCCGAATTGAGGATTATGGTCTTTATAAACTCGATTAACAGCTTGGGCCATGAGGTGAGCGGTCGAGTGGCGGATTGTGTCAAGGTCGTATTTGGCCATTTAAGTCTCCGAAAGAGGATGAAATGTGAAAATTTTACACTCATAGAATAGCAGTGATAATCATTTAAATCAACGAGTTGAATCTTACTTTTAGAAAAATCTTACAACGCCCTTTTGACGCTGAAATCAGCACGTGATATGACCTTCCCACTTCACTTTTTTAAGAAGAGTTAGAGGTAAAATTTTTTGGGAGAATCCTATGGTTACGACTCTAGATTTTGGCGGTTCAGAAACACTTTCTGAAGGTCATCCAGCACTTGGACTATTTCAAGATGATACAAAAAAAGAAGATCTTGCAATAACTAGTTCTGACATCGGTAGGTCGTATTATCAGTTGGGAAAAGTGTATTACGATAAGGCGGATTTAGATAAAGCAGAAGAAGCTTTCGTAAAAGCTTTATCATTTGCAGAACCTATAAGAGATGGATTTTCAATTCTCAAAACATACGGATTTTTAATTCGATTAGCTTCTGAAAAATTAGAAGATACAAAAGCTCAAAAATACATTCTTGAAAGTGAAAAATTAATGGACGCTCTCAGTAGGGCTCTTCCAACTCTTACATCTGAATTTTTCTATAACCTGGGTGTTGTAAAAAATTACGGTGGTAATTTTGAAGCGGCAAAATCTAATTTTGAATTAGCTTACAAAAAATCGACAGAAGAAAACGAACCAGAACTACTTTCAAAATGTCTTCTCTCTCTTGCAACTAATGCTTTTTACAGAAAAGATTTTGATTTATCACTTCGTTACTTAGACCAACTCAACGATCTTTTAAAAATCATAAAAAAATTCTACCTTTCAGGTGCAATGTATAATTATTACGCAAAGATTTTTATTGAGCTCAATGAAAATGAAAAAGCGCTTAACTACTACAAGCTTGCCAATGAATATCTTCAAAGTAAAAAATGCTGGAACCTATATGGGTATATTCTATTTGGTAAAGCGACTGCTCTTAAAAAAGCAGGAAACTTTGATGAAGCTCTTAATATGTTCCACCTCGCTCAAGAATCTATTGATGTTGCAGTCTTCAAGCGTTTAAATCACCTTATTGAAGCTGAAATTGATGATGTTAATGATAGTACTGTTGATTTATACCTAGACCGCACTAATAGAAAAATTGTTGAAAGATCTCTTGGAACAATCGATTTTAAACACCGTTTTGTTCTTCTTGAAATTCTTTTCTTATTGTCGAAAAACTCCGGTACTTATTTTGATAAAGAACAATTGGCGAAAATGATCTGGAAAGATGAATACAATCCTTTAATCCACGACAAACTTATTTATACGAGCGTAAGTCGTTTGAGAAAATTGATTGAACCGACTGATTCAGATTCTAAGAGAAAATATATTATTCGCGGAAAAGATGGTTATACATTTAACCCGCTTGCTAAAATCCGTTTCCATATGGAAGTTAAAACGAACTCTGAGCGATCAATTGGTAACGTTGATTTAAGCTCTCCAGTTTAGTTTTTTAAAAATTTAGTGTTTGAATATAATATTTTTACAATTGAAGGCCATCAAACTCTAACGAGTGAGATGGCCTTCGTGCTTTCAGAATTAGACCGCCAATATTTCCCTACGCCTTGGGACTTGGAATCTTGGACTCATTTATTTTTTGGGCATGATCGATTATTGATTGCGCTTAAAGTGGATAAAGAGGTGATTGGGTTTTGTCTTTTTGACAAATCGGCCGCAGATTCCTTCGCTCATTTACTTAAGATTTTGATAAATCCTGAATATAGAAATAAAGGGTTATCAAAAAAACTTTTACGCGCAGCACTTATTAATCTTGAAACTGCTGGCTGTTCACAATTTTTTTTAGAAGTTGAAGAAGATAATCATGCAGCACAAAAACTTTATTCGTCAGCGGGTTTCCAAATCATTCATCGCAAAAAAGATTTTTATGGAACAAATCGTTCAGCACTCATAATGATCAAAGCTAATAAATCCCACAGTTAGTTTGCAAATCCTCAAAATTTTGTTATAGTACCCAACGTAGTCACTTTTTATTCGTATCTTCTATGAACTTTTAAAAAGTTTCTATCGCCAGAAATAAAGTATTAATTTGTACTGATATAGTAAGGGTGGATTTTTTATTCACCCTTTTTTTTTATTTTTTTACGAGGATTCTAAATGGTACTTCGCGGTCCACGAAGCGGAATGGAATTAAAATTCTACGACATCGCTTCAAAGATATTAAATGATTTGAGCCTCGAGATGTACGATCTTGATTGGAATGCACCAACTGGTCAGTTGAGTCTCTTCATTATGGATCCTAAAACCAAAACAGCTTTAATTGAAGACTGTGTGAAGGTAGACCGTGCTTTTACTCCTTATATTGAAAGTGAAACATGGATGCCTGAGAATTTAACTTTAGAAGTTTCTTCGCCAGGACTTTTTAGATATCTGACTTCCATCGAACATTTTAAGGGTGTTGAAGGTCAGGAGATAACTTTGGGCTTAACAAAGAAAATTGATGAAACAATCTATCCAGAATTTCCAAAAGTTCTTCGCAATAATTTAAAAATTAAAGTGAAGTTAGTAGAAGCAAAAGATGAATCGATTGTTTTTGATGCCAGGGGAGTTCAAATACAAATTCCTTATACACAGATAAAGAAAGCAAATTTGGAAACAGACTTTAATAGTCACCAACCAGAAATAGAATAAGACAGACAGGAAGGTTGAAATGAATAATTTCTCAGAACTCGGACGAATGATTGAAACACTAGGAAAAGACCGCGGGATCGACAAGAGAGTTGTCGTGAAAGCGATTGAACAAGCTTTTTTAGTAACTGCTAGAAAGAAATACGGTATCCAGGGTGAGTACGAAACTCGCTATAACGATGCTGAAGATGAAATCGAAATCTATCAATACAAAAACGTTGTAGAAAACGTTAAAGATCCGATTATTGAAATCACTATAAATGATGCTCGTACTTTGGACGAAGCTGTTGAAGTGGGAGATCAATTGGGAATTCGTATTGAAAATCCAAGTTTTACTCGCGTAGATGTTCAAACAGCTCGTCAAATTATTTTTCAAAAAGTAAGAGATGCTGAAAGAGAAATTTTGTTTTCTGATTTCAAACACCGTGAAGGTGAGTTGGTTACTGGAATTGCTCGTCGATATGAACGCGGAAACGTTATCGTTGATCTAGGGAAGTCTGATGCAATTCTTTCAAGAAAAGAATTAATTCCAGGTGAAAACTTTAAAACTGGTGACAGAATTCAGGCTTATTTATCTGAAGTTGTAATGACTAACAGAGGACCTGAAATTCGTCTTTCACGAACTTCACCAATGTACCTGGTAAAATTATTTGAAGTAGAAGTTCCAGAAATTCTTGATGGAAATATCGAAATTAAATCAGCGGCTAGAGAGCCGGGACAACGTGCGAAGATCGCCGTTTATACAAGTGAAAAAGACATCGATCCAGTTGGAGCTTGTGTTGGTATGAAAGGGTCTCGCGTTCAAAACGTGGTTAACGAACTTCAAGGTGAAAAAATTGATATCGTTAGATGGAACTCTGATATCGAAATCTTTGCTAGAGCAGCACTTGCTCCTTCAGAAATTTCTAATATTCAAGTTGATTACAATAATCACTCAATGGACGTAGTTGTTGAAGAAGATCAATTATCATTGGCAATCGGTCGCCGCGGACAAAACGTTCGTCTGGCAGCAATGCTCACTGGTTATAAAATCAACATTATTTCTAAAACTAAGTTGCAAGAAAAAATCAAGAAAGCTGTCGAGAATCTTCTTCAGATTGTTTCGGTTTCAGATGCTCGCGCTCAAATGCTAGTTCAAAACGGTATTATGTCGATTGGTGATTTAGCTGCTTTAGATGCAGAAACATTATCAGTCATGCTTCATGGAAATGTAGCTGATGCACAAAATATTATAAAAGATACTCACGAAGCTATCGAGAAAGGATTAATCAATCTTCATGATGATGAAGAAGAGTTGGTATCAGCTTCAGCTGTTCCAGCTTATAAAGGTTTATTAGATAAGCATAAAGAAGACAAAGGCGACGGCAAAGATAAATTCTCAGAGGCTGAAAGACGCTTAAGAGAAGAGCTTGCTGCTTTTAAATTAAAGTAAGTATGAAAGAAATGTAAACGGAGTTAATAATGCCTAAAAAAGTTTTTGAATTGGCAAAAGAGTTAGAGATAGGCCCGCTGGATTTGGTCGAATCGCTAAAGACTAAAGGTTTTAACGTAAGAAACCATATGGCCGAACTTTCTGACGATGATGTCACAAAGTTTCTTTCTGCTTTAAAAAAAGATAAAGAAGAAAGTTCTAGTTCTGACGTTAAAAGGAAAGTTGTCAGAAAGAAGGTTGTAGCAAGCGAAACTAAATCGGTTGAAAAGAAAACTGTCGCTACTAAAGCAGTTGATAAAAAAGCAATTGAGAAAAAAAATTCAGATGAAGCTGTTCTTGCATCAGATTCTGAAGTTGTTTCAGCGAAATCTTCGACTGTAAAAAAGAAAGCGACCGTTATTCGTAGAAAAACTGATGAAAAAGATTCAGGTCATGAATACGAAGGTGAAGAAACTCAATCTTCTTCTTTAAGCGCTCTTTATGAAGATGAAGCAGAACAAGAAGAATACGTCGATAACGAAGAATTTGAAGAAACGTCTGAAGATTCAGAGCCACATCAGGTTGTTGCCAAAACTCCAGGACCTGCTACAAGCGGCGGTCTTCGAGTAGTTTCAAAACCAGTTGTTCGTACTCCTGAGCCTCGTGTTGAAGCAGTACCAGAAGTGAGAAAATCTCCCGCTACTACTATAATAAAAGCTGAAGATAGAAAAGCTGGTGTAGATCGTCCTCATAGATTTACACCTGTTTATACACCTTCTAAAGATCCTCTTTTCAAAGAAGCTCAAGAAGCTAAAGCTAAAGAAGATGCTGCTCGTCGCCCTCTAGCAACAACTCCTAAAGTTGGTACTGGAACGCCTCAAGAAGAAGAAGAAAAAAAACGTGGCGAAGAAGAAGCGGATAAAAAACGCTTAGGTGGATTAGCCTCTTTAATGACTGGTAAAAAAGTTATTGCGAGTAAAGCTCAGGCCATCACAATGTCTCGCGCTGAAGAAGAATTGCGATCTTATACCGCTCTAAGTGGTACAGGTAGACCGATCTATACTCAAATTATGAGAAAAAAGGATTATTTGGGAGCTACACAACAAACTGAAAGAACTGAAGTTAAAGAATCTAAACGCGTTATCATAATTCATAAAGGTTCGGAGCTAGGCGAACTAGCTAAAAAGCTAAGTCTCAAGTTTAAAGACCTGGTTGATGAATGTTTAAAATTAAATCTTCTAATCAAAGAAACTGATTATGTTGGTCCGGCCTTGGCTGCCGATATCTGTGCTCTTTTTGGTTATAGAGTTGAAGATAAAGCATTCAATGAAGAAAAAATCATTGGTAGAGCTGCAGTTTCAGAAGATCAAAAAAGTGCATTTCCTACTCGTCCACCAGTCGTTGCAATCATGGGTCACGTCGACCATGGTAAAACAACTCTCTTGGATTCGATTAGAAAAGCTAAAGTTGCTTCAGGTGAAGCTGGTGGTATCACTCAACACATTGGTGCTTACTCTGTTCAAGTTGAAGGTGGAAAACAAGTTACTTTCCTAGATACTCCAGGTCACGCGGCTTTCGCAGCGATGAGACAACGTGGAGCTCATGCAACGGATATCGTTGTTTTAGTAGTTGCTGCTGATGATGGGGTAATGCCTCAGACTAAAGAATCAATTAAATATTGTGAGAACGCTGGTGTACCAATCATCATCGCTGTTAACAAAATGGATAAACCTGGTGCTAATCCAGATAACGTTAAAAGAGAACTTACTGAATTCAATTTAATGCCTGAAGACTGGGGCGGACAGACACAATATGTTCATGTCTCTGCTCTAAAAGGTACTGGGATTGATGAATTATTAGATGCTATTTTACTTCAAGCTGAAATTCTTGATTTAAGAGCGAACCCAAAAGCTGCGGTTGAGGGTGTTGTTATTGAATCTAAAATTGAACCAGGCAGAGGTCCAATTGCGACTCTTCTTATTCAAAACGGAACACTTAATAAAGGTGACTACCTTGTAGTGGGAGAAACTTTTGGTCGTGCAAGATCTCTAACAGATCACGTGGGTAGCCAGTTAAATGATGCTGGACCTTCGACTCCAGTTCAGATTCTTGGTCTGGAAGGAACTCCAGCTCCAGGGGACAGGCTCAATATAGTAAAAAGTGAACGAGAAGCTAAAAAGATCGCAGAGAACCGTATTCAAGAAAGAAAACTTCTTGCTGCCGCTCCTGAGAAGAAAAAAGTTTCGCTGGAAGATTTCTTTGCCAATGCTGCTAAAGAAGGTGAAGAGCAAAAATTCCTTAACCTTATTATTCGCTCTGACGTTCAAGGATCTTACGAGGCGATTAAATCCGCTCTTGAAACTCTTGGGAACGCTGAAGTTGCGGTTAAAGTTATCGCTGGTGGTGTAGGCCCAATTACTGATTCAGATGTACAAATGGGAGCAACTTCAGGTGGATTCGTTATCGGATTCAACATGCGTCCTGTAACTTCTGCTCGTAAAATGGCTGAAGATAAAGGTGTAGATATTAAAAACTACTCTGTTATTTACGAACTTATTAACGATGTTAAATTGGCACTTGAAGGTCTTCTTGAACCTGAGTTCGTTGAAGAATTTATTGGTCGTGCAGAAGTACGTGAAGTCTTCAATATTCCAAAAGCTGGAGTTATTGCTGGTTCATACGTGATTGATGGCAAGATCGCTCAAGGCTGTAATATACGTCTACTTAGAAACGGTAAAATTATGCATGATGGGAAACTTTCATCGCTTAAACGTTTCAAAGACGATGTTAAGGAAGTTAAGAATGGTTACGAGTGTGGTATTGCACTTGAAGGATATTCTGAAATTAAAGCTGCCGATATTTTTGAAGCATACTTAATGATTCAGAAGAAAAGAACCCTAGAAGACGCAGCAGGAATGACACATTCTGGATCGAAAGAATCCAGACCAGTTTTATAAGTAGTTATGGCCAAAAAAAATAATTTTAAGAAAGCTAAATTTGAAGAAAGGCTGTTGAATGAAATCAACAGTCTCCTTCGTACTGGAATTAGTGATAGTCGTCTTCAAAGAGTAAGCATTACTAAAGTAGAAATGTCTCCAGACTATGGGTACGCTGTCGTGTCTTGGGATACCTTTGATTCTCATACTCGAGGCGACGCAAAAAAAGCAATCGAAGCAGCTTCAGGACGAATTCGTTCTGAACTCGCTAAAGTTCTAGATGTGAGACATGTTCCTGCTATTAGTTTCGTCTACGACAACCAGTTTGAAGAAGAGAAAAAGATCATGGATCTACTGAATTCAAATTCTGATAATAATTCTGATCCAGAATAATTAAAACTCATGGACTACACAAAAATCCCCTTAGTATTTAATGTGCGTAAGCCAGTTGGTGTTTCATCATTTGATGTCGTTCATTATTTTAAAAAAAATCTCAGTTTTGATTTTGGAAAAATTGGTCATTTTGGAACACTTGATCCATTTGCCGAAGGTGTACTTCTCATCGGGATTCAAGGTGCTCAAAAATTAAATGATTATGTTCATCAGTTATTGCCAAAAACTTATCGGGCCCGAGGAGTCTTTGGTGGTAAAACAGAAACAGGGGATCTAACTGTACCGATTTGTGAAACAAAAGAAATAAGTGATTATTGGAAGAGTCAAACTAAAGAAGTACTCGAAGCCTTTTTAGGTGAAAAGTTCCTAGGAGAGTATTGGCAGAGTCCACATGCAGTTTCAGCTGTTAAATTTGAAGGCAAGCGTCTCTATCAACACGCCCTTGAAGGCCGCATAATAGTTAAAGAAAAAGTTAAAAGAGAAATCTATTCTTTTGAAATACTCGATTTTCAATATCCTTTTTTTGATTTTGTAGTAACAGTTTCTTCAGGAACATATGTCAGGAGTTTATTTGAAGAGATTGCAATACTGCTTGAAGGCGTTGGAGCTCTTGAAACCCTTGAGAGATTAGCAATTGGAACCATGAAAGTTGGTCAGGCCATGGTGAAAGAGCAGTGGCCACTAAAGCATGAATCATTTTTGCTTGAGAGTTACGGTATTCCACTTGATAAAGTTTTAGAGCTTGATCATATTATTTTGAATTTGGCGCAAACTAAACGTTATTTACAGGGACAACGCTTTCCGCTAATTGATGTCGAAAAGCGAAACAATCCTTTGCCAATTTGTTCGGAGAATTTCTATTGGGTTTACAATGAAGATGGAACATTATTGGGTTTTGGCAGGCCAGAAGGCACAGAACTTCACGCAATTTTTAATCTAAAGCTATCGATCTCACTTTTTTCCTAAACATCTCAGTTTCTTATGATAAAATATAATCACAATAGCTGATGAATTGACTCGTTTTATTAGTAGGAGTTTTTGTGAATACGACCTTTATTGCCATGGCAGTGGCGATTCTTTTAGGAATAGGACTTTTGATTGGAATCGGAGCTTTAAGCTTACTTTCGGGTGCGCTTAATTTTCTTTTTGTAAAACCTAAAATTGAAATTTTAAAAAGCCAATACGGTGAAAACGGATTTGCTTTTAGTTTCGTATGGGATCAAACGGCAGAACCTGTTAGTTTCGACCGCTTAAAAATTCAACTATTTAATCCATTTGGAAATCCAGTTCAAATGGAAATTACTCGTGAATTTGAACCTTCCGGAAAAGATTTCGCTCGCGACTTAGATCTAGGTCATAAGATGAAAGATCTGATAGAAGCTAAGGGTCTAGATAGTGCAACTATTGAAATCGAAGTAGCTTCTTCTAGAGAAAGCGTGACTCATCATATTTCTATGAAAGGAAATTCTTTTAAAGAAAAATTTAATAATGCAACTTTAAGCGCCACAGAAACGAATGAAAAATTCGCTGTTCCCAAAGAAATTACAAGATTTGAAATTCCAGAAAGAACTTTTATTTCTCCTCCTCTTCCAAAAACTGGAAAGGCATTAAAGATAGCAACAAACCCAGAATTTGCGGCCATATTTGCAGGTGCTGCTGGTGGAGATGTAAGTGGCGGAGCCGCGGCTGCTGCTAATTATTCAGTTTCAAAAGTTTGGATCGAGCCTGGGTGTATTGTGTGCGATGCTTGCGAAGGGATCTTTCCAGAAGTTTTTGAAGTAACAGATACGACCTGTCTTATCCGTCCAGGTGCTCCGTTGAATGACGGACTTAGAATTCAAGAAGCTGCCGAAGCTTGTCCTGTAGAAGTCATCAAATTTACCAAAGTTGGTTAATTTTTCATTTAATATATAAATCACAAAACCGCTTCGGCGGTTTTTTTGTTTTAATTCCAAAAAACTTTTAATAATTAAGACTTAAATGTTTCGATGACTTTAGATGTGAAGAGTTTTTTAAAACCCTCTTCATTTTCCTTCCATATACTCTCAAGTGTCACCGTGTCTGAAAGCACCGGGCATTCAAAAGTTAATACAGGTGAACCCAGAACTTGTGGACCGTATTCGCCTAATGAGCCTGGAGTTGGATGTGTAAGGAAATCAGCTTCAATTGGGTATTTGTTATGGCTTGTGAGAAAATCTGCTATTTCTTTGCAGGCACCATTATAATTAATAACCGGATACCAAGAATGAAAACTTAAGATAAAACGTGGTGGATATTTTTCAAAGAGAGAAACAAGATATTTATTTTCTGGTTCGGACAATGGGGCCACTCCAGGGAAATACTTGGCTTCACGTGCTTCGGGAGTCCATTGAGTTGACGGAAGATTGCGGTTTAAATCGACTCCATTACCATTGACTCGTGTTTTTAATTTAAAACCATCAACGTTGACAATCGGAACGACAATTACGGGCATATCAACTTCCGAAGTTTCAGCTAGCCATTTGAAAAGTTCTTGCGCCAAATGGGCACCTTCGACTTCGTCGCCGTGAACTGCGCCTAAAATATAATTGTATTTGGTGTTGGCTTCCGGGATGCTTTTTTCGGATTTAAAGGCGTGGATGATTTCGCCTTTTACACTTGATCCAGATGTGAGTTCTATGAATTTCATAAATATCCTTTTTGATTTATTCTATTAATCTTTGGTCAAAACAAAAACGGCCGCTTGACCGGGAGTTTCTTCGACCTCGACTTCGAGGGACTTGAATTCAAATTTAAATTTCATTAAAACCTTATCTCTGATTTGGTAAGCCATGTATGCGGCAAGTCGCTCAGCTGAAGTGTTCTCAATTGGAAGTATCAGCACATCAGTTTGGGGAATGCTAAAAAAACTTTCATCACGAGTGCTTAAAATATAATTTTTTTCTCTTTCTTCAATATGGAGATGAGGATTATTGGCCGGGATTAAAAGCTTGTGATCAAGAGAGTCACAAACTTCGCGAACAATAGGTTTGATGTCTAAAAAGTCGAAAACCATATCATCGTCTAAATCAAGAGCGTTTCCTTTAATTTGAACGCGGTAATTATGTCCGTGCAAAGGCTCACGCGTCCCATCTTTAAAAAGCATGAAATGCGATGAAGCAAAATTAAAATATTGTTTATAGACACGTATTGAAAATGCTGTATTCATACGGGAGTTTTAACATAAGTGCTTTAAAAAGAATACTCATTCCGATAGAATTCACCCATAGAAACCAATGAGATATCGAAATGAGAAAAACTGAAATACAAAAAAGTCTTCGAAAATTACGCAATGTTTTTGATGATGACGCTCAAGCTCTAGAGGCTTTAGATCTATTGAGCTTTAAAGTTGAGGCTTTTCCAGAAGATAAAAAGGAAGCTGTCGTCGATTTTTCGACCAATTTTCCCCTACCTGACGAAATGCAAGAACTGACTCAGGGCTTTGCTATATTTGCCGATGGCGCTTGTAGAGGAAACCCAGGTCCTGGTGCCTGGGCCACTATGATTCAAGATACAACAGGCGAAGTGATCTTAAAATCTTCAGGGGTAGATGTACCTACCACCAATAATAAAATGGAGATGGAAGGAGTCATTAGAGGTCTGAAAGGATTAATTGAAAAGTGGATTGAGGAAGGAACTTCGGATCCTGAAAGTCCTGTTTTTGTCTACAGCGATTCTAAATATGTAACTGAAGGAATCGAGAAATGGGTGATTGGCTGGAAAGCCCGCGGCTGGAAAAAAGCCGATAATAAAGAGCCTGAGAATCTCCTTTTATGGAAAGAGCTCGACCAATTAAAGTCTCGTTTTAATCATATAAAATTTCTTTGGGTTAAAGGGCATGCTGGTCATCCTCAAAACGAAATGTGTGATCGAATGGCCAATCTCGCTCTGGATGAGGCAGGTTTTTAAATTTAATAATATTTTAGAGTGGAGTGAAATATGAAATCAATTAATGCATTCTTTTTTTGTGCAATCTTAGTCTTGTCTTCTTGCTCGGGAAATTCTGTAAACCAAAGAGAACCTTATACCCGTGAGTACCAAGTAGGGGCTTACTTATGGTTCCAAACGAGTGGAGAGTACCGAGCTCTTTGCTACCAAGCTTATAATCTGGCCCGCTTAAGACTCGATCGAGACTTAGAAGACAAGCATAATAGAAAACGAGCGTTGGTTTTTGATATTGATGAAACGGTTTTAGATAATTCTTTTGGCGGGGCCTTTGAAATTAAAAATCATCTCGACTGGGATCAAGATAGTTTTAATCGATGGGTGAAACAGCGGGCCTCTGAAGCAATTCCTGGGGCAAAAGAGTTCATTAAATATGCTGTCTCAAGACAAGTTGAAGTGATTTATATTTCAAATCGTCTCTCAACTCAAAAAGAAGACACTTTAGAAAATTTTAAGCGTTTGGGGATTCCCGCAAAACCAGAAAATCTTTATTTTTTAAGCAATGATTGGAGTAAAGAGGTTCGACGAGTTGAAGTTTTAAAAAAATATGATGTCGTAATGTTCTTCGGTGATAATTTAGGGGACTTTCATAAGGATTGGGATAGTAAGACTAGTGATGAGCGCCGTGCGTTGGTCGATTCTCATCAGCAAGATTTTGGTGAAAAGTTTATAGTACTACCCAATCCTCTCTACGGAGATTGGGAAAAATCTTTACCGAAAAGCAAAAAAAGATCAGATCTTTTAAAAACTGTTCTTTAAAAAGTATTTGGTAACTTGATCTTTAATCTCTTCGGCATTAACGTAATAGGGATATAAAATTTAATCAGCAAATTTTACAAAGGAATGAAAAGAATGAAGAACAAAGTTCTACCGAGTTTAGTTGTTATTGGCTTAATAGTACTTAGTGCTGTTAGTTGTTCAAAAGGAAAAGATCCTAAAACAGAAGAAGAAAAAACATTTTATTCAATTGGAACAATGTTTGGATCTCGTTTAACTCAACTTGCGATGTCTGACTCTGAGATTGACTCTCTGGCAGCAGGTTTAAAAGATGCAGCTAAAGGTGAAAAACAAAAAGTTGATCCAATGGCATACCAACAAAAAATTCAAGACATGTTCAAAGCTCGTATGGAGAAACAATCTGTCGACGTTAAGAAAAAAGGCGCAGAATTTCTTAATAAATTCGTAAAAGACGGAGCAACTAAAACTGCTTCTGGAATGGCGTACAAACACCTTAAAGTCGGAACTGGAGTTACTCCAAAAGAAACTGATATTGTAAAAGTTCACTACCATGGAACGCTAACAGACGGGACAGTATTTGATTCTTCAAGAGAAAGAGGAAAGGAAGTTTCTTTCCCACTTAATCGCGTAATCAAAGGATGGACTGAAGGTGTTCAACTTATGAAAGTTGGTGGATTAACAAAATTTGTTATTCCTTCTGAACTTGCATACGGAGACGCTGGTGCACCTCCAAAAATTCGTGGTGGAGAGACTCTAGTATTTGAAGTTGAACTTCTAGGAATTGAAGCAGCTCCTGCAGCAGCACCTGGTGCAGCTCCTGGTCATGCAGCTCCAGCTCCAAAGAAAAAATAGTTTACTAGATTTTAAGTAAGATAGCATAAGGCCCAACGAGTTCATTCTCGTTGGGCCTTATCTCATTTGGGGGATCTTGTGAAAAATATTATTCTTGCTGGCAGCTCCGGATTGGTTGGGGGCTTTGCTCTTAAAAATTTATTAAGCGATGCTCGTGTTGGGAAAATTATTTTAGTTTCTAGAACCTCTCAAAATATTTCTAATCCAAAAATTATACAAATCATCTGCAGTCTTGATTTACTGGATTCTGTTGATTTAGCAGATTACGGTGTTGATCGTATAGATGCCGGTTTATGTTCATTGGGTTCAACTATAAAAAAAGCTGGGAATAAAGAAGCGTTTAAAAAAGTTGATAAGGATTTTGTTATCAATGTTGCAGAGTTTTCAAAAAAATTTGGTTCTAAGCAGTTTGCCGTAATATCAGCTTTAGGTGCCGATAGTAAATCACCATTTTTTTATAACCAGGTTAAAGGGGAAATGGAAGCGGCATTAAGCGCTTTGAAATTTTCTAAGCTAACAATTATTCGCCCTTCTCTCATACTAGGCGAACGTAGTGAAGTGAGAGGAGCCGAACGTTTTCTTAAAAAAATCTCTCCGTTCCTAAGCACAACTTTGATCGGTCCTTTAAAAAAATATCGAGGGATTGAAGCGCATAGAGTGGCAGCATATCTGACAGACTCGATCTTTAGTGAAACAACTGGTTCAACAATTATTGAGAACTCAGAGATGTTAAATATCTAAAAACTATATGAGTTCTGTTGAAAAAGTTATGAGGTTATTAAAGTGTATAAAATATGTTTTTTTGTCCCTGAAAGTGCTTCAGAACTTGTTAAGATAGCAATGTTTCATGCTGGTGCTGGAAAAATTGGAAATTATGATCGCTGCTCGTTTGAAACCTTAGGCATGGGGCAGTTCAGAGCTCTTGCGGGGGCTAAACCTTCTGTCGGTAGAGTCGGAGAATTAGAAGAAGTAAGAGAGCTAAAAGTTGAAATGGTTTGTGAAGATTCAGTTATTAAAGAGGTGGTAATAGCTCTGAAAAAAAATCATCCTTACGAAATACCTGCTTACAATATTATAAAATTAGCTGATTTCTAGTTTTTTGATGAGGTCATCATAAAATGAATAAAAAAAGATTTTCCTTTATATTTGCTATTATAATCATGGCCAGTAGTTTTAGTTCATACGCCCAATCGAATCAAGAAGTTCAACTTCAGATAAATGAAATAATGAAGGCCCGGGAGGAGATGATCAAATCGCTTCTTAATGATTCTGCTTTTGAAAATTTTGATAAAAAATTTGAAGACTTAATCAAAAAAATGGATAAAGAGAATTTTAGTTCAGGCGCAGAAAGTGATGCCAGTGAAGTGATTGGTGAATACGATTGGCGTGAGACTCCGACACATCAAATATTTGTTCTTAAAATCAAACAGATTAAAAACAAACCTCTCGATATAAAAATTGAAAAAGGACAAATAAAATTAAAGGGTGATGTTGAATCAGTCGATATAAAAAATCCTAAATCTAGACGTTCTACTAAAGTTCATTTTGAAAGAACTTTTGCCATTCCCCAAGAGGTTGATCAGAGTAATCCAGAGTTTGAAAATAAGTCGGGAGAGTTGCTGATAAAATTTAAAAAATTAAAAACGGCCAAAGCCCCACCAAAAACGAAGTCAATTAAACCAGTAGATCAGCGCCGTCCTGTAGGCAAAGACGCTGACGATCTTACTATTTAGTTTGTATAATTAAAACATTTCTACAATTTTGGTCCAAATTTTCATCCAAATTGAACTCTCACTTGCAATGTGGCGATAGTTTTCGATTTTCACATTGGCAACGACAGGTACATCTATAATTATCTGTGCAGCATCTTCTGATGAAAGAACATTTGCTTCAACGGCCTTATCTCTTAATCCTGCTCGAAATTTAGGATGTGCAATATTAATTAAGGAGATTGCTCTTTCTGATTCAGATTTTCCTTTGAGCATTGCTATTCCGTATTCGGTTACTACATAGTGGACACTTTCCGCCGGAGTTGTAACATTGCCTGCATAGAGATTAAGTCCAATGGTAGAGAATTCACCGTTTTTAGCTGTTGATCTAATAGCAATGATGGATTTTCCACCGTTAGATCTTGAAGCTGCTGACATAAATTCAACTTGTCCACCAGGACTGCTCAGGCGTCCTTCTGGCCCCATTTCAGCATTGGCAGAACCCCTGAGATCAACTTGAAGTGCTGTATTGACTGCGTGAAATTTCTCCGTGTTTTGGATGAGAGATGGATCGTTTACTTTTTCTGTTGAAACAAATTGAACAATTTTGTTTTTATTGAGCCATTTATAAAGATCTTCTGATCCATAAGCAAAGCCAGTTTCAGCTTTTGTTGCAATTCCTCTTTCCATGATCTCTTTCATACCATCACCAAACATTTCTGTTGAAATTTTTAAATTAGTTCTATTGGCGCTTTGTAAACCATCTGCCAGTCCACCAAAAATATTTCCAATACCAACTTGAAGAGTTGAATCATTTTCAATTAATTCCCCTAAATATTTACCTATATTTTTTTCGACATCAGTAAATGGAACAACTGGGGGGCCTGCAAGCTTGGCTGTGCTTTTAAACATTGCTGTTATCTTACTGGAGTGTATTTTATTTTCTCCAGCAGTGAATGGTATATTCGGATTTACTTCGGCTATAATTTTAATATTTGGGTGTGCTTCCAAAATAGTATGTATCATATCGTAATTGGGGCCAAAAGAATGAAAGCCTTCTTCATTAGGTGGACTGACTCTCACCACAATAACATCGTATTGAAAGTCTTTCATTTTTGGGTCGCGCATGTAACGAGGGAAATCACTTAAATAACCTGGAATATAATTTATTTTTCCTTCGCTATGAAGTTTACGCATGCTACTTCCAACGAACAGTGAATTAAAACGAATTTTACCTCCGGGAAGTTCTGCTCCTTTTCTCAAAGTTGATTCATTAATTCCATTAACTAAAATAGAAATATCAAATCCTTTTTTAGCTTCGGCGGCCCTCTGTATAATCGCACTCATGGCCTCTGGGCTTGCACCTGCAGCAATAGGAAAGAAAATTTTTGAACCATCTGGAATTTGTCCGACCGCTGCCATTAATTCACCTTTTGGGTCATGGCCTAATCCCTTAATGATATTGGTATACGGGATTTGTGGTTCCGGAGGTAAAAAATTTCTTAAATTTTTAGCAAAAGCTTCGCGCCCTTTTTCACCGTTTACAAATACTATAACCCCCGAGTGTCTTTGGTCGGTGGCATGCATAAGTCTGCGACCGATTTCATAATGTGCAGATGCCCTAGAGACTCCAAGTTCATTGAAGAGATATTTTCGTTCTTCAGTAGTTGAATCGGGTTTGGTGAGACCTAATTCAATACTGGAAGTCCAAGCAACGCAGTTATCAGATTTACATGGTCCTCTCTCGAGAGGATTTTCTAAAAAGTGTTTAACATTTTTTGCCTCTGATTTATCGATCTCAAGAATATGAGAGTATCCCCAAATTGGATTGTTTAGTCTTTCAGGGTAGCGGTTGAATCCGCCCTTTATCATCCAGTCTTGCGCCCATTGATTTCTTGGTAAATCTTTTTTTCCCCATCTATAAATGGGAGCAGTTGGATCTGGTGAAGTTCTAAGGACTCCAGTGACATACTGGCTTTGAACTTCAAAACCAAATTCTAGTGCCAAAACAGGATTTTCACTATCTTCTAAGTTAAAAGCTTTTAAGTATTTTTGAACCATCTCTTCATCATTCATATCGATGGCGACAAAAAGTCTTTCAACTCTTCTTTCTCCTGGTCCAACTTCAAGAACTTGGTTAAGGAGTTTGTTGTCATCAGCAAACTTTTTTAATTTTGTCAGAAGATGTGCGGATTCGGCATAACCATGAACATTTTGCTTGGCAATTAATTTCTCTACCAGGTTCACGCAAATGTCGTTGGCCATTGCAGAGAACGTTAAGAGAAAGATTAATGAAAATGTTTGTAACGTTTTCTTCATCATAAAATATTATTCCACAGGTTTTTGAATTCCAGTCGGCCAAGGAGTAAAAGCACCTTTTGCTGAATACTGGGCATTGTTAAAATTTTCCGGAGTTGCAGCTTCGTCATAAACCAAGATTGCACTTACTCGCTTATTACTAGCATCTTTAATTCCGTAGTCGCTTGATACACCTAATTCTTTTAAGACTCGGGTGTAGCGGTCTGATCCTTCGTAGGAGATCACCCATCTTAAGAATTCATATTTTTGATCATCAGTTTTAATTTCTTTAGGATAAAGATTATCGAAGGACTTAATGATCTTCGCGTCTTTTAGAATTTCAGGTTTCAAGTCCATTGGTTTTGTATTGAGAACAATTTCTTTAATTTTTTCAATATTCGCAATAACCTCTGGTTTTTTAAAAAACTCGTCAATGTTTTTTAATCCCAAAAAATTAAGTTTTGATTGCAATTCAGAATTATGGCTCGATACGGCCTGTGCTTTACAGAAAATAAAACAATGTTCACCACCGGTGTTTAATAAAAAAGGGTGATCTTCGGTTTTAGCGCCTTTGAAGGCAAACTTCACTCGAAATATAGCTGCTCTCCTGATGCGCTGATAATAATCGATTGCTTTTTTTTCTTCAGGAGTTAGCAGGTAAGTTACTTCTAAGATAACTCCGGAGTCATTTTTTCTTCTTGAAATATAAGATTCAAATTCTTTCCACGCTAATCCAGTTTTGTGAATTTCACCGTAACCTCTATATCCAGGAGAGTCGACGTCAATAATTGTATTTCCTGTACGCAGAAGTCCGTGGTCATTATCATAATTAGGTTGGAGGGAAACTTCGGTACCATAACTATTATCTATAAACTGAGTTAATTTTTTTGATGATTTGCTATTGACTAGAATGACGGGAATTTCTTCTCCCGAATCGTTTTGTTTTAAGAAAACAGGTATGCCATTTTTCTTGGCATAATTTGCAATAAAGACTCGATTATTTAGGTGTTTATTTAAATCGAATTCAGTCTCAATTTTTGGTTTGTAGGAGAAGATTCTTTTAAAATAATCTAAGCAACCTTCTGCAGAACATGTAGAAAATGGACCAATTAGCAGGGCTAACCCAATAACTACTATTATTTTTGAGATTTTATATCGCTCTTTCAATAGATTATCCTTTTCTTAAATACATTAGATTACCTGATTGTTTCGGTTTGTTTTTGATTTTAGATTAATTTTTTATAAAAATTTCCGATAGGTAATTGTTTTATTGTGTGATTTCAAAAGGTAGTGAATGAAAAAAAATTGGATATTGGCGTTTTTATTAGTTGGTTGTAGTTCATTTAAAGGCGGAGAATCACGTCTTCCCAATTCAAAATATTTTAACTGCCAGTTCGAAGAAGTCATTGATGGGAATAAATATGTTTTTAATTTTATTCCTGAAGAACAACTTCTGTTAGTGAATTCATATAGCAATGGAGCGGATAAAATTATTTTAGAAGAGAGTGATTTTTCAGCAGGTGGATTTATCTTTAAGGATGCTAAAGGAGAAAATCTAGGTAAGTGGGATCTAAAAATAGACTTAGTTTCATATAAGGATGTTCCAGAGGTCAAATTGACTCTTAATAAATCACCCATTTCAAAAGCGGCATTTGAAAGTTCAAAAAAGTGCTCAATATCGAAATAATATATCCGACTAAAGTTTTTCGCTAAGATACCGACAAGCCTAAAAATAGACTTTATTGTCTGGCGAGGTTTTTATTAAAACGCGAAAAATATTTTCTCTACTAATTTTTTCAACTTCCTTTTATACACAGGCATTCGCCGTGGAAGATAGTTATAATAAAGAAAGAAGTCTGGATGTTCCATACCGTGAACAAGCGATCATTGTTAGTAAAGACGGTTTTTTTCCAAATAGGCTTGTAGTTTTTAAGGGAGAAAAAGTTCGTTTTTTTGTCACTGCAGTTGGCGTGGATTCGGCCTGTTTTAATATCCCCGACAAAAATGTTTATGCAACAGCGGCCCAGGCAAAAATTGTTGAGGCCGAAACTTTCTTTGATAAGGTAGGCGTTTTTCAATTCAACTGTCCAAATAATACATTTAGCGGAAGAGTTATGGTTTTAGAGAAACCATCCGATAGAGATGAGAGTATGAGACGTGGTTTAGCGTCAGATACAGTTAAAATCTGGAAACCAAAAGACACTCCGACTGAATGGGTACAGATTAAAAAAGACGAACTCAAAGATTTAAAAGGCATGGGCGATGTAATGGATCTAGATAATAAGAGTGAATAATTATGTCATCAGTTTTTAAGGACGCAATTGAACAGTTTCTTTATCCAATAAAGGATCTCCTTGAGGATCCCGGCGTTTCTGAAATTATGATCAATGGTCCCAAAGAAATTTTCGTGGAAAAAAAAGGTCTAGTTTTTAAAACAGATGCTCAATTTCATAATGAAGAAGCACTTCTTGCAGCAATGAGAGCGATTGCTCAGTCAATTGGAAGAAGAATTGATAAAGATAATCCGAGGCTTGATGGTTTTTTGCCAGATGGATCTCGTATTGCAGTTGTTCTTCCTCCAATGGCCAGAAATGGAACTACCGCAGCGATCAGAAAATTTTCAAAAGAAAAATTAACTTTAAATGACTTAATAACATTTGGATCTTTGTCTAAAGATGCCGCGCGATTTTTAGATATTTGTATTTTCTTGAGCAAAAATATTATTGTTTCCGGCGGAACAGGTTCGGGAAAGACTACCATGCTCAACGTATTGGGCTCACGTATTCCCAAAACCCAACGACTTCTCATTATTGAAGATTCAGCTGAACTTCAAGTTAAGGCCGATCATGTTGTAAATTTTGTTACTAGAAAGGCCGATGCTGAACGTGGTGTTAGTGAAGTTAGTATTCGCGATCTCGTTATGTCAGCGATGAGACTTCGCCCAGACCGAATTATTGTTGGAGAGGTTCGAGGTGAAGAAGCACTGGACTTAATTCAAGTAATGAACACTGGACACGATGGCAGTATGGGGACAGTTCATGCCAACAATCCTGTAGATGCCTGCACCAGACTCGAGACATTATGCCTGATGGGAGATACAAAAATTCCACCTGATGCGGTTCGAAAAATGGTTGCTTCGGCCATGCAATTAGTTGTTCAGGTAACACGTATGCATGATGGTGGTAGAAGAACATCTCATATTTCAGAAATTCTAGGCATTGATAAGCATGGAAATTATATTTGTCGCGATATTTTTAGATGGGTTCAAACAGGTAAAGATCAAGAGACTGGAAAATATATCGGGGAGATGATAGCGTGTAATTATGTACCATCATTCTTCGAAGACATTATTGTCAACAAACTGCCATTTCCAAAAAGCAACTTCTTGGCACCAGAATGGTATAATCAAAAATTAAAAGGTGAAGCGGCGTAGAATTAAAACTCGATGTCGATTCCTTCAGGTCCAATATCACATGTCACTTCATCAGCTTCTTCCTTCCTGGCTTCAATGACAATATTTTTTAAGTCTTCGACCGAAATCTCAGGGTCGAGGTCGAAATCAAGTGAAATGGCATTGATAAGATTGTGAATGACTTCATAATCTCTTAGCGTTTTAAACTGATCGATTTTCACAGCGATAGTGTAAGTATGGTCTTTCGCGTCTTGAACTATATCTATTTTCACAGGCCCTCCGAGGAATCTTGTGAGTAAAGTTATTATTCGGTGATATCTTTTATTTCCATCATCGGTATGACTGCTACAACTTTAACTTTCTTTTCTTCTTTTTTCAATTTTTCTAGTTTAGTTTTTAATTCTTCATAGCGCGGATTTGTTTTTGCCATTTTGTAGAGGGCCGCATGGCGAGCAAACTGCACCACCATTTCTTTTTCATCTTCCTTGATTGTTTTTACTTTATCTGTAAAAGAATCAGTAATTTCATTTTTCATTTTTGTGTCTGCAATGGTTGAGGCCGATACAAGAAGAGTTGCCAGGATTAATAATATTTTTTTCATAACTTTAATTCCTTTTAATTATTTTTTACCTTTCGTAGTGTTATACATGGCAAGAACGCGGGTGAAGTTTCTATTAGTACTTTCCATGTCATCAATATTTTCATCTTCATAGGCTTTTAATGACAAAACTCTATCACCGGGATCGTAGGCAAAGCGGTTCGTGAAGTATTCGCGAGCTAGTTTTGATTTTGATTTTGAAGTTATTTTAGCTTTCCATTCTTCGTAGGGAACAGCTTTTGAAAATAGAGAAGGGTCAATAACATATGGGAGTATAGCGTTGCCTTTTTTAACTAATACCACTGGGGCCACATGATATCCCCAGCCAACTTCACCATATTTTGTATCAATAAAGAGTTCACCCTCAAGAAAAGCTTTTCCCGCAATGATTCCTTTGTCTTCTAAAATACGAACTATTTTATGAGCACGTGCATAACAACCATCCATTGGATAGGCAAAGGGGATGTCATCTCGAGCTGCAATTTCTGTAAAGGTATTATTGACCTCATCCTCACTTAAAATAGTAAGATCGATTTTTTGATTATTATCTTTTGAAATTAGCGTAGCACTTCTTTCGTTCGAGGCAGCCTGTGCACAACTTGAACACCCAGCTTTATAATCAATCGTTCCAGCGCTACTGACGGCCGGGGCAACTTTTTTTAAAGTGCTACTAAAGTTTTCATTCGTAGAATTATTTGTAATGGCATAGCTATAATTTAGAAGATTGAAGGCCATAAAAAAGAAAAGAAACAAATTGCGAAACATAGTCACCCACTGTTATCGATATATCATACTAAAATTGTAAACTCAGTTTACCATTTTCCAAACTAAGTATTTTATTCCTACTTAATTTTTTTTTAATAATTGATTAAATAGCTTCGTTTTGTCACAATATTAACATGTCATTACGCCAAGAAAAAGCTAGTTATATTCTTAGAAGGTTGGAGGAGCTCTATCCAGAAACTCCCATTCCACTGGATCATAGCGATCCTTACACCCTATTAATCGCGGTCTTACTATCCGCTCAGTGCACGGATGTGCGAGTAAATAAAATTACACCGGCCCTTTTTAAGAAGGCCGATGCGCCAGAAAAAATGGTCAAACTGACCGTTGATGAAATTGCCAGCATTATTAAGCCTTGTGGGCTTTCGCCCAGAAAATCAAAAGCTATCCACGAACTCTCACAGATTTTAATAGATAAGTATGAAGGTCATGTGCCGCAAAGTTTTGAGGCCCTTGAGTCCCTTCCTGGAGTCGGTCATAAAACAGCTTCAGTAGTTATGGCGCAGAGTTTTGGAATTCCTGCCTTTCCTGTGGACACTCACATCCATAGATTGGCACAGCGATGGGGTCTTACTAATGGAAAAAATGTTGAGCAGACGGAAAAGGATTTAAAAAAAATCTTTCCTGAAGATAAATGGAACAAGCTTCATTTGCAGATTATTTTTTATGGACGCGAATACTGTAGTGCTCGAGGTTGTGACGGACTATCATGTGAAATATGTTCTGCTTTTAATATTTTGAAAAAAAATCCTATCATTACTAAAAAGTAAATATTCAAGACCACTTTATGCCAGGCGAGAGGACTGAGAATAATTTTGTTAATTCATCAAGCATTTCTCGCTTTCTAAAATTAAAATCGCCTTCTAGATCCGTTTTTTTATTGCTTCCTAACTCGCCACTTTTATCATTGTAAATTTTCACGCGAAGTGAACCATTATTATGAAGCTCAAATTTAATATCAAGATTAAAGGTGATTATACGAATTTCATGAGTTTTTGTTTTTGGATTAATGCCGAAAAATAAAAGTGTCTGGAAAAGATATTCGGGATTAGTCAGGCTTTCAATAACAGCTTTCTCTAATACTTGAAAACTGACTCTCAACCATTCCAATGCTTTTTCTTCTTGGGAAACCTCATTAGGAGAAAAGATTTTATCAACCTGAGATTGGTTCAATTGATTTTGAAAGTAGTGGATTTCAGCTTCTATGAGCTTATTTATAAGTAGATTAAATTCTAAAAGGAGTGGAGAATTGCGCTCGATATTGGACTTGCAAATCGATTGCTGATTTCTCCAGATTTGATGGAGTATTCCCTCATTGGTTTCGGCCATTTTGAGACTAAAAAAGTCGGATTCTGTCAGAAGGTCAAGCTCCTTAGTGAGAAAGCTCCCGGCAATGCTATTTTTGTTAATGGCCAGCGATACCCATTGAGTCGAGTTTATGGCAGATTGTTGATAAAATTGCGTCAGTGGTTTCGAAGCCTGAATAGTAAAACTTTTTTTTATAAAGTTTAGAAAAGTGAACATTTTTACCCTTAACTTTGATCATTTCTTTGTTTAAGATAATGCCTGATATGACAAACACTGACAAAATTATTAAGGAAAAAAAAATAGGGCTCTTTGATTCAGGGATCGGAGGCTATAGCGTCCTCGGTGAACTCTTCAAACTGATGCCCGAAGCTAGTTATTATTATGTAAGTGATGATGCTAATGCTCCCTATGGCCCCAAGTCAGATGAATTTATCACTGAACGATCTTTTAATATTGCTGAAGAGCTTATAGCTCACGGTGTAGAACTAATCGTCGTGGCCTGCAACACAGCTACGGCCGCTAGTATTGATTTATTGCGTGAGAAGTTTAAAGGTATTCCTTTTGTAGGAGTTGAGCCTTATTTGAATGCCTATTATATAATGCCTGAAGGTCTAGAAAAAAAGATGATGGTTCTTACAACTGAATCGACGGGAAAGTCGGAGCGTTTCAAAAGACTCAAAGAGCGCCTGGATCCAGATTCACAAATAGATCATTATAGTTTAAAAAATTTAGCAAGATTAATTGAAGACTATTATTATCATCCAGATCACAAAGATCAATTTGAAAAAGAATTTGAAAACGAGTTATCCTTTTTAAAATCTCATCACTATGCTTACGCCATTCTTGGCTGTACTCATTATCCATTAGTGAGAGAGCGAATAGAAAAACTGCTCGATTTAAAGGCGATTTCACCATGCTCTCATGTGGCCCAAAGAGTAGTTGATCTCACTACGATAAAAAATGAATCTAAAGTATCTGGTCAAGTGCCTTCAAAATTTTATAATTTTCTCTCAACCTCAAATAATTTATGGATCCAAAAAAATCGTGAGTCCTTACACGGACCTTTCAAAGGAAAATAACCATGTCAAAGATCAAAAAAATTCAGGCCCGTCAAATTCTCGATTCACGCGGAAACCCAACAGTTGAAGTAGATGTCTTTACTGAAGACGGTTTCATGGGGCGCGCTGCAGTTCCTTCCGGAGCTTCTACTGGATCTAAAGAAGCGCTGGAACTTCGCGATGGTGATAAATCTTATTATATGGGGAAATCTGTTCTACATGCAGTCAAGAATATTTCTGAACTTATAGCACCAAAACTTATTGGCCTGGAAGTTACAGATCAAAAGAAAATAGATCTTTTAATGATTGAGTTAGATGGAACTGAAAATAAAGCTAAATTGGGTGCTAATGCTGTTTTGGGTGTTTCAATGGCCGTTGCTAGGGCCGGTGCACTTGATCTCAAAATGAGTTTGTTTCAATACCTATCAGAAAAACTTCACGCCCCAAATGCTCACCATAAATACATTATGCCAACTCCGTTAATGAATATTATCAACGGGGGAGCACATGCTTCAAACAATCTTGATATTCAAGAATTTATGATTGTGCCTCATTTAAAAAAATCATTTTCTGAAAATCTTCGAGCTGGAGTTGAGGTATTTCACGCCTTGAAGAAAGTTCTTCACGATGCTCACTATTCGACTAACGTTGGAGATGAAGGTGGATTTGCTCCAGATTTAAAATCTCACGAAGAAGCGATTGATTGTATCTTAAAGGCAATTAAAGATGCTGGTTATACTCCTGGTGTGGATATTTCTATTTCCCTAGATTCAGCAGCTTCTGAATTCTACAAGAATGGAAAATATAATATGCAAGGAAAAGAGTTAAGTACTTCTGATATGATCAAATATTATTCAGAATTATGCTCGAAGTATCCGATCTATTCCATAGAAGATGGTCTGGATGAAGGGGATCATCAGGGCTGGATTGAACTTACTCGTGTACTTGGATCAAAAGTTGTTTTAGTTGGTGACGATCTTTTTGTTACTAATAAGAAAATTTTTGAAGCCGGGATTAAGACGGGTGAAGCCAATGCCATTTTAGTGAAAGTTAACCAAATTGGGACACTCACTGAAACGTTTGAAGCGATGGAGTTGGGTTATAAAAATAATTATAAGGCCATCATCTCTCACCGCTCAGGCGAAACTGGAGATTCATTTATCGCTGATTTAGCTGTGGCCACTGGATCTGCTCATATTAAGACAGGTTCAGCTAGCCGCTCAGACCGCATGGAAAAATACAATCAACTTCTTCGCATTGAAGAGGAGCTCGGCCCAAAAGCAATTTATCTACCAGTAAAGTAGATTAAGTGTTTTCAGGCCCTCCTCAAAAGTTTGAAGACACAAGAGGGCCTGATGTTTTGGTTTAAAAAGAAAGACCTAAAAGAACATAATCTTGGCGATCACAATAAGCGTGAACGTCTTTTTTTTCACGATATCATCAATCAAACTCACGGACTCATTCTTTTTTTTAACCAACGTCAGAGCATTAATAAAGTAATCAGTGTCGAAGAAATTAAAATGCTGGAAAAAGAAGTCCGCACACTTCAAAGTTTAATAAAAGATCACTTTCAATATAAGCATAAAAATTTACCCAATACCTATGATTGGGTTCCATTTAGTATTGCAGAAATTGCAGTGAAGAGTTTGATTCAAACTTATTTACCAGCAGAGACTGTTCAAACTTTTATTCATAAAGATTTTAAGGAAGATGAGACTTCAGTGGTTTATTTTCCGGTTTTCTACCGAATTTTTAATAACCTGATTAAAAATATGAGCGAAGCTAAAACAAATGAAGTCCATATCCATTTTCAATTTAATGAATCAGGTTTGACTATTGAAACTAGAAACCAAAACAATTCAAATCAGGAATTAAAAAAAATATCTGACGAACTGTCTCAGCTAATACTTGATAAAAATTTTTCAAACAAAGCAGGCGGATTAGGTTTGGAGTCCATTCATCATCTCGCTTTAGAGTGTGGTGGAAAATTTGAATCTGAAATTTCAAACAACTGCTGGATCAATCGTATTTTTCTCCCGGGCCCTTCGATTACAACTCAGGTAATAGAGCAAAAAAAAGCCGTTTAAATTTAATCCTTGTCACCAGTTCAGAATCTTCTTAAGCTATTAATAAGATAAACTTTAAACTGGAGTGCGCTTTGGAATTTTTTATCGGTCTGACTTTTGATCCAAGCTCTATCCACCATACGAAAATTGAAAGCTTCCGGAAGCGTTTTGATTCCAAGTATCAAAAAGGTGAAAAGCTTCAATTAACTCTTTTGCCTCCATTTACAATTGATTTTCAAAAAAATGATGAAATTAATAATTTTGAAGAAGATCTATCAGATCTTTTAGACAGTCATCTTCTTGGGATCGATCAAATTTCTCAAATCGAATTTAATGGCATTAGTTTTTCTATGGGGAAAAAAGGAGTACTGGGTCTGACACCCAAAATTTCTCCCGACCTCTTTTATTGCCAGGAGTCTTTGCATTCTTTTTTAAAAGAATCTGGTGCGCGGTTTAAAAAATCAAAGGAAACGACCAATCCACTTTTACCCATTGGCCGATTTGATTACAGCGATCATATGGAGTCGGCGATAGAGACAGCCAAGATTGAGTTCTCCTCCCCCTTTGTAATGAATGGGGCCAGTTTCGTGCTCTTTGAGAAGGGCCCCCAGCAATGGATTGCTAAGACTAACCTTTATGATTTCGATACTCGAGATCATTTTTTTTTCGTGAACCAATTATGTCAAAATTTCTAATTTCTTGTTTTCTTTTTTTTTGTTCTACTTTTTTTAGCGCTCAAGCAGCTGCCGTTCAAAGAGGTGGAGCAGAATTATTAAACCATAAAGCATATGCTATACAAGTTGAGGCTTCCGTTTTTTCAATGACTGCTCATTTTGACAATGACGGCTTAGAGGTTCCAAAACTTGATAACAGTTCATATCGTTTGATCGACACTGATCTTAAAATTTCTTATGGTCTCAGTTCTAATTTAGAAACTTCGCTTATGGCAAGATTAAGAAGTGTGAGTTCAAGCAATGGAGCGGTTACGGCCTCTAATTCGGGACCGGAGTCGGTGGGAGTCGAGGCTAAATATGCTTTTGAACCCATTAATCTACTTCGATATGCCTTGGGACTTCGTTACCGAAAAACTCTCTACACCAATTCCATCTACACCAATACTCAGCAAGAAGTTATTCTTGGTGACGATGGAACTGAATACGGTGTTGATTTCTACGCTACTTATCTGGCAAATCCATGGAAGCTCGATTTTAAAGTAGGCTATAATTCTCCACCAAATGATCTAAGTTCTGAAGTGGTCTATAAGGCCGAAGCTCTTTATAAATTTACCAGACTCAGTTTGCTGGTAGGTATTGAAGGGATTCGTTCTTTGAAGCGAGATCAATATACCAATGCTCCAACTACAAAACCATTAATGAACACAGGACAATCCTATTTGTTCAATTCTCTCAATCGCGAAAAGACATCTCCTTATATTGGAGCCAATTATGCCTTCGATAAATTTTTATTTGGAATAAAAGGTGAATCAATCATCGCAGGTCGCTCTACTGATAAAGGAAATATTATTCTTGCCAGTCTAAGCTGGAATTCAGTTGGTGTGACTTCCGAGTCAATCAAGATTGAAACCTTTAAAGAGTACCATATCGATGGTTCGGTTTTAAAAGTTTCAGCTAGAGGTAACTTCATAAAAATCGACCAGGGCCTCTCTACCGATGTGGAAAAGGGAGCTAAGTTCGATATCTACCAGACAGATTATTTTGGCGGTAACGTTTTAGTGGGCTCCGGAGTGGTCTTTGAAGTTGGATCAGATTGGGCGGTTATCAAACTCACTAAAAAGTATAAGGAAATAGAGATAAAACCCGGCTTTGCGGCTCGTGGGTACTAGATTTCCATCCAAGTGGAATTATTTAACTGTTTTGTTAAACCAATGTTATCGTGTAGAATTATCATAAACATATTAACCTTCTTAAAAAGATGTGGGCAAGTACATGCAAAGTTTAAAAACTTTATTTTTTTCACTAGTTCTAGTTCTCGGCATTCCAGCTCTAGGTCACGCAAAAACTTTTTCAAGCCAGTTCTCAGAATTTGAATTACCGACTGGATGGGATTGTGCTCTTGAAGGCTCTGAGTGGGTTTGTCAGAGTGATGATAAGGACAGAAAGAAAGAAGCGATCATCATTTTAGCGGCAAAGTATAGAGGTGAACAAGATTCACTTGATGCTTACCAGGCCTATTTAAAACAGGCCAAAAGTTTTAATCTTCCTGGAGGAAAAACTCAAATATCAGAAGCAAAATCTGTGGCCATTAAAACGATCAATGGTCAGCGTTGGGTTGACGCCCTACACTTGGCTTCAGAAGTTCCAGGTTTTTATACTCGTTACCTTGCAACAGTTAAAGATAATCTAGGAGTTGCAGTGACGTTCTCTGTTTCAAAAGATCACTATGATGCTTACCAGGATATTTTTGAAAAAGTTGTTGCTACCTTAAAAGTTTTCGATCAAAAAACTGCTGACGCCGGTAAATGGAAGGCAAAACAAGCTGAAGGTGATTTAGTTGATAGCACAACCGTTGTTGATGCTAATACTAAACCTGATATAAATGTTCAGAAAAAAGGCAGTGGTTCTGACGGAGCAGGTACGACAGAATCAATTCTGATGATCGTAGGCCTTTGTGCAGTTGGATTTATTATTCTGAAAATGAGAAAGAAGAAGAAGAAATAGAATTTGCTAGTTAAGGGCCTATTAAGGCCCTTTTTTTTGATCAAATAATATCGAGCTTGCGTCGATTGCTTTCCAAAAATTCTTCTTGAGTATCTTTTTCTACTTGATCTGCAGTTTTTACATCTTGCCAGCTTGTTTCCTGTGCTGAATTATAAACTACATCTTTTTT
>JACMPM010000068.1 GCA_014377485.1 Bacteriovorax sp. | reverse complement strand
TTAAGATTTATATTCTGTTCTTTTACTTTTTTTAGAAATTGATCGAGGGAAATTTCCGAAGAAAAACTTTGGGGAAGGATACAAAAACTGAGGATAAAAATGAGTATATTATTCATATACATATAATACGTTTAGAGACTGCGGTTTGTGACAAATTTGTTATAATTTATAATATTTCAAATTTTCGCTCACTACGTCAGAAAAAGGAAAAATTAAGTGAAAGTAGCTTTATTTAAAATTGATTTGTCATAATTTGTTTTATAAAAGCTGTAACATTCCCAAGACAACAATTTCCCTGTGGGTTACTTCGCTCACAAAAACATCCAGGATCTTTCATCATATATTTAATCTCTTTGAGGGCATTACTCTCGCCATTAGTTTTGATATCTTTTAGAATTGATTCTCTTGAGTAATTAAAACAATAACAAACAGGAACATCTAGACCCTGATCTTTATCTGTCGCTTTAACTTTTAATTCGCTAACTAAAAAATAATAATCCTTAGAAAAGTAGGAAATATCGCATGTGCTCGTCTTACAATATTTGTAACTAGATATGTTATTAATGTTTTTTAGAAGCTCTTCGTGAAGAAGAGATTGTAATGTTAAAGTCTCTACAGAATTGCCTTCTTGTGAGCAATGTGGACAAATAAGCTTAATTTTATTTAAAGGAGAATCACAACAATTCATAATTTTTCCTTATTATTTAATGATGTTCATGTTGATGATGAATGTCAGGAAAGTGTGGATGTTTATGTTTCATCCTTGTATGAAAATGAAGATGAGTATGGGCCTCACCGATAGGATCGTTTTCAGAGTGACTGTGATGATGATGTTCGTCGTGAATATGCTCATGGGAATGAGATAGTTCATCATGAGTATGTTCATGACCATGATCTTCACTTAAATGGAACCAAATACCACCAACCATGAACATTAAGGCAATAACAAAAGTAATAGTTAAGGATTCGTTGAGAAATATTATGGATAGAAGTGAGCCAATAAAAGGAGCTGTCGAAAAAATGGCCCCTGTTCTAGCAGTTCCTATAGAGCCGAGAGATATAATGAAAGCAACGAGACTGATTCCAATACCAAAAAATCCTAATATTCCGATTTGAAAGATCCCAAAATTCCACGCAAGTTTCTCTCCTATTAAATAGCCTAGGTATAAATTTGTACTCCCCGCAATTAGACCTTTAAAAGAAGCAATTAAGACTGGATCAAGGTGTGAAATATTTCGAGTTACATTGTTATCAATACCCCATGAAAGACATGCAAGGGCAATGAGAATAAATCCTAAAAGAGTATCAGCGCCTCCATAAACTTTAGAGTTAATGGATAAAGTTAAACATCCTAAAACGATAAAAATCATCCCATAGACAATTTTTTTCTCAAAATGTTCTTTGAATACAAACCACGCAATTAGTGATGTCAATACAGCTTCTAAATTTAAAAGTAATGAAGCAGTAGATCCTCTGATGTGACTAATTCCATAAGTTAAAAAAGCAGGTCCCATTATTCCACCAAACAATGTAGCGAGAAAAAACCATTTGAGATCGGCTTTTTGAACACGAGAAAAAGAACTAGCAATATTTCCCTTAAATAAAAGAATGGCGAACAAGCCAATACCTGCAAATATATATAAAAGTCCGGCCATGCTTTGAGGTGGAAAATCTTTAATTAGAAATTTTGAACCTGGAGTGATGCAACCAAAGAATAAAGCTGCAACAAGAGCGGCTCTATAATTTTTCAGAGTAAATAGATATCTAGATTGCATTTAATTTCTTCCTTGAAGTGCATATTATTAAATATACTAACTATATTGTAAATGGTTGAACATGAACACATTGCACTAATGTCACAAAATTTAGTTCAGCGGCGTATACTCATGTATAAACCATGAGGAGGGTCTGTGACTAAAAAGTTTGTATCAGCTCTATTACTTTCATTATTCAGTTTCTTACCTGCAAAGTCTTTTGCCTTCCATTCAGTTACTGAAATCTTACCTGATAATAAAATTTTAATTTGCAAAGACTTCAATCAAGTGAGAGTTGGCAATAAAGTTGAAATATATTCTAAAAAATTGCCACATAGCAGAGGCGGAATTGAACTTGTTAAAGCTGATGAATTAACACTCCCTAGTGAAGGACAAAAAGTTGATCTGTATCACAGAGAGTTTCATCGAATAGGAAAAAGATTGAAATATCATGACGAAAAAATTAGTTCAGCAACTGTTATTTCTTTAAAACTTGAGGGTAAAGATCGCAAAATATTAGCTAAAGGTAATTCGCGATCAAGCATGTTATCTGAAAAAAATAAAAAAATTTCTGGAGATGAGGCGGTAGTATTACAAAAAAATTGTATAGTCGTTTCTCCAGATAACAATATAAAAATTAATGAATTATCTACTGTCGTTTTTTAGCCTAAAACTGATAATGGAATCCAACACCTGCTTTGTCTTCAGTAAACATTAAACCTGCGGACCATGACCAGTTACTTTGGTACATAAGTGATAATTCAAACTCGGTATCTTCTTTCTGGCGAAACGTGAAATCTGCTTCCGTGAAAATGTTTTTTGTCCATTGAAACCTCTTCATTAGGTCTAACCTTAGTTTGCCTTTATGATTTACTAATAGATTAGTATCAATTAGTAGCGGCAAAATATAACCAACTCCTGCAACCGCGAAACCATCTTTTTTAAAGTACGTTCCACCAAAAATTAATGAAAAATATTTATTAATCCATCGTTTATAAAACGCATCACCTTCAAAATTTTTAGAAGAATAATTATTTCGAAATTCACTCTTTAAAACTAATTCATTCCAAGTGTCCATGAAATTCACTTGCGCCTGAGAATGAATAGTAGAAGCCTCCAGCATACCTTTAAAGTAAATATGATCGTGTAAATGAGGATCATGTTTTTGGAATTCTTTAACTTCTGGTCTTGGTGTAAAAGATGAATATTTTACTATTTTGGCCATGCCAGTATTTAAGTGATATAGGTTATGACAATGGAGCATCCATTCTCCAGGTTCATTAGAAAAAAATTCTATTGTTTTTGTAGAAAATGGAGGTACATCTACCGTATGTTTCATTGGAGAATTATTAGCAAATTTGTTCAAAACTCTAAAGAAATGGCCATGTAAGTGCATTGGGTGATTCATCATTGAATTATTAACAAAAGTAAATCGAATTACTTCATTTTCATTTATTATTATATTTCTATCTTCATGTATGGCCTTCCCGTTAATAAGCCAAATATATCTGGCCATATCTCCATCTAAAATAAGAGTTACGTCATGTCTCGGAATTGAAAGGGGAAAATTCGTTGGTGCTGGTGATTCAAAATCATAAGAAGTAAGTGTTTCAATTATATTATTTGATTCTTTTATCCGGTTGCTTGAGTTATTTTCCCTCTTCGAATGATCCATTGTAGCTTCTTCCATGTCCATTTTCGAATGATCCATTGGAGCTTCTTTCATATCCATTTTCGAGTGATCTATCGGAGTTTCTTTCATATCCATTTTCGAGTGATCCATCGTAGTTTCTTTCATATCCATTTTGGAATGATCCATTGAATTCATCGAATCATTTCCCATGTCCATACTCATGTCCATATAAGGATTTGGTTTTGATTTATGGGGTGATGATATTTTTTCTCCTGTTCCAATCCAGGTTGAAGTGTGACCCGTTCCATCTTGAGAAGTGGCCCTTAATTCATAATTCTTCTCTTCATTTATTTCTAAAAGTACATCATATGTCTCGGCCATTCCTATAAATAATTCCTTAGCAAATAAAGGTTTAATATCTGTACCATCTGCTGAAATGACTTTCATAGGTTCGTTCCCAAGTGAAACATAAAAATAGGTAGAAGCAGCAGCATTAATAATTCTGACCATTATTTTTTCGCCTTTTTTAGCTATTAATCCTTGTGATTCTTTTTTTCCATTTATTAAAAAAGCATCGTAACCTACATCAGAGAAATCCATTCCACCCATACGCGACCATTGATTTTTAAGATAATTCGTTAGAGATTTTTTTTGAAAAGCATCGAACCATGAGCGCATAGTTCCTTTTTTATAAATATAATAGTCGCCATCCTTTCTTAAATTTTTTAAAATATCAGATGGATCTTCATCTGACCAATCACTTAAAACCAAAACCAGTTCTTTATCATATTGCTTTTTTTCTGATTTAGGATGAATGACAATTGCACCGTATACACCTTTTTGTTCTTGGACATTTGTATGTGAGTGATACCAAAAAGTTCCATGTTGTCTTAATTTAAATTTAAACGTGAAGCTTTTTCCTGATTTTATAGGAGGCGTAGTAACATAAGGAACACCATCCATATAAGGATCGATAAGAATTCCATGCCAATGAATAGAGACTTCATCATCTGGTATATTGTTGATGAGTTTTATTTCAGCCTCGTCACCTTCAGTAAACTCAAGGACTGGAGCAGGGATATGACCATTTATTTTTATTGCAAAATCAACACTTCGATTACCGCTTAAATTAACAGGGCCCTTAGTGGCAACTAATTCATATTTAACAATTTTTGAATGGGCATTCAGAGAAGTGAAAAATGCAAAAAATAAAAATAATAGATTTGATTTCATGTAAATCCCGGATGAAATATTAATTAAAATAAAGGCGAGAATTAAAATATAAAATGCTTTAGAGAGACCATTTATGCTTAAAGTAAATATTCCATTTGGAGATTAATATGGCAATGCTTTAGTAATTTTCATAGTTTTTCGATTTTCAGTATCTGCTAAAGTTTGTTCTTGAATGTGCAATGTATTTCGGTGAAGAATAAATTGTTCAATCGAAAATTCTTTTTAAAATTATTATTTATATAATTAAAAGTTATATTTTTTTCTAAGAATTAGCAGGGGATACTATGAAATCAACATACAGAAGTCTCGCAATTGATACATGCATTCACTTTCTAATAATGTATGCGGTTATGTATACTATGGTCGATACCTTCAGTGATGTACTGGTATGATGGCAACACCTATGGTGATTCTAATGCTTTTTACTATGGGACATTTGTATGAGAATAAAAAACTTAATTATATTATCCATGTTTCATCGCTTATGATTCTCATATTACTATTTATTTTCGAGTGAAAACAATCATTTGTTGGCGATGAACAATTTATCAAAACCATGATCCCTCATCACTCTGGGGCAATACTTATGTGTGGTAAATCACAAATTAGAGACCAAGAACTAAAAAAAATATGTCAAGAAATTATGAAAGGTCAACGTCAAGAAATTTAACGAATGAGAGCTATTTTAAATAGATTAAAAAGCGAATATTAAATGTTCGATTTATTTCATGTTTTTCATATCATGGCCTTCCATACTTGAATTTAATTTTTCTATTTTCTTAAGAGATAGAGGCAATTCGTAAATTGCTTCTCGTGCCTCTACTCCTAAGCGTTTTGCTTTTAAACTGATTTTTCCTTTATCTAGGTTAAGCTTCTCGCCCTGACAATGAAAAAAGTCGCTCATGGGCATACAAGTTAAGTTTTTGATATCGCTAGAAATAATTTTCATTTCAACTGAAGAATCTTTCACGGCCGGATTTTTATTCTGAAGATCTAAAAGATAAATGAAATATGAACCATCTTTTTGTAGGACAAGTTCTGTGTGAAATGAGCCTGGCATTCTGATATAGCCTTTATTAGGACCATATTTGTCTTCACCATGTGCAAATGCATTTGTTGATGTTGTTGTTGTTGTTATTATCAAGCTGCAAATTAAAAATAATTTTTTCATTTTATTCTGCCTTATATGATTTAAAAGTTTCGGTAAATGAATAGGTCGCTACCGATAGTTCATTTTGTGTTTCAAGGATTTTTCTTTCTAGTTCAAGTCTTTTGTCTGAAGCTAAAATTACATCTGGTGAATTTTTAATACCACGCTTGTATTCGCCTATTGTTAATTCACGATATTTTTGAGCTTTAGAAAGTAATCGCTCATTTGAAGATAATAACCTCTTAAAAAGATCGATCTTTTTTAGGTCAATTTCTTTTTTAGAGCTTAGATTAAGTTCGCCTTGTCTCAGTTCTCTTTTTTTCTGAGTTGATTCAATGATTACCTGTTGCAACTTCCCTTCAGTACTGAAGCCAGAAAAAAGTGGAATGTTGATGTTAAGAGCAACTTGATGTTCACGATTGGTACTTAAGAGTTTTTCATGAGGTGTAATCTGTCCCCATTTTGCTTCAAGTTCTACTGTTGGAAGATATTCGGCCTTAATGTTAATTTTATCCAATTCACTTAGTTCTAATTGTTTTTTAACCAGTAAAATATCCGGCGATAGATCACTTTCATTTGCACTTAAGCTTGATTGGGATATATCTGAATAATTTTTCAAGATAGTTTCTAATTCGACATTTCCACCGTAAAGATTTTTCAAAACAAGCTCTAGTTCTTTGGTCTTAAGATTGTTTTTTTCCATTTCGTTGGACAAATTTTCACTTTTTAACTCAAAATCTAGAAGATCTACTGAGGTAGTTAGTCCGGCATCCACTTTCTTCTTTGCCATCGCTTGTTCTGATTTATTGTTTTTTAATTCTTCAACAATGAGTTGATTATCTTTAGCTAAATAATTTAACTCAGAAATTATTTTAAAAGACTCGATATTTAAGTTTCTTTTTTTTAATTCTCTTTCAATTTTTGTAATATCAATTTGGGTCTGTGTTTTTAATCCCGTATTTGAATCTCTGCCGCCGCGATAAAGATTAATTCTACCGTCTAGAAACAAATAGGGGCCTTTCTCGGTATCAGCAGATCTATCGAGTATTTTTTCAGATCCCAGTCCGCCATTAATTGAGAGTTCAGGCAAAAATAAACTTTTATTAACTTTTTTTTCAAACCCGAGAGAATCAAGTTTTGAAGTAAATGAATTCACCTCTAAGTTACTTTCAGGCAATTCAGCACAAACTATACTATTGGAAAGAAGCGCCCCTACAATAAGAGGCGCAGTTATTAAAAATTTTAAATGGCAAAATTTCAGCATCTAGAATTTCCTTGTTTTTTATTCTTCAACTTGAACAGTAAAGTGATCAGTTTTTCCCTGATTTGATACATTGATCGTCACAGGCAATCTGTTTGCACCTTGAAGATCAACTTTAGAAGTGAAACCTTTTGGAGTATTTGTGAAAGTTACTGGATAAGGTTTACCTTTTTTAGGTGTGGCCATTGCTTCAATCTTAACATCATTCGAAGCAATATCTTTTCCTTCATGACTTGTAGGAAAAAGCGTAACTTCGTTTCCATTAACTATAACTTCAAGGTTAAGTTGTTTTCCACTTTGTACGACACCACCATGAATTGATTTTAAAGAGCCTGGTGTTTTGTCATGTCCTTCATGAGTAAAACCTAAAACCGGTAATGCTGCTAATACTAAAATTAAAAATGTGTTCTTCATGCGTTTTCTCCTTCAAAAATGTTTTTATGATTGGTCTGGGCTATAGATTTTAGAGCGGATTCTTTACCAAAATGGAAAAATATTGTCGGTGTTACAAAAATATCAAGCATCGTAGAGCTAATTAATCCCCCTACAATAACAACGGCTACAGGGTGTAGTATTTCTTTACCAGCTTCACCACCTGCCAGCACAAGAGGTACTAGACCTAATATTGCAGTAAGGGCAGTCATTAAGACCGGAACAAGTCTTTCAAGGGAACCTCTGATAACCATTTCTCTTGTGAAGCTTTCACCTTCGTGTTCCATAAGATGAAGATAGTGAGAAAGCATCATAATACCGTTTCTAGAAGCAATTCCACAAAGAGTAACAAAAGCTACAAGACTTGCGACTGATATGACTTTTCCAGTTAAATAGATCCCGATAATTCCTCCAATAAAGGCCATTGGAATATTGAGCATGATTTGAATAGCAATAAAAGCAGATTTAAAATGTACATAAAGTACGAGATAAATTCCCAAAATAGACATGATTGCTAGAAAGACCATTAACTGGCTTGCCTGCTGCTGACTTTCAAACTGTCCGCCGAAAGAAACAAAATAGCCTGCTGGCATCTGAACATTTTTATTAATTTTTGATTTTACTTCGATTATAAGACTTTCAATGTCTCGGCCTTGAGAGTTTGCTTGTACAACAATTCTTCTTTGAGAATTCTCTCTGTTGATTATATTAGGCCCATTGGATTCATAAACATCTGCAATTTGCTCAACTCTAATTTTAGTTCCATCAGGTAAAACCTTTACAGGCATTTTTTTGATAAGTTCTAAGTCAGATCTGGATTTTTCATCAAATCTCATTAGTACATCAATAGTTTTTTGATTTTCTAAAACTTGACCTACGACTTCACCTTGAAGAGCTTTTTCAAGTAGTCCTGCTAAGTCTCCTACGACAATGCCGTATTTTATTGCTTCATCACGAAGCAGTTGAATCTTTACTTGGGGAACTAAAACCTGCTGTTCAACTTGAAGATCAACAAGGCCTTTGGTTCCTTCAAGTGTTTGATTTATTTCACTGGCCTTTTGTCTTAATATTTTCAGATCAGGTCCAAATATTTTTATCGCAATTTGAGCCTTAACACCTGAGAGCAAGTGATCAAGTCTATGAGAAATTGGTTGACCTAAGTTAACGTATACTCCTTCTAGTTTACCTAAGTTTGTTCTTATTTCTTCTAGAACAATTTGGCGTGGACGTCCTTTTTCTTTAAAGTCTACATCAATTTCAGATGAGTGAACTCCTTCAGCATGTTCATCTTGTTCAGCTCTTCCTGTACGTCTAGAGACAGAGGTGACTTCAGGGGATTTCATAATAAGCTTTTCAGCTTCAGTACCAATTCTATTTGATTCAGCTAGAGATGTACCGGGTTGTGCTAGTACAGTAATGGTTGCTGTTCCCTCATTAAATTTTGGCAGAAAATCTCGCCCCATTTGTGTAGCTGTAAAAAGGGCAATGAAAAATAAGCTCAGAGTAAAAGCTATGACTGATTTTTTATGATTAAGAGAAAAATTTAAAATTTTGCGATCGAGGTTTTTTAGAAAAACGACAAAAGCTCCTTCTTTATGTTCTAAAAATTTACCTTTTGTGAGTAGGTAAGAGCAAAGTGCTGGAGTAACAGTTAAGGAGATAACCATTGAAGCTAATAATGAAATAACATAAGAAATTCCCAAGGGAGCAAATAATTTACCTTCAATTCCTCCCATTGCAAACAGAGGAATGAATACAAGACAGACAATGATTGTAGCAATAATAATTGAATTTCGTACTTCACTTGAAGCTTGATAAATGACTAAAAAAGTATTTTTAGGAATAGCTAGAGCTTGATTTTCCCTAAGCCTTCTAAAAACATTCTCTACATCGACAATGGCATCATCAACAAGCTCTCCAATGGCAATGGCCAGACCTCCAAGAGTCATTGTATTTACCGAGAGTCCAAAAATTTTAAAGACAATAGCTGTTAACATAAATGAAAGTGGAATCGCAGTCATTGTGATCATTGTTGTTCTAAAATTTAATAAAAATAAAAAGAGAACAATTAAAACTAAAATAACACCATCTCTCAAAGCCTCTTCGACGTTACTAATGGACTTCTCTATAAAGTTAGCTTGCTTAAAGAGATTGGGATTAATGACAACACCAGCAGGAAGAGAAGGTTTGATTTCTTCAAGGGCCTTATTTATTTCACGGGTAAGATCAATCGTGCTGCCACCAGGCTGCTTTTGAATACTCATGATAACTGATTCGCGCGCATTTACACTTGCATCCCCTCTTTTAGTCTGGGGCAGCTCTTCAACAACAGCAATATCTCGAACAAGAATTGGTTTTCCTAAATGAATTCCTACAACTGATTTAAGTATATCTTCTTTATTTTTAGTAATGCCTATATTGCGGATCAAATATTCTTTTTTACCAATATCTATAAATCCACCAGTAGTATTTTTACTTATGTCAGATAAATAATGTTCAATATCCTCTATGCTAAGTTGATACTTCTGAATTTTCTCTGCAGATAATAAGATCTGAAATTGTTTTACTCCACCACCGATGGAAATAACTTGAGCAATTCCTGGAATGCTAAGGAGTCTTGGTCTTAGTGTCCAATCTGCAATTGTTCTTAACTGCATAGGGGACAGAGTATTATCGTTTGAACTTATACCCACAAGTTGAATTTCACCCATAATAGATGAAATGGGTCCCATTACAGGGGAGATACCTTTAGGGAGTTTTTCTTTTGCTTGCTCTAGTTTTTCCTGAACACTTTGCCTATTCCTATAGATGTCAGTTCCCCATGCAAATTCAACATAGATTACATTGAGACCTACGCCTGAACTAGAACGGATTCTCTCAACTCCCGGAAGCCCATTTAAAGCCGTCTCAAGAGGATAGGTAACAAGTGTTTCAACCTCTTCTGGGGCCAGGCCTGAAGCTTCAGTCATTATTGTTACAGTCGGTCTGTTTAGATCGGGAAAAACGTCAACGGGAAGATGCTTTAATACGTAACCGCCATAAGCTACAAGCATTGCAGCCAGTGAAACGACTAGAAGTCGTTGTGTTAGTGCAAGTTTAATGATCCGGTCTAACATTTTCTTTCCTTTTAAAGGCTGTTTTCAAAGTATACGTCACTAACTATAAATAAGTGACGTATACTTTGAAATTTTAAAAATTCATTAAAGTAAGGTATACCCTTGTGGGGTATTAGTCAATTGTAATTAGTTAGGATATGATAAATAAATATTAAAAAAAAGGCTTACATAACGTATTTCTGCAATGAAGTTTGACACCACATGGGGGTATTAAGTATAAATGTATGTATACATTCAAATGGTATACGTTCTAAAGAGGTAAATTGTGACAATTAAAAAAAAATCACCAGTAAAAAGTGTTGAACCATCTCATTGTCATCATGAACACCATCATCCTGATCATAAAAAAGAGGTTCTTAAGCTTAAGAGAGCAAAAGGTCAGATTGAAGGAATATTAGGAATGATCGATAAAAGGCTTTATTGTCCTGATATTTTGATCCAAGTGCGAGCTGCCAAAGCCGCACTATCCTCAGTTGAAAAATCAATCTTGAAAACGCATTTAGATAATTGTATCAAGGATGCTATTAAACAAAAAGATGAGAATATCGCTAAGGAAAAAATAGAAGAACTTATTATGCTCATTGGTCGCCACCAATAAAAAGGGCTAATAGAAATATCTGTTAGATCAAAAATAAATAATTTAGATTAAGGGATTTTATGGGATTAAATAAGTCAGTAAGTTTTAAAGTTAATGGAATGCACTGTGGCGGATGTGCTAATAAAATCATAAAGAGCATAGAGGATTTAAAAATTGAACATTCTGTTGATGTTAATGTTTCAGAAGGAAAAGTTAAAATAAAATTCAATGCAGAAGAAAGCTCTATTTCTACTTTTAAAGAAAGTATTACCAAATTGGGTTTTCAAGTCGAAAAGGTAGAGCTTGAATAAAACTTTAAAATTTAAAATCGAAGGGATGACTTGTGCTGCTTGTTCACAAGTAATTGAAGAAGCTGCCAAAATTCTCTCTGGTCTTTTATCTATTCAAGTAAATTTTGCAACAGAATCACTCGATGTTGTAGTTAATGAAGAATTTGACTTAGATACTTTCCATGCTCTATTGAAGAAATTAGGCTATCGGGCCATTGATCCAAATTCTAAAATCAATGCGAATGAAGATTTTTTTTTCAATAGAAATTTTTACAAAGCACTTATTGCTTTAATACTAGCTTCCCTCATTATGTTTCTTTCTATGATTATTCCATTAATTTCCAGTAAAATAATTTCTCATTCAACCAGCAATTGGATTCAAGCTGTCTTGACCAGTCTAATCCTTTTTCTTTTTGGTCTAACTTACGTTAAAGCAGTATGGATTTTCTGCAGAACTTTAAGATCTAATATGAATACACTTATTGGTCTTGGCGCTTTAAGCGCCTATTTCTATAGTCTATATCTTTTAATTGCCGATTCTCATTCTCATTCATATTTTGAAGGGACAGCTTTTATAATTGGCTTTGCCTTGCTAGGGCATTTTCTGGACGATAAAGCTAAAACTAAGGCCAGAAGTTCACTAAGCTCGCTTTATAAAATGCAAATAAAGTTCGCTTCCAAAATTATAGAATCCAAAGAAATTAATACACCTGTGATTGATCTTGTGGAAGGAGATATTATTCGCATTCGGCCTGGTGAAAAATTTCCTCTGGATGGTGAAATCATAGATGGAGAGAGCCATGCAGATGAATCAATGATAACAGGTGAATCTCAGGCCATTTCTAAAAAAATTGGTGCCAAAATTTATGGAGGAAGTCTAAACCTAGAAGGATCTGTTCTACTTAAAATTGAGTCTACGCTACACAATACTTTTATTTCCCAAATTGTTGCGTTTGTTGAAAAAGCTCAATTAAAAAAAGCCCCCATCCAGAAGTATGCTGATAAAATAGTAAAATATTTTGTTCCTGCAATTCTTGTTTTAGCTTTTCTCACGTTTGTCATTTGGTTTGTTATTACTAGAAATACTTTTTTTTCGCTAACCCATATGATTGCTGTCCTAGTTATTGCCTGCCCTTGTGCTCTTGGCTTGGCAGTACCTATGGCGATCATGCTTTCAACAAGTAGTGCAGCTAAAAAAGGTCTGCTTGTTAGCGGTGGTGATATTATAGAAAAAGGATCCCATATTAATGCAATAGTTTTTGATAAAACGGGAACACTTACAGAAGGTAGGCCTGAATTAACATCGGTCATTTTATTTGAAGAGTACAAAAACGAAAATGACTTATTATTATTGGCAGCAATTTGTTCTCAATATTCTACACATCCTTTGTCTCAAGCCTTATTTAATACAGCAGTAAAAAGAAATTTAAAACTTAATGACCCTGATAAATTTCAAAGTATAACAGGATTAGGACTTGAGGCAGAATACAATGGAAATCATGTTCTGCTTGGGAACATAGATCTTTTAGCTAGTTTTACAGTTGAAGGAATCGTTCCAGAGAGTTTCTATAAAGCTAACGTCGGCAGTTATGTTTTTATGGCAATCAACAAAAAGCTTGTATGCGCATTTGTTATATCTGATCCTATAAAACCTGATGCAGTTGCTCTAATAAAAAAACTCAAGAGGCTAAATCTAGATGTGTGGATGGTTACCGGTGATCATATAGGTGTCGCCCACAAAATAGGACTTGAACTTGGAATAAATTCAGAATTTATTCGCGCGCAAGTAAAACCAGTTGGAAAAGCTGATTTTATAGAAGAATTGCAAAGAAATAACTTAAAGGTTGCGATGGTTGGAGATGGAATTAACGATGCACCGGCCCTCTCTAAAGCAAATCTTTCAATCGCTATGGGGAATGGAGCAGATGTTGCGATTGAAGCTGCAGATGTGTCTGTATTAGACGGAAAAATATTTTTGATTGCTGAATTTTTTATTCTTTCAAATAGATCAATGAAAATTATTAAAGAGAATCTTGCCTTATCTTCCCTATATAATATTCTCTGCATACCACTTGCCGCTGGAGTATTCTATCCTTGGTATAAGTTATCATTAACTCCGATGTGGGCCAGTCTAGCGATGGGGTTATCAAGTTTTTCAGTAATAATAAATTCCCTAAGATTGAAAAAATAACTCGAAAGATTTATTTTTTTTTGTATTCTTTCTCAATTATGCAATTGTAATTTTCTGATTCAAATAGACATCCTGAATTGAGTTCAATATATAAACACCTTCTTCAAAGGGCCGTTGAAAAGCCTTTCTGCCTAATCTAAGACTCATTCCACCAGCTCGCTTATTGATGACTGCGGTTTCCAATGCAACGACCAGATCATTTTTCCCTTTAGATTCCCCACCCGAATTAATGAGTCCTGATCTACCCATAAAGCAATTGGCCTGCCCTGTAATATCTGCAGAGGATTGTGGCCATGCCCAAGGTTGATGCAACAGCATTACAACCGCCTTCAACAGCAAGTTTAACAATATTTTCTCCATCAAAATAAATAGGATTAGGGGCAAAAGCAGAACCAGCAGTGTGCTCAATTCCTTGGTCTACCGGAAGAATTGAATGATATCCACTGCCACTAAGTCGTCCATGATTAAAGAACCTACTAAGAATGAACTCTTTATTTTGAGAGATAATTTGATGTTAATTCTTTTTATTTTTTAGACTACTTATAGAGAAACATGATTTGAATCATAGAAAATGAATATATCTTAATTTATTGTTTACGAATTAGTTCTATGACACACTCAATAGATTTAAAAATTTTAATAAAAAAGGAGTTATTTATGAAAGCAAAATTGATGGCAAGTATTTCAGTAATCGCGCTAATGGGATTGATCACAATTAGTTCAGTTCATTCACAAGAGTCTAAAAGTGGTGATATGAAAATGGATGGCATGAATATGGATAGCAAAGATATGAATGGCATGAAAATGGAAGGCAAAGACGGAGTGATGGATAAAGCAGATATGAAAAAAATGAATGGTATGATGAAAGATTGTATGAAAATCCATAAAGATCAAAAAATGTGTGACCAAGCTATGATGGAAAATTGTGAGAAAAAATCGAACAATAAAGAATGTACAAATATGATTAAGAAAGAAAATAACAAGAAAAAATAAATAAGAAGGTCGCAGATGAACTTTAATAAATCATTTTGTATTGCAGTAGTTTTAATTATAAATTTGGTATTTTCTGCCCAAGGGCATGAAAAGAAATGGCCAGAAAAGAGATTGAAGCAGGTTTGGCCAACTGCTCAGAGTTTTACATCTAAACAGATCAGTTTAACATCTTCTCAAATTTCCCAACTGGAAACAGAAGGAATAAAAATTGGATCTAAGGATCGAAGTCCCACTTTTTATTTTGCACAAGAAAAAGTCTCTTCATCTGATAAAACAAAAACTATCAGCATCATTCTCTTTATTGATGAAACTGGAGCCAATGGAGTAATGGAAATATCAGTCGCCATGGGAGCAGATGGTAAAACAAAAAAGGTAGATATATGGGAGCACTCTGAGAATTCTTTGATAGCAAAGGATGATTTTTTAAAGCAGTTTATTGATAAAACAGCAATGTCGCGGCATTTAGGAAATCGTTTGTTTGGCCGTGGGACTCAACTAGCTTGATAAGCTTTGCCTTGTTAGCATTTATTTTCTGAATTTATTGAATATTTTGCAATTATTCGTCAGCTTTGGTTCTATAATTTAATCAATCCAACAATTAATGGAATTTCAGTAGTCCTTTTTTTCAAATGGCATTTATCAATCCAT
>JACMPM010000067.1 GCA_014377485.1 Bacteriovorax sp. | reverse complement strand
TTCATATGATAGTTTGCGGATGAGTTTACTCATAAAGAGGATTCTCATCCGTTCTTTTTTCTGTCATAATCTTTTGTGTAACTTATCCCATTTAAGACTCAAAAGGACCTTTAATGAATTTCTACCAAGAACTTGTTGCTCGTGGCTTAATTGAAGCGACTTCTAGCGAAGACCTTCCTGATCTACTCAATAATAAGAAAATTTCATTTTATATCGGCTATGATCCAACAGCTAAATCACTGCAGATTGGAAATCTTTTTTGCGTAATCACCATGAGAAGATTTCAATTGGCTGGTCATAAACCTGTTTGTGTAATTGGTGGCGCAACTGGGATGATTGGAGACCCTTCTGGGAAGAATTCTGAACGAGTTATGTTAACTGAAGAAAATATTCAGGAAAATATCAAAGGACAGCGAGCTCAACTCGAACGTTTACTTGATTTTAAAAATCAAACCAACCCGGCCATTATTCTCAACAACTACGATTGGATGAGTAAATTTAGTTTTATTGATTTTCTTCGCGATGTTGGAAAGCGCTTTCGCGTGACTGAAATGCTCGCAAAAGAATCAGTTAAAAATAGAATAAACTCTGAAGTTGGAATTAGTTTTACTGAATTTAGTTACCAAATGCTTCAAGCTTACGATTTTAGAATTTTAGCTAAAGAACATGATGTTGTCCTTCAAATGGGGGGCGGCGATCAGTGGGGAAATATTACGGCTGGAATTGATCTTGCTCGTAAAATGGATGGAAAACAAGTCTACGGAATTGTTATTCCTCTGGTAACCGATTCCAATGGAGCAAAATTTGGTAAATCAGAAGGTGGAACAACAATCTACCTAGATCCTGAGATGACATCTCCATACCAAATGTTCCAATACCTTATTAATTCAGATGACTCATCGGTAGTGAAATACCTAAAGTATTTCACTTTTTTATCCTTGGAGCAAATTGCTGTATTAGAACAAAAAACGAAAGATGAGCCGCACCTTCGTGAGGCCCAAAAAATTCTTGCATCTGAAGTGGTAAAAATTGTCCACGGCGAGGCGGGTCTTGAATCGGCCCTGACTGCAACTAAAATATTCTTTGGTGAAACTATTTCAAATCTAGCGGATCGTGAACTCAGTGCTATTTTTGGTGACGTTCCTTCAATTGAATTAAAACTTGAAACTCTAAAAGCAGGCATCCCTTTTCTTGATCTTTTAGCTCTTACGCCATTATTTACGAGCAAGAGCGAAGCAAAACGCTCAGTGGAACAAAAGGGAGTTTACCTTAATAATATAGGGGCTACCGATATGACCTTAGTATTAAACGTTAAAAACCTGGCAAGTGAAACTTGTTTGGTTATTAGAAAAGGCAAAAAGAATTACTGTGTAGTAAAATTCTCTTAAACAACTTATGAAAAAAATATTATTGATTTCATTTTTTTTAATCAATACAGCCCATGCCACGTTCATGATCGATACAATGACGGGCTACTCTTCGAGCAGTGATTCAAAAACAACTGCAGATGTAAGTGATATTTCTAATCATATTTTTGTTGGTGCAAGTATCGGTTCACAACAGAGAACTTTTATCGGTCAGAACGTTACAATATTCACTCACCAGCTCAAAAAAAGCACCACTGATAAAATAAACACACTTGAGCTTGGACCAAGACTGACTTATTTTTTTACTGAAGAAAATGTTTTCTATGGTACTCTCGGATGGAATCCTTATGCCAAAGGCAAAAGAACGATTGCAAGTGTAACAGAGGATATTTCAGGTTATGGTTTATTGGCAGGCCTTGGTGCTGAAATTAAAATCAATCGTAATTTTCATATTGGTGGAAGTTTTAATTATCATCGAATAAGTATTTCAAAGACCATTAGTGCAAGTAATGTGGCATCAAGTGTAAGTGATACATATAGTTCTATGATGCCGATGATTAATCTCTCTTTTCGCTTTCGTTAGAAATGAACTTTAAACAAATGTTTAGCCCCTAACTTGTTTCATCATTTTAAAATAAAAAGAAGTTCCCTTTTCTGTATTATTTTCTGCCCAAAGCTTCGCACCTACTGAATCGGCAACAACCTTACAGATAGCTAACCCTAATCCACTTCCCATCGCACTTTTTGAGCTTCCTTCAATCCTAAAAAAACGATCAAATATTTTACCAATTTGAATGTCTTTAATTCCCGCTCCTTCATCTGAGACTACTACTGATATTGAGTCATTCTCATTTATCCCTGAAATAAGTATTGTCGAATTTTCGGGTGAATATTTGATTGCATTTTCTATCAAGTTGTAAAAAAGCACACCCAACAAATCGGGGTCACACAATACAGACAAGGCATCATCAGTTGCGTTTTCAAATGAATCAAAATTTATTTGTAATGAAATTCTTTTAAGTGAAGCCAGCTTAGAAAGCCTTGATGTTTGAGTTAAAACAATCTCATCCAATCTGTTTTTTGTAAAAATAAATGAAGCTGCTCCGCTATCAATACGCGCCAAAATAAGTAAGTCATTGGTTAACTTCACTAAGAAATTAATTTCCTGAGACATACTTTCTATAAATTGAGCCGTCTCTTTTTCACTTCGAGCTTCTGACCTAAATAACTCCAACTCACCTTTAATAATTGCCAGCGGTGTTTTTAATTGGTGAGAAGCATCCTGGATAAAACGCTCTTGTGAAACAAATGATTCATGCAAGCGACTCAAAAGATGATTAATAGTATTGGCCAGCTGCCAGATTTCATCCTTTGCCTCTGGTACCGGAACTCTTTCTTCAAGATTCGACACTTCAATTTTTTTAGTTTTATTAATAATTTCCAACATAGGCAATAGCGCTCTTCCTACGAAAAAATAACCTATGATGGATGAGATCAACATCATTATTGGAACACTTGTTAGAAAAAATCGAATAAGATTTTTATTGGTGTTCACGAAAGTGGTCATGGGAACTGAAATTTGTAAAATTAATGGTGAATCAATTTTAAGTACGGGCAACAGGTAGTTGATAACCCTGTGCGGAGTACCCTTAAAACTCAAAACATCGTAGCTTGCCCCTTTTTTTAAAACTCTTCCTAATTTATATTCGCTTACAGGCAAAACATGTTTGTCGCTGGCATTTGAAGAGCTAGCAATAATTTTTCCATTTATATCTAAAACAGAAATATAACTAGTCCCGAGGGCAAAGGGCAGAATCTTTTCATTGAGTTTTATAATATCTGGGTCAAATTCTACTTCTCCATAATTATCGATATCGAGCGACTCAGCTACATCGATCGCGTAATTATAAAGTGTGGTATCAAATTCTTCAGATTGAAGTTTGGAAAATTCTCTATAAATAATATAACTAAAACTAGAAAGCATCCCGGTAAAAATTAATCCGAAGAGCAAAGTGAGTTTTAATTTTAAGCTTATTTTTTGTAATAATTTCATTAAATTTAATCAGGACTAGGTATCCTTTAATATATAGCCGTAGCCAACCATGGTGTGAATAAGTTTTTTCTCAAATGGAGAATCAATTTTCTTACGAAGCATATTGATATAAACATCAATCACATTGGTATTAGTATCAAAATTTACGTCCCAAACATGCTCACTTATTTCAACTCTGGTCAGTGGCCGATTGGGGTGTCTCATAAAATATTCAAGAAGAGAGAATTCTTTTGCCGTTAAATTTAATTCAATACTTGCTCTCACTACTTTTCTGAGAACCATATCGAGTTCAATATCTGCAAAACGGAGTTTTGAAGTTTCACTTCCGGTATTTCTTCTTAGGAGAGCGCGGATACGAGCTAGCAATTCATCAAAATCAAATGGCTTTGTCAGATAGTCATCTGCACCAGCATCGAGACCATGAATTTTATCTTTTGTTGAGCTGAGGGCCGTGAGCATCAGAATAGGGCCTTTAAAACCATCCTGACGAATATGTCTGGCGGTGTCCATGCCATTTTGATCAGGTAGATTTACATCGAGAACGATTAGGTCGTAAGGGTTTTCTGCAACTAAACTCTCCGCTCCCATCCCTGTTTCAGAAACATCAACGATATAGCCTTGTGCATTTAAGCCTTTTTTAATGAAACTTGCCATTTTTGGCTGATCTTCGACGACTAGGATTCTCATGGGGGGATTGTATAAGAAAATTTGTAGGTGTGCAAAGTCTGATCGACCGCTTCAGCCTCTGCCCCCGCGGTCATATATCCCATCCTGGAAAAAAAAAGGGGGGATTCCTAAGAATCCCCCCTCTATCTAATTTTACTTAAAAGTAATAATTATTTTGCAGCTGGAGCAGTAGCTGGAGCTGATTCCATTTTAGCTTCTGGAGCTGGAGCAGCAGTTTTTTCTTTAACGCATGCTTTAAGGTCTTTTTTAGCAGTTTTCCCTTCAGCTTTACAAGCTTCTACAGCAGCTTTACGAGCTTCTTTAGTTACTTTAGTTCCAGCGAAAGCAGTTACAGATAATAGAGCAAGAGCGATTACGATTGCGTTTTTCATGTGAATCTCCAGTGAGTTAAGTTAAAGCAAATTATTTTGCTTTGAAATTATTTATTTTTAGAAACGATACATTCTTTAAGTTCTTTACCTTTAAGGTCTTTGTTTTCTTTCAAACAAGCTTCTTTAGCTGCTTTGTAAGCTGCTTTTTTGTCTTCTTTCATATCTTTTTTGTCAGCTGCAACAGCTTCTTTTTTTACTTCAAGAACTTTTTCAGCTTTAACAGCTTCTTTGTGTTCTTCTTTTTTAGCTTCTTTTGCGTCGTTAGCCATTGCGAATGATGATAATAGAGCTAATGCTAGTAGAAATTTCATGTGATTCTCCTGTGTGTGTTTGGTTCCATAGAAACCTAAGTTTTAAACTTGTGATTAGTATCGTCCATACACATTAAAATGACATTTAAGAGAGATTAAAAGATTTTAATCCTTAATTCCCCTCTATATGGGCATTATCTGGGCACCTAAATAAAAACAATTAGTCTCATAAAGCTTCGAATTTGTAAAAAAATTTACCAAAATACTCATTTTATTAATATTTTATCCGATACAGCGTATTATGTAAGAAAACCCCCTACAAGGAATTTTTCTATGAGTAAGCCCATTATTTTTAAAGGTAAAATCCAGTTTGTAGGCGTTAAAGCGACAGAAAAAAAGTCTCTGATGAAATATGCTGATCCAACTTTCAAAGAAGGCTTTGAAGAAAATATGGCCGACACTATGATGGCCAGTTTCGAAAATCTAAAACTTACAGCAGAAGAAAAAAAACATTTATCTAGATCTCATCGTAAAATGTTAAATTACTACCGCCATTTAAATCCATTTTCCTTAAATGTGGACGCTAAAAAATTAATCCTTGAAATCAATCGGTCTAAACAAACTCACGTGGTGATAGAAGCAAATCATTACGGTGCCTATATTTGTCTGGCAGCACTTTATTCAGGAAAATTATCACAAGATAAAAAAATTGAATTTATTTTAGAAAAAGCACCACTGGCCTTATTTCCAAAGGCCTTCATAAAATCTGAACCAAAGGTAAGTCTTCACAAAGTAGTTTTTCATTTAAGTGAAGATTGCTGGCTAAGTCCCTTCAGCTCGCTTTATAATAACCAGAGGATTAAGTATTCTATGAAATCAATCAAGAGAGCTGCTTAAATTTTTTAATGAAAATTTTAATTAAGACTAGAATTGAAAAAAATTATCAACTTCTTTTTTCAAAATTTAATATTGAGCTCTTCAAGGCCCTCAAGCCTCCTTTCGTCAATTTGGAAGTTCAACGCTTTGATGGCTGCAAAAAAGGTGATGAAGTTCATTTAAAAATGAATCTTTTTGGAAAGTTTAATCAGAAATGGATAAGTCATATAACTTCGCAATTCCGAGGTGATTATGAAATTTATTTTGTCGATGAGGGCGCCCAACTACCACCTCCTCTTAAAAAATGGAAACACATCCACCGCATCGAAAAAATCCATGAGCTCGCTTCTTATATAGTCGATGATATCGAATACACCAGCGGCAACAAGGCCTTAGATCTTGTCATTTACCCGGCACTCTACTTAATGTTTCTCTATAGAGTTCCAATCTACAAAAGAGAGCTTTCTTGAAAGCCAAGCATGTCTACCATTCAAAGCCGCTAGATAACAAAGGCTGTGCTCATTATACTCAAGAAGAAAATGAAACTTGGGCATTTCTTCTACATCGCCAAAATGAACTTATTAAAACTCGCGCTTCAAAAGAATTTATTCGCGGAGTGGAAATTCTAAAATTTAAGGATGAAATTCCCCAGCATGGAAACATTACTTCTATTTTAAATTCTTATACTGGCTGGGGAGTTGAACCCGTGCCCGCACTCATTCAACCCGATGTGTTTTTTTCACTGTTGTCTCAAAAGAAATTTCCTGCGGCCAATTTCATTAGAACTCCAGCAGATATTGACTATATAGAAGAGCCCGATGTTTTTCATGAAATATTCGGGCACTGTCCTCTTTTGACCAATATGCCTTATGCTGAGTTTATGCATCAGTATGGCAGACTTGCTCTGGAAGCAGATAAAAAAACCCAAATGAGACTGTTCCGTTTATTTTGGTTTACAATAGAATTTGGACTGATCAAAGAAGATAACCAGTACAAAGCTTACGGGGGAGGTATCCTCTCATCAAAATCTGAAATCATTTATTCAGTTGAAAGTGAAATTCCCGAAAGACGCGCTCTCGATCCCTTGGATGCTCTCAGAACCCCTTTTCGCATAGATATTTTGCAACCCATATATTTTGTGATCGATTCCTTTGAAGATCTCTTTAAGTTGCTTGATAAAAAACCCTTAGAACTAGCGCGCTTGTCGATGACTATGACCGATTTCCCTCCTAAATTTGAAAAGAGAAAGAAGAAGGGGAAAAATTATGAATGAAGAAAAATTAAAAGGTCTTGCTGGTTGGTCATTTGATTCTGGTAAAAATTGTATTGTTAAAGAATATCAATTCAAATCATATTTAAAAACTATCTCCTTTGTAAATGCCATCGCCTGGCATGCCAATAAAGAAAATCATCATCCGGACCTCGAAGTGAGTTTCGGTAAATGCATTGTAAGGTTAACCACTCACGATGAAGGCGGAGTTGGCGAAAAAGATTTTAGCCTTGCTCAAAAAATTGATGAGCTCTAATAAAATCTGTTTTATTTCGTGATTTTCTGATACCCGTAAGAATTATTCATAATCTCGTCTTCACCCATCCATGCTTTTCCAAATTCACTCTCAAAGTGTTGAGTACCATCGGGATTTTTAGCCTCTTTAATTGCACTCCATTCTCCCCATGAGTTTTGAATTAAGTAATTCAATTTTCCCTTCTGGCATCTGACGCCCACCACAGTAACTGCATGGTATCCGCCAACATCTTTATAAGAACTATCAGATGAATTTTTTTCACATCTTCCATCTCTTAGGGCCGTAGAACTTGGGTCGTTAAACATTCGAGTACATAAAGTAATAGGCACGGCTTGCTTTGCGTTTTTTAATAAATTAACAGCATCTGAATTAAATTTCTTTTTATTGCCCTCAACATATTCGTTCCAAATGCGAGGCTCATCAGAACCTGCCAATTGTTTATTTATTTTTGCTTTTGCAACTTCGTGGGCGTTATTTTTTCTATTAACTTTATCAATTTCTAAATTCTGAATTTCCAATGCTTTTAATTTCAATGAATTTGCATCCGTTTTCCCTGAATATTTTTCTTCAACTTGTGCAATCTTTTGAGGCTGACTTGACTCAATTTGCACTAAGTCATTTGCGGCTTCTAGATTAATTTGCTGCTCAATTCCGGCATGAGTAAATTTGCCGGTATCAACCAGCTTTTGTTGAAGCATATAAGGATAATTGAAATTATTTGATTCACAAGTTAGGCTTTCTGGGACTTTAATTTTTTTATCATCACTGCATTCTGGAGCGACTATGGCCCTCATCGTCTCTTCATAACTCATTGTTGGAAGCTTATTCATGAAAGAATTAAGCGTATTTATATTTAGAAAATTACCTTGATCTAAGGCACCTGCGAGATTTTTAATATTTTTCCCCTGAACCAAATATCCTTTTAAGCATGGGTCTTGAGCAAAATCCTTAATGAGTCCATCGTCGCTTGTATAATAAGAGAGAGCATTTTTATTCATGCATTCACCTACTTCTTTTTTGACGTAACGATTATAATCTTTGTTGAGAATTTCCTTATCTTCGGGACTAAATTCGCTGATCAGTTTATCAACTACAGCTTTATTGCTTTTAGCTTTATCCGAGCCACCTACACTCATTAAAATATTTCTAAGAGCACTCAGCGCATCGCTAGGAGGATTAGTTGAATTGAGTTCGCCAATATAGTTTTTTTCCAGGCTATCATTCAATTTTTTTTCAACAGTAACTCGCACTTCTCCATCTGAGTATTTACTAGAGGATCCAACATTCATTAAGTAAAAAAATTGCGCCGAATCCGGATTGGCTTTTCCTTTTACGTTTTCATAAATTTTAGATGAATTGCTACTACCGTATTTGTTAGTCAGATAAGCATAGTTTCTGGCCAGTAAATTCTTTAAAACAATTTGTACATTAGATGTATCGGGTTTAAGACATGCTTCTTTTGTAAATTTTGCCTGCTTTTTTTCAATCATCCCATCAAAGGCCATTTTATAATTTGTAAAAGCGAGAGTTCTCTTTGCTATTTCATCTTTTGCAAAAGATGGATTGACTCCAAAATCTAATTTGGTTGAATCATAATACTCTGAAGCAGCAGCTATCACGGTATTTTGCACGAAGAGACTATCTTTCGAATTATTGGTTTTGCTATCAAAAATCGATTTTTCAAGAGCGACATCATCACGCTTACAAACACCGCCAATTTTTTTATCTTTTACTGCTTTTATTGTGTCGCAAACCTGTCCTCCGTTAATTAAAACATTTCCTCTCGAGCCATCAAGGTTTATGATATAGGCCGAATCTTTTCTTTGAGCAGTATTTTTTGGAGCGTATTCCTTTTGAGCGTGTGAGAAAGCGAGTTGTAAGTAAGAGACATCCGGATTTCCAGGAAGTGCCGTTTGAAGCGCCACTGATGTTGAATTGGCAAAACAAGTTCCCAGGCCGTCCTGATCCTGAATTCGCGATTGAGTTAATGGCCCGCCATTTTTATCCAGTCGTTGCTCTTCATTATCAACCATGCCAGTACAGTCTTGGCCAAATACTTTTGATACCGATGAGAGCAATAAAAATAGTAATAATTTATTTTTCATCATTTTTTCTCGCTTCAATTTCAAGGCTTCCTGATGAAACAAAAGATTTATCAGACAGCATGCAGAAGCTATTATCGTTTCCTTTTAAGTCTCGAAGGAAAACAACCTGTGCATTTTTTAATTCGTGACAAAGAACCGCTCCAGGATTTTTTCCACCGCTAAATTTTTCCGCAGTAAGTTTTTTGAGACTGATTGTTTTTAGAATTTTTGAAGCCTCACATTTTTTTTGTTCACAGCTTTTTGAAATGAGGAGTCCTGTAGAATCGTTTCTTGAGAATTCAAAGAAATGCCCCCCCATTTTCCAGACTTCGGTTGAAGCGAAAGTCGATGT
>JACMPM010000066.1 GCA_014377485.1 Bacteriovorax sp. | reverse complement strand
CTTTATAAACCGAGGGTCATAAATTTTAGACATGTACCAAATTGATTTTTTGGGGAAACTTTTTATCAATTTTCCTTCGGCCACCAAATAAATTTTTGGGAATTTATAGTCTCCGGTCTGGACAAAGAATTTAGCAAAAGAGCTGTCAGTATAGTTCTCCAAAAGACCCCGGTCGATGATGACCGTTTTTTCGGAACTGCTGATCTCTTGAAGCACAACTTCATCGAGGCCCAAGGCATAAACTTTTGGTGTTTGTAGGCAGAAGGCCAGGAACATTGTAGTCAGGCTTAAAATTTTCATAATAGGTCAAGTTTATCATGAGAATACGCTCTGCATACATTAGGGAAATCCTTGCTTCACAGCTCTTTTTTAACTATAACTAGAAGGTAAAAATATGTTCAAAAGTTAGTGGATTCTCCAGAGGATTATCATGAGTAAAAAAAAGATCAAAAAAATTTATAAATATGACTGCACCATTACAGGTGAAACGTTCAAAACAACTGCTGAAGCTCCCCATCCAGGTGAGTTAACAACTGTCAGCGCTTACTACCAAATGCATCCTGATAAAGATGATCGCCCTATCGAAATCAAAGTAAAAGTTAAGGCAAAAGAAGAAGATGACGCTGCTTTTAAAGCATTAACTGAGTAATTCAATCCCACATTCCGGACATTATATATGGAAACTAAACAAGTAATTATTATTGGATCTGGACCGGCAGGTTACACTGCGGCCTTATATGCATCTCGAGCTGGTCTAAAGCCAATCGTCATCGAAGGACATGAGCCAGGCGGACAATTAACAACTACAACTGACGTTGAAAATTTCCCAGGATTTCCGGAAGGAATCATGGGTCCAGAACTTATGACCAATATGAAGAACCAAGTTTTGCGATTTGGAACTGAATTTCTTTCTACCAAAGTTGTAGACGTAAATCTGGCCAAGCGTCCTTTCCACATTAAATGTGAAAACGGACAAGAATTTTTAGCAGAAACAATTATTATTTCAACTGGTGCTTCAGCTAAATACCTGGGCCTGCCAAATGAAATGAAATTGATCGGCAAAGGCGTTTCAGCATGTGCAACTTGTGATGGATTTTTCTATCGTGGTAAAATTGTTCACGTTGTTGGCGGTGGTGATACTGCACTTGAAGAAGCAAACTTCCTCACTCGTTTTGCAGATAAAGTTTTTCTTCTTCATAGAAAAGAACATTTCCGGGCGAGTAAGCCTATGCAAGAACGCACATTCAATAACCCAAAAATTGAAGTTATTTGGAATACAGAAGTTAAAGAAATCCTTTTCGATGAATCCGGCGTTCATGGGTTATTAGTTTTAAACAATAAGACTAATGAAATTACGACAAGAAAAACTGACGGGTTCTTTTTAGGAATTGGTCACGAGCCCAATACAAAATTTCTGAATGGTCAGATTGCGCTTGATACTCATGGCTATATCTTAACTGAAGGATCTCACCCTGATACATCAGTACCAGGTGTATTCGCTTGTGGTGACGTTCAAGATCCGTATTACCGCCAAGCTATTTCAGCGGCAGGATCAGGTTGCCAAGCAGCGATTAGAGCTGAACGTTTCATTGAATCAGAACACGATAAAAAAACCAACATTTAATCTCTTTTATGGCCCGACGTTTTTCGTCGGGTTCAATGCCTAACTATTCGATATAATTTCAATTTAACATTATTATTAAAATATTGCACAAAAATCATAATGCACCTTTGACAGACATTTTTAATTCTTGAAAGAATGGTTGTACGGGAAGAATGGATTTTTCCCTCAACAGTGTTCGATAACCAAGGAAGGTTTAATGAAAGCACTTACACGAGTTCCGATTTTCAGTTACAACACAATCGCAACTACGCTTCTCATCCCTACCAAATCTCTTGAAATTAAATTCCGTAAAACTTTCCTAAATGCCGAAACACTTTTTGAACTTGAATCCATCCTTGCGTGGGCAGCGACTCACACTGAAGTTCAAAGTTTATTCATCACCAGTTACGGGGAAGACTTCATTCAAGGCTTCGATCCGGTCGAACTAAAAGAATTATCAGAAGAGAAAATAAAAAAACAATTTCAGAAAATAAGCACTATCGCCCAGTCACTTCTATGTCTGTCACAGACTGTAGTGGTAGACATGAAAAAAGGAACTCGCGGTGTAGGTCTTGAATTAAGTCTTGCTGCAGATATTAGAATAGCTTCATCTGAAGCAACTTTCTGTTTTGATCATCTATCTTTGGGTCTCACTCCTACTTGTGGAATTTTTTCATTTCTAAAAACATTTCTCAATCAAAACGTTTTGCGATCATTGCTCCTTTCTGGCGTAGAATTTAAGAAAGAAAGTTTCTTGGCACTAGGCGGATGGTGCGAATTTGATCGTGATGCCTGTGCAATTCTTACCAATATTTTTAATCAAGCACCTATTGCCCGCATGCAGGCCAAACGTGGACTTTATGGAGTTCAACAGATTGTGAATCAGCAAGAAATGGAAATTGAAAAACAAATTTTCAATGCAACTGTGCACTCTAAAGATTACACAAAAAAATCTGATTTTTTGAGCCCTTCTGAATTTAAAGATAAAGTTGCTGAAATTAGAAATTAGAAAAAATTATAAAATCATTGCGAATTAAAAATTCGCAATGATTGAGTATCTGCAATGAATAGTTTTTTTGGGGGGAAATTTGTTTCTAAAAAATTTCAACAATATAGAGGTACCCCTGTTTGTAAAAAATGCGACCGAAAGTGAAAGTGCTGACAATTTTTGTAAATAAAGATTCCGGGGCATAAAATAAAGATCCATACAAAAAATCAAAACTGTCCTTAACTTTTTTGAATAATAAATATTCGTCAGCCTATGATATGTTTTCGACAAGATTTTAGACAACTTGTCTTAAAAAAAAGGAGAACTCATGTTCAAATTAACATTTCAAAGTTTTATCAAAATTCTGGCATGTCTCGTGTTGTTTACAACATTTTCGGGATGTTCTTCTACAAAGAAAGACGAGACCCCAGGACAGTATGTTGATGATTCTATCATCACAACAAAAGTAAAGAACGCCATTTTTAACGAGCCAACTCTTAAAACGATGCAAATTAGTGTTAAGACTCACCAAGGATTAGTTCAGCTAAGTGGCTTTGTTAATTCTTCAAATGATGTTTCAAAAGCTGGTGAAGTGGCAAAGAACGTTGATAACGTTGTGTCGGTTAAAAACGATTTGATTGTGAAGTGAGCCAAACTTCTTTACTTGATTATTCCAGATTAAATTAGTTCACGGAATTAATCTCGCATTTATCTAATCAAGAT
>JACMPM010000065.1 GCA_014377485.1 Bacteriovorax sp. | reverse complement strand
GGTGGAAGTTTCTTTAGTTGGTTTCCAATTGGAGAGTTGTACTCTGATAATTATTATGACCTCTCAATGTGGGGAAAAATCTTCGACCGCATTCATCACTTTATTCTGCCACTCATTTGTTACATGATCGGTTCTTTTACCGTTTTGACAATGTTAATGAAAAACTCGCTGCTAGATGAAGTAAAAAAAGATTATATTAGAACGGCAAGAGCGAAAGGTGTTTCAGAACAGAATGTTTATTTAAAACATGCTTTAAGAAATGCTCTAATTCCAATTGTTACGGGAATTGGTGGATTTTTGGCAGTTTTTTTTACGGGATCATTGCTCTTAGAAATGATTTTTCAATTAGATGGTATCGGTCTTTTAAGTTTCAAATCCGTTCTTCAAAGAGATTACAATGTCATCATGGGATTACTTTTCCTTGAAAGCGTTTTGTTGTTAATTGGAAACTTGTTAAGTGATATTGCTTATATCCTCGTTGATCCAAGGATTAATTTCGAATGATTCAAAAATTTTTAATTAAAAATGAGCTGAGCCGTAAGAGATGGAAAGTTTTTAAGTCTAGTAAGTCAGCAATGATTGCTTCATTTTTTCTGCTATTTTTTGTTTTACTTACTTTCTTCTCACCGTTTGTTGCTAATAGCAGACCGTTGATTCTGAAATACAACGATCATTATTATTTTCCAATAGTAAAAGATTATTCTGCGGATACATTTGGTATTACAGATAGTTTGGATGTTAATTATCGCAAGCTACAGTTAAGTCCTAAAGATTTTACCTTATGGCCCTTGATTCAATGGGATCCATACGAAAGTAATTCAACAGTTGATTCTTACCCTTCAATTCCAACTCATGCTAATTATATGGGAACTGATGATAGAGGGAGAGATGTTCTCACTCGACTGCTTTATGGCTTTAAATACAGCATAACATACGCCGTTGCCGTTTGGTTTATCAGTCTTTCGATTGGAACAATTCTTGGTGGATCAATGGGTTTTTTCGGAGGAAAAGTCGATTTTATCGGTCAGCGTTTCGTAGAAGTTTTAAGTACTGTCCCAAGTTTTTTTCTTTTGATTATCTTAGTTTCAATTTTTGCACCATCGCTTTGGATGCTGATTTTTATTTCATGTATTTTTTCATGGATTAATATTTCTTATTACGTGCGTGGCGAGTTTTTAAAAAACAGAAATAGAGAATTTGTAGAGGCTGCTCGCGCATTGGGTGCTTCAAATAAAAGTATTATTTTTAAGCATATTTTACCAAACTCTCTTACTCCCATTATTACTTTTGCACCATTTACAATTGCAGGAGAAATCGTTGGATTAGCGGCTTTGGATTATCTCGGGTTCGGATTACAGGTTCCTACGCCAAGTTGGGGTGAACTTTTATCTCAAGCTCAAAAAAATTATACTATCGCCTGGTGGTTGGCCCTATATCCTTCCCTTGCACTCTTTATTGTTTTGACCCTTCTCAATTTGATCGGTCAAGGAGTGAGAGATGCTATGGACCCAAACATGATCTAGCAGGGACAAATGCTAGTAATTGTAATGCGCCCCTGCTGTAATTGCTCTTCCTCCAGTGCCAAATCCATAAATTTCTTCATAGTCATTATCAAATAAATTTTTAATTTTAAGGTAAAACTCATGTTGCGAATTGAGGACGTATCTATAATTTAAATTAGATAAGAGGTATGAATCCATTTTTACAGTATTTCCAAGATTGTCCACATCGTTTCTTTTTCCTACATAAGAGAGTTCATAACCAAAATAATGATTATTCCCAATTACATAAGTAAAAACATTTTTAATATTTAAGTCTGGTCTTCTTGCGAGCTTTTGTCCGAGATTTAAATCTCTGGTTTTGAGCAAAGTAAAAGATAGTGATTGATTGAAGTTCGCCATCCAGTCAGCACTTAGTTTTTTTTCAAGTCCTATTATCTCAGCTTTTCCCATATTAACATTTACAAAAGTATTGGGATTATAACTGAGGCGATTATTAATTTTGGTATAGAATAAAGTTGAAACAGTTTTAAATGTCTCAGACCATTTTTTATCAAGACTTAATTCTGTACTCTTGCTTGTTTCTGGGTGAAGACTCTTGCTTCCAAAGGTGGGATCGTAGAGTTGATTTAAGGATGGTGCTCTAAATCCAGTTGAGTAAGCCAACTTAAGAAGAGCTGATTCAAACTTATAACCAGCGGCCAGTTTGTAAGTAAAATGATCATCAAAATATTTATTGTGATCTATGCGAAGTCCAAAGTTAAAAATTTCAGAAGCCAATTCATACTGGTGATAAAGAAATCCACTTAGATTTTGATTGTAATGTCCTGATTGGTCATTCTCATCTTGAAAATCAACGTTTAAATTTTGAGTTAGGTTTTCATTGATGTAATAAGTATGGTTGGCACTTACAGTTTTGATTTCACCAATACTTAAGGTATTGCTCGATTGTGGATGTTTTGCGTCGAAGAGAACTTCCAGCAATCTATAATGTTTTGAAAAATTAAAAGCAAATTTGGTTTGAGCATTCCCAGCGTCCCAGTTTTTAGTGAGCTGAACTTTCGAATAAATTTCTTCTTCTTTCTGTTGATCGTTTGGATCATCACTTCCAGGTCCACCACCCTTATCTAGATCAGCAGTATTATTAGAATAATGGATATTGGCATCAACGGTGTATTGCTCTGAGAGATCAGCGATAGCCCCTAAACTAAGTGTCACTCGTCGGTCGCCATCTTTTTCGGCATTGGGATTAAACTTTTCATCAGCAGCAGAGAATCCACTTGTGCTCATATAATCAGCACCAAAAGAAATACCTAAATTATCTAATACTTTTTTCTGAAAATTTGCACCAGCATTAACGGTGTTAAATGTACCGAAATCTTCATAAGTTTCGGCGCTTAATTTTTTTGATTTTGCTTTTTTGGTAGTAATGACAATAACGCCACCAATAGCATTCGAGCCATAGGCCAGCCCCTGAGAACCTTTCAAAATTTCAATTCGTTCAATATTATTTAAACTCAATCTTCCAATATCAAACTGTCTATTGGGATTGCTCGGATCATTCATTATGATTCCATCAATTACGACCAGAGTATGAGATGAATCTGTTCCACGCAGAAAAATGCTGGAATTAGAACCATTAGGACCAGAGCTTACAACGCTCAAATCACTCTCACGAGAGAGAAGCTCTGGAAGAGAATGGCTTGAGTTTTTACTCATTTCTTCAGAAGTAATAATTCTTACGTCACTAGTTGATTTATCAGTGTAAGACTTAATTCTGTCTGCAGTTATCAAGGTTACATCATCAGTAGCATATAAAGTAGAACTGAGTAATAGACAGGTACAGAAGATTTTTGGGATGAGTTTAACCGATACATCAAAAGACATAGATTCCTCCGCGGGATGAATAGACTAAAGAGAAGGATCTGGCTTTACAGTTGCGGGACAGCGAAGGAATTTATACCTTACTTCACCTCTCAAAGTTTGATTTAACTATACTTGGCAGGTTCATTCTTTACAAGAAAATCTTTCACTCTTACAATCTACAAGATGAAGATCTTTAATTTTTTCATCATATTTATTTTTACTATATCTCTCTCTTGCTCTCTTTCGGCACTCGAGTGCAATCTTAAGTCACCCCTGAAAATCTTTCATCCAAAATACGCGACACATTTTTCTATCGATTACTTCAAGAATTTTAAGATCGTCCATGTTGATAAAGACCAATATTTATTAAGCAATAGTACTGACTTGGGATGTGAAATTCCAATGCTTAAAATTTCTACACCAGTTAAAAAAGTAGTGATGATGTCGACAACTTATTTGCCAGCTCTCGAACTGATAAAACAAGAAAAATCTCTAGTTGGATTTCAAGGTAAACGTTATATTGTTTCACCTGTTTTTAATTTAGATCAAATAAAAGAAGTAGCCTATAAATTTAATCCTGAATACCTGCTCGGATTAAAAGCAGATTTGATCATGGGCTATGATTCAAATCTTTCGACATCAAAACAGCGCCAACTCTTTAACACTCTCAAAATTCCAGTTGTTCTTAATAAGGATTTCGAAGAAAAAACTCCTTTAGGTAGAGCAGAGTGGCTAGTTTTTATTTCAAGTTTTTATGATCAAGATGAAATTGCTCTAAAAATTTTTAATTCTATTGAGGAAACTTACTTAGCTCTAAAAGCTAAAAATTTAAAAAGAGCCCAAAAGGCTAAAGTACTCGTAGGTGAAATTCAAAACGGTTACTGGGTAACCTGTGGTGGTGAAAGTGATTTAGCTCAATTGATTGAAGATGCGGGAGGAGAGTTAGGCCAAAAGAACTCGAGTGCATCAACCCAAAAAATAAGTCTTGAACAATTAAGCCAAGAGAAGATTATCTTTGATATTTGGCTCACTCATAATATGTGGGCTTCAAAAAAGGAATTGGAAGAGGTTTTTAAAAAAGATAAACGTTATACGTTAATAACCGCCAAAAATATTTATAATAATAATTTAATCATGAACATAAATAAATCTAACGATTATTGGGAATCAGGACTACAAAGACCTGATCTTTTACTACTTGATCTCTCAAAAATTTTTCATCCGGAAGAAAATATTGATCACAAGCTACATTGGTATCGTAAACTATGAATTCAAAAAATATCTTTTTGGCTTCGTTGGTTGCACTCTTTGCTTTTTTTTTATTAGTTTATGGTGAAACTGGTTTTAATCTAGACTTAAATTTAATTTGGGAGTTGCGACTACCTAAAGTGGCCGTCTGTGTTTTTGCAGGTGGAATGTTGGCACTAGCAGGTTTGCTCATGCAAATATTCTTTCAAAATCCATTGGCTGGGCCGGACATATTAGGTGTAAGTTCAGGCTCATCTTTATTTGTCGCTTTTTGGATGATGGCTTCAGTTGGTTTTTCTCAATCCATAATGGACTGGGGAATGAGCATCATGTCTTTTCTTGGAGCTATGTCGGTCTTTTTTATCCTGGTCTTTTTAGTAAATAAAAATATGTCACGGGTAAGTTTAATAATCACGGGTCTTCTAATTTCATCATTTGCCTCGAGCGGTATTTCCATTTTGGTTAGCATGAGTCAGGCGCTGCAACTCAAAAATTATCTAATGTGGAGTATGGGCAGTTTTAGAAACGTGACAACTCCTGAACTCCCGAGATTTTTATTTCTTTCACTTATTTCAACTTTGCCTATTTTGTTTTTTATTAAATCTCTCAATCAGTTTTTGTTGTCTGAAAATTATGCAAAAAGTATGGGCGTTAATGTTAAAAGAATGAGACTGGTTTTTGTGAGTGTAGCAGCTCTTCAAATTTCGGTTGTAACTCTTTTTTGCGGTCCAATCGGCTTCATTGGTATTATTTCAGCACACCTAGCCCGGCAATTTTTAAAAAGATCTCAATTAAGCGTTCTCTTACCGGCAGTTTTTTTTATTGGTGTAATATTAGCATTTATTGCTGAAACCATAATCGTACTAACTCCTACATGGTCAATTTCCGTTAATGCCATCTTGGGATTAATTGGTGCGCCAGTAATCATTCTCTATTTGTATCGTCAAAGAGGGTGGAGTTTATGAAAACAAACATTTTAGAAATAGAAAATCTCACAATTGGTTTCAAGCAAGCCATTTTTGAAAAGATAAGTGCAGAAGTTTATGCAGGAACCATCACTGCCTTAATGGGAGTCAACGGTGCAGGAAAGAGTTGCTTATTAAAAACTATCGCAAATTTAATTCCGGCTCTCGAAGGACTTATTAGACTTCATGGAAAAGATCATCGCACTTATTCATCAATAGATTTTGCCAAGGTAGTTTCTATAGTTTTAACTGAAAAATTACAGGTAGATTTTTTAAGAGTAGATGAACTAATTTATTTAGGCAGATCTCCTTACACTAACTGGATGGGTGAAATTGAAGACACAGATCGAGAAGTCGTTAATCGGGTGATGGATCAAATTGGCCTTTGCGAATTGGCGAGCAGTTTTTTTTCAGAGTTAAGTGATGGTCAAAAACAAAAAGTTTTAATTGCCAGGGCCCTCGCTCAAAAACCAAAACTTTTAATTCTAGACGAGCCAACAACTTATCTGGATATTCCTTCTAAGATAGAGCTGATTAAATTACTAAAAAAAATTTCCACAGAAAATAAAGTGGCGATTTTAATGAGCACGCACGATTTAGAATTAATCGAATCAAATGTGGATCAAATTTGGTTGATGGGAAAAGATGGAAGCTTTAATGAAGGAAGCCCAGCTCATTTTCGATCTACTGGGCTTTTTGAAAAACATTTTTATTCAGGACTAAGTTAAATTTGAACTAATTTGATAATGGTCGTTTTTAATTGATTTTCTCTGATAAATTTAATTTTTACAGTATCGCCAATTTTATATTTATCAATAATCGAAAATAAATCATCGTAGCTTTTTACAGAATTGCCATCAATCCCAGTAATGATATCACCTACAAAATATTCTCCAAATTGATTGCGGGTGATTCCTTGCATTCCGACTTTTGCAGCTGGTCCTTTGGGATCGACATATTTGAGCATTACGCCCTCTCTAAGTCCAAATCGAGCTGCATAATAATCTTCAAGAACCACGATTCCTAAACCAGGTCGAATAACTTTTCCGAATTGTATCAGCTGAGGCACTACACTTTTTACTGTATCTACTGGAATGGCAAAACCCAGGCCGGCACTTGAGCTTGCACCGGCCCCATTGAAAATAATGGTGTTAATTCCAATTAATTTTCCTTGTGAATCGAGGAGTGCACCTCCGGAATTTCCAGGATTAATAGAAGCGTCAGTTTGAATCATTCCGTTTATTGAGACACCAGCATAACCTTTAATGCTGCGGTCAAGTGCCGAGACAGAACCAGTGGTTAAGGAGTGATCAAAGCCTAATGGATTTCCAATTGCTAAAGCTTTTTGACCGACTTGTAACGATTTCGAGTCGCCTGGAATAATAGGTCTAAGATCTTTTGGATTTTCAGTTAATTTTAAAACTGCAATATCTTTTTTAGGATCAGCACCAACAAGTTTTGCTCTAAATTGTTTTTTATTATCTTTAAATGTTACTAAAAAAGAATCTCCTCCATCTATCACATGAAAATTGGTAACGATGTATCCCGCTTTATCCCAAACAAAACCTGAACCCATGCCAGTTTCAACTTCAGTCCCGCTCATATCAAGATTACTTCGTGCCTTTTTCATGTTGGAAACGTTTACGATTGAATCGGCTACATTTTGGAATACACTTATTGAATTACGCTCATTTTCCAGCATTATGCCAGCTTCTTTCTTTAGGATAGATTCTGTTGTGTAAGCATTGCTGCAAATAAGTCCTATAAATAAAACTATGAGACTAAAGCGTCGGGCCATCTAACTCCTCCTTGCTACTAATGTTCTCTATAGATATAATCCTGTTACAAAATTTCTTCAAGAGGTCTGTGGTCATGGAAATAAATTTTTATAATCGTTTAACTAAATCATTGGAAAAAGAAAAAGTTTATGGGGATAAATTTGTTGAGTGGCTATACCTTACTGAATCGGGGAAAGCCTTATCAAGTATTGTATGCAAAGCTCCAATCAGTAAACTTTACGGTGCTTTACAAGATTCATTTTTAAGCAAAAATAAAATTGCTCCCTTTATCCAGAATTTTAAGATCTCAATGGAAGATTATTTACCGCAAGAAGGACGAAATACTGAAGCTCCATACTCAAGTTTTAATCAATTTTTTATTCGTAAATTTAAAGAAGGGAAACGTCCATTCATTGAAACTTCTGACGAAATGTCCGCCTTTAGCGAAGCCCGCTATTTTGGTTATAGCTCTATTGGCGATGAAGAAAAAGTTCCTGTGAAGGGCATGTATTTAAAACCCAAAGAACTTGTGAGCAATCCAGTTTGGGAAAATACATTTCACGATGGCCCACTTTTATTGGCAAGACTTTGTCCTGTCGATTATCATCGCTTTCACTATCCAGATGACGGTGTAGTTCTTGATGACTACCGAATCACAGGATTGCTCCATTCAGTCAATCCACTGGCCTTAAAGGCTAAACAAGACATTCTGATAACCAATGAAAGACATGTCACCATTCTAGAAACTAAAAACTTTGGCAAGCTTGCCTATATAGAAGTCGGCGCTATTTGTGTGGGAAAAATTGTTCAATCAAAACCATTGTTCAAAGGTCAAACTTTTAAGCGCGGCGATGAAAAAGGATATTTTCTTTTTGGTGGATCAACTGTCATAGTGATTGGAGAAAAAGGAAAGTGGGCTCCGTCGCAAGATATTCTAGACTACACAAAAAAAGGAACTGAGACCTATCTTCATCTTGGAATGACAGTGGCTAAAAGAGGATAATGATCTGAAGGGAAAATTCCGTTAAACGATTTTTTCTCTAAGTAAATTTCTTCTACAGCAAAAGCTTGTGGAACTAGAATCCAGTCTATTCGATCACCAATTACCTGCTTGTCTTTGTCTTCTTTAAAGCCATGGTGAGAAGTTTCTTCGGGAAACCCAACTTCAAGCCAAGGATCTTTAAGATCTAATGAATTTAAAATGAATTCTCTAACTTTACTTAGCGGTGAATCGTTGAAATCTCCCATTAAAATAATTGGAAGGTTTTCTTTATTTAAATTTTCAACTTCCCGAATTAGAACTTTTATTTGTTCCAATCGAGTTTCTTCTAATACATGATCAAGGTGAGTATTCACCACAAAATAATCTTGATTGTTCACCAAATGAGTTACTTGCATCCAAATACAAAGTCTTGGAAAAGTACTTTTAAATGAAAATGATCCTGGAGTTAATGGTGTCTCTGAAAGCCAAATATCACCGCTACTTTTAACTTTTATTTGCTCTTCATTTATGTAGAGACATGGATACATTCGATCTTCTATCCATTGGCGATGAGATTCAACTAACTTTAGTGGAAGTAATTGGCACAGGCTTTTAATTTGTTTTTCTCGCCCTTCTTGTGTGGCCAGAATGTCAGGATGAAAATCAGTAATTATTTTTTGCAGTATTGGACGACGATTTTCCCATGAGTGAATTCCATCATGGACATTTTCGTAGCGTATATTTGATGAGATAAGTTTTAACTGCATATTGTTCTCATTCTAAAACACTTTATTCTCAAATGAGAACACCATTCTTCAAAAGCACCATTAATCTAAACTTAATTTAACAACTTAGTTAATTTTTTGCACTGTTTATCTTGGCACGACTCCTGCTTAAGACATCATGAACGAATAAACGGGGGAGATAAATGGAACTACAAAAAACGATAATGGGCCAATACATGCTTTTAAATCAAGAGCCGACACTAAAAAAAATTGCCGCTGATACAGGTATTCAAATTACTAGAGTGTTTCGTCTGTTTAACGGCAGCACTATGAAACTCTCAGAATACCAAATCTTTCAACACAGGGTGAAAGAGAAAATGGGACTTACCGATACGCTTGAAGAAATGGCTTTTGATTGCTCACTAAAACTTAGCCCCGAAGCAATCAAAGATATCGAAATTTATCTGAGGAGAAAAATGGAAATTTGGAAAATTAAACACGCCTCAACTCAGAAAAATAAAATAGCAAACCTACTATCGGCTTAATTAAAAAAAGGGAATATATGAAAGACGGACTACTTATTATCGAGCGAATTATTGTTGAATCCTTATCTAAAAAAGAAAGAAACTTGCAGGAAATTATCCTCGATACAAACCTGGATCACTCGCTGCTTTTAAATATTTTACCAAATCTTCTAATGAAAAATATGATTCGTTACACTCGTGGAACTTATTCGATTGAAAAAGAAAATTGTTTTCAATGGCTCAATGAAATTAACAAAACTGATAATATTAAAGAAGAGGCAAAAGAACTTTTTATATCGCTGGTAAATCAATACTTCAAAAAAGATTGTATTAAGTTGCGAGCAATGGAGCCACAATTGAAAATTCAAAAAGTTTGGCTTACTAGAGATGAAGAATTAGTTTTGCGCTCTCATATGGCCAGCCTTGATGGCTTTTTCAATGGAGTAAAAGCTTCTCGTCGGGTTAAGCCTGAGAGAGAAAAGACCTGTGAGCAACGAGTGGTTATCTGGGGACTTTCCCAGTATTCTGATTTAGTGGATGGAGTTCTCGAAGCAGTATAGTTTTTTCATTTCTAGGGACGCGATGCGCATGGCGATTTTTTTTATGGAAAGTGTTGACTTAAATACCCTATGCGTAGTAAAAATTTAGTGTATATCCATTGTGCGCGTAAACTCGTCATCTTAACGAAATTTAAGGAGAATAAAGATGAAAACATTATTAGCTCTAGTATTGATCGTATCTGCTGTTTCTTTTGGCTGTTCAAAAAAAGAAGAAGCAACAACTGAAGCTGCACCTGCTGCTGCAACAACTGAAACAACTACAACTACTACAACTACTGAAGCTGCACCTGCTGCTGCTCCAGCTGCTGGTACTGAAGCTGCTCCAGCTGCACCTGCTGCTAACACTGAAGCTGCTCCTGCTGCTCCAGCTCCAGCTGCACACTAATTATTTTAATCGCTCTTTTAGAGTGTTAGGTAATATAATGAAGGCCTCGAAAGAGGCCTTTATTATTTCTGAAATCAAATTTTTTTATCCGATAAATCCGTGCTGCTCTAGCATTTCTTGAACGAGTTCAATAAATTTTCTATTAATGTCTTTATTTTCTGGTGAATCCTCACAGCACTGCAAATACCCCAGCATTTTGGGAAATGGTGTTTTTCGTTGATTAGTCTCTAACCAGTTGTGAAATAAAGTAAAAACTTCAAGCCAATCAAATAAATTAAATTCAGAACGATCTACTACGTAAAAAAATTGATCAATACCTGATATGCCGACAGGACGTTCTTTAGAATCTAGAAAGAGAATTCTTACCATTAATTCCAAGTGAGGAATTGTACAACGGCCTTTCGTTAGACGGATCAGGTTTTTATCACTCAAGTGTTTATCAGACAAAGTTGTACGAGCGTAGTTCAGGGGCGCTCGCCATTCTTCACCTTTTTCAAGGATCACATCTTCGAGAGTTAATATCTTTTTTTCTAATTTATTTGGGTTCATAGCCTAAATTTGGTGCAAGCCATCGCTCGATATCAGCTTTTCTCATGTCTTTTCTTACAGCATAGGACTCTATTTGGTCCATTCCAAGGCTTCCTACATTAAAATAGCGGGCTTCAGGGTGATTGAAGAAAAAACCTGAAACTGAGCTGGCTGGATTCATGGCAAAGTTTTCAGTAAGAGTGATTGCTGTATTTTCTTCAGCGTTTAATAAATCCCACAGAATTTTCTTTTCGGTGTGATCAGGACAGGCCGGGTATCCTGGAGCTGGTCTTACGCCTCTGTATTTTTCTTTTATGAGTTCTTCGTTAGATAAATTCTCAGTCAAACCGTAACCAAAATACTCGCGTACTTTTTTATGAGTGAATTCCGCTAGTGCTTCGGCCAATCGATCTCCAATGGCCTTCACCATGATAGAAGAATAGTCGTCTAGTTTGTTTTCGAAAGATTTTGCGTAGGTTTCAACTTCATGGCCGGCAGTTACGGCAAATCCACCTATATAATCGTTGTAAGTAGCATCGGGTGCGATGAAATCCGCCAAGCAAATATAAACGCCTTCGTCGCCAACTTTTTCTTTTTGCTGACGAAGAAAATGAAGGGTAGTAGTTTTATCAGTTGACGATTGCACTATGACATCGTCACCGCGTGAGTAGGCGGGAAAAATTCCCACTACAACCTTTGGTTTGAAGATTTTATTTTTAACAATATCTTTTAGTAATAATTGAGCATCATGAAAAAGCTTTTGTGCTTCTTCTCCATAGGTCGTATTTCCTAATATTTTTGGGTATGAACCTTTTAATTCCCAAGTCCAGAAAAAAGGTGACCAGTCGATATAAGGAATAAGTTCTTCGAGTGTTACATCAATATTAAAAATTCCAGTGCGCGAAGGTGATGCGATTTCAACTTCGTTCCAGTTGGTGCGGAAAGGATGGGCACTTGCTTCTTCATAGCTTAACAAATCTGATTTACCGTTCATTCCTGCAAGATGTCTTTCGCGAATTTGTGCATAGAGATTTTTTAATTCTAATGCGTAAGCTTCTTTTTTAGATGGCGCTAAAAGTCTGTTGCAAACTTCAATGACTAGAGAAGCATCACCAACATGGGCAATAGGAGCATGATAGTGTTGTGAAATTTTTATAGCAGTGTGAGCTTTAGAAGTTGTGGCGCCACCAATTAAAAGAGGAAGATTGAATCCTTGCCGTTCCATTTCTTTTGCGACGTGAATCATTTCATCTAATGAAGGCGTAATTAAACCTGAAAGACCGACTATATCTGCTTTGTGTTCCAGGGCCTGATCAAGAATTTTTTGACATGAAGTCATGACTCCTAAATCAATAACTTTATAACCGTTACAAGCAAGGACCACGCCTACAATATTTTTTCCAATATCGTGAACATCTCCTTTGACTGTAGCAATGACAAAGACACCTTGGACGCGCGCATTGGCTGCGTTTAAGCGTTTTTCTTCTTCCATGAATGGTTCTAAGTAGGCTACTGCTTTTTTCATGACTCGAGCGGATTTTACAACTTGAGGAAGAAACATTTTTCCTTGACCAAAAAGATCACCGACTATTTTCATCCCTTCCATTAAAGGGCCTTCGATAACATTTAGTGGACGGTCGTACTTGACTCTCGCTTCTTCAGTGTCGATATCAACGTAGGCGTCGAGTCCTTTTACCAAGGCGTGGCTGATGCGTTCTTCAAGATTGAATGAGCGCCATTCTTCGGCTTTCTCTTCTTTTTTACTGTTAGAACTTTTTAATTTTTCAGCTAAATCGAGTAAATCTTCTGTGGCATTTGAGTGAAGATTTAAAACGACGGCTTCACATTTTTCCCGCAACTCAGGATTGATTTCGTCGTATACACCGAGCATTCCTGCGTTGACGATTCCCATATCTAAACCTGCTTTAATAGCGTGGTAGAGAAAAACTGTGTGAATGGCTTCGCGGACAATATTATTTCCACGGAATGAAAAAGATAAATTAGAAACACCACCAGATGTTAGGGCACCAGGACAAACTATCTTTAGTTCTTTGACGGCCTCGATGAAGTTTACACCGTATGGATCGTGTTCTTCGATACCAGTTGCGACGGTTAAAATATTGGCGTCGAAAATAATATCGTTGGGTTCAAAATCTAATTTTTCAACGAGTAAATCATATGCGCGTTTACAGATGCGTACCTTTTCGTCTTTAGTTGCAGCTTGCCCTTGTTCGTCGAAGGCCATGATGACTACGGCCGCTCCGTATTGTTGAGCCAGGCGCGCTTGTTTTAAAAATTGTTCTTCACCTTCTTTGAGTGAAATAGAATTGACGATTGATTTTCCCTGAACGCATTTAAGTCCTGCTTCAATGACTTCCCATTTAGAAGAGTCGATCATGATAGGAACGCGAGAAATATCGGGCTCACTGGCAACTAAATTTAAAAAGTGAACCATGCAGGCTTTCGAGTCTAATAAACCTTCATCGAAGTTGATGTCGATTATGTTGGCACCGTTTACAACTTGTTGGCGGGCGACCGATAAGGCTTCATCAAAATTTCCGGCCTTAATAAGTTTTGCAAACAAAGGTGAGCCTGTGACGTTAGTGCGCTCACCGACCATATAAAATGGATTGCTATCAGAATTTTGAATGCTCAATGCTTCTAATCCTGAAAGACGAGTGGCCTTAGCAATTTCGGGAATTTTGCGTGGAGTTTTGGATTGACTCTTTTTTACGATCGCTGCGATATGTGGCGGAGTGGTTCCACAGCATCCACCTAAAATATTAATGAAGCCACTATCGGCGAATTCACCGACAAATTGAGCGGTCTTTAAGGGTGTTTCGTCATAACCTGTAGGTGATAACGGATTAGGTAATCCAGCGTTTGGATAACAGCTAACGAAGCAGTCTGCAATTTTAGAAAGCTCTTCGATATAGGGTCTCATCTCACGAGCGCCAAGAGCGCAGTTGATTCCAACCGAGAGAGGTTTTGCGTGTCTTACTGAATGCCAAAAGGCCTCAACAGTTTGTCCTGAAAGAGTTCTTCCTGAAGCATCGGTTATAGTCACTGATAACATCAAGGGATATTTGGTAAACATGTCATCTTGAAATTTTTCGATGGCAAAAATGCAAGCTTTTAAATTGAGCGTATCAAAAACTGTTTCGGGGAGGAGAATATCTGCTCCGCCTGCAATAAGTGCTTTTGTTTGTTCATAATAATTTTCAACCAACTCATCGAAAGTAACAGCTCTGAAAGCTGGGTTGTTTACATCGGGAGAAAGGGAGAGAGTTCTGTTTGTAGGTCCCAGAGCTCCTGCAACGTAACACTTGCGATCAGGATTTTTTTTCATAAAATCATCACATGCCTCACGAGCGAGTTTTGCGGCGTTGAAATTTAAATCGTAAACGATGTGTTCAAGATCGTAATCTTTTTGGGCGAGTTTTGTTCCTGAGAAAGTATTGGTTTCGATGATATCGGCACCAGCTTCTAGGTATTGAGTGTGAATTTCTTTAATAATTTCAGGTCTCGTGAAAACGAGAAGATCGTTATTGCCTTTTAAATCTCTTGAGTGCGAATCAAAATGTCCTTCGCGGAAATCTATTTCCTGGAGTTTATAAGTTTGAATCATGGTGCCCATAGCACCGTCCATGAAAAGAATTTTTTTCTTAAGAGTTGATTCAAGTTCAATTAGGGTCGGGTGTTTTTTTAACATTATCTTCGTCTTTTTATTTTTGGAATTTTTTTACAATGTCTACAATCGTTCCCGTATCGTTCATGATGTAGAAATGAACGCATGGGGCGCCTTTATTAAGCAGGTCTTCTACTTGATGTGTAGCCCATTCTTTTCCAATGGCAGTTACGTTTTTTGGATCTTTAGTAACAGCGTCTACTAATTGATCGGGAAGATCGATATAGAAGTTTTTGGGAATGCTTACTAACTGAGTTGCATTTTTTAAAACTTTGATTCCCGGAATAATGGGAATGGTGATTCCCGATTCGCGGGCAAGTTTTACAAATTCAAAATAATTTTTATTATCAAAAAACATTTGAGTGACGACATAGTCTGCGCCGGCATCAATTTTTCTTTTCAGATTCATGACATCGAGTTTTAAGTTTGGGGCTTCGAAATGTTTTTCAGGATAACCTGCGACACCAACACAAAAATCAAATTTGGCACCGTCGCTTATTTCATCAAGAAACTTTCCTTGATTCATCTGATAAACTTGCTCAACTAATTCTGATGCGAAATTATTTTGATGGCGGCTTTTAGAGATTTCTTTTTTATAATTTGGGCCATCTCCACGCAGGGCGAGAACATTATGGATTCCCAAGAAATTTAATTCTAATAAAGCATCTTCGGTTTCTTCTTTTGAGAAGCCTAGGCTTAATAGGTGGGCCACAGTGTCGATCTTAAAACGGTTTTGGATAATTCCGCAAATACCGATGGTTCCCGGGCGTTTTTTATAAATTTTGCGTTCGATTGTTCCGTCTTCACGCTCGTTATAATAAGCGGCGGAAGCGTGGGCCGTTACATCGATCCATGGGGGATTGAGTGGCATTACGGCTTCAACGATGTCGATAATATCTTGAACGGAGCGTCCTCTTGGTGGTGGGACGATCTCGTAGCTAAAGAGTGGGTTTTTGGCATTAGATAAATGTTCGGTGACTTTCATGTGTTTTACTTTTTAAAAGTGACTTATTAAAAGGAGATTGTAACAATATTTTAAAGATTCTCATAGTAAAAATAATGTCAGACTGTATCCGCAAGAGGCCGCTGAAATGTCCGATTGGTATCAAATCGATAATAACTATTTTACAGTTCAAGTGACTTCGGCCGGAGCCGAGATTAAAAGACTGTTCGCAAAACCATGGCATAGAGAACTATTGTGGATTCCTCTTGATGAATCTGCTCGGAAAATATGGAATCGTTCCTCTCCAATTCTCTTCCCGATTGTGGGGAAATTAAAAGATGACTCATACGAACTAAAGGAAAAAGTTTATCAAATGCCTCAACATGGCTTTGCACGAGACAAAAATTTTAAGTGCTTAGAGTGTGGTTCGAGCGCTATGGAGTTTTTACTAGAAGCTGATCAAGAAACATTTAAGCTTTATCCCTTTTGTTTTGAACTCCGAGTTAAGTATGTCTTGGAAGATAAAAAATTAAACATTTTGTACTCAGTGAGAAATGTTGATCGGCAAGATATCTATTTTTCGATTGGTGCTCATCCGGCCTTTGACACAAGTAAAATAGAAAATTATGAGATTCATTTTGAAAAAAAGGAAAAAGGTTTTTTTCAATTGAAAGATGGATTAATTGATTGGAAGAAAATTATTGCTCTTGATACAAATAAACTTCAACCGAGTAAGGAATTATTTTCCAAAGATGCTCTAGTTTTTAAAGATGTAAAATCCAAATATATAGATTTAATTGATCATAAGAGACATGAGGCAATCAGGGTGGAAGGAACGAATACACCTTATTTGGGAATTTGGGCGAAAGATTCCGTGCCATTTATTTGTATTGAGCCATGGTATGGAGTTAGTGATGATGCTGATCATGATAAAAATTTTGAAACAAAAAAAGGAATTCAGACTCTCGCGATGGGAAAGTCATTTCAATTTTCTTATTCCATTGAATTGATGACAACGGCGGAATTAGCGTGAGCTTTTTAATTCCATTAGTAAAGCGAGGAGAGTCGACTGTCAGTCGTGATAATGTTCTGTGGCGTGAGGGGAATATTTTTGTCATGGATAACCACCGGCTGGCCTTGTGGTGCTGGTTTCAAGAGTTGGAAAAAGATAAGCGTTATAATCTAATTCATATCGATGCTCATCCGGATTTGAGTGAGTCTGCATTAAATTTTTTTGACCAGGATTTATGGACTATCGGGTTAGATGAATACCGAACAACATGGCAACAGGATGTAAATTTGCCGTTGTTTCGTTGGGATAATTATCTGGAAGTTTTTCTTAAAAATTATCCGGAGATGATTGGGGTGACGTTGTCAGCGACCCACCAGTTGGGATCGACTAAATCTTTGTCAGATGAAATTAAGCCGTTTGAACTGGTAAGAAGATGTTCTGAAATATTTTCAGGCAAAAAATATATTAACGAATTTGAATGGATTTTTAATTTGGATTTGGATTACTTCTTTTCTGCCCAGCCTGAGAAACTTGAGCTTTTTAGTGATGAGTATGTAGCGTCATTGGCAAAATCGATTAGGCTTGGGCTTGAGTCGGGCATGATAAAAGTGCTTACTATTTCACTAAGTCCAGAGTGTTGTGGGTCTTGGGAGAAAGCCGAAGAGATGCTGGCGAAATTTTCAAAAATTTTGGATTTAACAGTGAAGTTTTAACAAATACTATCTTCCGATTTACAAACAGTCAAAATATCCCCTATCCTTTTTATTGGATCTACCCGTTGGCAAAGTTACCGCTAACTAGAAGTAGTCAGTTATGACAAGTTAAGCTCATTTTTCTAAACAAATAGTCATAAATGATTATTTAAAGAAATGTATTTAATTAATCATATATGATATAATAAATCTAATATTAACGATAATAGTTCATATGTGATAATTTATATGTCTGAATGGAATAAAGAAAGTAATAAGCGCCTATTGGAGCTAATAGGTAGCTCTATTAAAGGAAGGCGAATTCAACAAGAGATCTCTCAGGAAGAGCTTGCAATGCTTAGTGGTGTCTCCCACGCTTCAATTGTTAGACTCGAAACAGGCAAAGGAAATATTGCTCTACAGAATCTACTCTCGATTTTAAAGTCGTTGGAAATGGCCGATGAATTAAAAATGATATTTAGAGGACCAGAGTCTTCACCATCAATGCTAGCAAAAGCAAGTTCCAAAAAAACAAGGATGAGAGTTAGAAAATCCCAATCAAGCACGAAGGAATCTAGTAAGGTGTGGAAATGGGGAGAAGATAAGTCATGATTAATAAAACAACACTGGCTGAAGTTTATATGTGGGGGACGCTCATTGGATTTATTTCATGGGATGAAGAAGGTGAATTTTCTTCTTTTGAATATGAACAAGATTTTCTCCATGCTCCTGTTGAGCCTTCCCCTTTAATGATGCCAAAGAGAAAGGGTGTATTCTCTTTTAGGGAATTGAGTAAAGAATCATATAAAGGATTACCAGGAATGTTGTCTGATTCATTACCCGATAAATTTGGGAATGCTCTTATTGATGTTTGGCTCGCAGTCAAGGGAAGAAAAGCAGGTTCATTTAATCCCGTCGAAAGGCTCTGCTATATTGGTGAACGAGGAATGGGTGCCTTAGAGTTTAAGCCAACAAAATATAAAGGCAGAAATAACGACGTTCCTATCGATATAAAAGACATGGTTGAACTCGCCTCACAAATATTAACTGATAGAGAAAAGTTTGAAGAAAATTTAAAACACGAAGATGGAAAAAAATTAAATGAAGCTCTCACTAATTTATTAGTCATTGGCACTTCAGCTGGTGGTGCAAGGGCGAAGTGTCTCATCGCTTTTAACGAAAACACAGGAGAGGTAAGATCAGGTCAAATAAAAACGATCAGTAATTTTACTTACTGGTTATTAAAATTAGATGGAGTTTCAAACAATAAAGACAAAGAACTAAAAGACCCAAAAGGTTTTGGGCGCATTGAATATGCCTATCATTTAATGGCCAAAGATTGTGGTATCGAAATGAGCGATTGTCGTCTTCTTCATGAAAATGAGAGGGCCCATTTTATGACCAAAAGATTTGACCGAACTGACGGAGGTGAGAAACTTCATATGCAATCATTGTGTGCTATGGGCCACTATGATTTTAATATGGCAGGGGCATATAGTTATGAGCAAGCTTTGCAAGTTATCAGAGATGTGGTGACAAAAAACACCAAACAAGTCTTGGAACAACAATTTAGAAGAACTATTTTTAATATCATTGGAAGAAACCAAGATGATCACACAAAAAATATTGCGTTTCTTATGAACAAAAAAGGCGAATGGAGTTTATCACCAGCTTTTGATGTAACATATAGTTTTAACCCGCAAGGGAAATGGACTAATAAGCATCAAATGAGTTTGAACGGAAAACGTGATGGCTTCACAATGAGCGATTTTTTTGAGTTTGCAGATAAGGCCGACTTAAAAAAAAATCAAGCTAAAAAAATTATTGAACAAATTATTGAAGTTCTTTCTCACTGGGAAATTTATGCAGATATTGGCGAAGTGTCAGCGGAGCATTGTGAGCAG
>JACMPM010000064.1 GCA_014377485.1 Bacteriovorax sp. | reverse complement strand
GCGTTAGGATTTCCAATCGCGAAGACTTGAGAACCCAATAACATAGACAAAACTAATGCATAAAGTTTCATAATTATTTCCACCTTTAAATTTGATTTCATAAGTCTAGAATAGAAGAATTGAGAGTTCAATTATTTTTTGAAATAGAGATGAGAGTCCAGGGACCAGCGATCGAGTGTAAGATTTTCGTCTTTGATTTTATACTGTTCCAACTTTTGGTCAATTTCATCACGTCTTCTTTCTAAATCCTTATAAGACCTTACTGCATAAGTCTTATCTTCATCCAAGGCATGAAGTTCTTTTTGCCATTCTTGATCTAGTTTTTCTCGAAGAGTTTGATATCGCGCATTGATAGCGTTCACCCTCTCTACATGAGCGGTAATTTCTTTATTTCTTCCTTCTAATTGACCTTGCACGGCCATGCGCTTCTTTAAAAGAATCGTTACAACTTCCTTACCCATCTTTACATTGTTGAGCAGATCTTCACTGTAAAATTTAAAGTACGAGCCACTGGTAAAATATAAATATTTTTCACACGAAGGTAACTCCGGCACTTTTAACAATAGATAGTCGCTGGTTCTTCCAATAATATAAGATTTACATTTTTGAGTATTATTTTTTTCATCCCAAAATTCGATTTTGTCTTTTGGATTGAGATATTTAATATTATCGAAATCAACCTTTACTCTCACTACATTAATGGCCCGGTTGATACGAGAAATTCTTCCTGAAAAAAATCCTTCTTCAGAAAGTTCAGCCCTGATGCTCAAAGGCATTGCAGCTAAAAATAGAAGAATTAACAGAGTGATCTTTTTCATTAGACTATTATCTCAAGCTCTTGAAATTCGTCTAGTAGTGGGTAGATTATACTTGAGTTTTTTTAACAGCTATTTATGTTTTAGAAGATAGTAATTATTATCAGCTTCTGCCTGATAAATTACAACTTCGTATTGGCCCAAGACGGATATTACATCTTTAAGAGGGTGTTTATCTCTCAAAATAACAAGACTTCCTTTAGTTTTGATTTTTTTAAAGGTGTCATTATCACGAGTCAGGTCATCACTTAAAAGTATATTAACTCGACTATCGAGACTTTTTGCTTCGAGAACCCCTTTCGAAGAAAGGAAATTCTTAAAATTCACATCAAAAACGCCAGAATTGTAATAAGAATTTTCATTTCGCCCTTGTGGAATATGCTTTGCAACTTCCGACCAAAATAGACCAACTGAATCTTTGGGTATGGAGCTATCAATACTTTTTTGGGTATGAGAAATCTTTACTCCCGAAAGAGCTTCATAGCGGCCAGGTGGAATGGCTTTTCTAGTTTGCGATAAAGCAAATGGTATTGAAAGTACCATTACAAGAAGAGTTATATTAGTTATCTGTTTCATGAGGGGTCTGTTGTTGTTCGGTAATTAAGCCCATTTCAACATCTATATATAAATTTAATGTTTCGAAAAATCTTTCGAGTTCTCTGATATGGCCATGGATTTTATCCTCAACTCGGTTTGGCATATCCTGGGTGTGATTAAGGTACCATCTCATTTCATCTACTTTTGAATAAAATTGATCAAGACCAACGATCACTTCTTGTCCACAAAGCATTAAGTCAACGATCTCGACAGTATCGTAACGATTTGTGAAGATTTCGGGAAAATGATCTCTCGATCTCTTCAAGGAAAAGTCATACATATACTCAGGTGCCCTATATTTTATTCTTTCAAATAAACGTCTGGCATCGAGCTTGAGCAGCATCAGCATTCGTTGAGTGTTTTCACTTATTTTTATTTTCATAATTTTTATAAAATCTTTATTTTTTAAGTTTCATTTGTCATAGAAGGCAATTTTGCTCTTCGTCCTCCAGGCCATTCGACCTGAGAGTTGCGATCACGAAAATAATCTACTGCTACAGTCATTGCAACTTGTTTTAAATTTTGTGGCAATTGAAAATAGCGATACATATTTTTATTTTGAAATTTTGCTGCATTTTCAATTTCAGAAAAAGAACTAATATCAAAAAGGGCAATCTTACCTGCCGCCATTGCTGTATCTAAAAAGGACTTTCTCATTTGATTGAAATTAAAAGCTGAAGAAAAATCATTTCTAATTGAAATCAAATGATGCTTTTTATTTCGGTCAATGACTTTTAAATCATCAGCTGAAATCGGCAACAAGCTAATATTAATCTTACTAAGTACTTCAGCAAGAATATGATAGCTGTTATCAAGTTCATTCTTTGTTTGTAAGTAGAAAATGTAATTTATAACCGGTGCGTTTTCTTCATTCATGCCTACTCTATCGGATAAACAAAATAAAACAGAAGAAAATATTGATTACATTTTAATAACTGACTGAAATACTCTGCTTTTTTCTTTTGTTTGCCAAGGCAATCCCTAGAAAGCCTATTAGCAATGAACCAATAAAATTACCCGGACCATTCTTTGGTCCTTTTCCATTTCCGATATCTTCAACTGTTCCACAAGCTGGAAGCAGACCATTTTTTTCAGTAGTCGTTGTTGAATAAGGTGAAACATAACCGGTCGATTGTCTTCTGATCGTTTCATCAACTACAGCATTAACACCCTGTATATCATCTGGCTGTAAAGTCGTAAGAGAGCTTAAATTGGCGGCCATTATGGCATTTGCACTACTATGATCAAGACCGAGTGTATGACCAATTTCATGAAGAATAGTGGTCTTTAAAGCGTTACCCCAATTTTGTCTCAGGTAACTTAAACTTCCATTTAAAATTATAACTGTCTGTTGAAAATATGTACCTTGGTTATAACGAATAGTAATCGCCAAAGTTTTAGTTGGATCGTATCCGGTCTCAGCCCCAAAATTGTCTGACCAACGAATATAATTTCCAGAATAAGCTGATGAAGTTTGGACTGCTGTAAAATTCCAAAGATTTTTTCCCGTAACTCCTTCCCAGTCTTGAACTGCTTGATTAGTAAGTTGCTCTAGCAGTGCTCCATCGTTTGGATCTGTTATAAATTTATTCATTTGTATTGGAAAACTTTGCCAATAAAAACCTTTGGTAAAGTCAGAGGTGAGTGTGTAGGCATGAACATTGGAAGACAATAAAATGGCCATAAGTAAGAGGGGGATAATACTTACGGCCAATTTTTTTGTGTGGGTCATTTTTTTACTTCCTTGTAAAAAATTGTCACTTGAGATAAAAACCCATTTCCATCCATGGAAGAGTTTTAGAAAACAGAGTACTTATTTTATTTTAAATTTTTGAAAACAGAGTTGCCGAACAAAGCCAATTTTCTCGAGATTCTACAGTGTAGATTTCTCCACTTTTAAACTGCACCGGTCCGTCTTTTACAATCTGAATTTTCTTAGAAGAGATCTGCTCACCTTTAAGAGTTTGGATAACTTGAAAATCGACTTCGACTTTAGGAAAAGCTCCTGCTGGAACATCTTCTATGTTTGTAACAGTCGCAATAAATTTTTGAGGGCAAGCAACTCCGATCTGAGTGGTGCCGAAGGCAGATAGCGAACCTAGAATAGTGATTGCTACCAAAGACATGTTGAAAGCGACCATTCCTAGTCTTTTAATTTGCTTCATCCTAAAGCTCCTAAATTTTATTTATCTTCCTTGAAATTCCGTGGAGGCCAATCCTTGATCTCCTATAGTTTATAAGTGCAGGGTCTATGCCAAGTTTGAATAGTTTCTAACAGCTTGATTGGCATTAAATGCTAGTGACGAAAAGACACTTATATAGGCCTTCAGGTGTCAAAAGAAAATGTTGGCCTTCAAAGTTTTGACCCTACCTAACAAAAACATTTAGGTTTTATTGCTTCTTGTAGATTGTTTTTCCAGAAGTAAGCACACCATTCATTTCATTATAGATGCTTGAGATTTCTAGTAGGTTTCCATCAGGCATTTGACTATAATTATTTACTCCTCTTACAGGAAGTAAGATGCGTGGAATTGGAGGTACTGTTTTGTACTTAACTTTTACCTCTATTACCAATACATCTCCAATAAAAACTCCTCGTCCCTGGGCTTCAAGATCAGCGTCATCTTGAACTACTGAAAATTGGTTATTAAGAATGAGTTTTTGGTTCAAGTCTTTTGATTCTACAGAAATTTCAGTACATTCGACTTGATCGAGAACGATGCTTCCTTTCGATGAATTGAAGTAACTTCCAGTTAAATTTGGACAAGCAAATGCTTGTAAAGAAAAAAGAATAGACGATGCCAGTACTAAATTTTTCAAATTAAATCCTTTATTATTTTACTCTCTTATTAATAGTAGTTTCTTTTGAACCATCTTTTCCATGTGAAACAGAAATCATATCGGTCTGCTTATTTAAAAAAGTCTCGGCCCAAACTTTTTCAATTTCAATTTCGCCACTCGCGTAAGTGACTTCAGATCTATCATTGGTGATTAATTTATCGCCTTTAAATTTATTGCTCGAAAAAATTTTAACACTGGCCAATACTTTACCTTCTTCAACGACAATATCGTACTGATTGACCAAGTAGTCTTTCCCATCGGTCATTCTTACAATAGGCCCTTCCACATAATTATACTGAATGCTCTCACAGCCATTTTGAGTCAGAGATAAATATGTCCCGTCCTGTTCTTCATAGTATTCACCAGAAAAATCCGCACACGCAAATGATGCCTGCGTTGCAAAAACAAAACTTAAAACGATTAATTTAAACATAGACTCTCCACAGAGAAATTCTTAATGAATAAGCCTAACAAATCAATTTGAATTTTAAAAATAAAAAAAGGGAGCCGAAGCTCCCTTTTTAGAATGTGATTCTTTTTTGAGACTGAGGCCGATTTACATCATGCCGCCCATTCCGCCCATTCCACCCATTCCGCCGCCGCCGCCCATTCCTGGACCAGCTTCGTTTTTAGGTAGATCAGCAATCATCGTTTCAGTTGTAAGCATTAAGCCTGCAATTGATGATGCATTTTGAAGTGCAGATCTTACAACTTTAGTTGGATCTACAATTCCAGCAAGAATTAGGTTTTCATATTTTTCATCGCGAGCATTGAAACCGAAACTTGCATCTTTATTTCCTTTAACTTCGTTTACAACAACAGAACCTTCAAGGCCTGCATTTGTAGCGATTTGTCTTAAAGGCTCTTCAAGAGCACGTCTGATGATTCTGATACCAAAGTTTTCTTCTTCGTTGCGACCTTTAAGTTCAGCAAGTACTAAAGAAGCATGAAGTAGAGCAGATCCACCACCAACAACAATACCTTCTTCAACGGCGGCACGAGTAGCGTGGAAAGCGTCTTCAACTCTGTCTTTCTTTTCTTTCATCTCAGTTTCAGTTGGAGCTCCAACTTTAATTACAGCAACACCGCCATCGATTTTTGCTAGTCTTTCTTTAAGTTTTTCTTTGTCGTAGTCAGAAGTTGTGTCTGCTATTTGTGTTTTAATTGCACCAACGCGAGCTTGGATATCAGCTTTAGTTCCATTTCCATCAACAATAATAGTTTTTTCCTTGTCGATAGTTATTCTTTTTGCAGATCCCATTACTTCAACTCCAGAAGTCTCTAGAGACATTCCAAGTTCTTCAGAAATAACAGTCGCACCAGTGATGATAGCAATGTCTTTTAACATTTCTTTTCTTCTATCTCCGAATCCTGGAGCTTTTACAGCCGCCACTTGAAGAGTTCCGCGAAGCTTATTAACAACTAAAGTTGTTAATGCTTCACCGTCAATGTCTTCAGCGATGATTAGAAGTTGTTTTCCTGATTGAACAGTTTTTTCTAAAAGTGGAAGAATTTCTTTCATTGAAGAGATTTTTTTCTCTGTTATAAGAATATTACAGTTATCAAAAGTTACTTCCATTTTTTCTGGATTGTTTACGAAGTATGGAGATAGGTATCCACGATCAAATTGCATCCCTCTTACAACTTCAAGAGTTGTTTCGGCAGTTTTTGATTCTTCGATAGTGATAACACCGTTGTTTCCAACTTTTGCCATCGCTTCAGAAATAAGTTTACCGATTTCGATGTCGTTGTTTCCAGAGATTGTTCCAACTTGAGCAATTTCTTCAGAAGTCTTAACTTCTTTAGACATTTCTTTAAGTCTTGCTACAACTTTTTCAACAGCAAGATCGATTCCGCGCTTAAGATCCATTGGATTATGTCCAGCAGAAACAAGCTTTACGCCTTCTCTGTAAATAGCTTGAGCTAATACAGTTGCAGTAGTTGTACCGTCACCAGCATCTTCGTTAGTTTTTTGCGCAACTTCTTTTACCATTTGCGCGCCCATATTTTCGAAGTTGTTTTCTAATTCAATTTCTTTAGCAACTGTCACACCGTCTTTTGTGATGTGTGGAGCTCCAAAAGATTTTTGGATTACAACGTTTCTTCCCTTAGGTCCTAATGTAACTTTAACAGCGTTTGCTAAAGCGTTAACACCATTTAAAATTAGTGTTCTAGCGTCTTCAGAGTATTTTAATTCCTTAGCCATATCGATCTCCTGTGATTTATTTAATAATTAATTATTGAAGGATTCCAAGAATCTCATCTTCTTTCATAACAAGAACTTCTTTTCCTTCTACTTTTACTGGAGTTCCAGAATATTTTCCGAAAATAACAGTGTCCCCAACTTTTACGTCTAGGTTTCTGATTGTTCCGTCAGTATTTCTGTAACCAGATCCAACAGCAACGATTTTTCCTTGTGCTGGTTTTTCTGTGTGACTGTCTGGAATGATAATTCCACCAGCTGTTTTAGTTTCTTCATCTAAGCGTTGAACTACAACTCGGTCTTGTAATGGTCTCAATTGCATGGGTTCCTCCAAATAAAAATTACAACAACAATGTGATAGTGACTGTAGCAGTGTCAAGGGTGATGGCTGAATTTTTTTTCAACAATTCTATTGGCTCGGTTTGTCATTTGTTACTTTTCATTTAAAAGGTATTAAAATCAAGAACAATAATTAATTAAAGGAAGAATTTTATGGTGGAAATTTCAGGTCTTTATGAAGGCGATAACTGTACTTTAACCCATGGCCCCTCAAAATCTCGCGGATCAGCTTTCGCCAAATGAGAAAGAGAAGTTAGAAAAAATAGCTAATACATGCCCGGTGAAGCTCAGTTTAAATTCAGAGATCAAGATGCCTATCAATTTTCTGTATAAATCACTTTAAATTTATTTGAGATCGTACCAGTTAACTCCAAAACCCATTTCTACTTTCAAGGGGACTCTCAGATCAACCACTGTTTCCATTCCACGTTTTACCAATTCTTTCATTGTATCGATTTCATCTTCTTCGACTTCAAAAATTAGTTCATCGTGTACCTGTAAAAGCATTTTGGATTTCAGCTGACGTTTTTCCATTTCAGCGTCTATATTAATCATGGCAATTTTAATAATATCCGCGGCAGTCCCTTGAATTGGGCTATTGATTGCCATCCGTTCTGCTTGGGCCTTGATCGTTCTATTTTGAGAATGAATATCCGGCAGGAATCTTTTTCTGCCGTGATAAGTTTCGGCGTAACCAGTTTGTTCTGCTTTGTCTTTGAGTTTATCTAAAAAATTTTTGATGGAACTAAAGCGTGCAAAATATGTGTCTATATAAGCCTTAGCATCAGTTCTGGAGATTTTTAAGGTAGAGGCTAATCCAAATGATGACTGGCCATACATCAATCCAAAATTGACAGTTTTAGCCATCGAGCGGTCCTTGCTTGTGACTTGGGACAAAGGAATGTCCATGACTTCAGATGCTGTTTGAATGTGAATATCCAAATTGTCTTGAAAAGATTTAAGCATTGTCGGGTCTTCAGAAAAATGTGCCAATAAACGTAATTCAACTTGCGAATAATCGGCAGCTAACAAAATTTTTCCAGGTTTAGCAATAAAGGCCTTTCTCACCTTTTCGCCCATTGGACTTTTTACCGGAATATTTTGTAAGTTGGGATTAGTCGATGAAAGTCTTCCTGTTTGTGCCACAGTTAAATTATAATTAGTATGAATACGTTTAGTCGTTGGATTTACCAATTCGGGAAGTGCTTTTACATAAGTTGAAAGAATCTTTCCATACTCTCGATGTGTGAGCAGTAATCCCGGAATTTCGCTAATATTCATACCGTCAAGTGCTTCTAGTACATCTGCGTCTGTTGAATATCCCGTTTTGGTTTTTCTAACGACAGGCAATTGCAATTTATCAAATAATAAAGCGCCAACTTGTTTGGGTGAATTGAGATTGATTTCTTCGCCTGAGACTTCAAAGATTTTAGCTTCAACTCTTTTTATTTCTTTTGTAAGTTCTAGTTCGAATTCGCGTAAGTAATTGGCGTTGAGTGAAATTCCTTCTCTTTCCATTTTTGCCAGCACGGGAAGAATTTTCAAATCGATCGTATTGTAAATATCAAGGAGATTGAGTTCACTTAAATGAGTTTTAAATATTTTAGAAAGTAGAAAAAGAGATTGAGCTCTCTGTCCATTTGCCAAATGTTCATCCGCTCCCATTTCTATTTGTAAATATTCTTTTGCTAAAAGATCAACATCATGTCGTGAATTGGTATTGATATTAAAATGAGCAAGACTTATATCAAATCTTTTTGCATTAAATTCAATTTTATTAATTAAGGAATAAACGAAGTCGCGTTTTAAGTTTCCACCAATAACTTCTATTTCGGAATTTGACCAAATTTTTGGAATTAACTGGCTTACAAAATTACGATCGATGGCATAGGCGTTTGTGTCGTCAAAAGCAAAATATACACGGTGAATTTGTCGAGCATAAATATCTTCACTGTCATATAGAATATGCTGTGCAAAGGTCTTTGCCTCGAGAACAAGATTAACAACTTCATCAAAATTATTTTGGTCGACCTCAACTAAATTCACTGTTGTCGCGGTTGAAGTTTTAAATAATTCGCTATCTAGTTTTTCGTCTACGTAAATATCTCCAACTCTTTTATCTGATTCGCGTGCAATGTGATATTGAAAACGCATCTCTTTATATTTGGCAATGGCACTGGTGAATCCCAACTCTTTCATATATTCCAAGAGTTCATCAGTAGGATAAAAGTGAATTGATGTTTCTTCTGGTGTATGTCCTAATTCTAAATCTGTTGTTATCTGGACTAATTTTTTTGACAACAATCCTAGTTCTAAATGATCGGTAAAAGCTTCTATAACTTTTTTACCTTTGAGTTGGTCTGTGTGTGCAATAATATTTTCAAACGTTCCATACTCTTTCAAAAGCTTGGCTGCTCCAACCGCACCAATACCTTTCATTCCGGGAATATTATCGGAAGCGTCCCCTACAATTGATAAATAATCTACGATCTGGTCTGGACGAACTCCCATTTTTTCTTCAACATCGGCAGGTGTATAAAGCTTGTCCTTCATTGTATCCAGCATTCTTATATTGCCGCCTACAAATTGCATTAAGTCCTTATCGCCGGAAGCTATATAAATTTCATCAAATTGATCTTTCCACTGCACACATGCACTTCCAATAATATCGTCCGCTTCATAATCATCGTGTGAAAATGTTGGAAGATTCATTAAATTAATCAATCTATCAATCAATGCAAATTGTGGAATCAAATCTTCCGGTGGTGCAGAACGATTGGCCTTGTACTGGGGATATATCTTATTTCTGAAAGAGCCACCTTTCGTATCTCGCGCTAAAAAAATATGTGTTGGTTTATGCTCCGAAAGCATTTTCAGCATCATACTCTGCACGCCATAAACTGCTTTGGTGGGAATACCGGTTGGAGATGTCATAGGACGTTGAATGGCAAAATAAGCGCGGAATATAAAATTAGAGACGTCGACAATTATCAAACGTGTTTTAGACATTGGGTTATTTCCTTCTAGGTATTTTGGCTAGAAAGTAACAAAAAATATTAGATTGTGGTAGTTGTTTTCGTTGCGAACCAACTGGTCTTTCTGTTTTTGACACCTACAAAATTATCATCGTTGGCCATTACAGATGTGTCGGCCATTACGTCGCCTAATCTGTGACCCGAATCTAAATTGTAGAGTAAATAAAGTTCTAAGCCGATTAGGGCAACTGCTAAAATTCCACCGAGAATCCACCCCCAAAAAGGAACGATCGCCAACATAAGTGGAAGTATAAAAGGAAGATTTCTGATGACAGATTGTTTGTAAGAACAAGGTGAACCATCTTCAAGAGATTTAACTGCAAAACCCATGAATTTCTTGCCGGCCGACTGTCCATTACTCAATCCATCTGAAAGTGCAATATAGACAATGCCTAGAACAAGACCTAGAGGATAGAGCCAAATTGAGAAACAAAGCACGATAAACAGGTCAATCCCTTTAGCGATTAGACGAGTTAACTTAGCGACACGAATGGCTTTTTCCAGAAGATACTTTCTATCCATAAATCAATCTTAATGACACCCTACTGAAATGCAAAGCGGAAAATTTAAAGCCTTTTCACTCGTCTTGTACTTAGGTAATATATATTCAACATTAAGAAGGAGTCCGTTATGGGATCAGTGAATAAAACCGACGTAGCACATTTTGACAATGACGTTTTGAAAGCAAGTAAACCAGTATTAGTAGATTTTTGGGCAGAGTGGTGTGGACCATGCCGTGTACTGGGACCAATACTTGATGAAGTAGCTAAAGAATTAGGCGAAAAAGCAGATATTTTAAAAGTTAATGTAGATGACAATCCAGAACTTGCTCAGAGATACGGAGTTCGTGGGATTCCTACAATGATTTTCTTCAAAAATGGTCAAGCTTCGAAAACTCTTGTGGGAGTACAAGCCAAAGACGAAATTAAAAAATCATTAGAAGAGATGGCATAAAAAATGTTTATTGCTGAATCTCTTCAGGAAGCACAAAAAGTATTGAATAGCTTTGTAAGTAATCAAACTAATCTTCAAAATATTGACTCGGCCATCTCGTTGATGGTTGAGTCTTATAAGAATAATGGAAGAATTTTTAGCTGCGGAAATGGCGGTTCACTATGCGATGCCATGCATTTTGCAGAAGAACTCACCGGACGTTTTAGAAAAGAACGTGCCCCTCTTCCGGCGATGGCCATTACCGATGCTTCACACCTCACATGCGTTTCAAATGATTATGGTTATGAATTTATTTTCTCTCGCTATGTAGAAGCCTGGGGGAATAAAGGCGATGTTCTTTTGGCCATCTCCACTTCTGGAAATTCTAAAAATATTATCCTTGCGGTAGAAGCTGCAAAGAAAAAGGGAATGAAGGTTGTTGGTCTCCTTGGAAAAGGAGGAGGCGCTCTAAAAGACATGGTGGACGTAAGTCTAATAGTCGATTCTGCAATCAGCGATCGCATCCAAGAAGTTCATATCAAATGTATTCATATTTTTATTGAAGGAATTGAAAGAAAGCTTTTTCCAGAAAACTACTAAGCCTTTATTTTATCCAATAAAAGCCCCGACAATAATCATCAGCATAGCTAAATTTGCAAACACCAGCCATTGTTTGGAATGAGTTTGTTTGTAATGAAGAAATGAATCAATTAAAAAGACTTGAGCCCATAAAACAAATCCAAGTTTATAAAGTGTGAGTCTTGTTGCATTTGAAACATTCACTGAATCAAATATGAAAGGCAGCAAAAACAAGCCCAGAAATACCGCTGACATTGCTAATCGTTTTATACGCTCTTCTTGAAAAAAAATGGTCTGAGGTCGTTTGATTTTAAAATAGAGATCGTTCAAGAATAAAACAAAAATGAAAACGACCAAATAGTCCTCAAAATCTCTAAAGCCAATGAGAAATTGAAACAACATCAAAACGCTAAAGCTAATTAGCAATACGAGCTTTAATCTCGTCATGTTGCGAATAAAATGAATGTCGTTAAATGCCCTTAATACGCTCATGTTAAACATTATAAGCGATCTTGACTGAAATGCTGCTGAGCGGGATTAAGGGTCTGATTTTACGAGGATGATATTGAAAATTAGTCAATAAAATTGCCTCAAAAGAGTGTCGTTTCAAATATTTTACTAACGAACGCGTTCAATCCCTTTTTTGATCTCGACGGTAAATGATTTTCGATATGGCAGTCGATTAGTAAAGCGCTTTTCGTGGACAGGTGAAACGGAAAGGTCTCCGGGTGCTCCAGTTCCACCTTCAATATTCAAATCATCAAAATCAAATTTTTCAAATTGCTTGTATGTATAAACAATTTTCCTATTTCCTACAGTTGTCTCTTTTCCATCAACTAATACCTGCTCATTATCCCCAGCAAGTACTACAGTCGTAAAAGAAAGACAGATCATTGAGAGGATTAAAAACTTTTTCATAAATTAATTCCTAATAAATTTTTCTACTCGTTGAGCATATTCTTTTATATCGATATTAGTTGCAGCCGTGACGTTACCAAAAACAGTCTGTGCATCAACAGGACGATTCGATAATTTTAAAGCAACAGCATAATTCAACCCGACATTGGGTTTAGCAAGAGTCTCTTTATCCATTGTCGTATAAATTTGAATCGCCGTTGCAAGCTCGCCTATTAATAAATTGGCTGAAGCTAATGCAGAATTCACTTCGATATCTTTTGGACTTTTCTTTTGAAGGCCTTGGAAAATGGGAAGTGCTTTTCCAACAGTACCAAAGCGTAGATAGAGTTGAGCTAAATTAAAAGTTGGAGTCACGCTAAAAGTGCCCATGTCCGATGCTTTCTTGAAAGCTGCAAGTGCCTTTTGAAATTTCCCAAGCTTGCTGTAAACGACACCTAAGTTATTTACAGGTGGAACAAATTTTGAATCCAGGTCTCGTGATTTATTATAAAAAAGAATAGCCTTGGCGTAATCAGCTTTTAAATAATAACAAGTTCCTAGTTGATTCCAATAGCTCGTATTATTTTTGTACTCGCCATACACATCGTCAGCAATCTTCAGAGCATCATCAAACTTATTTTGATAGCATTCAATATTCATCTTGGTTAGTACATCATCATTTTTGGTAAGTGTTTCTTCCAGTCGTGAAGGGGATAAATTTGCAAGAGACTCTTTCACTAAAGCATGGCTCGATTCTTCAGATGAAATATTAAATTCATCTTTATCCGATTGGTACTTAGTTTCTGTCTTTTTATCAAAATTTAATTGATCAACCCAGCCATACTCTTCTTCTGGCTTTGCATTTTCATCAGCAGCACTTTTGCGATAATTATTATCGGGAGTACTCGCGCAGGCAGAAAGAAGAAGTATTAAAGGTAATAGTTTTTTCATTTCGTTCCCGCCTTATCCATTAACGCTGATCCAGATTCACTAAAAAATTCTGGGATAAACGAGTACTCGTTCTTAATTAGAAACCATCCGTTATCTGCAGAGAGAATATTTTCTTTTTCAATTTTCTTAATCGCCGTCTCTCTAAACTCTCTGGCTTGTTTTGAAAGTGGTTCAACTAATTTCGCCATACTCTTTTTAAAAGAAGCAATATACTCAGGTGACTTTCCTTCAGGAGTAAAGTTAATCACTTCATCTCTTAAAGACTCATGTCCGCTTACCAGGTAACGATAAGCTTTTACAATCCCAATCCCCGACCCCATTTCTGCAATTGAAACGGCTTCAGTTGATATGCGATCTAACTGGGCAAACTTACTTTTTAAAGTTTTGTTGTACTCAACTTCAGGGAAAGCAAACTTCGTTTCATTTAATTTTCTTAATTGAGCTTCCAATGAACTTAAGCGAATCAACGAAATCGCATCTAGGGCCTCAAGTGGAATATCTAACTTTTGTTTTTTAGAATTATCATAATAAAACATCATTCGGCTGCGGACTTTCTTAGAGTCATCTACTCTGCCGATATTTTCTAACTCATTGGCTAATAATGATGATGGGTAAATTAATTGAGGCCACATTTCTTTTGATACTTCCAGCATATGAATTATATCGTTGAACGAGCTCCACTTGCTTGCAGCAGCTAGTTCATTTAAATGATCAAGGTATCCTTGAAGAATGATATCGTTACCAATTCCACATTTAGGAGCTTTTGCTAATAAGTTTTTACTCTTTTCGAATTGTCTTTCAGCTAGATAAATAACGTTGGCGTTCTTAAAGAAAACGCGTTTATTTTTTGAGTCACTTGCGCAAAGCTTATCAAAGATTTTTTCACTTAAATTAGCCGACTCCGTAAACTGGCGGCGTTGAAAAAGATCAGTCGAAAATAAAATATAATCTTTTTCAAATTTTATTAGTTCCGGAACGCCCATCATGCTAGCTGAACGGTCAGCCCATGAGAACATTTGTTTGTAATCGCCAGTCTCATAAAAAAGAACTGCTATATTATAAGCCGCTGTCTTTTTTGCTTCAAAATCACTTTCTAGAGATTTATAAATTTGTAAGTAACCACGTAGGGCACCTTTTTTATCACCCTTAGTGCTTGCTTGTTCCACTTTTTCAAACTGCATTCCGAGTACTAATGTTTTAACTTTCTTAGCGTATTCAGGGCTCACCTTAAATTCGTTAGAATCAATTCTTTTTACCCAATTTGCAAGAGAAACCTTATCACCTTTGTCTTTATAAAAATCCATAACCTGGGCTAACATTTTTTCCTGTGTTTCGTTTTCAACTGGTAGAGCAGTCTTATAATTCATAAGTACGATTGATGCCGAAGCGACATTTTTCTTTTCCATATAAGCTGAAAATAAACGCTGATAAACTACACTGGATTTTTCACCTTTTGGAGTAGATGAAAGAAAGCTTTCATAAGCTGGAATTAAGAATTCTTCCGACGTTGCTTTTTTTACACCTTTTCCAAGCGAAACCATCAAGGCGTTACTAGCTAAACCTTCTGTTTTTTTATCAGTATTTTTCTGAGCTCTTTTAATCGACTCTGCATAGAGAGGAACGGCTTTATCGTATTTACCAATAGCGAAATAAGTCTCCCCCGCATGGAAATAATCTTCTTGAGACTTCGAGGGATTTACCAGAGCATTAATCATGAAATATTCATTCGATGCTTCTGCTTTTTTGTCGCGAATATCCCCCTTATGATCGTAAATTTTATCAACCAATTGCCGCTGAATCATGGCAGACATTTTTTGAACATTAAATTTCAAAATGTCGACTTGATCTGCATTCAATGTTCCTTTCGAGAATTGGAGAGCAAGTGCTCTACAAGCTTCTAAGTGTTTTTGATCACGGCCAAATTTCTCATAAAGACTAAGAAGTTCAATATTAAAATCAATCTCTTCTTTCTCGTTTTGTTTAAATTGAATGCCATCACCTAAAGTCTTTTCTGCAGCAGCATATTTACCTTGAGTCTTCAAATAGCGTCCAACTTTGAGCATAACTTCGCTGACACTTTTGCCATTCTTTTTATAGAAAGCGATGGCTTCATCTGAACGTCCCGCTTCTGTATAGAAAAAAGCAAGGTCGCGTTCGATACTCTTGGACATATCTATAAATTTATTATTTTTTGAAAGCTCATACGATTCAGTCATTATGCTAATGGCTTTGTCATATTTACCCATCTTGAAATAACTCCAACCGAGGTTGAAAGCATCTTTAGTCCACCATTTGTCTCGTTTCGATTTTAAAGCTGCTTCATAAAGAGTCATTGATTTATCAAAAGAGCCTTTATTAAAATAAATTTCTGCGAGAGCAATTCGAGATTTGTCCCCAACTACTGATCCGCCCCGAGACTCATCCAAGGCTTTTTGAAAAAATTTCTTAGACTGATCATCTTGTTTTATTTCTTTAGCGTTATAGGCCAGAATATAATAAGCATCTGCCCTTTCATCAAATTTTGGAAATTTCTTTAAAAGAACCAGGACGGTTTTTTGAGCCTGATCAAAATAACGACGAGACTCTTTAAAAGCATCTTCTTTATTTGTTTTTTCTCTATCAATCGCCGGGATCTCTAAGTATTTTTGATTTTCCAAATCTTTCAGCAATCGGCCTTTCTCTAAAAGAATTTGCGCCATTCTTAGCATGAGATCTGGTCTTTGAGAGCCAATCTGCTTATTTAGTCTTGTAACTTCACGCAATTCTTCATCCAGAACTTTTAGTAGCTCTGTTCTTCTTTGTTCAACATCAGCATGAGCTGTGTTAACAATTGAAGTGAAGATAAATCCTAAGCATAAAATAAAAATAAATTTTCTTTTCATAAATTATTTACATTCTGATTTGAGCGAGAAGACATAGTCACCTAATTCGTCTGCCCAAAATTCCCCATTAAATGTCCAAAAATACTGTTTATCCGATCTTCTTAAATGTGCAATATCGCCGCGAGCTCGAGCAGCATCTGTGGTCAATGAAACGTTGTCATAAAGTTCAGTTTTTCTTTTTGAAAGTACCTCTAACTTTATATAACTCATATCTTCAAACGACCTTACGATTTGAGCAGCAAAGAGTTGAAGTTGCCCGCGAATATAACTACCAATAAGATTGCGTTGCATATTGAGAGATTCTTTTAAATTTTCATTTAAAACCGCTCTCAATCTGTCATTGCTTACAGATTTCATGCGCTCTATTTCATCACGACCAGCATTGAAAGAACTATAAAGTTCAAGATAGGCCGGATCTCTGGCAATCGAAGCTAATGCCGTATTTAATATTGCATTATTTTTAATCTTTCCTTCTGAGTGTTCTTTTACAAGCGAGTAGTACTGCTTGTAATCTTTCCCCATCGAATCGATAAATTTTTTATAACTTTCATTATCCTTTTCGTATTTTGTATAAAAATCTTCAACTGTCTTTTTTGAATCATCCCATAAACAAAGTTCCATATAAGAAAGGGCTTTTAAAACTTCGATTTCTGGATTGAAGATGTAAGTAAATACTGGAGCTTTATAGGTAACAAGTTTCCCAAGAGTGCGGTTATAGTCTTTTAAATAAAAACTATTCCAAGCTTCTTCAAATAAAATTTCTGGCCAAATATAAGATGATTTTTCTAAATCAAGATAGCTCGAATAGGCTGCATCAAATTTCCCAAGAGCAAACTGTGCTCTAGGAATACCAACCACACAATAATCTCTGCTGATTTTTAATTGTCTTAAACGGTCTTTATCTTTTTCTTTCTTTATATGTGTTTCAGCTACATCGACACATTCTTTAAAAACTCGAGTGGCCTGCTCCTCGCGCTTACTCACAGAATAAATACTTCCTTCCAACAATAAAGCAAAAGGCTTTACTGGATTCCAGTCTTCAATATTTTTATCCAGATATTTCAAAGCTTGATCATATTTTCCCTGGCGAAAAGCTTTTCTCGCAAGAATATAACGAATAGTAGGTGCATTGGATTTCTCAAGAATATTTGAAGGTAAAACCTCAAATTGCTTTACCCCAACTTCACTAATGAGCTCATCGAGAATTTTATCAACTACCGCATCATTAACCCTATTGGTCGTCGCGAGGTATTCCTTGATAAAAGGAATTGCACTGAAATACATTTTCTCTTGTATTAGTTCTGATACAAGTTGCGGATAACGGCTTTTGTCGCCGCTTTGGTATATTTTCCAAGCACCTTGAAATGAGGCATGTGCATTCACTCCAAAAGTGAGAAGAATAATCGATAAGAAAGACTTCTTCATACTCTCTCCCTAATTAAAATGAATAACCTAAAGATATAGTTGCATCGTAGTTAGACTTATAAGAAGTTCCAGGAGTCGAAATATTATTCGTGCTGTAGTGAACTGCTGTTAAGTCGGTGCGAATGCTGAATGATTGATCCAAGTAAAACTTCAATCCCGCTTCCCACATGATTCCGCCATGGCTCTCAACTGATTCTATATTGGCCATGGAAGCGCTAACGAAAGCGAGTTTATTATTTTTTTCTTTTAACGATGCGTACCCCACACCAAAAATCCAATCCATATAAACAATTTTATTAAACGTATTTATTTTGCTATAGAATGGTGACCAAAGTGCCATCACTCCCCAGTAATTATCTACAATTCTTCTGAATGGGGTTGTACCAGTACCTTGAGGACCAGAGCTTCTCACGCCTTTAGCTGTATCATTTTCTTTTCCAGTATTTTTTGAATACATACCTTCAAATCCAAAATCTTCTGAAATAAAATATCCAAGTCGTCCTTGAATTGCTGTTGAATTTACAAATGCACCTGAAGTTGTAATTCCCCCACCAGCATTTACATGCAAGTGACCTGCTTTTCTAAATTTTCTATTTTGAAGAACGTAAACTTCTTTGTCTGGATCAAGCCACGAGAATTCGTATATGTCCTTTTCACTAGCAAAGACTTTAGAAGTTACAGATAGTGAGAGCAAAAGAAATAAGGCCAAAAGTTTTGATTTCATACGCATCCTGCTTTAAAAGTCGCCAATCCATTTAGGTCATAGAATTTAATTATTATTTTAACACAGGCTGATGTGCTCGCAACTACTTCGGCAAAGGTGTAGATTTTTCGCCTTTTCGGCAAATAGAGGAGTATTCGCAGTGAGGACAATGGTCAGGATTAACTTGATTAAGAGACTCAGTTTTTCTCCAATTAGAAAAAAGTATTTGAGTGATTTCGTTGAGTGAAATATTTTTTGTAGCTACTTCCGATTGATCTAAATAGAGAAGTGATAATTCAATTTTTTTATCTGGAGTAAATTGGGCCAGATTAGCATAGGCATAAGCATAGCTCATTAATTGAAACCAATAGCTCGCTTCACCTTCTGGATTGCGAATTCCAGTTTTAAAATCCCAAACTACGATCTCTTCATCTTTATCGATAAATACTAAATCCGGAGTTCCGCTTATCATCTGACCAAAAAAAGAGAATTTAATCATTCGTTCGCTAATGACTTCAAACTTATTTTGAAACCTATTTGCAAGATTATAGGCCCATAAAATTTTTGCTTTTTCTTTGGTAGGCACATTACTGAGTTCAATCTCATTTAGGAAAAGTTTAGATAAAATGCTATGAACTTCCGTACCACGTTTTTTAGACGAATAAAAAACTTCTACTTCGCTATCAACTTCTTCATCCAATCTAAAACTTGGTACTTTTTCTACTGAATCAATCTTACAAATATTTTGCAAATAGAATTTAAAAGGACAATCTGCAATAGTTGCGAGCCTTGTCACCGAGAGTTCCGAAATAAGTCCTAGAGAAGAATTTCTTTTGTGGGCGAGCATTCCAAGCGGATCGCGTTGAATAAGTGAAATATCAACCCTTTCTTGATCGACGTTAGGAAGAGAACTTTCAATCCTAAAAGTGTTGTTTAAACGCAAGGCTTGAATCCAGCTATTATCGTAGGTATATAGATCTTTTGGCGCATCTTTCACAACGCTCCATAAATCGGCAAATGCTAAATGTTTCACAGCCCGAGTACAAGCTACATAGAGCAATCGCTTGCTTTCAGAAAAATCTTTCAGTGTGAGAATTTCAGATTCTAAATGATAAAATGGAGATTTAAAAAATCGTTTTTGATCAAAAGTTTTTTTCCATTTAAAACTATGAGGAAATTTTCCAACATGATTTTTCATGCCGTTATAGCGTCCATTGGTATGAACACCGCCAAGCAGGACTGCATCAAACTCCAGTCCTTTGGAAGCATGGGCCGACATAATAATGATTCTTTTATTCGCGTTGGCTCCTGCCTCTCCGCTCATCATCTCGCAAGCATAATCCTCACCCTCATCATTTTTGAGTAAATGATAAACTCTTACGATATCTTCTTTGGTAAGTCTGCAGATAGCGTCTATAAGTTCAGCGTTTTGGGCATGAAAAGAATTAGACAATCCAATCGCAAAAACAAACTTATGGAACGATAACCTTAACCCAAGAATTTTCAAGTCTACGTAAAACTGATCGATTAAATCATGATTAAATGTCGTAACGTCTAAGATAGTTAAGAGAGTTTGAAGCAAAATAAATGTCGATGCTTTTTTATTAAGATCGTTTTTATTTAGGTGAAGTTCAATTAAATATAAAAAAAGATTAATTAAAGGATCATCTGAAAATTTAATTTTAATTTGAGCACCAAAAGCAATATCGCTGGCCAATAGATGCTCCAACAAAAGACTGCTGGGCTTAAGCTTTCGATAGAGAATACAAATGGTCTGATAATCATTATTCAAAAGCAATTTTTTTATATGTTCACTTAAAACCATAGATTCAAGTTGATCGAGGTCAAGATCGCTATTATTTCCTGTGATCTCAGATCTGAGTGCTACTACTTCTCCACTTTGATCTGAATCCTTGGTTGGAATCACCTGGGCTTCCATCTCAACACTATGAGGGTCTAATCCTTCAAACTTTAACCCTAAAGGAAATACTTGTTCAAACAATTGGTTGTTAAACTCAATAATCGAGCTCAAAGATCTAAAGTTGTTTTTTAAAAAATAATTATTATCTGATCCTAAAAGTTGAGCACAGTCCGCAAAGACTTGTAACTCTCCTCCCCTGAAGCCGTAAATCGCCTGCTTTCTATCACCAACGCAGAATATTTTTTCAGAGTTTGAACCAATAAGATTTTTTAGTATTTCAAACTGGATAAAAGATGTGTCCTGGAATTCATCGACAATGAAATATGTAAATCTTTCTTGAACTTTTGCCAGTACTTCTGTTTTTTTTAAACCTTCCAAAACATAATACTCTAGGTCTGAAAAAGAAAATCCGTCGATCTCGAAATAATGAGAGTTGATATATTGAAAAAGAGAGGAAATAGTTGCAACCCATTTTTTATAAATCTCAAAGTTTTCACTCAGGGCCTTTAAGTCCTCGGTTAATTCCTTTAGATCATTCTTAAATTCTCTAATTGCATTGAGCGTTTCTTTCTGATGAGCTAAAATTTCTTTTGAATTAGTGACTGGAAATCGTGAAATGGTTTTAAAAAACTCACCATACATCAAGTAATTTGAAGAACTGATTAAGCCGTGATTAATCATAATTTCATTAAATTGAATCAGAAGATCATACCATTTTTTTGATTTTTCTTTTTCGGGTGCTTGCAAATCTATGCTGTCTTCGAAAAGTGAACGATAACCTTTGACATCAATTAGTTGTGAAAAAAAATGGTCTATTTCAATTTCTGAGCTAATAGAGGATTTTGGATCGGTCCACAGAACTCTCAATTCAGGTGAAGAAAAAATTTCAATCATTGCAGCCAACAACGAATGAGAACTGGCAAGGAAGATTGGATCGAGAGTCTTTTGATTTTCAGCGAACCATTTATCAAATATTTTTTGTAATTTATCTTTATGCTCAATTGAAGAAACTAAATTTATATCTTGTGGAAATTCGCTCCAAAATCCTAAACGAAGCAATCGGTGACAAAATCCATGAATCGTAGTGATGTTCAATGAGGACAAGTTTTGTCGAACTTGACTCCAAAAAATAAAGTCAGATCCATCATCATCGGCACGTGCCTCTTCCAGAATTTCTTCTATCCGCTTCATCATACGAACTGACATTTCGCCTGAAGCTTTTTTAGTAAAAGTCATTAAAACGATTTTTGAAAGTTCGAAAGAAATGCTTTTGCTCCAATCACTGCTTGCTGTATTTTTTTGAACTTGGCTTAACAAATAAATCAAGTGTTCAATAAGAACAAAGGTTTTTCCAGAACCAGCTCCGGCCGAGAGAAGCTTTCCTCCTGAATGAAAAATGGCTTTTTGTTGTTCTTCGTTTGGAGATCGTTTGGATAATATTGAAATCATTCCACACAACTCCCTTTAGAACAAAACAATTGAACTTCGCAAAAATCACATACCTTATTAGTTCTCGGTACCGCTCGGAACTGAACCTCTGCCTTCATTTCTTCAATAACTTTCTCAAGACAAATTTGAAAATCATCCATCTTATCTGTACTCATAACGAGTGACTCTGATTCATTATAAATTTGGGAAGCTTCTATTTCAGAAAGATTGAGATAGCCCCAGGTGTGTATTTGTTTTTCTTGAAAACGCTGCACAACTATTAAGTATGCCCAAATTTGAATTTTATCAAAAGCCATTGTATCGCGTTTCGATCCAATCGCTGCCCCTGAACGTTTAAAGTCAAACAGAGCTATTTTGTCATTTTCAAGAAAAACCAAACAATCAATTGAGCCCACGAGTTTCCAAGGATTCTCGCCGAGGCTATGTTCAAACTTAATTCCGTCAGCCCGATTTTCGTGACAGAAGTTTATTAGAAACTCAATTCCATTTTGGGTGTAATGAAGTAATTCGTAAAAAGTTGTGAGTTTTGTTTTTTCATTTAAAATAATTTTGTGACTTGAAATAAAACCATCTAGTGCTTTAACACACAGTTCTTCATGAAGTTTTGGTTCAAAAATTAAACTTGAATCAATTTTTCTGCCAATAAAATATTGCTCAATTATTTCATGTTCAATTGTTCCCATTTCATCAGCTGCAATCTTTAAACGCTCGGTTGGACGATGGTCAATTTTTTCAACATAAGAAAAATAATATTTCCTAGGGCAATCCATGAATACTTGTAGTCTGGATGCAGATATATTTTTGGGAGTATAAGGACCAGGCTTGATAAGAGGCAAAAGGTAATCTTGCTTAATTTTTAATTTATAGTCTGCTTTTGGATTAACAATTTCAAGTTCAAAACCTTTGAGAATCTCTCTCCATGCAAGATCTATAACCTCTAATCCTTCCTCTAATAACAAAATATTTTTGTTATTAGATAATATTTGAATAAGCTCACTTTTGAGATAAGAGAAATCTAAGCCTGATCTTTTGATAGGAGCAATAATTTTCAATGCCTCTATCATTTTTTCACTATATTTACCTTCTTGTGATTTTAGCGTCCCATAATTAGACGAGGCCACCATCACTAATGGATGCTCACTTTTTTTGTAAGGCAGTTCATTAAGTTCTAATAAACGAGTTTCCGGGTTACTGGTAATCGTAGCTAGAGAAATTCTTGGAGAATTTAATTCTAAAATCATCTTGAAAATCTTTAAAGTAAAAGTATCAACACTTGCTTGAAACTCTCCATATAATTCTAAGGCTTCTGATAAAAGCGAAAGAACTTTATAATAAATAAAATCCTCCGAATCCAGCGCCTTTATTTTCCTTTCTTCAATTTTAATTGAAAAATCTTCCAAGCTTGCGGGTCCAATAATAAGTTCTTCGTTTAGAGCTTCAATTAACTCTTCTCTCCGCATTTTAAATAAATCTTCTGGTGATTTAAAAAATAAACTCTCCAGTGAAACTTCTTGACGAGCATTGAGAGTCAAATTAGAACTGGCCAATGCCAGGTCAAAAACTGGAATCATTTTCTTTATTGAATTCAAGACAATGTTTAGTTTGTTTTTAGGGAAATGGATTACTTTTAACGTCTTCACTTCATTGGTAATTTCTATTTTTTCTTCCGGTACAAGCCAGCGAATCCAGTCCGTGCTTAAGCTCTCAACGTAAACATCTTTTGGAAAAAAGACTTTAACATCAGTTTTTTCGCTAATAACTTTAAGCATATCAATTTGAATTCCACTCAAATGCTTAAAGCCCATGATCCAAATTGGTTTCTCAATTTCGCATTCCGAAATTACCTGGTAACTTAAATGCTCATCAATAATCTGTTCATTTTGCAGAAAAGTCCAAAAAAGTAAAATTGATTTAGTTGTAACTTCATCAAGTTCTTTTAAAAATTCAGACAAAAGTTCAAGATTTAAAGAAAAAGAACGTAAGTCAGTAAACATTTCAAAAGATTTAAAAAAAAGATGAGCTTCCTCTTTTGGAAAATAGTGTCTCCAGACAGAGGACAGCCTAAGCATCAACTCGGCCTTATTGGATCTTTTAAGATTCTTAGTTTTTAGATAGTCAGTTACCCATTTTGATATAGTTATAATTTCTAGATTCTCTGGCATTAAGCGCCTTAAACCATCGGCAACAATCGGGCTTGGACAAATAATTAATGGGCTTTCTGATGAAAGGTTTGCGCTGACTAGATCTTCAGTAGATTCGTAAAAAATCACCTCTAGCACGACGCTTTTCTCCAAGACAAAATGAGACATTTTTGATAATTTCATATTATGCTTCCAGAAAGTCGATTGTATAGTTTTATTGATCAAAAAGCCGGGTTCACATTGCACTTCTTAGAAGGGCAAAAGTTGATCAGCGATCTTGCCGTTATCCACTCAAATAGTGGTGGTGGATTCCATTATTTTCGGGACGCTATACTCTCTATTCAGCTAATGGTTGCTTATTTAAAACCTGGCGAAGGATTGGGAATTTATATCGATTCAGAAGAACCTTATTTTCGATTAAAAGTCGAAATGAGCGAGCAAGGACAAATGCGAACGCTTCTTCTTCCTGAAGATTTTAATGAGTTTCCAAAAAGCATTACTGGCCGTTGCAGAGTTGTCAAAACGATGCCCAATGAAGCCCATCCATATACTTCAATTATCGAATTAAAAGATGTTAATTTTCATGAAGTTGTTAATACCATTCTTAGAGAATCATATCAGTTTAATAGTGAGATCTTTATAAGTGAAGAAAGTGATCAGAGTGTTATGATCATGAAATTGCCTTCTATCAATATAAACAAAATTCAAATAGATCACACCTTAAGTGTTTTGGAATATTGGAAAAAACACGAAAGCCATATTAGTGAACTTTTCAAGCAACACACCAGCGAATACGACATCATTCAATCTCATCTGGAAAGAATTGGTTTGCTTTATTTGGGATCTAGAGAGATTAAATTTAATTGCACTTGTTCGCGTGAGCGAATGCTTAACGGACTATGGTCAATTATTAAAACCAGTGGCATTGATCAAATTTTTCTTCCAGGGGAAACTGAAATCGAAACAAAATGCGATTACTGCAAAACTAGTTATCTCATTTTAAAAGAAGAATTTACCAATTAGTGAACGGGTTTAAAAGATCCCAGTTAAACTGTTTTTTCTCTGGATGATGCAAAACTCTTTTTAACATTTCAGATTCATCAAAAAGACCACAGAAATTTTCGGACATTGGGCCAGCCGCCATGACGGGCGACATCAGAGATGAATTCCTGTAAAGAATATTTTTTCCCGACCGTTCAAATTCCGCCCATTGCTTTCCTTCTTTTGGAAATTCGATATTTTGTGACTCTGCTCCAGTTATTAAAATCAAAACATCATCCCGTTTCTGGGCATTAACCCAGGCAACGATCCTTTCAATTTCTTGCAATGATTCTTTAGCGTAACCAATGTCTTTTTTCTTTAAACCTTTTATAAAATTAAAATCTCGCACTAAAAAAAATGTATCCGGCTGATCTTTTACAAATTGTCCCCAAAGAGTTTTAAAATTATTTGAAATACTCGAATAACAAATATTTTTCTGACAAGACTTATCGTAATAGATACCAGGACGCATTGTTTCTTGAATACCAACTATTGAATCTTGATAATGGAATGACTTTTTACCGCTACTTGATCCCGCAGCATCAGGCCCCATGCGATAATAACGCAACTTAGTTGTATTAAGTGTATTGTTCAGAGGACATTTTAAAGCCTTTTCTAAACTTTGGTCATCAGTTGCTCCGCTATCAAAAAGACTAGAGGCATAACCTATTTCGGACAAATAATCCCAAACTGGCCGCGTTTCGAAATCTTCACACTGGCCTTTTATATTTTTTGAACCATTTAATTGTGAAAGAAAACTTCTAGTAGAATCAGGTCTTAACTCATAAAGATTAAAATTCCACATTTTCCCTAGGCAATCGATCTTCTCCAGACTGGTGCGATAGTTTGCTTCAGGAATATTGAAACGTAAAAGAGGAATATGTTCTTCTGTAAACCCTGCGATTTGAAACCAAATTATATGGTGAGGGCGTTCAGAATAGTCATGCTTTTCTAAATTGAGTGTCTGTACTCTTGCACAACTTGCAAGTGCCAATACAACTAGTAGGATCAGGTGTCTCTTGATCATTCTTCATCTCTAAGAAATTGATTACACTTTTGTATTATGCCTCAAATAGCTAAATTTCTCATTTAAATTTTTGGTAAACTCCACTATCCTATCTATAGATAAAAGATTTGTATCTGATTAAAATACTCGACTTTAAAAGGCAGTTACCTACAGGAGAACTTATGGGAGATGTTGCTACACTCGCCACTAGAGAAATTATGTGGAATATTCCGCATATATTTAAATTGTTAATGTATCTGCTTTTCTTCGCCAGCTCAGCCATTATGCTCAAGGGAATTTATGGCAAGATTCTTTTCATTACAAAAGGTGAAGGGATCATGGGGCTTAAAAAACTTATCCCCAAAGAACCAAACATTTTAAAATTTTTGCATACTGTTTTTTTTACAGGAAAAGTTCCTCGTTTTAAAAACGTAGCCATCTTTCACGGTTTAATTTTTTATGGTTTTCTTATTTTATGGATTACTACAGACGTAGTTGCCATACATGCTGATACACCTCTACGACCATTTCAAGGAACAACGTATATCGTCTTGTCTTTTTTATCAGACATCGCAGGTATTATGGTTCTTCTCGGTTTGACCCTTGCTTATAAGCGTCGCTATGTTGATCGCCCTAGTTATCTTTCAGCAACTAAACCGAAACAAGAACTTTATATGTATTCAATGCTTGTAGCCTTAGTAGTGCTTGGGTATTTAATCGAAGGTCTTCGAATCGTTGGAACAAATTTTCCTATTAATGAGGCACACTGGTCACCAGTTGGCTGGTCAATTGCTCTCATGCTTTCAAAACTTGGCCTACATGATACAGGGCTAGCCTATACTCATCGCACCCTATGGTTTCTTCATATGGTAAACACCATGGTCTTCATTGCTAGTTTTGGTTACTCAAAATTTTCTCACGTCTTCACGTTGCCCTTTGCCGCACTTGTCACTCCAGCACGTCGTGGTGCCGTACTTTTACCTATGAACTTTGAAAATGAAAGTGCCGAAACTTTTGGATTGGGTAAACTTTCAGAACTAACAATGAAACATAATTTAGATTTATTATCTTGTGTTGAATGTGGACGTTGTACTCAAGTATGTCCTGCCAATTTAGCCGGTAAACCTCTCGATCCAAAATTAATCATTACCAAAACTCGCGACCTGGCTTTTGCAACAGCAGCTAAAGGTGAAAAAGATGCTGAGATCTGGGGTGAAACTCCTCTTTTTTCTGCCAATGAGCTTGATGCATGTACGACATGTGGTGCTTGCATGGAAGAATGTCCGGCCAACATCGAACACGTGAATCTCATCATGGAAGCAAAACGCTACAAAGCTTTAACTTTGGGAGATATTCCTCCTGCGGCAGCCGATGCTATTAATAAAATTAAAACTCAAGGGAACCCTTGGGGAATTGCTCAACACGATCGATTCAAATGGGCCGATGGTTTAAACATTCCAGTTATCGAAGTTGATAAAAAAGTTGATTACCTCTACTACGTAGGCTGTGCAGGTTCATACGATGGCTCAAATCAAAAAGTTGTTAAAGACACAATTGCATTGATGAGAAAAGCTGGTGTGAGTTTTGCGGTAATGGGAAAAACTGAAAAATGTAATGGAGATCCAGTAAGACGATTCGGCGATGAATACTCCTTTAACGAAATAGCCATTGAAAATATTGCTAACATGAATCAATACGATTTTGGTAAAGTTGTCACTCACTGCCCACATTGTCTTCATACTATTGGAAAAGAGTATGCTAAGTTTGAAGATGGAGTTTTTGAAACTGTTCATCACACTGAACTTCTCGCTGATTTAATTGATAAAGGTAAGTTAGTTCCTTCAATTCGAATAGATGAAACACTTACTTTCCATGACCCTTGCTATTTAGGTCGTCACCATGGGCAGTACAATGCCCCCCGTGCCATCCTGAATTCTATTCAGGGTCTTAAAATAAAAGAGATGGTACGAAGCAAAGACAAAGCACTTTGCTGTGGAATGGGCGGAGGAAATATGTGGTACGAACTTCCAGAGGGAGAACATGTAGTCAACAATCGTTTAAGAGATATCGGTGAGAAAGAAGTTAACAAATTGGCTACTGCGTGTTCTTATTGTATGATTAACTTTAACTCGTCTAAGGCCGGAGTGAAGGAAACAGAAAACCTTGAAGTTGAAGACATCGCCTCTATTCTTGCTAAATCAGTTTTATAAAATCGTACGATTTATAGTTCTTATTATTGGCCTTGGTAGTTTTTCTACCAAGGCTTTTTCACAAGAAGAAAAACCTGGAATTGTTGAAAGCCTTGAACGATTACTAGATGTTCATCGCAAGCAATATGATAAAAACAAAAGTAAAATTCAATCCAATCTCAAAGTGCTCTCGGACATTTCAGATTTAAAGGATGTAAAAATCGATCCTCAGTTTATGCGTTCAATTATTTTTCATTCTGATGATAAATTTTTAAGACTAGCGCAAAAAGATGAATGTAAATTTCTCTCTTCTCTCGAGAGTAATTTACTGAAAACAGCTGAAGGAGATATCGTAAATATTCTTGTCACTTTTAAGAATAAAGACAAGATAACAGAAAGCGCATCTATTCCTAAAAATGACTTCTTTGAACAAATTTACAAAAAGAAATGTTTAAACAACCGTGAATTTGCAACTCTTTTTAATGAAGCTAATTTCTCAAAAACAATTGAAGGAATAAAATTTTCTGTTCCTAAAAATAGTAACGAATGTGAATCAATTCATAAGGAGTGGATGGATAATTCATTCACACCTTATTTATGTCGTATTCAGCAAATAATCAAAAAATCAAAAAATCAAAAGCAAGTTGATCTTTATAAAGATAAAATTCCTACTCTGCAAAAAACTTATATTGATAATCTTTGCAACAACATCACCTCGTCTGAACGCTTTTGTGAGAATTATTTAAAAAATGATGTATGGAACAAGGTCGTCAATGGAGAAGCCCCTCTTTATAAACTAAGTTACAAATGCCAAAATCTTCTCGGTAAAAAGGAAGATGTTACCGTACAGGATTTAAAAAATTGCGCTGCCAAATTAGTTAATGAGCCAAGTATTTGTGAAACTAGAGGAAATAAAAACTTCCTTTCTGATTTTCCTCTGCAAAATTGTGACAATATTTCTGATGCCTTAAATAAATCAAAGCTTGTAACCAATTATCATGATTGTCCTGGAAGCGTCGACAATGAAGCTATTACAAATATTCATCGCCTGGTAAACCATTTCTCTCCTCGTAAAATAAAAACCAATAAAGAAACTTGTGGTGGTGAAGCTAATTATACTTTTGCCAGATTAAATTTTGACATTAAACACGACGAAGGCTGGCCTTTAAAAGTCTGTTACATGAATCACGTTAAAGAAAAAGAAGAATGTACAGCGTATATACCGGGCTCAAGAGTTGATGAGCTACTTAGTGAAGATCAGGTTATTGCCAAAATCCTTTATCAACAAAAAGGGGCGCCGGCTAAAACGAAATGCCGTATAGTAGATTCTAGAACCTATAGTCCACTTCGTTCAGAATTTAAATTTGGATGCTTCATCGTCTATGATTTTGAAACTTGTACAACTCTTTCATGTAATAAAAAAGTTATTTGGGAAGAAAAGCAATTAGCTGATATTAAATTTATTGGCAGACCAATTTTTGACTATTTTCCAACTGCCTTCGTAAATGAGCGTTACTCATTTGTGAATATGATCAACGAAGTCAAAGGTACGCAAGGTCGAACTGTAAAAAACCTAACTGATTTAAAATTTTATCTGGATAAAATTTCAAGTGGAGTTGTTCATGGAATTGGTTGTGTTGAAGACCTGATCCCTGAAGAATTTCAAAGAACAGTTATGAATCAATGTCATCCAATGCCTTTTATAATTGATGGCTATCTTGTTAAACATAGTGAAACTTGGTTAGTGCTTCGAGCAGCAATTGACGATATTCACACTCCACGTTTGGTATTATGGCAAAATATTTTTAATTCTGTAAGCGCTCACAGTGAACTGCACCCATTAAATACTTGGACACTTTATGGCATTAAAAAATAGTGCATTGACATTACTATTGGTTAATTTAATTTCAATTTTTGGAGTTGAAGCTCGTATTGTTTTGCCTGAACTTTTGACTAAACAAGCTGTGAACAATATCCGCTTTCTTAGTAATGATGGGAAATTTACTTATTATCAAAAACGATCAGGCAGCTTGCTTTTTTCAACTAATTATAAAGTTCAAGAGATGCTAAAAAGCGATATAGGAACTAATTATACTATTTTTGCCAGTCCAGCACGAAAGAAAATGATCATTCTTCAAAATGTACATTTTCATAATTTTTACTCTCTTCGTGCGAAAGAAAATATCTTTTTGGTGAATTATGGGGAAAGTGTACCAAGGGAAGTTGGCACGGGAACTAGCCCCAATCTTCTACTCAATGATACTTGGCTATCCTACTATGATCCATATACCAAAGTTTTAAATTTTGAAAATACCTCAAACGCTGCTTTGAAATTTTCAATCAAACTCAATAATCGACTTAATCCTTATTTCATCCCACAAGTCTTAATGAGTGACGAAAATACTGTTTATTATACAGACCTTAGTGAAGTTGGAATTTATGGCGTTTTGGAATTTAAACGCAACACTTCTAAAAGCGAAATTATTTTCAAAGCACCTAGTGCTATGATAAAAGCAGAAATTTGTTTAAATCAGGACCAGTTGATTATGGGCGTTTTTGGAATCCATTTTTCAAAGATTGGCAGCTCAATTAGCAAGTCACCTTTGCCTATTAAAGATTTTTCTAAGCGCGAAAATCTATATACTTCTGAATTAAATGATTTGGGCCATCTGGTTTGCGATTTTGATAAAGACAATATTGCATTTATCAAAAATACAGGAAATATCAATTCACCACGTTATGATATTGCCAATTTGAATACTAGCGATAAAAAAATTACCGCTCTTTCTGAAAAGAAAACCGTAACTAATATTATCAATATGGATGGAACTCTATTAACTCAGGAAAAAGGTAAGTATTATATCGTAAAAGGTGAAGTGGACTTTAAAAATATCGATACTTTAAAAGCAAAGCCTGATGCAGTACCCGGTATAAATGCTGAAAAGAAAGATTTAGAAGATGAATAAATTTTTCATAATTATTTTTATTCTTGTATTTTCATCAAACATTTTCTCTCAAGTGAAAAATGCCACTTTTGTTACTAGAATCCAGGGCTCAAAAGATATGCCTCTCGAGCTTAACTTACTTGTAGAAAGTCTTGAAAATTCAATCGGGTATGAAAAAATTCTTCCCACCATTATGAATATCGATTCTTACGCCAGAGTTTTAAGTAAAGAAGATATTTTCCTAATTGGTAAAGTTGAAATTTATAAAACACTTTTAAAAACAAATGAAAGTTTTCCAAAGGCAATAATAGATGGAAACTCTACCAAGATAATTAAGGACGCTATTAAAAAAGCCAAAGATCCTTTTGTTAAATGGTTTCTTCAGGCTCTACTGCAAGATTGCGAATCATTACTCGGAAGTTCAAATTATAAAGATTATTTATTGCAAAAAAACAATGGTCGATTAGAGCGCCTTGAACTTAAAAAAATTGATAAAAAAGTACAACTCATTTATCGATGGGTTTCTAAAGTCAATCCAGACTCTCCAGACTTTCAAGAATTAATTAAATCTGATCTTATTCCTGTACTAATGGATTCGTTAATTAATATCGAAGAGAGCTTTTATCTAATGGCATCAAGCACTATACTTGAACAATTTCCAACATTAATTAAGTCTCCTGCCGAGCTTAAGTTTTTTAGTTTAAAGGAAATAAAAGTTTTCAAGAAAACAGTTCCACCTGTAAAAACAGTAGAAGACATTCTCAATCCAATCACAGAAGAGACTAATTCTACAGATGCTATTTTACCGGAGCCCAGCAGGGAAGATTGGATCAACCAGGATAATGCTCCTCTCAATCTTAAAAATCTGCCAAAACCCAGCGATGACGCTGACTGGTTACAAGACTTTTAACTCTTTTTATGATAATTTTCTTCTCTGAAAATACTCTTTCTCTCAAGGATACCTATGGCTCTCAATAAGCTGCCTTATCGTGGAACTCGTGACTTTTTTCCAAAAGATAAAAGAGTTCGCGATTATCTTTTCGCTGTGATGACAAAAACCGCAGAAAGTTTTGGTTATGAATCTTACGATGGACCTCTCTTGGAAGAAGTCGAACTGTATAAAGCCAAATCTGGTGAAGAACTAATTAATGAACAAATTTATTCGTTCACAGATAGAGGCGAGCGCTTTGTGGCTATTCGCCCAGAGATGACTCCAACCTTGGCCCGTATGGTGGCTCAAGTTCACCGTGAGTCGAGTAAGCCATTGCGCTGGTTTTCAATTCCAAATTTAATGAGATATGAAAAACCGCAGCGAGGAAGAGTTCGCGAACATTGGCAATTAAACTGTGATGTTTTTGGCAGTCCAGGACGACTTGGTGAAGTTGAAATTCTTCAAGTAGCGGTAGAACTTTTTCAAGCTTATGGCGCAAGTAGTTCTCATTTTGAAATTTTATTAAATGATAGGGCAATTGCCGACGCTGTTTTTAAAACAATTATGAAAGCAACTGGCGAGCAAACTCACAGACTTTATAAAATAGTGGATAAAGCAAAGAAGGTTTCCGAGGAAGCTCTCCAAAAAATGGTTGGAGAAGTCGGATTAGATTCTAATGCTCAGGATATTTTTTATAGTTATCTACAATTAAGTACTTTTGATGATGTTAAAATATTTTTAGAAAAGAATAACCAAGCTGAAATATCATCACAGTTTGATAGTTTTATTGAATTCACGAAAAAAGCGAATATCACTGAATTTCTAAAATATGATCCTACAATCGTACGAGGATTAGATTACTACACTGGTATTGTTTTCGAAATATACGACAAACATCCAGATAACCGCAGAGCTTTATGCGGTGGTGGAGCTTACGCTAACCTTCTTCAAATTTTTAACGAAGATCCGCTTCCAGGAGTAGGCTTCGGCCTTGGAGACGTAACTCTGAGAGATTTCTTAGAAGTGCATAATCTTCTACCTAACTTCGACATTCCAGTTAATGATATCTTACTGACCTTTCAAGAGGAAGATGGACTTGAAGCGACCATAAAGCTCGCTCAATTTTTACGAAAAAATAATTTAAAAGTTGTCACAGGTCTTGAAGCTCTAAAAATTAAAAAGGTTTTTCCTACAGCAGAGAAAAAAGGCGTAAAATTTGTCACCCTTATGGGAAGCGATGAACTTGCAAAAAATCAGATTCAACTTAAGAATCTCGCCAGTAAAGAACAACACACACTCGACTTGAACGACCTGGAATCAATTCTGAAATTAATTAAGGCATAATTTATGAGCACAGAAACAACAAACGAACTTCCTACTACCTATTCTCCAAAAGACTGCGAAGCTAAATGGTATGCTGCTTGGGAATCTGGAAAATATTTTAAACCTAAAAAAGGCAAGGCCAACAAAGCTTATTGCATAATTGTTCCTCCCCCAAATGTAACCGGAAGACTTCATGCTGGTCACGCACTTGATATCACAACTCAAGATGCTCTTATCCGCTTTAAAAGAATGAAAGGTTATGAAACTCTTTTTCTACCAGGCCTTGACCACGCTGGAATTTCAACTCAATCAGTAGTAGAAAAAATGGTTTGGGAACAAGAAAAGAAAACTCGTCGTGATTTTACTCGCGAAGAATTTTTAAAAAAAATATGGGCTTGGAAGGAAGAATACGGAAACACCATTCTCGACCAACAAAAAGCCATGGGTGCAAGTTGCGACTGGGATTATTTAACTTTCACTCTTGATCCAATTCCGAATCAAGCCGTTAAGAAATTCTTCGTTGACCTCTATAATCAAAAGCTAATTTATCAAAGCGAATATATTGTTAATTGGGATCCTGTTCTTCAAACAGCAGTGGCCGATGCTGAAGTTGAACACAAAGAAGTTCAAGGATCTTTCTATCATTTAAAGTACCAAATCAAAGATTCAGAAGAATATTTGGAAGTAGCGACAACACGTCCAGAAACTCTTTTTGGTGATACGGCAATTGCTGTTAATCCAGAAGATGAACGCTACAAACATCTCATTGGAAAAACCGCCATCATTCCTCTTTGTAACCGTGAAGTTCCTATCATAGGAGACGAACATGTATCTCTGGAAAAGGGAACTGGCTGCTTAAAAGTAACACCTGGCCATGACTTCAATGACTTTGAAATTGGAAGGCGCCACAATCTTCCGATTATAAATATCCTAAACAAAGATGGGACTCTGAATGAACATGGGATGGAATTCAAAGGAATGTCTGCAAAAGAAGCCCGAAAAAAAGTTTCAAAAAAATTAGAAGAATTAGGAATATTGCTAGATACCAAATCTCATATGCATCCTGTTGGTCACGGAGAGAGATCGGGTGCAGTCATAGAGCCGATGATTTCGATGCAGTGGTTTGTTAATGTTAAAGACATGAGCAAAAGCGCAGTAGAGTCCGTTGAAAAAGATGAAACTAAATTTTATCCAAAAGAATGGGAGAATACTTATTTCTCTTGGCTTCGTGATCCAAAAGACTGGTGTATCTCTCGTCAGCTATGGTGGGGCCATCAAATACCAGTTTTTTACTGCGATGATTGCAAGCACCAATGGGCTAGCGAAACAGAGGAAACGGTATGTTCTAAATGTAAATCAAAGATTATTCATCAAGATCCGGATGTTTTAGATACGTGGTTCTCATCTGGCCTTTGGCCAATGTCGACACTAGGATGGCCCAACGCACAAGCCATGAAAGAAAAAAAGTTTGAAACCTTTTTTCCAAACTCAGTTTTAGTTACTGGATTTGATATTATATTTTTTTGGGTTGCTCGAATGATGATGATGTCTCTCAAGACTCAAAACCAAGTACCTTTTAAAGATGTATATATTCATGCAATAGTTCGAGATAAACTCGGCAGAAAAATGAGTAAGTCTCTTGGAAATGGTATTGATCCATTCGACATGATCGAACAATACGGAACAGATGCCTTCCGCTTCTCTCTAGCTAGCGGAGCCGGATATAACCGTGGAATAAACCTCGATCCAGAACGCATTAGTGGGTTCAGAAACTTCATCAATAAAATTTGGAATGCTTACCGGTTTATTCAGCCTCATTTGGATGCCGGTTCAGCAAAAATTGCTGACATGAAAAAACTGGATCATCATGAAAGATGGATTCTTTCTGAACTAAATACTACGACAAAATTAATGAATGAATCGCTAGAAATTTATCGTTTCGACGATGCAAGTGCGGCAGTTTACTCATTTGTTTACGATAAATACTGTTCATGGTTTATTGAACTTTCTAAAAACATTTTAAAAGGTGAAAATGAAGAAATTCGCTCTCAAAGAATTTCTGTTCTCAAGTTTGTTTTCAAAAAAATCCTGGCGCTTCTTCATCCAATCATTCCTTTTATTACTGAAGAATTATGGTCGCATTTGAAAGATGAAAATGAGGATCTACTCATAGCCCAAGATTATCCTGAATATGATACTGCAATAGAATTTAAGGACGACCAGGAGCAAATGAATAAATTTGTAGAAGTCGTTACTTCAATTAGAAATCTTAGAGCAAGTGTAAATATCAAACCCAAAGACGTAGTTAGCGTAGAACTTTTTAGTGATAATCAGGAATTGATAACTTATTTCCGTGCAAATCTAATAAACTTTCAAGAACTCGCTCGTGTAAAAGATTTAAAAGTAGGCAGCAAAGATTTAAACCGTCCTAGCAAGTCAATTATGAACATTACTTCTCACACTGAAGTTTTTGTTCCACTTGAAGGAGTTATTGATCTAAAAGAACAAATTGCAAGGCTTGAAAAAGAATTAGCAAAAACTACATTAGATTATAATAAAAACGAATCAAAAATTAACAATGAAAACTTTATGAAGAATGCTCCGGAGAATATTCGCGAAGAAACCAAACAGACCAAAATCGAACTGACAGAAAAAATAAATAGTTTAACTGAGAATTTAAATCAGTTTAAAAGTTAAAAAAAAGGCTCCCTACGGAGCCTTTTTTTTAATTATTTATTATAATTGCAGTATTTAAAAATCTTACCGTTTAGAAAAACTCTCATAATCATATATTTCTCACTTTCTCTTATCTCGGCTCTATACTCAATTGCCCCTTTATCTATTTCCAGGACAGCACCGTCTGCAGTCTCGCTTACTTCTAAAAACATATTTTTAATCATTGGAAATTCTTTTAAAATATCTTCGTAGCTCATTTTATCAAAGAAATCTTCTCTCTTTTTTTCTGCATCAAAAGGAGCAACATCGAATCCATCTTCTTCAAAACTAACCATTAAAACTGAAGCCGTTTTTTTATTAGAGCTCGCTGCTTGATAACACCTTCCAGGCAATCCTTTTCCAACTTGAGGCAGAAAGTCTGGCAATGAAGCATGCTCATAGGTATTAGCTAATGAATTGCTTATATCATCAGCAAAGGCCCATGAAGTAAATAATGTCAGGAGTAAAAAAAGAGCAGTTGATTTCATAAAGATACCTCTAAAATATAAGAGGCTGATAAAACCACAATCCATTGGGAGAGGCAAGGTCGAGAGCCAAAAAAAAGGCTCCTTTCGGAGCCTTTTAATTTTTTTGTAAATTATGAAATCTTAAATTTCTTTTTAATTTCTTCAAAAGTTTTTTCTTCACGGATTGCGTACATCAAATTGCTCTTGATTTGAGAGTTTGTTGAGTAATATTTTTTTACAGTTTCAACATCCATTCCCGCAGTTGCAGCACTTTCTTCAATTTTTTTGTTGAAGTCAGCGTCTGATGTTTCAATATTAAATTGTTGCGCCAGATGATCCAGAATCAATCCTGAGCGAACTTGAAAGTCAGCTTTAGTCGTGATGTCAGATTTCCATCTTTCGAAATATTCAGCAACCATTGCCTCATTGAAGCCTTGAGACTTAAGGTTTTTTGCCAGATCTTCTTGAAGATATTTTACTTGGTTTTGAACAAGAGTAGCAGGGATATCAAACTTATTCTCTTTTACAATTTTCTCTAAAATATCCTGGTGAAGTTTTTCGCTAGCTTGTCTTTCTTTTTGAGCAAGAAGACTTACTTTATTTTTTTCTGTGAAATCAGAAACTGATTCATAACCAAATTCTTTTGCCATTTCATCGTTTAATTCCGGAAACTTTTTTTCTTTTACTTCTAGAAGTTCAACTTCGAAAGTTACTTTGCCATTTTGTAATTCAACAGCATGATAATCAGCAGGGAAAGTTAAAACAATATTTTTTTTCTCGCCTTTCTTTAAACCAATCATTCCATCTTCAAATCCAGGAATAAATTGTCCTGAACCAATTTCTAGAAGGTATTCAGAACCTTTCATATTTTCTGGACGCTCTCCATTTTCTCTTACGCCTTCAAAATTAAAAACAGCGAAATGTCCTTTAGCCAAACCAACTTTTGGATCAGTCACTTCTGTCATTTCAGATTTAGAGCCAAGATAATTTTTAGTTACTTTATCTAGGTCATCTTTTGTAACTTCTGATTTCTCTTTTTTGAAAGAGTAAGAAGAATAATCAGCAAGTTTGATTTCTGGGAAAATTTCAACAACAGCTTCGAAGCTTACGCTTTTTCCTGTTTCGTATTTTACATTTTCAAACGCTGGGTGCCCCACCGTTTTAAATTTTTCTTTTGTCACTGCTTCAAACAATTGTGATTGAACAAATGTATTTAAAGCGTCTGATTCGATTTGTGGTCCGTATACTTGCTCAACCATTGCGAGTGGAGCTTTCCCTTTTCTGAAACCTTTTATATTTGTAGACGTTTGTTTTTTTACAACTGCCGCTTTGATCTCTTTAGAAAGATCTAGAGTTGCAAAGTTAAATTCAATTTTTTTTGTGCATCCATTGACGCTTTTTACTGTGTACGACATACGAAATCCTTTTGAAAATTAGTTCTCTCAAAGTATTAAACAGGGTCAGAATTGTCAATGAAAGAGACAGATTAAATGCCGGAGTAATGCACTTCTTTGAGATAAAGTCCCTGAGGTGGAGCTGTGGCCCCGAGTCGCTTAGTCAAAGGGATTGTATTTGGTGTCATAAGTGATTTTTCGAGGTCTTCCAGCGTGATTTTACCTCGACCAAGGCTCCATAGCGCACCCATCATGAGGCGCACCATTTGCTTTAAAAAGCCGCTGCCAACAACGTGAAAAACATAATAATCATTGAGCATATGTCCCCAATGTCCTTCTGATTGATAGTGTATAAGCTCGCAAGAATAAATTTGTCGCACGGTGGTTTCCACCTCAGTCCCTGTGCATTGAAAATTGATAAAATCATGTTCCCCGCAAAAAAGTTTACAGCCATCTTTCATTCGTTCGATATCCAATTTAAAGGGAAACAGCGTCACCAGGTCATGAGCAAATGGAGAAATGCTCTGTTCGGTGGAAAAAACATAATTGTATTCTTTGGACTTTGCACTGAAAATTGGATGAAAATCATTTGTGCAACGAGAAGCAGCAGTAATTCGAATATCATGAGGTAAGTGTGAATTAATTGCTCGGATCAGACTATCCTCTGGAATATCAACAGGTATTTCAATTCTCACCACTTGGGCAAAAGCATGAACTCCCGAGTCAGTACGACCAGAGCCAATGGATTTTACATTCTCTGATTTAGACAGAATTTTGAGAGCTTTATTGAGCTCGCCTTGAATCGTTTCACCGATAGGCTGTACTTGGAAACCAAGATAGCTCGTTCCCTTATATTGAAGAGTGAGCTTATAAGTATTCAAAGGTGAAACCAATCCCAAAAGATGTTCCAGAAATTTTTATATCATCCTGAAAGTTCCGATAGTTTTGGTAACGAGCTTCGAGATTCATAAAAAGATTTGTGATTCTGCTCTCTGTAAAAAGAGTGTATGCAGTCTCAGAGCTAAAGCCTGCAAGATTAATTTTTAGTTGAGCATTGGCAAACTGACCATAGCTCCACTGTATTTTATTTCTTCCTTTTTCGCCTGATAAAAAATCATTTCGGTTTTGATAGAGAACAGTTGCACTTGGACCAACGGCGCCTGAAATTTTAAACAAATGATAAATCGGAATTTCTATACCAATTCCCAAGTCCACCGGAATTTCCCATAACTTAAATGTCGTATCACTCCGCTCACCGGTAACAAAAACCCCGCGTCCACTATTATATCCGAGGCCTCCACCTAAACTCCAAAAAGTGTTTAAATAATCAGTGTGGTAGAAATATTGATCGCTGCGAATATAAAGCGCCCCGCCCTTAACATGTTTGTAGCCTTCAGAAATAGTCTTATTAATAACATCATTGGCAGATTCATAATTAAAATCATTTTTAATGAATGTAATATTTATTCCTCCGCTGGATAGTTTTCTAAAATCAGAGGCCATCGCCTTTTTATCAATTTCAATATAATTTTCTTTAGCTTCAAAACTTCCGGGAACGGTGTAACCCAAATCTTGAAATTGATTTTTTGGATCTTCTTTTACAGAAACCTCTGGATGATTCTCATTAAACATAAAATCTGGTTTGGCATTAGCTTTTATTTTTTGATTGTCGATTTCGCCATCAGCATTTTGAATAATATATGGGCTGGGCTCAACGACTTTACTGGTTGCGAGCGAGTCTTCAACATCGCTTCCGGAAACAACTTGCTCTAAATCAGTTGCACTCGCCTGATTTAGATAAAGATTAAAAAGAACAGTTAACAATAATAGAGAAAAGATCCTTTTAACGTTGATCATTCTGAATTTCTCCGACCTCTTCGTCGTCTTCACTCTTCCACTGGAACATGTCCTGAAGAGCGCCTCTGTTTTTAAAAAAATAAAGCAAAGAAGCAAAAACATATACATTGATTATCAATCCAATCATGATTTGTTCTTTAACAAAGGTAAGAATCATGACCAGAAAAATGGTTAGAAGAACACGTTTTTTATGAGAGCGAACCCACTCAGAATTTTTAAATGAATTAAAAGGAATATTAGAAATCATTAAAAAAGCAAAGAAGAGAACATAGACTACAAAAACAAAAGGTGAAAGTTCCATTGTTTCAGGATATTCCAACGTAAATAGAGTTAAACCTACTAAGGCCAATGCTCCACTTGGAATAGGTAAACCTTGAAAAAAATCAGAACTAACTTTATCAATATTGGCATTAAAGCGAGCAAGCCTTAAAGCGCCACAAAGTAAAAATACAAATGATGTAATGAGACCAATCCGGCCTAAATCAAAAAAGAACTTATTATAAACTAAAAAAGCTGGTGCAACTCCAAAAGTCACAACATCTGAAATTGAGTCGAATTGTTCACCAAAGGCCGATTGAGTATGAGTCATTCTTGCAACTCTGCCATCAACAGAATCAAAAATTGCCCCTAATAGCAGTAGCATCGAAGCAGGATAGAACTCACCCTTCCAACCTAGAATGATTGAAAAAAATCCACAGGCCATATTTAGCGCAGTAAATGTATTGGGAAGAAAAAATGCTAATCGTCTTGGAGTATTTAACATAACAGTACCTTCTAAATATTGTCAGGAACTACTGCAAAAATTGTTTCGCCAGCGTTCACTTCATCGTTAGTTTTAACTAGTATCTCATACTTTTTTGGTAAATAAAGCATCACTGTTCCGCCAAAAGGAAAGTAGCCAATATTGACCCTTCTTCCACCTCTGTCTCCAGGCATGACCATTAATTCAGGCCAAAGTCCAAGCTTGCATTTAAAAAATGTAAGACCAATACTCTCTCCTCGGTTATCAAGGGCCAAGCCAACGCCTTTGCCTTCTTTACTCCCGAGAACTTCAACTGCTTTCAGATATCTGAAAAAAGACTGACCTTTTAGGACCAAAAGATTTTTAATCTCACAAGAAAGTGGAAGAAATATTCCCATCTCTTTCCACCAGGGAATCATAATTTGAATTTCAATTAATTGGTCGCCATAAAAACCATGAGACACATTATGTTCGATGTGCACGACTTTTCCATTGGCCGGTGAAAATATTACACCTCTGGTACTAATGGGATCATCGCGAAAGTCATTTCTGCTTTTCCGCAAAACCACATATAGAACAATATAGGCAATTACCATAATGGTTAAGATTTTATAAAAACCAAAAATACCACAGAAGACAAATAAAATTGCTGCAAGAGTATTGAATTTAGCAGGTAAATAAGATTTCAACATAACTATCGAAATTCCTCATCAAGCGACCTAAAATAATAAGGAGCAAATCGCAATTTTCGCTCGCTGACTTTTGAAAATATATCTGGAGCATTATCCTTTATAAGACTTTTAGTTGATACAAGATTTGAAAATATCGGATCACTAGCATCGAGAGTAAAGCCTAGTTTTTCTTCTTCAATTATAAAAAGATCCTTATTAACCAGATACTTTTCTACGTCATTACCATTCCATTTATAAACAAAAACCTGACCTTTGAAAGCATTAGTGGCGAAAAAACCTTTTGAAACCCCACTTAGGCTTGGAACATCAAAATGATAAAATGAATAAACTGAAATATGACTAAGCTCGAAAACTTGAGCCAGCCCTTCACTCAATCTCATTCCAGTATAAGAACCTGGTCCGCTCGAAACAAAACACTGCATTTCTGCAAGATTGAGATTGTATTTTTTTAAGAGATTAAATATTTCAAAATGAATAATTTCTGATGGTTTTTTTTCATCGAGGCTCAAGTATTCGACCCAAGAATAATTTGAGTCTAGAAGTCCAATAACGAGTCCCGATGTGCTATCTACATACAGAGAGTGCACTAAAAAAACCTGCTTACGTCATTAAAAATTGCTCCCACCATCAACATCAGAAGAATCGATAATCCGACTTGTTGTGCGATTTCCATTTTTCTGCGAGACAATGGTCCTCCATTTATAAGCTCGAGAGCTATAAAGAGGATATGTCCCCCATCTAATACTGGAATGGGAAATAAGTTTATGACACCTAAATTTACAGAAATTAAGGCCATCAATTGAAAGAAATATGACAACGAAGTATTAAAAGAATCGTGGGCAACTTTACCAATCGCAAGTGGTCCACCAATAGTTTTTAATGAAATCTGATTAGTTAAAAGTTTAACAAATCCATCGATGGTTTTTTTAACAGAATCCCATGTGCGGATTGATGAATACTTAATTGATCCAAATAAGCCTTTTGACTTTGTATGAACGAAATTAATTTTCTGAATTTCGATATAACTGTAAACTCCCAACAAGCGAAGTGTCTTCCCTTCCTGCATCGTCACGTCAGGAGTAACTACTAACTTCTTAAGTTGTCCGTTATTCCAAATCTCAACATTAACTTCTTTTTTCTCAATAGTTTGAAGTTTAGTTCTTAAATCTTCAAAGCTATAAACTTTTTCGCCTTCAAGACTGACAAATACATCGTTTTCACGAATCCCAATTTTATCAGCTGGTGAATTCATATTCACACTGCGAACCATCAAATCGATAGTCTTAAATCCTTTTGTGTCAAACCCAACTAGCATAGATTTTAAATTTGTAAAATTTAGTGGAATTTCAATTCCCGATTTCATATCAATTTTAAGATTTTCATTCGCAATATCCTGATCAGATAAAACCGGATAAAGATAAGCTGATTTAGAATTAGTTTTTAAACTCATTTCTTCAATTGAGTCTTTTAAATTTACTTTATCTTTTTCAAAACTCATCACATAGCGACGAGAGTTAGAATCTATGAAAAAAGGTTTTCTTAAAAATGGGGGGTATTTCAAAACATCTTCAAAGAATTTATCGCCCTTGAAGTCAACAGGTAACGCAATCGATTGATCTGCTCGCTTAACAGTTATACTTTTAATTTCTCCCTTTCCCTCAACCATTAAATCAGTCGGGTTATAAACTTCAGTATCATTAACTTTCAAAAGAATATCTCCGGTACGAAGACCGGCCTTGTAAAGAGAAGATTCAGCAGGAAAAGCACCTAATTTAATTTCTGGAATACGTTCACCAGAAATTAAAAGTGAGAAGAAGATACAAAAAGCTAAAATAAAATTTGCGAGAGGTCCTCCCAATACAATCCAAAAGCGAGCAAATTTTCCCTGATGAGTGAAAGAATGATGTCTTTCTGATTCTGGAATATCATCTTTAGTAAATGGATCATCACCATACATTTTTACATATCCACCAAGTGGAATTGCAGATAAAGCATATTCTGTATCGCCAAATTTTTTCTTAAAAAGTTTTGGTCCAAATCCAATTGAAAAAACTTCAACTCGTACGCCGAATAGTCTTGCAAATAAAAAGTGACCTAGCTCATGAAAGAAAACCAATGGACCTAGGAATAATATAAAAATAGCAATTTTTTCTAATAACATGAAAGCCTCACGTGCAAATCGAATTTAGAGAGGAAGATGACGTCCTAGATATTTTACAACAAACACGAAAAAAGGCGATAGAAAGATAAGACTATCGATACGATCGTAAATACCACCGTGACCTGGTATGAGATTAGAGCTGTCTTTAATTCCAAACTCTCTTTTTATTTTGGATTGAACTAAATCACCTAGTTGAGATATGGCTCCACAAGCAGCGAAAATAACCGAGTAATACCATTGGTAGTCATTAAACAAATAATGCCAAGTAAGCGAGCCAAGAAGGGCCGCGGTGAATATTCCACCAACAAAACCTTCAACCGTCTTTTTCGGGCTAACTTCAGGATAGAGTTTTACTCTCCCAAAATTTTTGCCAAAAAACCATGCTCCTGTGTCCATGCTTATAGTCACAATTAAAAGTAACCCAAGATACTGACGCCAATGATCAGTCGCAAAATGAATCCCAAAAGATAAAAGTGGCAAAATTACGATGACGCTTAAAAGACCTGGATATTTCTCAGTACTCTTTTTCATGAAACTATCTTGAAGCGGAATTTTGAAAAGATAATATATTAAAAAGATATTTAGAAAAAGCGCAGCCATTGTAAAAAAACCACGTGATAAGTTAGCATCAAAAAAAATATTAATTGCTAAAAAGAAAAGGGTAAAAAAAGTAATAATATATTTATAGTAAAAACTTTTGCGCGTGAGTTCCGCAAAATTTACAAGCAACTCATCAATGCACAAAATCCCAACAAGCATAACAAGAATTAAAGTAGGCATTTTACCAATAACAACGGAGACAACCACCAGGATGGCCATGACAAGAGCCGAAATAATTCGTTGTTTAGTATTAGACACCACTAGCCTCTTAATAAAGTCTTGTTAGCCCGTGCTTGTTCGACGTTTGTCTTTAAGTCACATGCTGAGGTTGTAGAGCCAAAACGTCTTTCTCTTTTTGATACATTCGCTAAAATGTCTCGAAATTCATGCGTACTGAAATCCGGCCATTTGGTTTCTGTGAAGTAAAATTCAGCATAAGCAATTTGCCATAATAAAAAATTAGAAACACGGTGATCTCCACCGGTACGAATAAGTAAATCCACGTCCCCTAGATCAGGAATCATAAGATTCTTTGCCAAGTCTTCTTCTGTAATTTCTTTACCAGGATTCGCATTGATAAAACGATTAAGAGCTTGAGTAATTTCCGCCCGTCCACCATAGCCAAAAGCAAAAGTTAGCTTTAGACCTGTATTGAACATACTCTCAGCTTCTAACTGAGAAATAAGATTTTTAGTTTGTGAGGGAAGATTAGTTATATCTCCCATAATTTTAAAACGAATATTATTCTTTAATATCCTATCGCGTTCACGTTTTAAAAATTTATGAAGAAGATTAAAAAGTACACGCACTTCAGTTTGAGGACGACTCCAATTCTCTGTTGAAAAAGCATACATGGTTAGAGCACTTATACCGCACGAATCTGCTTCTTCCACAATGTCTGCAACCACGCCTGAGCCACGTACATGCCCCCACACTCTTGGGTGTGAACGCATCTTTGCCCAACGGCCATTTCCATCCATGATAATTGCTACATGCTTAATAGGGTGTTTCGGTTTTTCTAAAATCATATTTTTCAATTAGATCGCAAGAACTTCCTTTTCCTTATTAGCAATAATAGTATCAACTTCTTTAGTAAATTTATCTGTAATCGTTTGAATTTCAGCTACAATTTTTTTTGCATCATCTTCAGAAACAATTTTATCTTTTTCTGATTTTTTCACAGCGTCGTTTTGATCACGACGAAGATTTCTAATAATTACTTTTGTATCTTCACCAATTTTTTTAATATCACGAGCAAGATCTTTACGCTTCTCTTCAGTAAGTGAAGGAAAATTTAATCGGATTAAATTTCCATCATTCGTTGGAGTCACACCTAAGTTCGCTCCGAAAATTGCTTTTTCAATCGCACCTAGCATAGATTTATCAAACGGTTGAATTTGAAGCAAACGCGCTTCTGGCGTACTAATTTGACCCAACTGACTAAGTGGACTCATTGAACCATAATAATCAACTTGAACACCATCTAAAATATTTACAGATGCTCGGCCTGTACGAACTTTAGTAAGCTGATGCTTTAATGAATCAACTGCTTTTTTCATTGAATCATTTAATGAAGTTTTTATTTTATCCATCATAATGATACCCCTTTTTATTTATTAGTTACTATTGTACCAGTATTATCACCCATTACGGCGCGCTTAATATTTCCTTTTTCAAACATGTTGAAAACAAGAATATCAATTTCGTTGTCCATACAAAGGCTGATGGCAGTTGAGTCCATAACCTGTAAGCCTTTATTTAAAACATCGATAAATTTTATCTTATCAATTTTTACTGCATCTTTAAACTTCATTGGATCTTTGTCGTAAATACCATCCACTTTTGTGGCTTTCATAATTACGTTTGCGTCAATTTCATTGGCCCTTAAAGCCGCTGCTGTATCCGTTGTAAAATAGGGATTCCCTGTTCCCGCTGCAAAAATAACTACGCGTTTTTTTTCCAGGTGGCGAACAGCTCTTCTTCTAATATAAGGTTCAGCAATTTCTTGCATATCAATCGCCGTTAAAACGCGAGTGTTTATTCCATTTCTTTCCATACTGTCTTGTAGTGCCAATGAATTAATAACTGTCGCCAACATTCCCATATGGTCAGACGTCGTACGATCCATTCCAACCGTAGCCCCTGCAACTCCGCGATGAATATTTCCACCACCAATAACGATTGCAACTTCTACGCCCATTTCAATGAGTTCTTTAACTTCAAATGAAATAGTATTGAGTACATCAAGGCTAATGCCATGACCTTTATCTCCGGCCAAAGCTTCACCAGATAATTTTAAAAGGATTCGACCGTATTTCATTAAACTCTCCAGATCTTTTAGATAAAAAAAGGGGCTTTAAAAAAGCCCCTTTTTGTTTTTGTGATACTTAGTGTTTTCCACCAGTCATTTTTTCAACTTCTGCAACGAAATCGTCCACTTTCTTCTCAATGCCTTCTCCAAGTGTGAATTTAGCAAATCTTCTCACGTCGATTTTCTCTCCAACTTTAATAGTAAGTTCATTGATAAGATCCTGAACTGTAATGTCTGGGTTCTTAATGAATTTTTGATCTAACAAACAAACTTCTGAAGCAAGCTTCTTAACTTTCCCTTCAACAATTTTCGGGATCATCGCTTCTGGTTTCCCTTCTTCTTTTAACTGAGCAGTATAAATAGCAACTTCTCTATCTACGAATGTTTGGTCCATTTCTGAAGAGCGTACGAACTTTGGATCAGCAGCAGCTACATGCATAGCAACGTCTTTAACGAAATTTTGGAAATCTTCTGATTTAGCTACGAAATCTGTTTCACAGTTTACTTCAACAAGAACACCCATTTTTCCGCCATGAATGTATGATCCAACTGCGCCTTCAGCAGCAATTCTAGATTGCTTTTTTTGAGCAGCAGCAAGACCTTTTTGTCTTAAATAATCGATCGCTTTTTCAATATCACCATTAACTTCGCCAAGGGCTTTTTTACAGTCCATCATCCCGGCACCAGTTTTTTCTCTCAATTCAGACACGAGCTTAGCTGTAATTTGTGTAGTCATTATCTATTCCTTTTAACTTTAAATTAAATTTCCGTTCTAACTATTCGTCAGCCAAGTCGATATCTTTTTCGTACTTAGTGATGATTTCTTTTTCAAGAGCAACATCACGAGTAGAGTCTTTATCTTTAGCAAGTTTGTTGTTTTTCTTAGCAAGCGCCATACCTTCAGATACAGAGTTAGCGAAGTATTCAGTAAACATAGATACAGATTTAATTGCATCGTCGTTTCCAGGAACAACATAATCAACACCTGTTGGATCACAGTTTGTATCTGTAATAGCTACAACTGGAATGCTAAGGTTGTTAGCTTCAAGAATTGCAATTCTTTCATTGTTTGGATCGATGATGAAAATAGCTCCTGGAAGCTTTCTCATGTCTTTAATCCCACCAAGTGTTTTTTCTAATTTCACAACTTCTTTTTCGATGTTGATTCTTTCTTTTTTAGTTAGAAGACCAAAGTCTCCCGTCTCTTTCATTTTCTCTACTTTACGAATTTTATCAATTGAAAGCGAAACAGTTTTCCAGTTAGTAAGCATTCCACCTAACCATCTGCTTGTTACGTAGTAAGCACCACAGTCGATCGCTGCTTGAGTAACAACGCTAGCTGCTTGTCTTTTTGTTCCTACGAAAAGAACTGGCTTTCCTTCAGCTGCAGTTTTTTTAAGAAAGTCGTAAGCACTTTTTGCAAGAGGAATAGTCTTGGCAAGATCGATAATATAAATACCGTTCTTTTCCCCATACACATACTTCTTCATTTTTGGATTCCACTTTTCAGTCTGGTGACCGAAGTGAGCGCCGGCTTCTAAAAGACCTTTAAGAGATAATTCTTCTGACATAGTAACTCCGTTGGTTGATCGAATTGTCTGTGAGCCGTTTTAGCATTAACTTTGACGGACCAACATTTCAGACAACTGAAAGTATTAATGAGATGAATTGATAACATATGCCCGTAAATTGGGCAAGAATTATGAGAGTTTTCCCTCAATCAAATGAAGGAAAACTCTCAATGAAAAATGCATTTAAGTCAGACTTTCAGACCCCATTAAAACTTTTCTAGGTTTTGATCCTTGGGCAGGCCCTACAACTCCTTTCGATTCCATTTCTTCGATCAAGTTTGCAGCTCGGTTATAACCTACGCCTAGACGTCTTTGCAGCAATGACGCACTTGCAGATCGATGCTCAACAACAACTCGCACAGCTTCGTCATATTTATCATCTCGCTCACCTGCGTCACCATTATCGCGAGTCACTAGGCTCACTTCAGGATCTTCCTCTCCACCATTTTCTAAAAATTCCATAATATTTGGATTAAAAGAAGGCGCCATCTCAGCCAATTTATCAGTTAATGCCTCAATCTCATCTTCTTCAATATAGGCCGAGTGAATACGAGTGGTGTCGACTCCCTGCTTATAAAGCATATCTCCTTTGCCCAGAAGTTTTTCCGCGCCCATTGCATTTAAAATAGTTCGCGAGTCAATTGCGCTGGTCACACGAAATGATACTCGCGTAGGAAAATTCGATTTAATCAATCCTGTAATTACATCTACTGACGGTCGCTGAGTCGCTAATATTAAGTGAATACCAGCTGCCCTAGCTTTTCCAGCCAATCGACAAATATGAATTTCTATATCTTTCCCTTTTTGAGTCAAAATCAAATCTGCAAATTCATCTACGATAATAACAATATATGGAAGTTCATAAGTATCTTCAGTTGAGTATTCATAAAATTTTCTGATTTTATCGACCAGTTCTCTTGGAGCTCGTTTTAATTTATGATTAAAACCTTCAATATTTCTCACCCCAAATTCCGACATTATAGAATAACGTCTTTCCATTTCCTGACAGGCCCAAAGAAGTGAAGTTGCAGCAGTTTTTGCTTCAGTTATAACCGGCATTAACAAATGCGGAAGGCGCGCGTAAAGCGCAAGTTCAAGTTGTTTAGGATCGATCAAAATCAATTTCATTTGATTAGGTGATTTTTTGATAAGTAACGAAACTAATATCGAGTTAATAAAAACTGACTTTCCAGCTCCTGTAGACCCCGCAACTAGCATATGCGGCATAGAAGCTAAATCAACCACAACTGGCTCACCAAAAGCATCTTTCCCCATGGCCAATGGCAACTGATGTGCGGTTTGCGTATAATCTTTTGAACTAATAATTTCATCTAGAAAAATAAAATCTCTAGGATTTCTTGGCACTTCAATCCCAACAGTCGTTCTTCCTTTCATTGGATAAACCATACGAATTGGTGAACCAGACAAAGCAAGAGATAAATCTTCTGCTGTAACAGTTAACCTAGAAACTTTTTCACCAACTCCAAGTTCCCACTCAAAAGTATCAACAACAGGTCCTTTCAAAACGTTAATAATACGCCCTTGAATTTTAAACTCACCAAGTTTTAATTGAATCTTGCTAATAATATCGTGAAAATATTTATCATCCGGTTGTGAAAATTTTTGCTCACCCTTTTTATGAGAAACAACTTTCACAAGATCATAATATTTATCATCATTGAATTTTGTAGTTGCAATGCTGGCCTTTAAAGACAAACCAATTTCAGACTCATCTACATATTCACCATCATCTCCAACTTCTTCATTATTCACAGACTTAACAACTACAGAAAAATTCTTTTCGCTTTCTAAAATTTCACCATTATTAATTACAATTCTCTCAGTCAATATTATTTCACTACTAGACATTTGCATTGGTGCAATTTGTATAATTCGACTTTCATCTTTTTGAGCAGACGCGACTTGTTCAGCTAACTCAGGATCAATTTCATTTTCAGCGTTTTCAATTACTTTTAATTTGGATTGTGGAGAGAATTTCTCCTTTAGTAGAGTAAAGTATTTTTCAGAAAAAGCCCGCGCTTTATCTTTAGGTGTTTTGATATCAACTTTTTTAATTTCAGTAATAATCAACTTAATCTTTGTAGTAAAATCCCCTCTAAAAGTCCCCCATGTGAACGCTACAAGTGAGCCACCCCATAGAAGAAATGAAGTAAATGGAGAAAATGCCGAAGTTAAAATTTGAAATAAACCACTACCTAAAAGTGTTGGCTGAAGATAAAAAGCAGTCCACACAGAAAAAATACTTAGAAATATGATATTCAAAACGTCGATCCAGTCGGCTCGTTTTGAAAAGATGAAAACATAAAATGAAGTAAAGAGCGCACAGGGAATCAGAACCCAAGGACCAGAATAATAATTAATAAAATTAAGTAAACTTATTCCGTAATAAGCAAAGAACCCATGTGAGGAAGCAGAAGATATGGATAAATAATTATCAGGCAGCGCGTCCCGATAATAAAAAACCACTAATGTGATAACAGTTAAAAAGAATAATGAGAAAAGTTCATATTTAAGTATTTTTGTATTCATATTTAAATATTTTACATGATGTTAAATGGAAAGGAAGGCGTTAAAAATAAAAAACCCCGAACAAGCCGGGGTTTTTTTAAATTAAGAGGGTGCATCGACCTTTTCTCACACCAAGTTTCCCTGGCACTACCTTCGGCGCTGAAGAGCTTAACTTCCGAGTTCGGGATGGGATCGGGT
>JACMPM010000063.1 GCA_014377485.1 Bacteriovorax sp. | reverse complement strand
TTTATCTTTGAGGCCGGCTGCTTTCAATTTATTAACCACATAAATAAGAGCATCTTTACCCGGTGTTCCCATATAATTGGTGAACTCTAAAGGAGCAGCACCCGTTCTACCTTCTGCCCCATCAACTGCAATATAATCAGGATAGAGTTTAAGTTTAAGTTTAAGCATTACTGGCCATGGCCTATTTTGAAGACTAGTTAAAATGGTTGAATTCAAAAATTAAGCATCCTGCTCTTACACTGTGGTGTTTAATAATTTTTTATTGCTTAATACATCCGACACTCAAAATGCATTCATTCAAGGGATATTTAATCTTAGTTGGTATTAGTCTAAATGCATTAGTCAGTTCAATTATAATTGCAATTCTCATAACAAATAAGAATAATCTTTTTTATAAATTATTTAATTCAAAAGCAGCAATCCATTTAGGAATAATTTCTTATTCCTTGTACATTTGGCAGCAATTTTCAATTTATTTTTTTTCAAATATACTCTTGGCGATTTGCTGCAGCTATATTTTTGGACTTATTTCTTTTATTGTTGTCGAGCAAACGTTTGAACGAATTAAGAAAAAAATATTGGTGGAACACAAAGCAGTTTAGGATAACTTTCTTAGGAAATCGATTGTCCGCTTTTCTTTTGGTGAGCTAAAAATTTCGTTCGGAGTTCCTTCTTCAACTATTACACCACCGTCCATGAAGATGACCCTATCAGCGACTTCGCGAGCAAAGTCCATTTCATGAGTGACAACTACCATGGTCATTCCTGAGAGAGCGAGATCCTTCATTACTCTTAAAACTTCACCAACTAGTTCTGGATCAAGAGATGAAGTGGCTTCATCAAATAGCATCACTTCTGGATTCATGCAAAGAGCGCGAGCAATGGCCACTCGTTGCTGTTGTCCGCCCGATAGCTCTCTGGGATATGCATTTATTTTTTCCAGCAATCCTACTTTTTTTAGATAAACGCGGGCCATTAATTCTGCTTCTTCTTTTGTGACATTTTGAATATTGAGTGGAGCAATTGTTAAATTTCCTAAAACAGTAAGATGAGGAAATAAATTAAAACTTTGAAATACCATTCCTATTTTAGATCTTTGGAGGTCCACTTCTTTTTCTTTTTTCTGGAATCCAACACGTGAATCGTGAAAATAAATCTCTCCACCTGTGGGCACTTCGAGGTAATTTAAGCAACGAAGAAAAGTTGATTTACCAGATCCTGAAGGACCGATAACAACGACCACTTCGCCTTTAGTGATATCGGTCGATATTTTTTTTAATACTTTTGTATTTCCAAATGATTTTTCAAGATTAACGACTTTTATTATAATCTGGTTTGATTTAGTTTTCATTAAACACCTCCTTTTAATTCTAGAGAGCGCTCAATTCGTCCGGCAACATAACTTAGCAGTAAAACAATAATCAGATAACCAAGACCTGCCCAGAAATAAACTTCCCAAGGACGCAAGTACTTTGCACCAATTCGTTGAGTGACATAAAGAAGTTCACCGAGAGAAATAACAGAAACTAATGAACTGTCTTTAGTAAGTGCAGAAAACTCATTAACAACGGGAGGAATAATTCTTCTATAAGTTTGAGGGATAACAATTTTAAACATCGTTTGATGATGGCTAAGTCCCAAAGCTTTGGCCGCTTCAGTTTGTCCTTTCGGTATGGAGAGAATTCCCGCGCGAAAAATTTCAGCTAAATAAGCCGCGCAATTAAGCGATAGCGCTAGAATTCCTGCAGGGAAAGAATCGAGGTTTACATTAATAAGTGTAGGGACAGCAAAATAGATAAAAAGAATTTGTAGTAATAGTGGAGTTCCACGAAATAAAGAAATATAAGAAAGTGCAAACCAACTAAATATTTTATACTTCGAGAGTCTCATCAAGGCGATAATCATTCCCAATGCAAATCCGATAACACCACTGATGATTGTCAGTTTAAGTGTTATCGCCATCCCTTCTAATAGACGGGGGATGACGATAGTATGCGAGAAGGCCCAAAAGCTTAAGCTGTCTTCCATATCTTATGTCTTATTTAATAGGATCTTTTTTTAGCCACTGCTTATAAACTTTAGCAAAAGCACCGTTGTCTTTAATGGTTTTCATTGCAGTCTCTATTGCTTTTAATAATTTTGTATCTGTTTTTTTCACCGCGATTCCAATTGGTTCTGGCTTCATTGCTTGGCCTGAGACTTGGAAGGATTTTTGATCAAGGCCTGCGTAGTAAAGTCCAACAGCTTCATCAATTACAATCACGTCAGCTTGATTTGATTTTAGGGCCGAAAAAGTTTCAGTTGCACCTTTAAATGCTTTTATTTCTTTAATAGCAATTCCGGATTTTTGAAAAGCTTCAACTGCCGTAAAAGAAGTTGTATCAGCTTGAACAGCTATTACTAATCCTTTGAGATCTTTTTCATTCTTAAGAGGCAAGGCCTTTTTTTTAACAACAAAAACTTGGCCCATCATAATATAAGGAACGAAATTCACTTGAAGCTTGCGTTCATCAGTTACGTTCATAGAAGACATAATGATGTCATAACGGTTTGACTGAAGCCCCGCCAAAATTCCATCCCAAGGCATAACTATAAAATCGACATCTACTTTTAAAACTTTTGCTATTTCACGAGCAAGATCCACGTCAAGGCCTATAATTTTCCCGTCGTCCGCCTGAAATTCCATCGGAGGGTAAGTGGTATCAACGGCTACGCGAAGTTTGCCACTTTTTACAATAGCATCTAAATCGTTGGCATTAATTGAAAATGAAAATAGGGAAGCTACAATAGTAAGCAGCACTAAAAAACGATTCATTGATTCTCTCCATGAATAAGAAAATATTTTTATTGTATAAACGTTTCTGGTTTTCTAAAGAAGAATACTGGAACATCTACCCAAAAGCGATTACCAAATTGGTCGATCATTTGGTATTTGCCGCGCATGTTTCCATAAGGAGAGTGAAGAGGGCAGAAGCTTGTGTACTCGTAGCTATTGCCTGGAGCAAGCATTGGTTGCTCACCAACTACGCCTGAGCCTTGGACTTCGTAGACTTTTCCGTTTCCATCTTTAATTTTCCAATGGCGATGAATTACTCTGCAAGAGAATTCTCCGCGATTGGTGATGCGGATTTTATATGAGTAAAAATACTGATTATGATCAGGGTCAGAGCGCTCAGGCACGTAAGCGGGAACAACTTCTACTTGAATATCTTGAGTAGTAGCACTGTAGTACTCTTTGTTATTTTCAAGGTTCTCTAGTGGTTCATTTTCATTGGTAGGTTGCATATGTTCCTCATCAGTTTTATTTAATTTTTGTACCAAATAACTCGCGTTATTGAAAGGTCTAATGGTTTTGTTTATCAAACATAAGTTTGACCATAACTAACTAAAATGACTAACTTTTGTCTGCATTCCAAGTGTACGACGGATCTTGAGCGTGATAGCATTTGGCTAGAATTAATATTATGTTAAGGAGTACCCTGTGGAAAAAAGTAACTTATCACGCCGTTCATTTTTTAAATTCGCTGTTGCGGCTGCAGCAATAGTTCCATTTATCGCAAAAGCTACAAAATCTTTTGCTGCTGATGCATGTCCTGCAACGGCTCCAGCAGGTAAAGCACTTGCTAGTCCAACAGAAGGAATGGGAAAAACTCTTCAATACGTTCTTGATGCAAAAACAGCTAAAAGCCCAAAATACAAAGCTGGTTCTAAATGTGGATCATGCAAATTCTACAATGTTGCTAAAGCAGATGGTGGATATGCTCCATGTACTATGATGGGTATGAAATATGTAACTAACTGTGGATGGTGTACTTCTTTCGCAGCTAAAGTTTAATTATAAAGTTTTAAAGTTTTTATATAAGAGTGATGATTTTTTAGTCATCACTCTTTTTTTTGTAGTTTAATCTAAATGTCTCTTCGCCCATTTTCTCAATTTGAAATTCAATCATCTTTAAAAATGAATCTTCCAGTGATTTTGTATCCAAATTTTTTTCAACAGATTCAAGCGCACAGAGAGTTGCTTCCAGGGTTGAAAGGCCATGCTCAAATGTACTTGAGCGAATTTTGTACTGGCCGGGTTTAGATGGCACTAAAGCATAGCTTTTAAGATTGTGAAGATTTTTTGAAAGCAGAAATATTTTGCGTGCTTTCTTCCACGTTCCATCAATGAATATAAGGTGGGTGATTTTTTGTTCTGACTTAGAAGTTAAGACGATATTATTTCCAGCAGGGAAAATCAGGCAAATGGTCTCTTGGTGATTGTTTATGAGGGAATTTAATTCTTGGTGTTCGCTAAAATCTTCTCCAATGAATAAATCCAAATTGAGAAAACTTTTTTTCATTAGGCTAACGGTGTTTAGTGCATGGCCTGTTTCGCTTGGATGCTGAAGAATAATAATTTTAGTCGTATTGTCGATTGGCATGAGAGTACTACAGAGGCAACGAGCAAGAATGTATTCACACAGAGGACAGACTACTCTCTTGTTCATAGTGCTGGTCTCACTTTCTTTTTTTGAGTCGATCTTTAATACAATTGACCATTACCGTATTGATCAATTTATGTTTCTTCTCACAGGCAATTAATACCTTTTTGGTGAAGGCCAGGCAGTGCTCTTCATCTTGAAAGTCATTATCTTTTCTATGTTTCATGCAAAAAAATGCCAGATTCTGATTGATCTCTTGCAAGCGTTCTTGGTTTTTGGCGTTCAATTGAGTCACGTTAGCTGTTTCACTAATCGCTGGTGTAGTTAAAGTCTCCTTCACCACTTCTTTTTGTTTTTGGTGAGCAGTTTCCTTGATGACAACCGGTGGACGAAGAGTTGGTTTAACACTTGAGCGATAAGGCGGATTGGAGCGAAGGTCATTTTTTTCAATCGTTTCAAATTCTTTTTGGGTAGTTGAAGAGTAAGTTTTTTCAACTGGCTTAGTTTTGGGTTCAGATGAACAACTCACAGCTATAATTGTGATCGCCATAAAAAAGAGGATTTGAGGAAGTGTCAATTTTTTCATTAAAAATGATTATAAACGAAATCTCTCACTATGTTAATCATTTTCACTCGCAAGGATAGCTAATTTGGAGCTAAAAAATTGAATTTTTCCTAGTTTTGATTAGAATAATAGAGACCAAATTAAATTTTAAGCAAAAGGCCAAAAGTTATGAAATATAGAAGTGAAATTACCGGAGTAGGCTCATATGTTCCACCAAAAGTATTTACTAACTTTGATCTAGAAAAAATATTAGATACAACGGACGAATGGATTCAACAGAGAACGGGAATAATAGAAAGGCATTGGGTTGATGACGAGACCTCTAACTCGGATCTAGGTCTTGAAGCTTCTCTTCTTGCAATTAAAAATGCCGGTCTTGATAAAAAAGATATCGACATGATTATCTATGCGACGTTAAGTCCTGATCATGAATTTCCAGGAACAGGTTGTTTTTTACAAGCAAAACTTGGCCTGCACGAAATTGCAGTTCTCGATATTCGCCAACAGTGTACAGGATTTATTTACGCACTTTCTATTGCGGATAAATTTATTCTTTCAGGCTCTCATAAAAATATTTTGATCGTTGGTTCAGAAATACATTCTAAAGGACTTGATAAGACTCCTAGAGGAAGAAATGTCTCCGTGCTTTTTGGGGATGGTGCAGGAGCGGTTGTTGTTTCACGTAAAGAATTGTTAGATTCTAAAAAAGATTCTCGAGTCATTGCAACCCAGTTATTTGCTGATGGTGCTTTCGCTAAAGAACTTTGGATAGAAGCGCCTGGAGTTGCTTGTGGCAATGATCGAATATCTAAAGAGATGTTAGATGAAGGACTTCAATATCCACAAATGAATGGAAAAACAGTTTTTGTTCACGCCACAAAAAGAATGGCGGAGTGTTTAGGAAGTGTGTGCCAAGAGGCAAATGTAAATTTAGCAGACGTTGATCTTTTTCTTTTTCATCAAGCTAATCTTCGCATTAATTCAAAAGTTGCTGAGATGCTGTCAATACCTGAAGAAAAAATTTTTAATACAATTCAAAATTATGGTAATACTACAGCTGCAACTATTCCGTTGGGAATGGATGACGCTATTAAAGCAGGTGTATTGAAAAAAGGAATGCTTGTTGCTTCAGCTGCTTTTGGCTCTGGTTTCACTTGGGGATCTGCAGTTTTTCGTTATTAAGATATTGCTGGAAAGAATTATATGAGCGATAAACCAATCACATTTAAAAAAAATGTTCGCGAAGGCGATCCATTAATCTTAATTGATTTTTTAGAAAAATATTCGAAACTCTCAAAAAGCATTTTAAAAAAAGTTTTAAACAATGGCGGAGTCTGGGTTCGCCTTTTTAATAAATCAAAATTAACTCGCAATAGAAGAGCGACTCACGATTTAAACTTAGAATCGATCGTTGAATTTTATTACGATCCTAAATTAACCAATATGGAAATTCCTCAGGCAATTGAACTCACCAAGTTTAAAGATTGGGGTCTTTGGTATAAACCGACAGGGCTACTTTCACAGGGGACTGAGTTTGGAGATCATTGTTCTATTTTACGACAAATTGAAAAAGCAAAAAACAAAGCATGGATGGTTCATAGACTTGACCGTGAAGCGAGTGGGCTAATGTTATTTGCTTATAATAAAAATGCGGCCGCACGATTTTCTGAACTTTGGCAAAAACATGACGTTCGCAAATTTTATAAAGTTGAAGTGGTTGGTGTGATTAAAACGGGCGGAGAGATTAATGATAGTCTTGATGGGAAACATGCGAAGACTACTTACACGATACTTGAAACAACTGAGTACACTTCAAAATTATTGGTTGAAATTCATACTGGAAGACTTCATCAGATTCGTCGCCATTTCGATATGATTGGACATCCTGTGCTGGGAGACCCTAAGTATGGGGTGGGAAATAAAAATAGCGAAGGGCTGCGTTTGATGGCCTATCAGTTAATGTTTCGTGATCCGTTTACTCAGAAGGAAATTAATTTTGAGTTGCCGGAGAAAGATCTAGGCGTAGTCTTCTAATTATTCAAGAAACCCTTAGAACTTATTAAAGGGGTCTATTCATAGTTAAGCAGAAAGGAATTCTAGTCGCAGTCTTTTAATTTTATTTTTATATAAAATAAAAAGTAGTATACACATACAAAGAAGACCAAAGGCCAATCCCATCCAAAGCCCTCGGGCCTCGAGACCTTTGCGATAAGTAAAATAACATCCAATTGGAAGGCCAATCATCCAGTAAGAAATAAATCCTAAAACCATCGGGATTTTTGTTTCGTGCAATCCTCTCATGACTCCCGATAAAACAACTTGCAGGCCATCTGGAATTTGAAAGAGACCAACCCAAAATAAAAGTGCGCTGGCGTAAGCAATAATAGCGGGATCTGAGCTTGCGACCCCTAAGAGTTTACCAGGGATTGTTAAGTAGAGTGTAGCAAAAAGAATTTGAATCATGAGCGCCAAAAATAATGATCCAAGTGAGTATCGCAATATTCCATCAATTGATTTTTTCCCCATCTGCTCACCAACTAATACGGCGACGGCACTTCCAATTGCCAGCGGAACCATAAAGGTAAGTGAAGTTAAATTAATAACCAAACTTTGAGAGGCCGAGGCGACTAAACTCATCTTGCCGACTAAAACTGTGACAGTTGAAAAAACCAGAACTTCGCACAAAATAGTAAATGAAATGGGCAGGCCAAGTTTTAGTATTTTTTTCAAAGTTTTTTTATTTCTTTTTGTTTCAAATGCACATACTTTTTTCATGTAAAAATATAAACAGATGGCCATCAAGATTCGGCACATACTTGTAACGATTGCCGCTCCTAAAACACCCAACTCCGGAACGGGTCCCCATCCAAACATGAAAACTACACAAAAGGCGACGTTTACTAAATTAAAAAATAGTATAAGTCCATTTGAAATAAATGTTTTTGATTCTGCCTGCAAAAATTCTTTGGTGGCCTGGAAAATGAGTGCCGGCCAGATTGAAAACGCCGTCCATTTCAAATAAAGTGCAACGGTAGGCGCAATTTGAGGATTCAGCCCGAGCCATTGGATATTATAGGCTAAAATGAAAATGGCAATAATAATAATCAACGAACTTATTGTGGCGATAATAAAAGAATTAAAAAGAAAAGAGGAGTCTGTTTCGCCGCGCCCTTTTTTTTCAGCAGCAATAGGGCCAGTGCATAGAAGAATACCGATACCAACCATCAAAAATGGCGCAAAAATTGCTGCAGCAACGCCAATGGCGGAGACAGCTATTGCTGAATAGTGACCAGCAACAATAATATCTCCGACTCCAAAAAGCATTTGGCCAATTTGACCAGTGATAATAGGAAGAGCGAAAAGAAATATTTCTTTCAATAGTTTTAGATTTTTCATGAACCGCGAGTTTACAAACAAAGAGAAAACTTGGTAAATGATTATATTCAAAATTCAAAGGAAATCTCTTGGAAAACACCAAAACTCCAGAAAAAACTGAGCAATCATCAGAGTACGACGATATAAATAAACGTGTCTCAACTAAAACCGGCTTTGCTGCAATTTTCGAAAATGTATTTCGTAAACTTGGTAATTTAGCTTTTTTTATTTTTTTAATTCCCATTTTTATTATTTGCGTCCTTTGTTTATCAGTTGCACTTACTCCAGGTGTCTTTTTTATCCAATGGATTCAACCTCATATTGCTGATTATTCCATGCTGCTAAAATCTTTCTGTTATGCATTTTCAATTGCAGCAGGATTTCTAGCTTTTATTCTTACTCTTATTTTTGTAGTGCCTCTTGCTAATTATCCAATTATTCCTTTTGTGAAGCCATATAGAGGGGCTTGGTTTTCGGTTGAATCAATTCCTTGGTATTATCACAACTGTCTAACTTATTTAGTTCGTTACACCATTCTAGATTTAATTACGCCTTCACCGCTTAATGTTCTCTTTTTTAAAATGATGGGAATGAAAATAGGTAAGGGAGTAATGATCAATACTTCAAATGTTTCTGATCCTTGTTTAATCATACTGGAAGATTATGTTACAATCGGTGGATCAGTTTACATGATGGCCCATTACGGAATGAAAGGTTTTTTAATCATCGACAAACTTCATATCAAAAAAGGTGCTATGGTTGGCCTTGCAGCTAAACTTCTTGGCGGAGTAACAATTGGCGAGAAAGCCGTGGTTGGACCTAACGTAGCTGTTTATCCTAAGACAGTGATTAAGCCAGGTGAGAAGTATGGAGTGCCTCCATCAACGGCCGTACCGACTGCAACCTAATTCATTTTGGTTCAACCATAGGAAGTAATAGGGTAAAACACGATGGAGAAACATCTTTATCGATATAGAGTTTACCATTATGTCTTTGAGCTATACCGAGAGCAATGCTCAGTCCGAGTCCTGGGCCAGCACCTAATTCTTTAGTTGTAAAAAATGGCTGCATGATTTTAGCAACAAGTTCTTCAGGAACTCCAGGGCCATTGTCAAAAATAGTAATCTTTGCAAAATTGTCTAAAATACTTAATGAAACTTGTATATGAGGATACTTTTCATCACGACAAGCATCGAATGCATTATCAAGAAGATTGATTAAGACCATACTTATTTGTATTTTTTGTCCTATCGAATAAACATTGAATTTAGGAAGTGACAAAGAAGATTTAACTCCAGCTGCCTGAAACTTATGCTCAAAATGTTTTAGAGTTTGAATAATTATTTCTTTGCAATCAATCTGCTCATCGGCTTCTGCATGCCCTTCGCTTGAAAATTCTTTGAGGCCTTTGACAATTTTAGAAATTCTATAGGTCATTCGATTTATTTTATCAATCAAATCTAAAAATCTTTTTTGATCAAACTGTTTTTTTTCGACTAATCGTTTTAATTGCTCCCCTGAAGTGGTCAAAACGGCTAACGGATTATTGACTTCATGAGATACACCAGCGGCCATTTCCCCCAACGCTGCCATCTTTGATTTATCTGCAAGAGTTTGGGCAAGAATGCCAGCTTCATGTTTATAACGAAAATGAGAGCGGACTGAATATCCTATTAGTAAAACGGTCACAAAATTTGCCGAATGAAAATGAATCAGCTCAAGAGAAGTGAGTGGAGTATTGAAGGAAAAAATAAGAGGTGCCAATAATCCGAAAAATGTATTGAATAAATAATCAGGCCACGCAAGAGCAGAGCTGCATAAGATGGAAGCAACAACAAAATAAGACCATCTATGGAAGACAGACCAATGGTTTACATTAAGCAGATATAGATACAGGGCCAAATAGCCAATCGTTATAGAATAAAGAAATAAACGAATGATTTTAAAATTAATTGGTGAAATATAAGTCGCAAAGAAACCACATAAAGCCAAGAGGGCCACAACAAGCCTTCCTCCGAAAAAATCGATATAAGAAGGGTTTATATGTGTCATGAAAAAATAAAATATAAAGCTGCAAATAAATGCACTAAAAAAATAAAGACGAGCTTTAAAGATTTCGTGTTTCTTATCTAAGTCGTGAAAAAAACTAATCATTATATAAATTTTATCGGAAAATAATAAATATAACTTAATTACATGTCGAAATATGCCGCTCATTTGCAGGTGATTTAACCTTTGTAATGGGCCTAAAATTAGTAAAGAAAGGTCGGCAATTTTTGTCAAGCTTGTTATGTTGGCACTATTTTAGAATAAAGATCCGAAGCATAAGTTCTAACATACTTAAAATTAATGATAATTTGAAATATTGCCGACTAGGCTAATAATAGCATAAACGACTATTATGGAGTTTCTAATTAATAACAATTTTACTCTCTTCATTCTATTTATTCTTGTTTCGTCGTGTGTAACCAACAGCAACGATATAAAAATCAATTTAAAGAACTCCAATTTTACAAGCCCCATTATGAATGATCCATTTTGGAGCGATACATTGTTGCTTGTTAAATGCAACAACGGAAGTTTTTCTGATTTAAAAGGTCATACCTTTTCTAATGTAGGGATTGTAACAAGCGCCGTTGAAAAAAAATTTGGAACATCTTCGTGTTACTTTGATGGATCTTCATATTTGTTAAATAACAGCACTGACTGGAACTTTGGCACCGACAATTTTACAGCGGAAGCCTGGACTAACTCTGCAAATGCTGCTTCAGGGATAATAGCAACCTGCAGTCGATATTTCGGAGGTTATATCGGTTTTACAATGCAATATGATTATGCCTTGATTGGTACTCAGCAAGGACCTGTGGATGAGATTACTCCATTTTTAACAGCGCCTCTTGCCTCTCAATGGAATCATTTAGCCCTTGTTCGAAACAATGGATCTTTGACTTACTATCTTAACGGCCACTCGATCGGAACTATCTCTGCGACTCTGACTATTAATTCAAATGCTTTGGTTATAGGTATGATTTCACCCAATCAGGTCAGCTACATATTTTCGGGTTACATGGATCAAATTAGGATTACGAAACAAGCTAGATATGTGACCGACTTTACGCCATCTGCAACTGAATTTCCAGAGCAATAAAATCCAAGATTTTTTAAAAAACTTGTAGACCTACACTAAGACCGAATCGATCTATGGATAAATCTGTTGTTCCTTTTAGTGAATGATGCTTGTAAAAGATGTTGAAGGTAAAGCGGTTTTCAGGTTTATAGCTATAAAAAAGAATATATTTATATCCGGATAATGTTTTACTGCCCGAAGTACTGGAAGAAATAGTTTTTGAAACTGATGCTTTTAAATTCATTGTTAAATCGTAAAATGAAAATCCCTGTAAAATACCAAAAGTTGCGTAATGAATATTATTTTCGATATTTTTGAGTGGTTTACCAACTACGATTTCATTGGTATTAAATGTATTTAATTTCTCATAATCATATCCTGAAAAAAGTCCTAGCGAATTATTTTTCAAGTAATATTGGTAATATAAATTTCCTCCGATTTCCCTTGGTGTAGAAAAACTTGAAGTGGTTGATGCACTATTACCAGTGACATTCCCTTTTGAAGATTTTGCCCAGTAGAAACTACCTAATATGAAGTGTTTTTTTTCATCGATGATTGAACTAAATGCAAGACCTAAGGTAACTGGAAAATTTTGTCCTGATTTAATTGATTGTTCGCTAGTTGTTTCAGTATAGGAACCAATTGAAGCCGAATAAAAAGCATTTAGATAAAAGTTTTGAGAAAATTCACTTTGATCATTTTCACGACTTAAAGGAGATGTCCACGTAGCTCCAGAGAGAAAAGAACTATAAGGATAATCGATGTAGATATTTTGATTTTCTGGAGGTTGAGACCAGTCAGAAATTAATGGATTCCATTTTTTTATGTCTTCTTGAAAATCAGTTAATCGATTATTGTATTTAAGTTTAAACTTATA
>JACMPM010000062.1 GCA_014377485.1 Bacteriovorax sp. | reverse complement strand
TTTCCACTCAGGACTATCGTCATAAAAATTCATATTGAGCACTCATTGTTAAAAAAACACTGATGTATTGCAGGTGAAATTATGGCTTGAATACTTTTATTAAGTCTACAGAACAGTATAGTTAGTACTGGCTTTTTAAGAAGGAATTTAATTCATTATTTTTATCTATGGCAGTTATTGGTAATTAATAAGAATATTTTACCAAGCGAGGATCTCGTTCTGACAAATCCTTCGTAATTAAGATTGATTGAGCTCGTTGTCAGGTCAAAGGCTTGAATGCTTGCGTTGAACTCGTTTGCATCACGGGGACAACTATCTAGTAAGTACTCGCCTCTTCTAATCGGTAACAAAAAAGAAAAAAGGTGATGAATGTTAAGAATTTCATTAAATGGCTTTTTTAAGAAAACAAGTTAGTAATACAATAAGAGTGCCATTAACCCGACCTTCAATTTGCTCCGGGTTCGATGTTAGTGAAATATTTTTAACCAGAGTTCCACGTTTTGCTGTAAAGTTCGCACCCTTAACTTCTAGATCCTTAATCAAAGTTACAGAATCCCCTTCAATTAAAATTGTGCCATTACTATCTTTTGTAGATTTTACGTTATCAACATCACCATCATCGGACTTCAAGGCTTCTGCAAATTTTAGAGTCTCTTCATCAAGAAACAATTGATCAAGTAGATCGCGGGCCCAATCATTAGTAGATAATTTATTAAGAATTCGCCAGGCCATTACCAAAACGGCCGGAAATTCACTCCACATGCTTTCATTTAAACAACGCCAGTGATTTACATCTGATGATGGATCGGAGACTTTTTTTCGGCACGTATCACAAATCATAATCGAGTTATCAGCACTTACTTCTGTTACGGGTGGAACATTATAAACAGTTAAACTTGCACTTGATGAGCATAATTCACATTTAGAGTTACAGCGTTTTAATAAAGTGCTTTCAAGATTCATGTTGAGTTAATCCTTAATAATAGACAGGTAATTGGTTTGGGTTAAACTATCATTAAAATAACATTTCGGCTAAACAAATGGTCCTTCACTTCTTTCCTTCAAATGCTATCAAAAGTATTTTTAACAATGTAATATAACAAACGGTTGCTTTAATCATTCTGATAATGCGACAGGTTGATTTTAAACTGGATAAAATAATAATTGGGAAATGTATGATTGAAGAAAGAGTTAAAGATCTGGAAGTAAAATTTTCTCATCAAGATTTTTTATTAGATCAATTAAATAAGATTGTCATGAATCAACAATTGGTAATCGATAAACTTCAAAATGATATTTTAGAACTAAAACTCTCACAGTCAGAGACAGGGGCACAGCCAAGGTCTCTTGAAGATGATGTCCCCCCTCATTACTAATAGCTTTCAAAATTATCTTCCAAATATTTCGGCATCTAATTTGCTCTATATAATTCCATTACCAACTTAATACTAGTTGTAAACTCAAAACTGTCTAAACATTAGACAGTTTGTGTAAAGGTGGGCATTTTATGAAAATACTACAATCTGTGTTTTTTTTACTTTTCTTAGTCCTTATTAGCAAAAGCGTTTGGGCGCAATCCGCTTTTGAGAGCGATATCTATCCCTACCGTATGACTTCACTTGATAAGAATGAAATGCAGGTCATAAACACCGGTATAGCAGCTCTCTATGCACGCGTCGACATGATTAGAAAAGCTACAACTTCTTTAGAGTTGGAATATTTTATTTTTAATCCTGATTCAACAGGAAGAATAGTCATTAAAGAATTGATCAAGGCAGCTGAGCGTGGAGTAAAAGTTAGACTTCTAGTTGATAAATCGATGGCAGTTTTTAAGTTAGATGAATACTACGCAAAAGTTTTAAAAGATCATAATATAGAAATTCGTTATTACAATCCAGCATCGGTCATTCGAATATCTTCTGTTCAATTTAGAAATCATAGAAAGCTCATTATTCGAGATGGAGCAGAGGCCATTACAGGTGGACGAAATATCGCTGATGAGTATTTTAATTTATCCAAAACTTTTAACTTTCTTGACCGCGATATCTGGGTTGAGGGAGAAATAGTTAAAGCCATGAAAGATACATTTGAACTTTACTGGAAATCAGACATTGTTCAGATCCCTGGTGAATTGAAAGAACCAGTTCGATTAAGTTCTGGTGAATCAAGAAATGCAGGTAGTGATGACTACAATTACAAAGTGAGAATAGCTGCTCATCTTAAAAAAATTAAAGAAGCTCAGGATGTAATTAAAGATAATGAAGAAGATAATAAAATATTAGAATTTATTTTAGATTACGGTAAAAAAGCATTAACTGAAACTAATAAATATAATTGTCCGGAAGCAGCCTTCGCAACTGATAGAGAAGGTGCAAGTTTCGTTGAACGCATTCATTCTAAAAACTATAACCAAAACTATAGATTACTGAGAAAAGAGATTGCCAAATGGATGGGGAAAATTCAAGACGAAGTTATTCTTGATTCACCTTACTTTCTTAACGATGCCAACAGCCAAAAGATTGTAAATGACCTTTTATCAAGCAATAAAAAAATAACAATCTTAACAAATAGTTTAGCTTCTACTGATGCTATTTATGTATCAACCGTATTTAGTGATACTGTTAAAAAATACGCTTCGAATGAAAATTTTAATGCCTATATTTATAAAGGATCTTTTTCTGATGAATCTGAACTTTTTAGCGATGAAGTAAGAAAATCTGATTGGGGTACACACTCGAAAACCATTCTATATAATAATAACTC
>JACMPM010000061.1 GCA_014377485.1 Bacteriovorax sp. | reverse complement strand
TTTTTATACCAAAGTCCAGCTTCAGCCAGACCACATGCTTGTAGGAACTGAGTCCCTGTACAAGATGATTTATTAACAATATTTAATTTTTTATTTCCCCAGTGAGCAGGCATCATGCGACCGTGAGAAGCAGTGTCGCCAATGTTTCCATTTGCCTGACAAAGCATTTCATAAGGTGTAACACCAAGACCAAGGCATAAAGCGCGGTCGCGGTAATAACCTAAAAACCAGTCATGAGTTGGTTTTAAAACTCGAGCTGCAGCGGTTAGGATTCCTTCGTGGCCAGCACTAGAAATTTGAAAAAATGCTTTTGATTGCTTTTTCATTGAAATTTCAGCATCGTCTACTTTTCTTGAAGTATAAATATTCGAGAGCATCTCGAGCATTTCTTTCTTACCAAGATTATATTTTTTTGCGAGCTCTATTTTTTTCGCATTTCCTTTAACGGGCGAAGATTTAGATTTAGATGTTTTTTCCAACATATTTCCCTTTCCTAAAAGATAATAAACAAGTTCCAAGACTCTACCTAAGCAGGCCCAAATTGTCTAAATTTAGCAATCAAAATTAGATTGAGAAACGCCTTGCGTTGTCAAGTGGATGATTTTTTATAATTGGTTTTGATGAGCTTTCTAGACTTTAGAAATATTTTTAAAAACCTGTTGAAATACCTATGGCAAACCGGCGATCCTCACGGCCTCTAAAGCTAGCAGTATTGGTGTCCACCGCATATGTGGTGAGGTCAAACTCCAGCTTTTTTGACTTTATTCCAAGTCCTGCTGAACCAAATCCATCTCCGTAACCAAGTCTGAAAAAGAAAACTCGAGAAAAATCAAACTCTGCTCCAATTAATATTTTTCTTGTCGTAGATATACCAGAATAAGCACCACTCAAATCTTTATAATTCACTTCGAGATGAACGCGTGAACTTTTACCAAGTTGTGGTGTAATTGAAAAACCAACATCATAACTACGAGGAATTTTTGCTGGCGCTCCGGCACTTGAACTAGAAAAACCTTTATCGAAAGCGTTGTGAATTGTCGCTGCAAAAGTAGGCAAAAAGACAAAAGGCAAAGTTATCTTTGATCCTAATGTTGTTACGACTGCACTACCTGATTTATAACTACCATTTGAAAAAGATGTCGTTGAAGCAACGTCACCTGTAGAAATAAGTTCTTTTCTATTTAATAAGACAACCGAAACTCCCGCTTTGAAAATACCACCAAAGAGCGATAAATTGGTAGCAGCATAAGGCCCATGATCGAATCGATCCGCGAATTCAAATCCTGTTGATGAAGTATTAATGACAATTCCTCTGGTACTTTTGGCAAGAAGATAACCCATACTAAAATAACGTGAAGTAAAATTGGGAAGTGCGTGGAGGCGTGAATTGACAAGTGTGCCTTGTTTTGAAGATAAAACTTTTCTCATTCCATCAATGCTATACATTTGTGGAAGATTGCTAGGGATATCAGATATTTTACTTCCAGAGATTGCATCGATCGCACCTTTATTTGTTTCCAAACCAAAGTTTGAAAAATGTAAGTGTGCATAGCGGACTGATCCTAATCCGGCCGGATTATAAAAAACGGCAGACGCATCATCAACTTTTGATATAAAAGCATTTCCCATAGCGAGGGCGCGAGTTGAAGTGACGAGTTCTGGAAAAACGGCATCTTCAAAAGTTAATGTCGCTTTAACTTTGAAGGATAATAGGAGCATGAATAGGACAGAGAAAAATCTCTTCATCTTATCATTTTAGATTTTATTAAAATGAAAAGATATTGAGTAAAGTTGACCTCTAGAGATGCCGGACTAATACACTCGGAATGCGACAATTATTGTGGGCCTTTCGTTTTATAAAGGCCCACCTTTAAACTAACGGCGAGAAACTCTTCCCGGAAAACGATGACTTACATTCCCTAAGTACTTACCTTTAATATTTCTAATAGACTCGATTCTTTGCTCGGCCATCAAATCTGTTGCGCGGTAAACAGGAATATTTTGCTCATCAGAAAGTTTGAAGATTTTAAGAGTTGTATCGAAAATTTTATCTACCATTTTAGTGGCTTTTTCTGCTGACCAACCTTCAAATTCAATTGAAACGTTCATAACACCACCAGCATTAATCAAATAATCTGGAGCGTATAAAATTCCTTTTTCTTTCAACATATCGCCGTGACGATTTTCTGCGAGTTGGTTATTGGCAGCACCACAAACGATCTTTACTTTTAAACGGTCAATTGTCTGGTCATTGATCGTTGCCCCCAATGCGCATGGAGCATAAATATCAGCTTTCAAATCGTAAATATCATTCGGAGAAACGAACTCTGAGTTAGGAACGATTTCTTTAAAACGTGCAATGTTTTCTTCAACGATGTCAGTGAAAAAAACTTTTGCACCTGAATCAAATAAATGTTTTCCAAGGTGACATCCAACTGACCCCGCGCCTTGAAGAGCAATAACTTTACCTTTAAGAGAGCGGTCACCGTAAACTTTTAAACAGCTGGCTTCCATTCCACGGAACACTCCTCGTGCAGTCCAAGGAGAAGGATTTCCTGATCCACCGTTTACCTCAGCAACACCTGTAACGTTGCTAGTTTCAGAGAAAATATATTCCATGTCATTTACTGTAGTATTTACATCTTCAGCCGTGATGTATCGTCCGTTTAAAGACTCTACAAATCTTCCGTAAGATCTAAAAAGTGCTTCTGATTTATCCTTTGTAGGATCTCCCATGATAACAGCCTTTCCCCCACCAAGATTTAATCCAGAAATAGCATTTTTGTATGTCATTCCTCGTGAAAGTCGTAGAGCATCTTCAATAGCTTCATCAATATTTTTATAATTCCACATACGAGTTCCACCAAGTGCCGGACCTAGTGTAGTATTATGAATAGCTATAATTGCTTTCAAGTTACATGATGGATCTGAGAAAAAAACTACTTCTTCATGTCCCATTGAATACATTTTTTCGAAAGTTAACATTGGCGGCCCTCACTTTTTTGAGTTGGAATATTCTGCATCGTGTTTTACAATAATTTTACAATGTGACAGATACTATTCGTTGAAGGATAAAATAAATATGCCCACCGTGTCAGTAAAGACTCTTGCGCCCAATGAAAAAGACCAAATATTTGAAGTTAATCAAGGCAAGATTCTCTTTGATGAATTAGAGCTTCAGGGCCTTTTATTGCCCCATGGTTGCCTCGCAGGCTCATGTGGCTCATGTCGCATTGAAGTTTTGGAAGGAGCTGGAAACCTGTCTCCATTAGGTGCTGTAGAAACAGATACTGTTGAGTCAATTAAAAAGAATTATTGTGAAACAAACCGTTCAGAGCTGGTTGTAAATAAAAATATCAGACTTTCATGTAGAGCTAAGGTTCTGGGTGATATCAAAATAACTGTTTTAAAATAAGTACACACTGAGGCGTTTGCCTCCGTGTGTAAGATAAAATTTTATGTCACATAGTATTTATTTGAACGTATCGTTTCATGATTAACTCTTCTTTTTTGGATTTGAGCTTTAATTGCTCTCAGCGCTTTACTAAAACTTTTGTAAAGAAACATATCGTCTTTCTTGGCGAAGTAGGTCCCTTGCTTTGTGTCCAATCGGATATGTGTGCTGAAATTCCCAATCGGATCCTCTTTCACGTCGATTTCAACGTGTGAATGCTTCGGCGCAATTTTTTCAATTTCGCTGACTGCTTCTTGAACCATTTCTTGGGTGTTGAAAGTTTTCATTTGTCTTCCTCCATGGTTGACTGGACTTAAAGTCCCCGAATCTTTACATAATAATAAAGGTAAAAAATGAATCAAAAGATGTTCTAGAGTTCACTTTTTCCTATGATTTATTCTACGCTTTGATTGGATTGAATAATCTATGATAAAAACGAAGTTTCAGTTCGCTTTTTTCGACGAATTAAAATATTGATTTCATCCGCTGAATCCACAGCTGTATCCCAAGCAGTGTAAATTTGTTTTTTACCATTGGCGCGCAAGTCTCCAGCGACATAGAGCCCATTGACTGAAGTTAATCCTTTAGCATCTGTAATGACGAAACCTCTTTGATCGATATTAGCTCCGAGCATTTTTGCCAATTCATTATAAACAATCATCCCGAGACCAACGAAAGCGTAGTCTGCATGCACAGTGTAGTTAGCTGTTTTAAATGCTTCCAGTTTTTTATTTTTTGCGTCCCCGGAAATGCTTTCAATTTTTTCAGTGACGATTTTAAAACCATAGCGATTAATTAAATCGATTGCTTCTTGATCAAACATAGGTTCTTCACCATTAGTAAGAATAGTCATCTCTGGACAGTTGTAGCGCTCGTGAAGCATGACTCCGACCCAAGCAGCTCCCGTTGTATGCCCAAGAATCGCAACCTTCTTTCCAAGTACGTGATGGCCGTCACAACGTAAGCAGTAATCTATTAATTGAATATTAGCGTATTGAAAAATTGGCTCTATGGATCCATTTATTTGCGGTTGAACATCCATCACTCCCGTACACAGAATAATGTAGCGGGCCTTATAGACAAAATCTTTATCATCAACAAGAGTAAAAACTTCGTCTGTTGCTTTGCTTATTTTTTTGATACCGCGATTTTTTTGCCAATGAAATTTATTGGCAAAAGGACCCTGGGCCAGCCAATCGAGAGAAATTTTATTGGGCTCTTCAATTCCTTTTTTAAAGCTAAGATGGGCAGGCATATTTTCAACTGTTGATACCCAAAAAGCTCGAGAGCGTTTTTTGTCGTGAGGTGTTCCTGGAAATAAAAGACATTCATCATTATTGAGGACTGTTCGAATAGCTGCCATAACTCCAGCAGAGCCACCGCCAATAATAGCAACATCATATATTTTCAAAATCATAATCCTTGAATTTATTTTTCTGAATAATCTTTATTATGAATTTGTTGAGAGGCTTCAAAATCACTTTGCTCAACTAGTTCAGCATGCTGTTTCTTAGAGAAAATATGCTTTTCTCCGCCTACATCTTTAATGCGAACTTGTTTTATCACAGAATCTTCTACCACTTCAAGATCAAAAGATAACCCTTCCCAGACTATCATTTGATCTTGTTCTGGAAACGTATTCCCGAGCATGTCCAATAAAAATCCAGAGAGCGTAGAGTAATTATCATTAAGCGGAATTTTAATATCATAATCACTGTAGACTTCGCGCAACGAAATATCTCCATCCACTACAATTCCGTCATGTAAATTAGCTTCTTCCAGATGTTTTTCGTTTTCTTCAACATCATCGTGCTCATCATTAATCTCACCAAAAATTTCTTCGATGATATCTTCCAGAGTTACGATTCCGACAACTGTTCCGTTTTCATCTTTAACCAGGGCTAAATGTACTTTTTTGCGATTCATATGATCAAAGACTGATTGAATTTTCATATGTTCGTAAACGAAGAACGGAGGCTTTAACAATTTATCAATTTTAAAATCAGCTTTTTCTTCATCGCTTACAAAAGCTAAATCTTTAACGTGAAGAAAACCTATAATATTTTCCAACTCTCCATCACAAACGGGATAACGACTATTCCCTGTTTCACGGGCATAGGCCATCATCTCGAGGAAGCTCCATTTATACTGGATGTAATTAACTCTCGTTCGAGAAATCATAATGTCTTTAACTTTAATCAATGGGAATTCTAAGATAGATGAAAGTAAGTCAATTTGCTTAGAGTCCATCGTTTTTTCTTTCTCAGCTTTACTGATCATAAATTCTATATCGTCTCTCGTAACCATTCGGCCGGTAACTTCCGCATTATCACCGAGAATTGTGTTGATAAACCAAACAATTGATTTAATGGCCGGGTACAAAAGATAAAATAATATTTGAAGTGATCTTATGGCGATTACTGAAAATTTCTCAGCATGATTTCGTCCAACCGTTTTTGGTAAGATTTCTCCGAAGATAATAATAATAATTGTTGTTGCACCAAGAGCAAGGCCCACAATATTACTTCCAGTATAAGCGGCAGTAAGCGAGGTGGTTAATGAACCGGCTAAAATATTAGCGATACTATTACCAACCAATATTGTTGAGAGTAGTTCTGAAGGACGAAGGATCATGAAGGCCATTGCCTTACCTTTGGGACCACCTTCTTCAATTAACTGGCGTGCTCGATCTGCACCAATTGAAAGCAAAGCTGCTTCAGCTGCAGAAAAAAATGCTGTGGTTATAAAACAGATAAAAAGAGCAAGAATTTCAATAGAAGTATTCGAAATTGGTAACGGGGGTTCTATGGATAGGTCCTTGTTTATTTATACTAAAAACATAACATTTTAATTACTTGGATATTTTACTCCCTAGTCTGATTTTTGTCCAATCCCTACAAGGTAACGCAGGTTTAGCTCAATGGTCTAAAGGCTTACCATGAAAATTATGGTCAGAGTAAACGATGCGGTCATGCATTTCGTGGTCGTACCCGGGAATATCGTCAATGTTTTTTACGTCACGAAAAATAGCTTCGCACTTATAACAAATCGCTATCAGATTAAGGCGGCGAAATAAGAAAAAATCCACGGCATAGAGAACGATAAAGGTACTTAAATACCATTGCGGCCCCATTCCTTTCCACAGCATGACGGTTGAGATAATGGCCGCGATCACAAAAAAGATTACACCTAACTTACGATTGAAATCTTTTTGTGAATAAAAATCTTTTCGCTGGCATCCAGGACAGTCTTTTAGAATGCCTTCAACGTGATTCTGATCAAAGTGAACAACTTGTTCCTGTTGGCATACTTCACATTTCACTATACCGGCTTCTAGAGAAGGATAAACGTGAATTCCTGAACCACAACCTTTACAGGTAAAATGTGCTGTCATCATATATATAATCCAAAATTTAAAAAAATATAAGTTGAAACAAGTTCGCCGATAAAAATAAAAAAAGTCATAGCATACAAAATTCCAGTTGAGCTTTGTATAGATCTCATAGTCACAAGTTTCCAGTTAAAAAGACTCATGCCTAAAATAACAATATAACCAAATGACACTCTCATGATCAAGAGCATCCAGTTAAAAGCATATCCCGCTCCAAGATTGGTTTGCTGATCAAAAAAATCAAAATGCTTATATGCACTCGTTAGGCTGAGCGCGATTTTGAGAGCTAAAATAATCCATAAGATAACAGCTGCAACTTTAAGAGGTTGTTCACTAAGTTTCGGGACAACGAGGTACCAATGCCCAAGCATCATGGAGTATAAAATAATTCCCATTAAAAGTGCTGATGAAATAAGAAATAAAGCATTCAACACAACGGGAGAAAAAAGAACAATATGGTATCCCAAAACAATGACTACTGCTGCGTAGAGGATCCACATGAACAAAGATTTATCATCGCGATGAAAAAGTGTCGTGGCCACTAAGGCCGAAAGTGAAGCCAACTTTAAATAAAGTGGTAAATGAAAAAGAGAATTATGAGACAGAAAACTAACAATCAAGGCTATTACTAATGAACCAATTGAAATATTAGTTAAAAGTTTAATGAAACCATTTCCAGTTAATTGAGAAGAAGCGATAGGAGAAAAAAGCGTTAAAGTCCACGCGATCGAAATCAGAAAAAATTCTGCAATGCTAAATATAAAAGTTACATCTGCCATATAGAGCCAATCATTCCTGAATTATACTGAGACTGTAGATATACCGCTAAATCATCGAGAATGACATGGTTAATCGGGGGAATTTTCCCTTGATATGGAGTCGATTTGAGATGGTAGGTAATTTCCAGCCACTGCCCTTTAACACTCGGCAATTGGTCGTAGTTCGATAAAAAAACAAATAAACAAATATTCTTCGTTTCATGACTGTAGTCTTGATATTTGAATAAAATTACCGGGGAGTCTGCCGGAATAACAATCCCGACCTCTTCCAAAACTTCACGTCTCGCAGCAGTTTCAGGCGTTTCACCATCCTCAATCTTCCCGCCGGGAAACTCCAAGAGTCCAAACAGAGGTCCAACTTCAAGGCGTTCCTGCACCCACACCTTGAAGCCATCGGCGTTTATCTCTTTTAAAAAAAGAGCAATAGAAACAATGAGGTTTTTTTTCGTCATATAATTTGATACTAACACGCTCAATGAACAATTTCGATGTGTTTCCTAAAAAATCACTGCTCTTTGCTCCGATGGAAGGTATCACCGATGAACCTTATCGAATTGCAATGCTAAAAACTTTCCCTGAGTGGGATCAGTTTTTTACTGATTTTTTGCGCGTGCCGACTGTTGGAAAAATGAACGAAAAAATGATCATGGAACATTACGGCCCAAGAATTTATGCCAATGAATCCTGGCGGAAAAAAAATTCATTCCAAATTCTTACTACCCCGCGTGCCCAAACTTTAATGGTTACAGAAATTTTAGAATCGATGAAGATGCATCACCTTGATCTTAATCTTGGATGCCCTTCAAAAAAAGTAAACTCACATCTTGGAGGAGCCTATTTACTCTCTGACCACAAAGCACTTCGAACTGTATTGCAAACTATTAGAAATAATTTCACCGGAAGATTTACCGTTAAAATGAGAATTGGTTATCGAGATGATATAAATTTTTCAGACACGCTAAAGTTGATTCAAGACGAAGGTGTAGAGGCCATTACACTTCATGCCCGGACCCGGGATCAGCTTTACAAGGGAGTGGCCGATTGGAATTACATAGCCAAGGCTGTAAGTGAGCTAAAAATTCCCTTAATCGGCAATGGAGATATTTGGATTGTCGAAGATATTGAAAAGGTATTTCAACAAACAAAATGTCACTCCGTTATGTTTGGAAGAAGTGCTTTAAAAACTCCATGGCTCGCAAAGCTTTATAAAGAATACGTTCAGGATGATGCTCATATCGATGAAACGTATCTTTTATTTCAACGCAAAAATTACCTCGATCAATATTTCGATGCACTTTTACTGGAATACCGTGAAGTGGGTTGGGCCGATAATCTTATTCTTAAAAGGTTTAAGTCATTTTCTAGAAATTTATTTGATGATTATGACAATTTTGAAACTATTCGTGGAAACTTTCTGCGCTCGGAATCGCTGGCGGAATTTCAGAATCGCTTGGCGGTGTTAAAGTAATTTTTGTAAATGAATTTTTAGATAAAAAATAGTGTGTGGCTTCAAAACTAATTGAACCTAAAAGTGTAAAGAGAATATTCCCGCTTCCTCCAACTACCATTAAGATAAAAGTAAAAAGCATTGGCGAAATTGCACGAATAATCGAAGGCCCGAAAGGAACTTTCTTAATTTTGATAAAAAGTTGAAGATAATAGTTCGTTCTTACCACTACATTAATAAATGAAAAGCGCTGCTTTTTAGTGAGCATTTTTTCTTTCAGCCCAGGAGTGAGAAGAGTGAAATGCCAAACATATGACGTCATAAAGAAAAGAGTATTTACAAACTCAATCTTGAGTAGTGAAAAAATCGACCAGCAAATAAAAAAACTGACCATCGAGATTAAATAATACCGGGCAAGAACTGATAAACGCTCCCAAATTTTCATCATTTGAGAATTCCTCTTTTATGTAAAAAAATCAACTCTGGAAATTGCATATGAGAGGGACTGCTTGCTACCATTTGAAACACATGCATGAAGTCACTCATCGACATCATTTGATCACGGGGAAGATCTTCTTCGCTCTCATCCCAAATAGGTGTAAGGATCGCTCCTGGCATCAAAGTTGAGAAGCGAACATTCAAATGTTCCCACTCTTCTCTAAGAGATTCAATCATTCCATTTAAAGCGAATTTAGAAGCACTATAGGCTGAAATATTGGCCAGTCCTTTTTTAGAAGCAATAGAAGAAACCGTAACAATATGTGTTTCATCTTCTACTAAAAAATCACTCGCGTGTTTTAAAATATGAAAAGCACCGACAACATTTGTAGAGAAATGATCATTAAATTCTTTAGTAGAAGTTTCAACTAAAGGAGACATTTCAAAGATTCCGGCATTCAAAACTATCAAGTGAAGTGAATCTGTATGACCTGCAATCAGTTCATACATTTCTTCAACAGCACCCTCTTCGCGGATGTCACAGAGTATATCAATAAAGTTTGGGTGATCTAGAGTAGTTCCACGACGGCTTACGCCTATAACGGTGAGCCCTTCTTCTAATAAGAATTGAGCCATTTCATATCCGAGACCCGATGAGGTCCCGGTGATTAATGCGTATTCGTTACTTCGCAATCCCAACAGCCTTTGTTTCTCTAAGAACTGTGATTTTAATAGTTCCTGGATATGACATTTCTTCTTCGATTTTTTTAGCGATATCGCGAGAAAGCAATACTGTCTCCTCGTCACTTACGCGATCGTTTTCGACGAAGACTCTAACTTCACGTCCACCTGAAATGGCATAAGATTTAGAAACACCTTCGAATGAATTTACGATTTCTTCGATGTCAGTTAAGCGAGATACGTAAGATTCCATCATTGCTTTTCTAGCACCTGGGCGAGCACCTGAAAGTGCATCTGCAGCAGCTACTAAGTGAGCAAGAACTGATTCTGGTTTTTCATCGTCATGGTGAGCTCTGATCGCGTGAACGATATCCGGAGACTCTCCGTATTTTTTAGCAAAGTCAGCGCCGATAACTGCGTGTGAACCTTCTGCTGAAGCATCAATTACTTTTCCGATATCATGTAAAAGACCTGCTCTACGCGCTTGTTTTACATTAAGGCCAAGTTCTGCGGCCATAGCACCACAAATAAAAGCAGCTTCAATAGCATGTTGATATTGGTTTTGCGTGTATGAAGTTCTCCACTGAAGAGCTCCAATTAATTTTAATATTTCAGGATGGATTCCGTGAACTCCGATTTCCATCTGAGCTTTTTCACCAAGATCGCGAAGTTGGCGTTCCATTTCTGCTTTTGATTTATCATGAAATTCTTCAATCTTAGCCGGGTGGATACGTCCATCAGCGATAAGTTTTTGAATAACCATTCTTGCAATTTCTTTTCTCACGACATTGAACGAAGAGATAACGACGACTTCTGGTGTGTCATCAATAATTAAATCGACCCCACAAATTTGCTCGAATGCACGAATGTTTCTTCCTTCGCGACCAATCAAGCGACCTTTAACATCATCACTTGGAAGTTCAACTGAACCGATTGTTTTTTCACCAACATATTCACCTGCAAATCTTTGGATGGCAATTCCCACGATTCTTTTTGATTTTGCTTCTGCTTCTTCTCTGGTTTCTTCTTCAAGTCTTCTAAGGATTTTTCCGAAATCAACTCTAGCCTCTTCTTCCATTGCACGAGTCAGTTCAACTTTAGCTTCTTCTTTAGTCATCTGGGCAACTTGAGCTAATTTATCATTAAACTCAGTTTGCTTATTTTTCATACGAAGAGACTCTTCTTCGTGTAGTTTTCTGGCCACTTCAAATTCGATTTCTTTTTCTTTTAAAACTTTAAGTTCTTTTTCATGCTCTTCATTTTTGCGATCGAGAGTCGCTTCTTTTTTAGCTACTTCGCGCTCTTGATTTTTTACTTCGTTAGTTCTATTAGCGATTTCACGGTCAAGTTTTTCTTTTTCTTCGCGCGCAATTTCTTTAGCCTCTTGACGAGATTTATACTTTATTTCGTCTGCGTACTTTTTAGCTTTTTCGACAATATCATTGCCTTTAGTTTCTTTTTCTAAAATATCTTTTTTAACTTGGTTGTTCTTTACCATGTAACCGGCAACAACACCGACGATGGCAAAAAGAATGGCGGCGAAGGCTGCCGAGATCACTGCTATATTCATACGAGCTCCTCTTTATTTTCTTGAAATTCTTATTTATTACTTTGCATGTTTGCAATTTATTATTTTTTTATCAGTTACAATATAATCTAGTGTTACATCATGTTTTTCAGTGGGAAGTGTCGCTTCAAGTTGCTCTGAAAAACAAATTCCAATTTTAATTCCAAGATAGTGACTTAAGTACTTATCGTAGAATCCCTTTCCTCTTCCTAGGCGCTCGCCCCTTTCTGTAAAAACTAATCCTGGGATTAAAACCAATCCTGGGATAACTTCTGGGGATTCAAGTGGCGGTCCTAAAATCTCAAAGCCAAAATCTTTTCTGATAATTAAATCACTCATTCGAGCCCATCTAAAAGTCATCTTATCGATATTCGCGCTATTGGCCGGGTATGCTGTTAACCTTTCTATTTCTTCCGAAAGATTGAGGTGCCATAAAGGTTCCTTCGCAATCGGAGCAAAAGCACCAATACTTATATTGTCTTGAATAACGTTGAGTGAACTCGCAAGAAGAGCTAAATTCTTTGAGACCAAAGAACTCATCTCAGTGAAACTTTTTTCATCGATCAATGAAAGTTTTGCTTTCATTAGTTTTCGAAGAATTTCTTTAGTCATCACTTTCAGCGAGTCGTGGGAGAGACTTCTTCGATGTATTGAAGGGCATCAGCTGCCGTCGTGCGCAGTTGCCTAATATTTTCGCGATACTCTTTTTCTAAGGCTAATTTTTCACCCGCAAATTTCAGCGCCAATAATACAGCGACTTGAGATTGGCTCAACTGAGGTGATTGATTAATTATCTTGAGAGCTTCGGATTGAACAAATCCGACGATATCACTAGGGCCTATGCCTTCAAGCTTTTCATCTCTTTTAAGCTTGAGTTTTTGGCCTAATACTTCAAAAGTAGCTTCATCTACAATTCTGTCTTCTCTTACGTTATTCATTGAATTTAGAGTAAACGATAGAGGAATTTTCGTCAAATAAAATGCCTTGCACTACAGACCGATCTTACATTCCTAATAAAGCTTTTAAGTAGTCGTCTATACGGAAAACATCTAAATCTTCGGCTGTTTCACCCACTCCGATATAGGCAATAGGGATCTTGAGTTGTTCAACAATAGAAACAGCACTTCCCGCCTTTGAAGATCCGTCGCATTTGGTAAAAATAAGCCCAGTTAAATCGAGGGCCTTATGAAACTCTTCGGCCTGGCGAAGAGCATTTTGACCGGTAATCGCGTCAATCACTAAAAGAATTTGCTGTGGAGCACTTGGGTCAAGTTTTTTCAAAACATTTTTACTTTTCACTAATTCGTCCATTAGATTTTCTTTAGTGTGCAATCGCCCTGCTGTGTCGAGAATACAATAATCGGCATTTTGATTTATTGCCGCTTGAAGAGAGTCGTAACCAACACCGGAAGGATTGCTTCCCTCTTTGGCCCGAATCATGGTTGCACCTGCACGATCACACCAAACCTGCAGTTGATCTACGGCCGCTGCTCTGAAAGTGTCACATGCTCCAACTACAACGCTAGCTCCTTGCGAGCGAAGTTTTGTTGCAAGTTTTCCAATAGTCGTCGTTTTTCCAGCGCCATTTACTCCAACCACCATGATGACTTTTGTGAGTCCGCGATCTTTTGGATTAAAATGATAAAGAGCGTGATCGACTTTACTTTGGATCGGCTCCATCTTTGCTTTTAAAAAATCAAAGAGAAAAGCTTTGAAAGACTCTTCTGATAAATTTCCTTCTTTTGCTTTTTTATGAACTTCAACCATTAATTCTGCAACAGTTGCTGTTCCGATATCCGCTCCATAAAGTAGCTCTTCTAATGCCTCAATTTTTTCATCATCTAATCCGCCTGAAAATAATGTTGAGAGTTTTCCCCAGACTTCCTGACGAGAGCGAGAAAGCCCTTTTTTTAGTCTATCGGTAAAACTAATAACAACGGCTGGAGGAACGGCCAAAGGAATTGGTGGAGAAACTGGTTCAACTGGAATTTCTAGTTTAGTTTCAGCTTCAGGAATATGAATAGGTTTGCTTGTTTCGAGTTTCTTGTTTTTCTTAAACTTGAGAGTTTTTGCCGTATGTCTAAGCAGAAAAATTGCGATTCCAATGACAATTATGGCGATAAAAATAAATTCTATATTCACGAATCCCTCTTGCTAAAATTCAGTAGGCTAAAACAGGCACCAAGATAAGTCATTATGCTGGATTTTTCAACTTGCAGAGGTCTTTATTGATAAGATAAAGTGCGCTTTATGCAGGCAGATATAAACATTCGCAAAAACAAATTAAAAGCTCAGTTCGATTTGCTTTGGGCCATACGCACCTTCTTTCAGCAAAATAATTTTTTAGATGTTATGACTCCACCGATGGTTAAAAACCCAGGTATGGAAACTCATATTCATCCTTTTCAAGTGGCCCATGCCAAAACGGCCAGCTTAAGTCCTTGGTATTTACAGACTTCACCCGAATTTCATATGAAAGAACTTCTTTCAATGGGATTTGATGATCTTTATACTATAACTTACTCTTTTCGCGACGAGCCTGTTGCTTCTGCCCATCGACCGCAATTTTTAATGCTTGAATGGTATAGACGATCCGCTCATTACACTCAAATCATGAAAGACTGCGAGAATCTCTTTGCATTTTCTCTTGATCAATTAGAGCAAAAACAAAATTCGATTGACCTCAATATGAAAAATATTAAGTTCGAACGCTCAAGCATCCAAGACTTATTTCTTGATATGCTCAACATAGATATTCTCGAATTCTTAGAGACAAATGATTTAAAAGAATTAATTGAGAAAGATTTTTTAGACGTTCCTCTTCCGTCAAAGGGAGAAATTCTCTCGTGGGATGATTATTATTTTTTGCTTTTTTTAAATAAGATTGAACCTCACTTGACCCACCATCCTTTTTTACTCTTGTACGAATTTCCACATCACTTGAGTGCACTCTCTACTTTGAAAAAAGATGATCCACGGGTGTGTGAAAGATTTGAAATTTATTGCAAGGGAATTGAGTTGTGTAATTGTTTTAACGAACTTACTGATCTCACTACCCAAAAAGAGCGATTTAGATTACAGGCATTTGAGAAAAAATCACTTTATCATTATGAACTTCCAGAACCCACAGTTTTATACCAGGCAATGGAGCGAGGTTTGCCCAAGTCTTCTGGAATCGCCCTTGGTGTTGAGCGATTTTTAAAAGTCTTAACCGGTGTAGAAAATCCATTTTGGGAATAAAAAATTACATCATCGAATTAAAAGCGCCGTGAATTTTAATTAGCGTTTCAGACTTGATATGCTGAACTGGAACCTGATTGGCCCACAACTTGTGATCAATTGAAGAAGTGTCCTTGCGCATTTTTCCTGACCATACAGATGGAAATTTGGAAGCCAAATCACTCGACATAACAGCGTACCATTTTTCTAAATCTTCGCGATTATCCCCATATGCATCGATAATATCCAAAGCTTTATCGGCCACTAATCTTTTAAGGGAATAAATATTCATTCCTTTCAAGCTTTCTTTGGCGACTTTTTTTCCAATATAACGCCCATAAAAGTAGATCGCGAAATCGGCAGCGTTGCTTTTAACAGGTTTATCATAATTTTCCATTCCGCCATATGAAGAGTCGAGAACCAATGAGTGATAAACACCTTCCCGACTTCCACCTTGAGAAAGAACATTCATCAATTTTCCCACTTCATCGTCATTGGGTTTTGTCTGTCTGGTTGCTTCATAAATTTCTTTAACAAAAGCATAACGATATTTCTCTTCCATCTCTGGTTTTAAAATAATCTTGTCCTGCTTTTTATCAAAAACGGCAGTGGAGCGAGCATCAACTAATAATTTTGGAAGAGCTGGCAATACAACAGAGTTATCAATTTTAACTTCTGGTGCACTTCCAATTAATTTCGTAGTCCAGCGTTCACCGACAACTTTCATTAAAGTCGGGCGCATTTTTTCTGCAAAGGATATTGTCTTTTGACTAGAAGAATCTTGGGCATGAAGAATGTGAAGAGAGAGGGCAAGAATGAAAATCAAAGCTAGTCTCAAATGGGTGCTCCTTAAACTTTATTGCTATAGTCTAATCAGATTACCGATTTTTTAGAAGAGGAAATTTATGTTGAAAATTGCGATAGTTGTTAAGTTGAAGGTGTAACTGGTTTATCTTTTCTAATGTTAGTGGAAGAATTTTCTCAACTAACTCGGGATTTGATCTCCATTCATCTTTAATAACTTCCAAAGCACCCTGAAGCGCAGATAAAGAGGAATTTATATCGTGAACCAATACCTGAGTGCCAAGGTCTTTTTCGTTTTGAGAATTAAGCACGTTCAGACTCCCGTGCTTTTAAATTATCCAATATTCTATAAAAAGAATTATTTGAAATTTTTAGATCTAACAAAGTTTTACGAACTTTATCTTCATTAGTCTCAAGGGCAAGTTTCAAAATATTAGTTTCCAAGTTTTCAATATAAGATTTGAGACCCAAGCGCTTCACTTCTTCCAAATCAAATTTTACGTTTGACGGTATGCCTTTGCTCAAAAGTATTTGTAAGTCCCCAGCCGTAACAATCCCGCGATCACGAGTTTGAAGGACTTCAATTGTTCGTTCTAGCTCCCGAACATTTCCGGGCCACAAGTATTCCGACATTACAATTTTAGCACTTGAATCGAAAACAATAAGTCGTTCGCCTTTCTTGACAAAAAATTGAATCAATTTATTAAGGTCTTGTTTTCGATCGCGTAATGACTTTAACATTACATTGAAACCTTCAATCCGGAAAAAGAAGTCTGCTCTAAATTCACCTTTTTCAATTTTTGATTTTAGATTTTCGTGAGTGGCACTTACTAATCTAAAATCTGAGTGAACACTCTTTTCAGAACCTAATGGGAAAAAGGATTTTTCTTCAATAGCTTTCAATAATTTTTTCTGAATAGATATTGGCATAGTGGCAATTTCATCTAAAAATAAAATTCCGCCGTCTGCAATTTCCAACATTCCTTTTTTAGATTTTTGAGCACCAGTGAATGCTCCTTTCTCATAACCAAATAATTCTGACTCAATTAAGCTTTCAGATATTTCTGCGCAGTTTAAATGCACAAATGCAGATTTTTTCCCCGAGACTTCATCTGATAACTGGTGAATAAATTTTGCTAAAAAAGTTTTCCCTGTTCCACTCTCCCCTGTGATGAGAATAGGCCGCTGACCTAATAGTGCCTGCTCAATGATCTCTAATTCTTTAACTAAAGAACTATCATCAGTTAGGAAAATATCTTTCAATTTTTGAAGAGTTTTATTTTTATTTATTACAGAATTGTATTTTTTGAAAATTAATTCAAGCGATGTTTTGGTAAAGGGTTTAGATAGATAATCACGACACCCTTGGAGATAGGCATTTTCGATGACTCTTTCATCTTCCCGTCCGCTTAGTACAACTGTATATGTTTTTTTCTCACTGAGTCTCGCAACAATATCTAAACCAGCGAGCTGGGACTCGAGATCTAAGTCGACAAACGCTAAATCGAATTGATTATTTTCGATAAGCAACAAAGCCTCTTCTTTTGACGAAGCCTCGCGAACTTCACCAATATAATCGAGTCTTGATTTTAAGCTCAAGCGCGAAAGCAAGTCGTCTTCGACGATGAGAATTTTGAGAGTCTTTGGCTTCATTTAGCCATCATAGGGAAATTCCTCATTAACCACAATAACTCCCTGGAAACCCTATAAATATTTCTCGAGTGCCCAAAATTAGAAGCACAATTAAACCCAATTAAAACAGTCAAGTTGCAATAACAATCTGAAATTATTTTGTTTTTCCCTATTCCTAAATATTTCCTAAAAATTAACGATAATAGAGATATGAAAAAGTTTAATTTAAAACTCATTATCCCATTAATACTAACTCTTATCCTTCAGGGCTGTATGCCCGATAGTTTAACAAAGTTTTCGAAGGATACGCCTAAGAAAGCGACAGCAGCGGCGGCGGCGACCACTCCAACGACTACGACTACACCCAGTGGACAAGTCATCACCTTAGTTTATCCGACAGCGGGCTCGACCTTTAACTATACTGTAGCCGGTACAATAATAGGTGTTAAAACTAAAGATTTAGCTGTTGATAGCAGTACTGCACTTTCCCTGGGCTTAATTGAACCTGCAACAATTGTAAGTGGAGTTGTTTCACCTGGAGATAACACGATAACGGTTGCATCAACTAACTTATTTCCAAATTCTGGATCGATTAAAATTGGTACTGAAGTTATAATTTATACTGGAAAAACATCTACAACTTTTACCGGTCTTACTACAACAGCTGCACACGCAATCAGTGCACCAGTTGCACCTCCAGCTCCACTATTTGGATCGTTAACTGATCCTACTAAATTTAGTTCAATCTTTCTTAGATGTGCTCTAGATACTTCAGGTGCCACAATTACTCAAAGCCTTCCTCCCGGAATGACTTTTAATACTGGAACCTGTGGTATTACCGGAACACCGACACGTCCTTATTGCAATCCAATAGGTTGTACAAATATCACTTATACCGTAAATCTTTTTTATAAATCAGATGCTGCTGGGACTGAAAAGAAACTTACCGGTACTATTGACCTTGGAAGTTATTATTTTACTAATAATCCTGCTACAATTTTAACTGCTGCCATTACTACTCTTTCTGATCCAATAGCAGTTTCTTCGACAAATCTTTTCCCAATTACTGGATCGCTCTTGATTAATAATGAGATCATTACTTATGGTGTAAGATCGCCTTTAAGTTTTTCGGGTCTTACCAGAGGTGCCTCTGCAACGGTAGCTGCTACACATTTAATTAATACCGTCGTTACACCTTTTCCCGACATGTCAGGAGTAAAGGATACCCTCGGAATAAATTATCCAGAATTAGATCCACTTATCGCTAATGGTTTTTCATATACTGAAACAATTGCGGGAGTAACTTCTGCAATTTCGACAAAAGACATGTTAGTTGGTACACCGGTTGAATTTGATCCTAAAACGATAGGACATGATCAGACGATAACGGCAATTGATGGCCCTGCGGGAACGTTAAGTAATCCTGCCAGAGCACCATATATTTTTTTAAAATGTAGCTTGGATCAATCAGGTCCATTGAGTACACTCACGCTTCCTCCTGGACTATTATTAAATGAAAAAACATGTTTAATTACTGGTACTCCGACTGGTGCTTTCTCCGATACTACGTTTGGCAACATGGGAGGAAATGTCACTTATAAAGTCGATCTTTTCCATAAAGGAGCAAACTATTTAGGAGACGGTACTGAAATAAAAGTCACAGCGCTATTCAAACTGAAAGCTCATATTCAACCTGTTTTATCACCTTGGATACCTCCGACAAGTTTAGCCTTTGCACCGCTTGGAACAACAACTTCATCTCTTGTTACAAATTTTGAAGTCAATGTGGCAACAAAATATATTCCAATACTTAATGGAACATTAAATCTACCAGCTAAATTTGCTTTTAGTTTTATTGATTGTGCTCTAGATGCGACAACTCCGACACTTCCGCCGGGAGTGAACCTAATTACTACTAATTGTTACTTGAATGGGACTCCGACGGCTCTTCCAATTCTTACGAACCCGGCGACTTATAAAATTAATATGAGATACAAGGACAATACTGACACTGTTCAAACTATTCAGGCCACTATTTCCGTAGGCGTTTATATCAAACCTACTTTGCTAACTTATACTCAACATGACAAATTGCTGTTCAAATTAGATTCTACTGCATCTCTTACTACAAATGCTGATTCTACCAACGTTGGCGCTTATGATCCCAACGGTCTATTAACTTCAGCGAACGGAGTTACAGGGGTCATTAAGTTTATTGATAGCGCTTCATCAACTGCTGGGGTTGTGCGACTTACTCCTCTTAAGGTTGCAGACGTAACCAGTTTTTCAACAAATGGATTTATTCACTCTCTCGCTACAGGTGCTGTGATTGGAAAAATTGTAAATATAGATTCAACCGCAAAGATTATTTATGTTGAACGCATCGATGCTGCGAATAACATCACCGCACTTGATACCATTAAGTTTGATGCAACTAACACCACATATGCTGCGGCGTCTGGAGCTGCTGTTGTAATTGCTTCAATTAATCCTTCTTATTTCTTCGACTCTGCCATTGCAGCCTTGGATAATGATAGTCAGTTTTATTCTGCTAAATATAATCAAAGCAATATTACGTTAGTTTATGAAAAAGCTAAGGCCGTTAATCTAGCTCCAATTGCCTCCGCTCAATTAACTGCTCAAAATAATTTAACCTACAGCATTTCACCCGCCTTACCGATTGGACTTTCCTTCAATGCAGATGGAAGTATTACGAGCTCGTTTACCAGTACAAAAGTTTCAACAAAATTTACGGTAACCGTTTCTAATCCAATTGGTTCTACTTCTGCAAATATGTACTTAAGTGCTATCGATGCACCAAAAGATTTGAGTTATACAACCAGAGAATTAATCACGGTTACAAGTAACGCTAATTTCAATGAGGGAGAACCACTTTTCCAACCAATTACTCCTCCACTTACCGTCAGCGTGGCCGGTCAAGTAATAAGAAAATACAGTACTACTCAAATGAGTATTGCAACTCATAATGGGCAATTCCTTAAAGGAGCAAGTATCGATAGTGGTAACGCCTTCTTCAGTGAAAAAACTGTTGTTTCGAGTACTATTGATCCCATTTACTATAATGTGGCCCTGATTGTTTCCAATAGTGCGAGCTTTACTGCTTCTTCTAGTACAGTTAACAGCTATGCTTTCTCTGATGCAGGAGCTGGTGGCAGGATTGTGGCAATAGATTCAGGAAGCAATACTCTCTTTATTCAATACATAAATAGCATTGGAACCCTTCTGTTCAAACAAGGCGACAAAATCATAGGTGGACCAGCTTATTCAGATAGTACTCCAGCGGGTGTTGCTGCGGCTATCGCATTAGCGAGCGCATCTGGTGTAACCATTAGTCAAGTAGAAGCAGATAATATGAAACTCACACTTTCTTCTGTTGTAGGGATAAAAGCCGGGGATGATTTAACAGCAGATGCTGGTGGAATCGGTGGTTATATCCATAAAATATCTGGTTCCGATGTCTACGTAAGTGCTATTAACAGAAGAGGAAGTCATGTTGATTTTTTTAAAAATACTCAGAACGTAGTCAATGATGAAACAATGAGTAGTGTCTTAGGTACAATTTCTTCAACTGCAAACGATGTTTTCTTCATTGTTGAACGTGGAATAAAAACTGAAATAAAATCCAACGTCTCACTTGGAACTGGAACTGTTTATTCAACTTCACCAGCTCTTCCTTCTGGCCTAACATTGAACAGCTTAACGGGTATGATTACCGGGACACCAAGTTTTGCAACTCCACGGGCGACTTATTCTATTACCGCTGAAAACTTAGTTAATAAATCTAAATTTATTTTTGAATTAGAAGCGAGAGACTATTTCAGCATCACTGAAAACACTGGTGCCCCCTCACTGATTTTTCATAAATATGGAGACAGTAGAGGATCTAGGAAATGTAGAATCAACTCAACAGATATTAAAAATTTCGCGACAGGCGTACCTGTAAACTCTGGTGCACTTGATGTCCGTTGCTTCCTTGACGGTGAAGAAGCAGACTTGCATTTTAATAAATTAAAATTGATTGCTACTGCGGGATCTGGAGTGTGTGAGTATATTCAAATTTATCCATACTCCTTCTGGCAATATGCTCCAACTCAAACTGGTAACAATACTCCTTATGCATACACCACAGGATGTGCCGCTCCCACAGCAGCTCCAACACCAAATATGTGCGCCGGTAATTATACTTCAGTTGCAGGACCAAATTGTGATGAAGGATCTTATCTTGTAACGACTCATACTTGGTCCATGGATACTTCCGCAACTCCTGCGTGTACGGTGGACACTCAATCTGTGGCCACGATGGCGTGTGGTGGAAAAAAAGCAAATTGTCTCAAGGGTCCGATTCGCGACATTTTATCTGATGCTCAAATTCAAGCTGGTGCACGTTCATTAGTTTATACTGCTTCAAGTGGTGCAGTGTTAACTTCAACCTTCACCGCACCGTCAGATGTTCTAGATTTAACAAACTTGAGAGTAGCAAACGGTACTGTGAATAATAAGTGTTTAACCACAAATGCAGATGCAGATACCTGGACTTCCACTCAAGCTGCTCTACTAGCAAGTGACAATCCATTTGCAGGCGGATCTAACCCATATTACGTTATGAATTGTCTCGATGCTGCAAAGGATATCAAGGCGAGAATTAGAATTGTAGTGAGAGACTGGAACAAGACTTTTAAACTTAAAGATAGTATTGATTTCGATCTTCCAGCCGGCGGCGCTTTAATGAATGATAATACGATTGTCTTCGGTAAGAGCAACAACGACTTTGCTGATTGGGATGATGCCTACAATGGACCTGCAGCGGCTCCAGGTGGTGCTGGAACGTGTGCAGCTCCAGCCTTTACTTCTAACTATAAATTTCCTCGTGGCGGTATCTAGTTAACCGAAACAATTTTTCCAACTAAATCATAATCTAGTACTTCGGTGATCTCGACATAAACGAGATCACCGACTTCTATAATCTTGCCGTCTAAATCATTAATGATCACTTTTCCATCGATATCTGGAGCCTGGCCTTCGTGACGGCCTTGGATAAGAAGTTCAGTTTCTTCGTGCTCACCTTCGATTAAAACTGGAATAACTTTTCCAAGATACTCAGAGTTAAGTTCGCGAACGATCTCTCTTTGAGTTTCATAGAGTCTATCAAAGCGCTCTTCGATAATGTCTCCAGGAACCTTTGGTTGCAATTTAAAAGCAGGAGTTCCTTCTTCGTCAGAGTATCTGAAAATGCCAAGGTGATTAAAGCGAGCTTTTCTCACGCCTTCTAGAAGAAGTTCGAAATCCTCTTCTGTTTCTCCGGGAAAGCCAACGATGATTGAGGTTCTTAAAACAACACTTGGAATACGAGAGCGGATTTTTTCAATGCGTTCATGGATTTTTTCTCCAGTAATTTTTCTATTCATGCGCTTAAGCACGTTAGTAGAAAAATGTTGAACAGGCATATCGAGATACTTATTGATTTTTTTTGAAGTCGCCATTTTCTCAATGACTTCATCAGTAAGTTCATCTGGATAAAAATAAAACAATCTGATCCAATCAATATTCTCAACTGATTCTAGTCCTTCAAGCAGATTGAAGAGTTTATTATTCTCATCAAGGTCCACACCGTAGTCTGAAAGATCCTGAGAAATAAGGTTGAGTTCGCGTACCCCGGTAGTTGCTAAATTCTTAGCTTCTTTTACTAGAGACTCAACGGACCTTGAACGAAGCTTTCCTCTTAATTTAGGAATAATACAAAAAGTGCAATTGCGGTTACACCCTTCTGAAATTTTAAGCCAGGCCATATAAAATGGAGAAGTATTTAAACGTGGATCGTATTCTGTGTGAATAAATTTTGGAATTTCTAC
>JACMPM010000060.1 GCA_014377485.1 Bacteriovorax sp. | reverse complement strand
ACTCCTGCACCTCAGCCTTTGAAGGTTGAAGAAAAGCCTAAGGAAGAACCGAAACCGGAACCAAAAGTTGAGCCCAAGGAAGAAAAGCCAGATCCTGCACTAGCGTTTGAAGAAGCCAATAAATTAAAGCGCCAAAGTTTTTTAAGCAAGTTGAAACAAATCGGAAATAAAAAAATTAAAAGCGAAGGTAATCAAAAACAAGATATTGGGCTCTATGGTGAAAAATCGACCAACCTAAAAAATTTAGTAATGGCCGGAAATAAATTAAATAAAGGTACGGCGATGTATGGTGATGGAAATGCCAGTGACCTAACTGCTTTCCAGGTCTATGCTTCAAGACTGCCTGATTTAGTCAGGCCTCATTGGAGACTTCCTAGCTTTCTGATGGAGAAAAAATTAAAATGCAGAATACGTGTATGGATTGCCTTAAACGGCGATGTAAACAGGGCTGAAGTATATCAATCAAGTGGTGATAGTGAATACGATCAAAGGGCAGTTGAAGCGATAAAAGCCTCATCTCCTTTTCCAAGACTATCGGAAGATTTTGGAAAACGTGGCCTTAATGGCGACATAGCTTTAGGATTTCCTCTATGAAAAAATTATTTTTTATTCTCTTATTTTTACTCAACAGTTTTGTAAGTTTTGCCCAAGATGAAAACTTAACAGTAGTCGCAGTCGGTGAAGCTACTCTTGAAAAAGACAAAATGGTCATTCAGGATCCTTATATCCAGGGCGCAGTTACTTCTGGGCAAAAAGCAGCGGCCATAGATTTGGTAAAACTTCTAAGAAACGATTTTAGTTTCTATCAGAAGAAATTTTTTCTAGTTGAATCTGCTCCAAACAACACAAGCTATCGTCCACCAACTAATTATGATTATTGGAGTGGAAAAAGTGTTCGATTTCTCGGAACTGTAAGTGCAGAAAAGAGTGGAGAAAATTTAAAAATCAATGTGGCCTTTGAAGATATCAAAAGCCGCAAGCAAGTTTTCAGCTCAACAACGACTACCAGTATTTCAAATCTCAGAAAAAATGGTCACGAAATTGCCAATAATATTTATAAGAAAATTGTAGGAAAAGAATCTATCTTTAAATCAAAAATTGTTTTCATCTCTGATAGAAACACCAGAGGATCAAAAACAATTAAAGAAGTCTATATGATGGACTTCGATGGTAAAAACGTTGCACAGATTACAAGTCATGGTGGGATTGCAATTTCTCCTTCTATGTCTCAAGACGGTCGACACTTGGTTTACTCGCTTATTTTAAACTCAAACGGTAAACGCAATAACAATCTATATATGATGGACTTAAGCACTAAAGAGTCTCACGTTATTTCATCTAAAGATGGGATTAACTCTGGAGCTATTTTTCTTCCAGGTGGAAAGAGTATTGCTTTAACTCTTACTGTTTCAGGAAATGCTGAAATTTATGAGATGGATTTAGAAGGAAAAAACCTAAGACGAATGACTAATCATTTCGCTTCAGATGTAGATCCTTCTGTAACTTATGATGGAAAATTAATGGCCTTTTTATCTGATAGAGCAGGTAAGGCAATGATCTACACGCTAGATCCAAGTGGTGAAGAAAAAAATGTTAAACGCATAAGCTTCGTTGGTCAGTTCAATGCAACTCCTCGCTTTTCTCCAGATGGAAAAGAGATCGTTTTTTCCTCCTGGCTGGATAGCTCTTTTGACCTCTTCAAGATTGGCTCGGATGGCTCAGGACTCTCGCGCCTGACGAAGGATTTTGGTTCGAACGAAGACCCTAGTTACTCCAATGATGGAGAGTTTATAGCTTTCACTAGCCAGCGTGTTATCTCTCGAATTAAGGCCGATCAAAATATTTACATAATGGACCGAGACGGCGCCATTTTGGGTGCCATAACTCAAGGTTTTGGAAATTGTATAAGTCCTAGATGGTATAACTTCTAGTAATCACAAAGATAGCGCCTTTTTTTTAGTCAACCGAGCATTTTAGTCTTGTAAAATATTCAGACGCACTGTATTATTTACTGAGTAACGCAACGCAAGTTTATTCATTAAATCGTCCAGGAGTTATACAATGACAACATCAGCGACTAACCAAAAAGCAGCTCTTCAAACTCTTTCTTCGATCCTTTTTTTAAGTCTAGATGAGACCCATTTCTTTAATTCAATCAACAAGTTTTTCACAAACAATATGAACTGCCACAAAGTTCAAACTTTTAAACTTCTAGAAAACGGTCAATCTCAATTAATGTCGGAAAACGGAGAAATCGTTTCAAGTCCATTAATCCTGGAAAAAGGTGTTGGAGCAGTTGGATACATTGCACGCACTAAAAAAGGATATTTTTCAAACACAGTAGAAAGAGACCCGGTTTTTACTCGCGAAGCTGCTCTTGGAATCAAAGCAGAGCTTTGCCTTCCAATATCTGTTGATGGCGTAGTGATTGGTTCAATTCACTGTCAAATGAATGATTCATCAAGAGAATTTACTCGTGTTGATATGACGGAAGGTGTGTCGATCATCAATGAAATTAAAGGCCCGATTCAAAACATGAAAATGTACTTAGCTTCTAAGCATTTAAATGAAACTCTTTTAAGAACAATTGAATTAAAAGAAAAAGAACTTCAAGAGTCTCGTTCAGGTCTTAAGCTACAAGATACTTTTAGAATTATAGAAAAAGAAATCATTGGAAGATCAGCTTCAATGAAAGACCTTTTAGCTTTAGTAGACAGAATTTGCGACAAAGATATTTCAGCTTTCATCATGGGTGAAGCAGCGACTGGTAAAGAAATGATAGCTCGTAGAATTCACTGCAGAAGCCATAGACGTGATAGAGCTTTCGTTGCAATCGACTGTTCTACAATGAATGAAAAACAACTTGATATCGAAATTTTTGGTGATGATTCACACATGGGGATGCTTGAAGTTGCAAACTTCGGAACACTTTTCATCAACTCAACTGAATCAATGCCTGCAGCTATCCAGAATAAACTTATGCAATATGTGACAAGTAAAATGGGTATCAAAGCTGGAAGCCAATCATTCTTTAAGTCAGACGTAAGAATTGTTTCTGCTTCTACAAAAGATCTTATGGACCTTGTGAAGGTATCAGCTTTTAGAGAAGACTTATACTTCGCTCTAAGTACTGTTGTGCTAAAAGCACCAGCTCTAAGAGAAAGAAAAGAAGACATCGAAATCCTGGCTAACTTTTTCTTGAACCAAAACAAAGCGAAAGAAGTACAAAAATCTTTCTCACCAGGAGCAATCAAATCGTTGTCTGAATACTCATGGTCAGGAAACGTTAGAGAGCTTCAAAACGTAGTAGAGAGAGCTTTTATCCTTGCAGAGGGAATGATTATTGAGAAGCTTCACCTTGACCAAAATATTCAAAACGCAGAAGTTCTTCCGGTTGTTGAAAAAACGGTATTAGTGAAGTCCGCAGAATTTATTCACGTAACACTAGAAGAATTAGAGAAAGGTCATATCATGTGCACACTTGAAAACTTGGGTGGAAACAAGACTAAAACTGCAAAAGTTCTTGGAATCACAGTTAAGACTCTATACAACAAACTTCATTCTTACGGAGTTGAGTTTGATAAGGAAGCTTAAGAGTTAAAACCTTGTAATTGCGTAGTTAAAAAAGTATTATTATAAAATCTGGAGGATACCCATGTCGATTATAGAAACAGAAGCAGTTGTAGAGAGCCCAAAAACTCCGAGAAACTTTAGAACAGCTATTGATATTGAAAATTTTTACCGCTTCGTCAACGATAACGATCTTAGAAAAGAAGCTAAGATTATGCTTGAAATTATCCAGGCAAAAGTTATGGCTTCAGTGAAAAAGAAAAAGAAAGAAGCAAAAGCTGCAAGCAAAAAAAATAACAATAACCTACATTAATTAATATTTTTTAAAAAGCCCACTCAAGATGAGTGGGCTTTTTTTATTCCCACGATATTAGGAAGCCGCACATGGAAGTCGCAACTCACAATAATCATATTAAGATTCACGTTATTTATGATCCTATCTACGGTTTTATAAAACTCAATCAAATTGAATGGGAAATTATCTCTTCACCTTTTTACCAGCGTCTTCGTTGGATAAAGCAATTAGGTTTTTCTTGTTATATTTTTCCGGGTGCTGAACACTCGCGCTTTCATCATTCCATTGGCGTAATGTTCAACGCTCATAAAATTTTAGAGTCATGTGGTAGAGCAGTTACTGAAAAAGAATTGCTGGATCCTAATTGCCTTACACCAGAGGCCATCTATCACAAAAGTTTGCGATTAGCAGCGTTGATGCATGATCTTGGGACCTTTCTTTTTTCTCACACTACTGAAGGTGCCTATATCGAATATGGTGAAACTACTCGCTCTAAAGGCGGAAAGGGTTTACCAGATGATCATGAGAATTTAGGTTCGTTCATTATTAAAAATACCGACTACGATGGCGGGATAACTTATATTTTAAAAAAATATGGAATCAGTCCTCAACGAATTTCAGACCTGGTGAAAGGTGTTGATGAATCTATTCTCGCAAATCAAATCCTGCATTCGGAAGTTGATTGCGATCGCATGGATTATCTTCTTCGAGATGCTCACTATACCGGATTAAAGTACGGTTCTTACGACCGCGATTATTTGCTTTATCATTTTCAAGTTAAGCGTGTCGATAACCACGATATATTAACAATTCGTCACAATGCCCTTCATTGTGTGGAAGATTTTTTAACATCGAGATTTGCTTGGTACTCACAAGTTATAAGATCCCCTAGAGGTGCTAAGTTCGATTCGATTGCAGAAACTATTTGCCATTATTTTCTGGAGAAAGGATATATTTATCGCTACAGCGAACTTCTGGAAATGATCGAAAAAGATCCAATGAAATTTTATGGATTCAACGATAATTACTTTATGACTTTGGTTCATAAACATTTAATGAATGGCGATCTGGATAAAAATCCAAAAATTAAAGACATGGCAAAAACGATCCTTTTGGCAACTGGTGGAAAAGCGATTCGTTGTGAAGAATTCAAGTCGCGACTTTTATCTCAAGATGACCCTCAGGCCTTAGAAAAATACTCAAAACGCGCTACCCAAAAAGCTCAAGAGATTGAAGAATTCTTAAAAAAGAAAGGTGGTCCTTCAGATTGGATGATTTACGATATTCCAAAAAAGGCCATTATGTTCGTTAAGTCTCCCAAAAATGTGGCCAAAAACTCATCGGCCCAGTTGGCAAATGTTCTTTTGGACCGGGACTCAGTTAAAATTTCTATGGAAAACGGCGAAGTTAAGCTTTTGGCGGAAGTAGAGAATTCCCTGATTTCTAAACTATTTAACAGTAATAACTTTATTCCAAATGTTTACTGCTCAACTTCAGCCTATGAATTACTGCTCTCGGAAGGGGTAATCGAGGGGAGTTTTAGCTAGGAATTTGGGATAACCTGAATAATTTTCTCAGATATAGAGAAACCCTACCTAAAAATCCAAATTTAAGCTAAAATTTGAGTTGGGTTACTCCCGGAATAGATCAGGATGATCTGTTTATTAGACTTTGGAGATATAGTCATTATGTTAAATCAAGCTGGCTCGCTTAATAAAAAAAATAGTAAAGGTCCTCTTGGGCCGACTGGACCTATTTTTTATTGCGAAGATGTCTCAGTTGAATTCAACGAAATTCGCGCACTCAAAAATATTCAGCTTACAGTTGAACGCGGAGAAATTATTTTTGTCACTGGCGCTTCAGGTGCCGGAAAGACAACCCTTCTAAAATTATTGTCTGGAATGCAAGAGCCAACATCTGGAAAAATCATTCGTCCCAATTTCTTTTCAGGCAAAAAAAATCTTTATATTTCAAACGTCTTTCAAGATTTACGCTTGATGGGAAAATATACTTGCGAAGAAAATTTAATGTTCGCTTATGACTCTTCAATCTACAAAGACAAAGCTGAGTTCATTCAAGACATGCATGAGCTTACAAGAATTCTTGGAATTAAAGACAGACTTCACCTTAAAATTAACCAGGCCAATGGCGGACTTCAACAAAAAGTTGCAATCGTTCGCTCGCTTTTAACAAGACCTGATATATTGATCGCTGATGAACCTACCAGTTCTCTCGACACCGAAAATGCTAGACGTTTATTTGAAGTATTTAATCTCTACAACGCCAAACGAGGTTTGACGGTAGTGTGGGCTACACACAATAAGGAACTTTGTAAGAGTTTCACAGGCCGAATTATTCATTTAGACAACGGACGTTTAGTGTACTCGGGGCATGCATGTTTTATCTAATTCAGTTTTTTAAAATACTTTTCAAATCACCGCTAAGAGGATTTTTCCTTTTATTCTTTTCTATTTTGATGGTTTGCTCTCTCGGCCAAAAAGCTTTCCTGGAAGAGCAGTTCTTGAAGATGATTCCAGAAAACAAGGCGGGTTCATATTTTTACGGTTTGATTGCATCTACAGAATCTTATCAAAACGTAGCTCGCCAAATGGCAGTGCTTCCCGGCGTATACAAAGTAGAAGTTTTATCTGAAGCTCAAATTAAAGATGAAGTTAAAGGCATACTCGGCTCACTTCAAGTTAGCCTTAACCAAACGACATTGGATTTAAATTACGCTGGTCTGAAAGTAATTTACACCAAAGATCTTAAGCCTCGTGCTCAAGACCTGATTCGCGATTATCTGTCTCACTTAGTTGGGGAAGGAAATATCACTCTTGGTGCTATTAAGTTAAATGATCAGTCCCTGGATAAGCGCAACCAATTCATTGGAGCGATTAAAACATGGGGTTACTCACTTTATCTTTTTATCATTTTAGTTTTTTGGATGATTTCTCTTTTGTCAGTGCGAGTAAAAATCGCCGAGGCATCATACCTACTTGAAAGTTACCAAAGAAAAAGAAAAGTGGGCGTTAAAATGGCCAGCTTTGGATTAAGTCTTATTTTTGTTTTATCTGTGGCAACTACATTTGTTTTAGGAATGCCTCAAATTCTAAACTTGTCAGTTGCGCTTATGATTTTCGTAGTTGGAATTCTCCTTCACAGTAAAAAGTATCAATGGGAGAATCATTAAAATTTTATGAATTTTAAAACCTTTATTCTTTTATATATATTTCCAGTCGTACTTTCAGCTGCAGTTGAAAGCGGGGATAGATTAAATGTCTTCGATATGAAGAAAAAACTTCTTGGCCAAAATAAAATGATTCAAGAAATGAGTCGAGAAGTTGGTAACGTTGAAATGAATCTCGGTGTTCAAAATAAAAAATATCTTCGCCTGGCCGACGAAAGAGCGAAAATTGAAGAAAACTTGAGCAGTGCCCGCAAAAATGCTGACCTCGACAATCAAAATCTTAAAAAAAATTTCAATGAAACCAAAATGATCTTAATGGGAGTTCTCTTAAATAAATTAGAGAAGGCCGAAAGTTCATCGGATTTGTTGTCTCGAAAAATCCTGGTCGAAAATCTTCAAAGAAGACTTCAAGATCTTGACGGGATGTTGAAAACTAACAAAGCAGTTTTAGATGATGTTGAAAGGCTCTACCTAAGGCTTGAAGACTCAATGAAAACGGAAAAAGCACTTCTTTCAATGATGAGTGAACTAGAGCAGAGAAAGAAAGATCTTCACGCCAATATTGAATCTGAAAACATAAAGAAATCAGATGCTCAAAATCATTTTGATGATATGAAAAATAAAATGGCGATGGAAAGAGAATCTCTTCATAAAAGCCAATTGAGAGAAAAACTTCTACCAGTGCAAATTACAGAAGAAATTAAAATTCCTTCTCAACAAGCTGCAGGATCAAATACTGCATCGACTCTCTCTGTTGCAGGAGCCGATTTCTTTCCACCGATTTCGTTGTATCAAGGAATTGATTATCAGAAAAAAGGTGTAACATTTAATTTTCAGGGAAAAAATGAAGTTCGAGCCCCAAAGGCCGGTAAAGTTGTTTATACTGGAAGCCTGGCGAGTTACGGAAATGTATTAATGATTGATCATGGAAACGATACACGGACTGTTTTATTGGGACAATTTGATTATAACGTGAAAAATGGCGATCCAATTAAGGCCGACCAATTAGTTGGTTATACAAATCCTCGTTCACAAAACGGATTAGGGGATGGGAAAATTTACTTTGAAGTAAGAAAAAATAATTTAGCACAAAATACATATTTGCTTTTAGATAAAAAAACACTCGCACGTAATTCATCTAAATAGCATCTATCCTAAGGAAGGAGTAGATTAATGAAAAGAGGACTTTTGAGTCTCTTGCTATTGGCATCGTTTGTTCAACCACTATCAAGTGCTCTCGCAGCAGAACCCAATTCGGAAGCAGCTAAAAAATCACGCTATGAAAAGTTAGAACTTTTTAACAAAGTTCTTTACCTTATCGAATCCCAATACTACAGGGAAGTTGATACAGAAAAACTAATCGAAGGCGCTATGAATGGAATGATGAACACACTGGATCCTCATTCAGCATTTTTAGACCGCGACATTTTCGCAAAAATGCAGGAAGAGACTTCTGGTGAGTTTGGCGGTCTTGGGATCGAAGTAACACAGAAGGATGGTTTACTAGTAATCATCACTCCTATCGAGGATTCTCCGGCTTATAAAGCGGGGATTAAGCCAGGGGACAAGATCGTTGAGATCAATCATGAATCAATGGTTGGTGTTTCTCTAGAGCAGGCGATTGACCATCTTCGAGGAAAAACTAAAACCAAAATTATTTTGGGAATTGCACGCGAAGGTTTTGATGGAGTTAAGAATTTCGAACTTACTAGAGAGATCGTTTATTTAAAACCAGTCAAGTCTGAATTGCTTAACGACAATTATGCTTATATCCGCTTAACTCAATTTCAAAAAAAATCAGCAGAATATATTATTGAAGCCATTATGAAAATAAGAACTCAAATTAAGGATAAAGCAGGTCTGAAAGGAATTGTTTTAGATCTTAGATCTAATCCAGGTGGATTATTAGATGAAGCTGTTGATGTATCTTCTATTTTCTTAAAAGATGGAATTGTCGTATCAACTGAAGGTCGTGATCCTAAAAATAAAGAAATTCGTTATGTAAAAAAATCAGGACATAAAGAACTAGATGTTCCTGTGGTTGTTTTGATTAATGGGTCAACAGCATCGGCTTCAGAAATTGTTTCAGGTGCATTACAAGATTCTAAACGCGCCATCATTATGGGGGCCCAGTCTTTTGGAAAAGGTTCTGTTCAATCAGTTGCTAAAATTGACGACCAGATCGGAGTGAAGTTAACCATCGCTCAGTATATGACTCCGAGTGGTAAAAAAATTCAGGCCGTGGGAATTAAACCTGACGTTATTATTGATGAAGTGGAAGCAGAGTTTGTTGATAACAACAGAAAAGAATCTACTTTTATTCGTGAAAAAGATTTAAAAAATCATTTAACGGCGACAATTGAAACAGAAGAAGAAAGAAAAATTCGCGAAGAGACAGAACTCAGAGAACGCATCGAAAGAACTGAGCGTTATAAGCAATTGAGAGAAAAGAAGAAAAAAGGTAAAACTAAAGAGGTCGTCTCTGTAAGTAATGACGATGATGACAATAGAAAAATTGCACCAAAAGATGATTATCAGGTAAATCAGGCCATAAATTATTTAAAAAATATTGGACTGATCAAGAGTTTAAAATTCTAATAGATTAGCTTCTTTAAAAAGCCGGGAAACCGGCTTTTTCTTTTTAGGAAATTGAATGGATCTCGAAAGTAAAAATGTTTCTCAAGTCATTTCTGAAATAAAAAATTTACTAGAAACAGAATTCACCAACGTTACAATTATTGGTGAGACCACCAACCTTTCACTTTCTTCGTCCGGCCATTGGTATTTTACTCTCTCGGATAAAGACGCATCTATAAGTGCAGCTCTATTTAAAATGGATGCTTTAAGAAACCCACTCATTAAACAAATTAAAGACGGCGAAAAGGTTATAGTTGTTGGCGATATAAATGTTTACCCAAAACGCGGAACTTTCCAGGTCATTGTAAAAAAAATTGTTCCATTAGGCGTGGGTGACTTAAAAGAGCAATTCGAAAAACTTAAACGTCGACTTGCGGGAGAAGGACTATTTGATCTCGATCGGAAAAAAATAATTCCACCGCTTCCTAAAAGAGTCGCGATTATTACCGCCCTTCGTGGAGCTGCTCTTCAAGATTTTATTAATATCTATAAACGTCGATCTATCTGGATGGACCTTGTGGTTATTCCTACTTTAGTTCAAGGCGATGATGCCCCTCGATCAATACGGGCCTCACTTCATAAAATAATAAAATATTCTCTAGACGCCGAGCCTGCTAAAAAGATTGATATTATCGTACTTACAAGAGGTGGAGGAAGCCTGGAAGATCTTTGGGCATTTAACGACGAAGGTCTCGCTTGGGATTTATTTAATTGTCCGATCCCAACTATTAGTGCCGTTGGCCACGAAGTAGATTTTTCCATTGCCGATTTTGTTTGTGATTTAAGAGCGGAGACTCCTTCCGCTGCTGCCGAAGTCATTACACATCAGCAAACATTAATTAAAGAAAAAATGCGCACTCTCAAAGGAAGGCTATTAAGCACCATTGAAATAAAAATCAGTCGTGTGAACAACCGGCTTAAATATGCTCACCCCCATACTATTTTGAATATTATCTTGGGCGTTTTTAATACTTATCAAAAAAGACTCAATCGTTGTGATATTCAAAAAAGACTTAATGAGTTGACTCATATTCATGAATTTTATCAACGATTAGACGAAAGTATTACTGATTTGAAAATTCACTTAAAAGAAAAATTGGCAACATTAAAGCATCGTCTTGATAAATCAAGCGGTCTGCTTAATGTTTTAAATCCTAAAAATGTCCTTGAGAGAGGATATAGTTACGTTGAAACTCTTGAAGGCGGAGTCGTAGCCTCTAGCGTGGATCTCGACAAATTATCGAAGGGTGCTCAATTGAATTTGTATTTTCACGATGGTAAAAGATTAGTAAAAAAGGCTGAATAGGATTTGTGAAAAATAAATCAAAAACCAAACTTAATTTCATCGTCGACCAGAGACTTATTCAGGAAGGTCGCACTGAACTTTTAGTTCGAGCATTGCTTGACGAGAAAATTAAATATACGACAGAGCCAAAAGACTCAAAAGAGAACGAACAAAATCTTTCTATTATATTTTCCCATAACAAAAGTTTTCGTCTTTTTTCCAAATATAAAAATCGTATTCTTGTTCTAGATTCAAATGAGAATCATGATCTTGGCTCTGTCGAGAAAGTTAATTTAAATTCTTATGAAGAGATCACTCTTTTTTTAGAAAAACTATTTATTATCGAAAAACGAACAGCCCTTCAATACAGGATCAAAGAGAGTGAAAGGATTTACGATAAAATTAAAATTATTAATAATCAGTTAACTTCAGCAGAATTGGTCAATCTTTCAAATGACCAAAGAAAAGATTTAGAAAATTTATTGGATCTGGAAATTCTTCTTTTGCGAGAAGATCAAATCAGTAATTGGAATACTCATTTTAAAACTTTTGCCAAGAAGCATAGCCAGCTTCAAAGTATGGGGCTTTTTTGTTCGGAAGAACTTTTAAATGAAGAAAATATATTTGATGATAATACGTTAATCTTCAATCTTCCATTTAATGACTTATTTTTAACTTTAAAATTTAAATCTAACGATGAAACAGAACAAGCAGAATGTATTGAATTGGTTATTACGATGATTTTGAGAACTATTCAAATTCAAGATCAACAATTGATTAAGAGCGATGGAGAGATTGATTTCTGGAAAAAAATATTTTCAAAGATCCCTTATCCGATGGCCGTTATTTCTAATCTGGGAGATTTGCTAATTTATAATGAATCCTTTGCTAAAATTGGAATTCTTCCTAAAGAATGTCTCCGCTTTAAGGATCAGGAAAGCCTGGAAATTTTTCAGCAGTTTTATAAAGTCCACCGAATTGAATTCCCAATAAGTCTTAGTGATGTATCTTATTTTGTTTTTTACACTATAGAGAGTCGCGATGCTAATGACCTTAAAACAAATTCCAGCAATGACTCTAGATCTGGAACTGTAGATGAATTGGGAATTATTTCAAGTTCTATTGCTCACGAACTCAATAATCCACTTGCCGGAATTCTTGCTGCACTCTCATTATTGTCGCTGGAAGATGATTGGTCAGACGATGCTCTTATTGATTTAGATGATATGAAAAACGGCGCCAAGAGATGTAAGGAGTTAGTAGAGATCTTTTTGGGATTTTCAAAGTTCTCTCCATCTGCCGCTCAAGCTCCTTCTATAAGAGACTCTCTTGATCAGGCCATCAATCTTTTAAGATTTAGAATGATCGAATCTAATTTACGTTTGGAGATGAAATACACTCCAACGCTTGAGATTTTTTCTCACCAGATTAATTCGTCAATCATGTCGATGATACTTTATTTAATTTTAAGCGAATTGATGACTGCCTTCGCCCACGAACGCTTAATCACACAAACTCAAATCAATGCCATGAGTGGTGAAGTCTTAGAGTTTTCTAATCAAATCGTAATGAAACTAGATTATGATTTTGAGTATGAAGAGAAATTAGCTCAATCAAAACTTATTCAACATCTTCTTGTTTTTGAAAAACTTGAAATCAATTTTCTGAGAAAAGAAATACGCCTAATTTACCGGTCATAAAAAAAAATTAGAGATAGCGCTGAGGGAAATCGTAATTATTAGGATTAATAGCAATGAAATCCTCTAGAGGCGATTTTAAATCCGTAGGAGCAATTTTTTGAGTACTTCTATTTATGAGAAGATAATCTTTGCTGTGCTGAAGATAGACTGCCAGGAGGTTATGAATCACGGTAGCGAGATGATCTTTTTTTAATTTTGCTTGCGCAATACGAGCGCTTTTTGAGTTGATATATTGAACAAGTTTATTTTGATGAGTTGGGTATCTAAAAACTAACTCCATCTTGTGATGGAGTGATCTCAAAGGATAGATGACAAATTGTTCCGGAATAAGATGATTCATAATGACAAAATCATGGCTAAATTCAATCGGCGCGGTCAGATTGACGGCATCAAAAGGGATTTTATGAAATTCGCACAGCTTTTCAATAGTTTCTTTTTGAAGAGCTTCACTGAGCTTGGAAAAATAGGAAGACATCTCTATTAAGCCTTGAAAAAATGGTCCAATCATTTTGATAGTCAATATTTCAAAAGGGGTCTCTTTAATTTTTTGGGTTATGTATTTTGTTTCTTCAGCAGTTGAAAGTGTAGGGAAAGAAAAAAGAACGACGCCTTCAATACCTTTTAAGGTAATGAGCATCGGTGTTTTTAGCGATTCAATTTGAATAATTATCTCATCAAGAGGTGTTTCTTTTTTATAATTTATACGATCTAGTTCAAATTTATTTTTAGGATAATAAAGACTGTTCACTTTATGAATTTTCTTGTGAATAAAAATTGTGAGGTACTTCAAAAGAAGTTCAGCTGAAGCCAAGGTGTCATCTAGTGCGCGGTGAGCTTTTTGATGTTTAAGATTAAAAATCTTACTCATGTAATTTAAATTCGAACTCAAGAGATTAGGAATCATGTATTTGGTCATCAGATTTGTACAAATAGATTTATTTGTTAATTCTGGTTTATTGAGGCGGCGAAGTACTGAATTAAAAAAAGGAACGTCGAAAGATGTATTATGGGCCACAAGAATGGAGTCTCCCATGAACTCTAATATTTCATCGATCACATCTTCTATTAATGGAGCATTGTGGACGTCTGATTCTTTTATACTGGTAAGTTTTTGGATGAAATCTGGAATATGCATTTCAGGTTTGATCAGGAAACTTTTTTGATCAACGATCTTTAAGTTTTCAATTTTCACCATTCCAATTTCAATAATTTTATCGTTGAGGTGGTTTCCGCCGGTAGTTTCAAGATCAAAGACACAAAATGAGAGTTCATTGAGAAGTTGATAAGAGCTATTCGTCGTCATAAAAATCCTTAGTCGAACATTCGTTCGATTATTGCTAAGAATCAAGTTTACTCTTATAAAAAAGGAGGATCAATTTAAAAATGGTAAAATGCAGAGGCGGGTAAGTGGATCATTTAGGTCGGAGATTGAGAAGTCGGTCACTGACTATTAGTGACCGACAGGATTCAGAAGATTTTATTTGTCTTTTATACCGCTAGAAACTTGACGGTATTCAGGGACTCCCGTCATCTTGCATCCTTCTTGGTCCAAGGACTTTGCAATTGATTCAGCTGGAAGTGTTACATGTTGAATAACTCTTGCCACATGTCTTTGAACGATACAGCTTTTAAACCAACGTTGAGTTAATTTATTTCCATCCTGATCTTTAAACAGAACATTATCAGTTCCTTTTTTCCATTTTCCACCCCAATGAAGAGCTTCAATTAATCCCAAAGGGTTAATTGCAGGAAATTTATTATCTTTAACCTGGTAATAGTGTCCAAGTAATTTAGCTTGCCCCGGCCCAGCATTATACATTGCCACGGCAAGTAACCATCCAGTGTGCAAAGGATAGGCGCGAGATGTATAAGCATTTTTACAAGCACGTGGAAAAGTTTTTCCCTCAGTATAAAGCTCAGCATCCTTTAATGATTTGGGAACAAAGTTATCATAAAGCCCTTTGAGAGTTTGTGCTTTAAATGAAATTGATAAAGAAATATTCTGGCAGTTATGAACAAAAGAAGTTACTGCCTGATAACGCTTATCTTGAATATTTGAGCTTGAAAAACTTCCAACCACATCTTGTGCTGTGATTCCATTAAAGTCTTCTGCCGCCAATTGGTAGCCGGCACGAGTGCCAATATTTTTTATAGCGATATCATAGAAAGGTTTGATGATATCAGTTGGAAGTACACTTTCATCACAACTGATTGCTGGCCATCCAAGTGCAGTTTTGTCTGCTTCCGGAAGACGATTCATACTTTGACACCACTCTTGAATATTTAATTGAGCCATGCCACACGAGTAGTTTCCACCGTCAGGCGAAACTCCAAGAGAAGACAAGAGAGATTCTTGTTTCATGGCTCCGATTAAAACCTGAGGTGGGATTCCAACTTTTAAACTTGCAGCTTCTATTGCTTCAAGTTTTTCTTTAACTTGTTTGCCACCGTCAACAACCATCCAGGCTTGCTCTAACGTAGCAGCTGAGAAGCTACCAGCTTTAACTTGTTCTCGGCGTATAACTTCAAGGTTTCTACAAACTTTTAAATCAGCTGCTTTATTATTTCTCCAATCAAGCATTTCTTCCTTAGTTGTTTCATCAGGAAAGTCGGTATAAGCGTTTTCAACATGACTGAAGTCCAGGCAGGTTAATCCTCTAGGTAGAATTTCTTCCGGACAAAGTACCGCTGGATTATCCCAAGAGGTCGCAGACATTGCTGGCAAGGCATGAAGACACAGAAGAGTAATAAGGAAGTAATTTTTCATAATTTTAATCTCTTTATCTACGATTGTTAGTGGTCCAAAAATTACAAAATTAACCATGCTTAAGATATAAGTGTGAAAAAAATACATCATTCATTAGTTATTGAAATTATAGTTTATGTAAAAGAAACCGACCAAAATGCTATTTTTCCATTCATGACTTAAATAGAATTTTACCTCAACAATGTTTTCGAATTAGTCGATAGAGAAATGTTTTAGACTCTTTAAATACGGGAGAATTTATGCTTTTTAAAAGTTCTATGTCATACCCTTTGGTATTCTGTTTTTTTCTATCGTCGTGTGCGGGGTACATGCCGCATGAAAGCGTTCAAAATCATCCGGTGGTATCAATAGTTCGTGAACCGAGCTCATCTATGGGTGAAGAGAATTTAAAAATTAGCTTCGATGGCATGATGAATTCAGCAGAGCCTGAAAAAGAATTTTTAGCTTATTTAGATGTTTTAAAAAGTATCTTTATAAGAGCGGAATCAGGTTTAAATGATTTTGATAAAGAACTCGATGAATCAGTCGCAAGTGCTACCGGCGTTTCATTTGAAAATTCTAAAGCCTATAAAAAAATGATTGTTATGTGGGGATTAAGTCATCGCTTGCAAGATAAAATTATCTTTCACTACTTATCTCTTACAGATATGTCCTATGATAAGTCGATTAATTCTGCTAAAAGAAAAGTGGCAAAGAATATCCTATTGAAGTTTAAAAAGAAATTAGACTCAAATGACGTTCTAGAAAAAATCTCTTATGATGAATTAAAAAATAATATTGCAGCATCCATTCGAGAAAGAAGAGGAATGTCGAATAAATCAGTTTCTCCAACTGAACTTCCTTCTGTTTCTTTTAAAGATGAGCAAGAAAAAATTCAATTACTAAGACAATACAGAGAGAAATTTCGCACGTTGGGAAAAGCTGAACAATTCACAAATGATGAACTTAACCAAAAAATTGAAGGTGAGTCCGACAAATTACAGTTGGTCGATCAGAAAGGACGTGAGCCTCAACAAAGCGATTTAAAATTTTATCCAAGTACTGGTCCCAACGGAAATGTTATGGGATTAATTTTTCCTAAAAATGTTTGGGCGTTGACTTACGATGATGGACCCAGCCCTGTTCACACTCCGGTAATCGTAAAAAATCTTAACGATTTAGGAATTAAAGCAACATTTTTTTGGTTGGCAGAAAACGTTATTCGTTACCAAAGCATAGTTGATTTAGTTAGGGAAAATGGATTGCCGAGAGGAAATCACTCTTGGACGCACCCTCAATTACCAAAATTAGATGATGTTCAACTTCAAAAAGAAATTGTTCAATCTACAGACATAGACACAAAAGCTTATGGAGTAAAACCGAAATTTTTTAGATGTCCATATGGGGCAGGTAATTCTGTTCCACGCATTCGTAAAATGATTGCAGATCTGGATATGATTCATGTTTTTTGGAATGTAGATACACTTGACTGGCAAGATAAAGATCCTGACTCAATAGTAGCAAGAGCACAAAAACAAATGAAAGCTGCAGGTCATGGAGTTATACTCTTCCATGATATTCACCCTCAATCAGTTGTTGCTTCTAGGAAATTAGTTGAGTGGTCACAGACTCTAAAAGGGTCTGAAAATGAAATTCGTTGGGTGACAATTCCAGAAATTATCAATGAAATGAACGGAGCAGGAAAATAAAATATTTTTTGCCTCTCCTCTTATTAATTTCCATGTTTTCATCATGCTCGACTTATCTACTTGATAAGCAGGGCATGATTAAAATTGATCAACATGATGAAGCTGCAAATTTTCTAATGTTAGTAGCTGACCAAGAAAAAAATCTCAAAGAAGTCTGTCAAATTTCTCCTAATGAAGCATTAAATCTCATTCAACCATTACACGCAATATTAGATGAAGAGATAAAGAAAGGACCGCATATTATTACGACAGACCTAGAGGCCAATTGTGAGTTAAATTGTCATTGTGGGATCTATTCTGACTTGGCAAAAAGTAAAAGAATGAAAGATAGTTTATTTAAAAAAGCTCAAACTATACCTAAAAAAGCCTTGATTGCCTGTGCTGAAAAAACTGCTAGGTGGTTTTGTGCTAGCAAGCTTCTAGAAACCTTAAAATCGGAAGCCACCACTTCAAATTCTACGAATGGTCTTTAATCGGTTCACATTTACACATTACTAATTAATTACTATTTAAATCATTAGCTTATTGTCTTTTGGTTCAATGTAAATTTTACAACTTCTTTATCCTATCTTGTAAGGTATTAGGTTTAGAGCTATGAATGGCAAAAATAATTAAGCTTTTTTATTAGGAGAAACGAATGAAAAGCACCATCTTACCTTTAATTTTATTTTCTAGCATAATGAACTTTCCAAAGTCATTTGCAGACCAAGTTCCTACACCAACTGCTACGGTTTATAATGACCAATCTGTATATTTTATTTCAAGCAACAGTGTAAGAGTTAGATCTGCCCCGGATGCAACAGGGAAAATCTTAGGTGAACTAAGTCTTAACGACAAAGTTAAAATCATCAATCCAGCAGTAGTTTACAATAACAATTTTGTTGAAGTCAGTATCGTTCTTACTTATGACCCAATTGTTAAATCTGAAAAATATTTTATAAGCACCGAATATTTAGCTCCGAAAATTGTCGACTATAAAGATTTTATCGGGAAATATTTTGTAGTCGTTAACGTAGCAACAGAAACTATTCGTTTATATGAAAGAACTTGTGCTGATAATTCTTGTCCAAATAAAATGGTAATGGAATCAGAAGTTGTCGTTGGTGAAGACATAGATCACCCAAAAGATGAAAAAGGAAAAGGAAGAAGTATCTTGGGAAGTTACCGTATAACTGGCTGGAGTAAATTTTATCAAGATCCAGAAGGACATTATCCCTCTTGGTATCATGAGGGATACCCAGATACTCCAGCACCAGACGCTAAGTGGAGTGAATGGTTGTCTAAAAAGTCTATGCCTCTTGATGCTGCAGGAAAAGCAGAAGGTAAGATGCGAGGAGCTTTCGGTTGGTTTACAGCTTTCGTAGCACCTGAACCATACGGTCAATGGACTCACGGAACTCTTGGATGGGGTAGCGATAAAGACAAATTTATTCAGAGAGTAAAAAAACCTCTTATTAATATTGTTTCAGATCCAAGAAGTTCTGGTTGTACAAGAAACAATAACGAAGCAATCGCTTTTTTACGTAACATGATTGATGTTGGAGCTCCAATTATTAAAATTTATGCAAAAGAAGAAATCCTGGATCCAACTCTAAAGAATTATCCTAATGAAACTCAAGAGTGGAAGTACATAATGACAAAAAGTAGAAACCACGCTGTTGACCGTGAAGAAGTTTTAAAATCTCTTGGAGTATCGTCTCAAGATTTAGATGCATTTTGGGAAGCAAAACGCGGAGGTGGCGAACTTATTCTCGATCCAAAAAGTCCTCTTAACCAAGTGATAGAAGCAGGAACTTATGTACGCGACGTACATCCAGATGTAATTGCCTATACGCCTGGTGAAAAATTAGGAAAATTCAGTAGAAAAGTAGGCCGTAAAGGAAATGTTTACGGAATCCTAGATAAAGACATGCACGGAACTTTTTATGTTGATGCTGGAATGTTGGAAGGTTACGCCCATCCTGGGGCAGTTTTAGAAGTGAGTGGATTTTCTGATGAAATGACGCCTCCATGGATGCAACGTTCGAATCTAAAATAATTTTATAAATGGAGATGTAATGAAATTTTCAAATACTTTAAATATTTGCTTAGCTTTTAGTATTCCTACATTGATGTGCATGCAAGCAATTGCCAATGACCAAACTGATAAAGTTTGGAGCCAACAATTGAGAGCACAGGCAATAACAGCAAAAGATCAGTCTTACTGTTACACAGATGAGCAAGGAGTAGCACAAGGATCAAATCTTGATATGAAAATTCGTCTGGCATCTGTATCAAAACTTTTAACTTCTCTTTGGTCAATTGATAAATTAGGTGCGGATTATAAGTATGATACAAAACTATTTATTAAAGGAAATAATCTTCACATCCAAGGCAGCTATGATCCATACCTTGGTGATGAAAAAATGTTTTTTCTTATCTCTCAGCTAAATGAATTGGGTTATAATAAATTTGATACAATTACGTTTGATAAAAACGTTATTGTTTATCCAGATGTTGCTTACGAGACTGACGTATACCCAACGATTAACGCTGTAACGATGGGAAGAGTTCTAAAAAATTATTTTAATACATCCTCTTGGTCTACTAATTCAAAAGATGAATATGCTAATTTCTATAATATGGCTAAGACTGGAAAATTTAGAAAAGATGTAAGCTTTGAAGTTGAAAGCGTAAATATGGTCGATTCTAATCCTTTCGCAGGTGATGATAAAGTCAAAGTTTTAACTCTATCTTCTCCTGGGCTTTATAAATATTTAAAACAAATGAATATTAAATCTAATAACTATATTGCCGAAACAGTTTTTCGTCAGGTTGGTGGAACGTCTAATTTCTCTCAATACATTAGTGATCGTTTCAAGTTAACTTCAGATCAAATTCGTTTTTACTCCGGTAGTGGATTGCCAACAATCATTGATGGCGTCCGTAAAGATAACTACGCTACTTGTGGAGTTATGCTTAATTTAATTTCAGAGCTTAAAAAATCTATAGAGAAGCAAGGCAAAACGATTGAAGACGTTGTAGCCGTTCCTGGAAGTGACGGTGGGACTTTTAGAAATCGAGTATTTCCTTCTGATTTTAAAAATTCTTTCGTAGCAAAAACCGGGACGTTGATGCATACATCAACACTTGCTGGAGCAATGAACACTCAAAATGGTTTTAGCTTTTTTGGAATTTTCAATCAATCAACAGATATTACAGGATCTAAGGTTGTCCAAAATGCCATGGTTAAATCGATTATGACTGAAATGGGTGGTCCGAAAGTTTTTGAATACGAAGTGGAAGGTTTTCACCCATATGATGGCGACAGTTTAAAAAATTTCGAAGATGTATCAGATTTCTCTTCAGTTGAAGAAAATCTTTTTTAACTAACGGATGATAAATCAATTTATAAAATATTTAAGAAAGAATAAGCATTTAGTTGCTTATTCTTTCGTTCTTTTTCTAGTCTTGCTCTTTAATGGAAGATCAAAGGCCCAGGATTATTTCAATTTTGATAAGTTTAATTATTCTGAAGCTCCCATTGCAGATCTTGGCGAGCCACTTGTTCTATGGGCGACAAGTTATAATCTGCCCGAGATTGTAGATGGGGGCGGTGAAGTAGACTTAAGAGATGTGAACGGATTAGAATTGGGCCCCAAACTCACCTTGGAAGATTGGTGCAAAAGTGCTCTAGAAGGTTCTGTTAGAATACATTTTAAAACTGGCGAAGAGAAAACATATAATTTTGATACCACCTCTGAATTATTTCCAAATGATTGCAGTAGTTTTTTTGCTTTAAGTCTTGGTAATACTAAATTTAGATTAGCAAAAGGAGCTTTTGGAGATGGTGTCGGTAAATTTAAATTAACACCTTTCCGCACTATCGCCACCGACCCATTAATCATTCCAACAGGTACTGTACTTTATATTCCAGATGCACGAGGTACTAAGTTAAAATTAAAAAATGGTGAGACCGTTATTCACGATGGTTATTTTTTTGCGGGTGATAGTGGTGGAGCTATCAAATTAAATCATATTGATGTTTTTATCGGCACCCAACTTTATTCATCATTTTTTCCATGGATCAGTCATGTGAGCACATTACCTTTTATAGCCTACATAGTTAAAAATCCAGACATCATTAACGATTTATCAAAAATGCATCTTAGATCTCATTAAATTTCACTAATAATCTATGAGAGAAATAATTTAAAATTATGCTTTCGCGAATATTTCATAGCTAGTATTGCTACCATTAAATCTGTGTTGTATCCCTAATCGTCCTGAGAAAAACAGGAGTGTAATAAAAGGGGGAGCTATGACAAAAAAGATCGTCAAATCTTGTATCACCAGTATTTCAACATTTGTTTTATTAATGAGCTGTTCGCATGCTGATGATCAGGCGAGGAATAAGGCACTTGATCGAATGACATACACAATTAATCCAACGATAAAATTAATTGGTCCTGTTTTTAGAGACCAGAGCGATAAAATTGAAAAATCAAAATATGCAAGTTCATTAGTTGCTCTAATTATCAAAGAAGCCGATGCAAAAGCTAGAAAATATTTGGATGCGGGTGATTCGCAAGCCTATTATTCATTCCTCGTTTTGGGATTAACCGTTCCATTACATGAAGGACTTTATGTACACTTTCGAAATGTAGATGGAGATGTTTGCAACGTCGCTGCTAATAATGCAGAGTTGGTCAAGAAATCAGGTCCTACAAATTATAAAATTTTTAATCAGTATTTTAAAAATCCTGCACGAACTTATTTCCCTAATTGTGAAGCCATGAACCTTAAGGTAGGAGTGAATCAAATGATTCGAGGCGGAGACGGAACTGACTTAAGTATAATGCAAATAAGTATTCGTTGGCATTTTGAAGATTTTCTGGCGAACAGAAAATATGAAAGTGTTGCATTAACTCTTAATTATGGATTTAATCATTTGTTAAATGGATTTGATCCTGTTTATCGAAATGCCGCCGATTATAAATGTTTATCCCCTGCCTGGAGTTTTAAAGATCAGAAAAAGATCAACTATATCAATTTGATTAAGGGAATCTGGTCTGGAAAGTATAACTCGGGATCTATCTCTCAAACTTGTCGCTTTGCTGATCCTAGTTCTCCTTACAAAAATCACGATATTGGTTTTGCTAAAAACTTAGATAAAATACTAAATTTTACAGGAACTATTTCTCCCGACTATATAGGTGAAATTAAAATTGATGGAGACTCTGCTTTGGCGATAAAAGAAATTGTTGCTAATTTGAAAGGCAGCAAAAATGATAGAAAAGCATTGAGTAAAATATTAGCATTATAATGAAGATTAAAAAAGCGGTCTTATTTATCATTGTGTTTTTGTGTAGTGCCGGGTTTTTTTTGAAATCGCCCACCAGTGCTACACAAAAAAATGCCGAAAATATTAATACGAAAAATTCATCGTTATCTAGTTCCAATGCAGAAAATATTTTAAAGAATGATCTGGCAAAACTAGAAAGAAATTTAAAAATTGAAACAGTTCAGGACAGAAACTGGGTGAGCGTTAATAATTATTCAATAAGCGTTAAGGATTTAGTCAATCCAAAAAACTCTAAACATCTCTTCAATCTTACAAACGGCAGTATTGCCAATCTTGCCAATTGTCTAAAAAAAGATTTTTGTGGGATGGAGAGACGAAGTGAAAGTGACGCTTATTTTGATGAGAACAAAACACCTGGACATATTTTATTGGGAAGAAGTTTAAATATCATGCTTGAGGGTCTTCGAATAAATCCTGATTTAAAAAGTCAAATTGATTGGGATTTGATGAACGAACTCACCTATAGTTCAAATGAAATAATTCAAGTTTTAGCGTTAGAACTTATCAAAGAATATGATACTTCAGATAATGACACCGATCATTTACTAAAAATTGTTGATAATTTTAAAGGAAATGCAAAAGCCCAAGCATTAGCGAAACTCTCGACCAAGGATTCGTCGAGCGACCGTATAATATTTGTAAATTCACTTGAAAAAACTTTTGCAGGTGATGATCCAAATACCGTAATTAGTGTAGTCGAAAGTCTAAAAAAAATGAATCTTTCAAATGAAGAGATGGCAAGAGTTTCTAAAAATCTATGCCATTATAAAGAAAATGGAACTGACGATCCAAATTGGAGAATGATCAAATATAACATGGGAAAGGTGAGTATTGATCTTGATAATATTTGCACTAACTAAGAAATAGTAAATTAATCATTCAATTTAAATTCAAAAGTTTTTTCAAAACTACCAACTCTAGTGCTGGAGAGTTTCCAGCCTGATGCCGTTTTTTTGACGGTTTCATCCAGCATTTTTATTCCACTTGATTCAATAATATCGACTTTAGTAATTACCCCTTCCAAATTATAATAAGCTTTAATTTTTACCTTTCCTTCGTAGCCTTTTTGCCTTGCTATTGGCGGATAGACAGGTTCGCGAAAAATGATAAAAACTGGCGCTGAGCTACCACCAATAGTTCCGTTTCCTGTTCCTAAAGATCCTGAGTTATGTTCTTTAGGGCTACTGGCAGGAAGACCAACTGTTTTAATAGAGTTTGTCTTAGTAGAAGTTGTAATGTTTCCGGGTTTATGTGAAATTGAAAAACCAGTTAGATCTATTCCTTGAGAGGGAGATGTTTTAGCACTTGAACTCACTATGATAGGTGCAGGTGGCGTAGGTTTTTTGAGTAAAAAATAGATCAAAGGAATCGAATGAAGTGAGAGTGCTATATAAAATGGTATGAATTTGTTAGTTCGCATAGATAATATCTTATTGTACAATCACAAAGAAAAAAAGACGGAGAGTGCCCAATGTTTATGGATAAAAAATTTGTGAAGATGCGCGATGGTGCTGAGCTTTATGTTCAGATTAAAGAAACCGGTAGTCCTGTTTGGATTGTGGCCACACATGGAATTGGCGAACATATGGGACGTCATGAGTATATTCCTGCACTCTTTGGACACGACTTCAATATTTTTCAATACGATCTTCGTGGTCATGGGCGAAGTACAGGCAAGCGTGCCTGGATCCAAGATTTTTCTCAGTATATGGAAGACTTGAAAGAAATTATTCGCTTCTTGGAAGAAAAGTACCGCATGGATCGCTATATTTTATTTGGTCACTCTATGGGAGCCCTTATCACATGTGCATTTATGCAAAATTTTGTTGAAGAAGAGCGCTATCCTGAAAGACTAGTGGTGAACGCTCCTCCATGTGGAGCTTCTGGACTTCTGGGGAAAATAGTTAAAGTCATTCCACCGGTTGTTTTTAATGGGGCCTGTGAACTTCCTTATTCATTTCCAGTACCAGGTTTAGTTGATTTGGCCCTTTTGTCGCATGACCCACGGACTCGAGAAGATTATGTGAAAGACGAGCTCAATTCATTAAAGTTGCAATCAAAACTTATTTTCGAATTAATGAAGACGGCCCAGGCCACTTTTGCCAGACCTATTCGTTCTAAATGCCCGAGCTTTGCTACTGTTGGAGGATCCGACAGAGTGGTTGGTGCTGATGATGTAATTGAGTATTTTACCACTGTTGATAAATCATTTAATTTCAAAGTTTTTGATGGAGCCTATCATGAAATTCATAATGAAATTGAAAAGTATCGCAAGCCTTATTTTGATCATTTAAAAACGGTTTTTGGCGAAGTTTTATTTAAATAATATGGAAAAATATTTAGCAAAAGTATATCTATGGATCGAAGAAACTAAAAAACTAGCTCCAGAAGTTTGTGACTGGATCGGCGTATACTATAAAGAAAGTTATCTATATAAAATTGATTCCACAGATTTAATTATCGGGCCTTATATTGGCGAAGAAACAGATCATGTTCGAATTTCCATCGACCGCGGCTTTTGCGGAATGGCGCTCAGAGAAGAGCGCACGGTAAACGTTGAAGATGTAACTAAAGATGTAACTCATATCGCTTGCAGTTTGAAAACCAGATCAGAATTAGTTATTCCTATTTCCGATAGGAATGGAAAATTTGTTGCCGAACTCGATATCGATTGCAATCGTTTGAAAGCATTTACTCCAGAGTTAGAAAAAATTTTTGAGAAGGCAGTAAAACATTTTCCATTATTAGAAGATTCTTTTTAGGTCTGTATATTCTTTTTAAATTTTTCCAAGTAACTTACTCGCTCCAATGCAGGTGGATGTGAAAAATAAAATTTACTATAAATTGGATCGGGTGTAAGAGAGCTTGCGTTGTCTTTGTACATCTTCACCAGCGCAGAAATAAGTTTTGAAGCCTGAGAATTTTGAGAGGCAAACTCGTCAGCTTCATATTCATAACGGCGTGAAAAATAGGCAGAAATGGGAGTGAGGAAAAAAGTATAAACTCCAGCGACCAGTGAAAATAAAGTTAGTGCCATATAATTTGAAGGAGAGTGCACGCCATGACCTTCAAAGAACATTAAATTATTTTTCAGGTATCCCAAAAGAGCAAAACCTAGAAAGCTAAAAATAAAACCTTTGATCATTCCTTTTAGAATATGTTTCCGAATCATATGTCCTAATTCGTGAGCTAAGACAGCTTCAACTTCTTCAGGCTCAAGGGTGTTTAATAATGTATCGAAAAAAACGATGCGTTTGTTTTTCCCAAAACCAGTGAAATACGCATTCCCATGCCCACTTCTTTTTGAAGCATCCATCACAAAGAGTCCCGAACTTTTAAAACCACAACGGCTTAAGAGATTGATAATTTTTTCTTTCACTTCGCCCTCTTCCAAAGGAGAAAATTTGTTGAACATGGGTGCTATGAAAGTTGGAAAAATAAAAACGAGCAAGAGTTGAATGACTGATAAGAAAATAAAAGCATACAACCACCAGTAAGTTCCCAGCATTCCCATAATCCAAAGGACCGCGTAGGCAATTGGACCTCCGAGTACCACCGCAAGTACCGCGCCTTTTGCCATATCGCTCATAAGTGTTTTCCAGGTGGTTTTATTGAATCCGTATTTTTCTTCAATCACAAATGTCATATAAAGAGATTGAGGGAGGGAGAGAATGGCAGAAACTACTCCTAAAATTCCAAAGAATATTAAGCCAGTTCCAATTTCAGATTTTCCAAAAGTCATGCTTATGCGATTTAAGACTTCGAGACCTCCGCCCAAAGTCCACACTAAAAATATAACTAAATCAAAAAGATGAAAGTATTGATTCACTTTTATTTTTTCAACTGAATAATCTGCTGCTTTTTGGTGATCAGAGAGGCTTACCTGTGAAGCGAACTTTTCTGGCACAGCGCCACGGTTTTTAACGATATGATCTAAATTTCTTTTATCTAAGAGACTTTCGATGAGGCTTTTACAAAAAAGTGCTCCTAAAAAAACTTTTGTATATATATTTACTTCCATCAGGCGGATCCTAGGTTTATTTTTGATTCACTATAAACTATAATATGAAGACTATGAAAATTCATCAAATCTTCTTTAAGAATAATCTAAGAAACTTTTGTTATCTAATCACTTTTGCTGATGGGGCGATTTACTGTATTGATCCGCATCGTTCAATTGAGATTATTAACTATCTAAAAGATCAGAGTTTAACCGGCATAATTAACACTCATGACCATTGTGATCATTACTCAGGTAATGAAGAACTGGTTTTAGCATACCAATGCCCGGTTATGGCCCACTCCGAGGCTTTAGTCCCTCTTAAAAATAAAATTTTGCAAGACCAGGAGATTATTTATCACGGTAAAAATGAAGGCGTTGAGTGGACTCTTAAATCTATTTACACTCCCGGACATACCCTGAGTCATATTTGTGTACTGTTGGAAAAAAACGAAAAGCCTTTTGCCTTATTTACAGGAGATTGCTTTTTCAACGCAGGTGTTGGTAACTGTCATAATGGGGGTGACCCAGAAGTAATGTATCAAACCATAAGTACAATTTTTAAAAATCTGCCTGACGATCTACTCATTTATCCCGGGCACGAATACTTAAAACGCAATTTGGAATTCACCAGAAATTATGAGCCACACAATCTTGCAGCTCAAAATTTTCTCAAGGAAATTTCGACTATAGATTCGGACGAGCATTTTTTTATTAATACAATGAAGATTGAAAGAGAAATTAATACTTTTCTAAGATTAGAAAGTAGTGATTTGTGTGAAACTTTAAGCCTTCAAAATTCAAATGAGAAACAAGTGTTCTTAACTTTAAGAGAACTTCGCAATCGTTGGTAAAACCTGATATAAGGAGGTTCTATGGCATTCCCTAAATTGGGCAATCTTGCGCCCGCATTTAATTTATTGAATCAAGATGGAGTCGAAACAGATTTGAAATCCTTGCGCGGGAAAAATATTGTTTTGTATTTTTACCCCAAGGCCATGACACCCGGATGTACGGTGCAAGCTTGTGGGATTCGCGATAAAAAAAAAGAATTCGCCAAATTTAATACAATTGTATTTGGAATAAGTCCTGACGAACCTAAAAAGCTTTTAAAGTTTATTGAAAAAGAAAAACTCAATTTCGATCTTCTTTCAGACCCCGATCATGCTATTGCTGATAAGTATGGAGTATGGGGGCTTAAGAAATTTATGGGCAAAGAATATATGGGAATTCTTCGCACGTCTTTTATTATAAGCGGCGATGGATTGCTCTTCCATGTGATGAATGATTTCACGACCAAGACGCACCATGAAGATGTTATCGCTTACATCAAAGAGAATCTTGTTTAAAATAATTTGGAGGTCTATGCGCATTCTTTTGTTAGCAATGTTTTTACTATCTACACAACTGCAAGCGAGAACGCTGCAGGTGATGTCTTATAACGTTGAAAATTTGTTCGATGCCAAACACGATATAATTAATAATGTTGATAAAAAAGATTGGACCTTTCTTCCCAAAAACGCTCCAGGGAAAAAAGATGCTTGTTACGGTGAGAAAAGTAAACACTACCGAAAAGAGTGTTTGGCAACTGATTGGACTGATGCCAAAGTCGATCTCAAAATTTCTCAAATTTATGAAGTGGTCACCAAAGAGCGTGCCCTTCCAGATTTTTTAGGATTGGTAGAAGTTGAAAACGGCAATGTAGTCGGTCGCCTCGCCAAAAAATTAGGTTATGAGAATTTTGAAATAACAGAGAGTCCAGATGCACGCGGAGTAGACGTCGCACTCCTTTATAAAACTACTAAAGATATAAAAAAAATATCGAGAACTGAACACGTTGTTCCAGTTGATTATGCGACTAGAAATATTTTAGAAGTAGAATTTTTAATAAATGGAAAATACCCGCTTACTATTTTTGTCAATCACTGGCCTTCTCTAGCCAACCCCGATTCATGGAGAATTAAGGCAGCAGAAATACTTTTCAATAGATCCCAGGAAATTTTAAAAAGGAATCCGAATATGGCCATCCTGGCTTTGGGAGATTTTAATACTATTGATGACAATACCCCGCATCCTTTTAAAACTGTGCTTTTTAAGGACAACCTTTTTACTGATGTAAACCAAGCTTTTATGGAAGATAAACATATTGATGAAAAATTAAAAAAAGCGATGGCCCCTGGAACTTATTATTTTCCTCCTAAAGATCAATGGAATAATCTAGATCATTTTTTTGTGAATAAAGTTTTGATGGATGGAAAAGATATAGAGTTGGTATTAAAGTCTTATGAGATTTATTCTCCAGCTTTTATTACTCACGACCTGAAGAAAAAATATTATGATGGTGAACAAAAGAACGTAAAAATTGTTATTTCTCCAAAACGCTTTGATCCAGATGGGACTACCAAAGAGAGTATTGGCTTCTCTGATCATTATCCCATCCTGGTAAAATTAGAATATCCAGATATTGTTAAAAAAAAATCAGTAAAGAAAAAAAGCCATCTTAAAGCTAATTAGATATCCGAACCGAGTCCATATTTATGAGGAGCTTGAGAGTAGGCGGCTTCAGCATCGGGCATCCAACTATTAAGCATCTCTTTTCGATTGGCGTCACTTGGGTGAGTAGACATAAATTCAGGCGGTGCTTTTCCACCTGAAGCAGCACTCATTCGATCCCATAGTCTTGGAGCTTCAGCAGGATCATATCCGGCATTTGCCATATATATTTGTCCTTGTTTATCAGCAGCAGATTCGTCCTTACGAGAAAATTTGCGATCAAAAAAGGTAACTGCAAAACCGGTAGCGACTCCACCTAGGGCAGTCATTGTTTTACAAGTTGAAGTCTTACAAAGGAATTGTCCGCCAGCAACCATTGCTCCACCGACAACCATACCAATAAGATTTTCATTCATTGACCGAGCGTAAGCTTGTTTTCCGTGGCGAAGAGTCGCGTGAGCGACCTCATGACCTAGAACTGCAGCGAGAGCTGCTTCCGTTTTTAAAACCGGCATAATCCCCGTATAAACCGCAATTTTTCCACCCGGCATACACCAAGCATTCACTTCGGGACTATCAATTAAAACGGCTTCCCACTGAAAGTTTTCACCTGTAGTGTCAGCAATTCTTTTTACAACTCTTTGAACGACATCGTTCCATCCTTTATTGTTAGATAATTTTGATTTGCTTTTAACATCTGCGTAGGCTTTTGCTGCTTGAGCATTTATTTCCTCATCAGATGGTTCTTTAGTGCCTAAGGTAGAGCAGCCTGATAAGAGGGCAATCAAGACAGCAATGATAATAAATTTATTTTTTTTCATACTGAATCCTTTTGGTCTGGAATGATTTCATCCACTAAAATATCCATTTTAAATTTGTTTTCACATTGTATGAGTAGATGCTTGATCTCATTGTGCAAAAGGATATCGCCTTTCAAATCGATATCTCTATACTGGGTATGAGGCTTGTAGGGCAAAGTTGAGTAGAAGCATAGGCCATCGTTTGATTCCAACTGGAAATAAAGGAAGGCAGAGTCCTCCTTATTTAGGCGGACGATGTAGTGAAAAAGTTGACTAGAGTGCTTGTGCATATGACCTTCCAAATCCGTTGACTTGTTTTTGATCTGATTTAGAATAAAAGTTAAGTTATCGCTTTCACATTTACAAGTCATGGAGGACAAAAAGTGAAAAGGAAATATGCCATGAAGGCGCCTCTTGCATTGCTCTTAATATGTAATGCATTGTTTTTCACTTCGTGTTCGTCGTTATTGTCTCATCGAGGCCAGACGGTGGACTCTCTTCAACAGGGTGAGAGCACCGCTCCAACCACTATGGTTTCCAAAGATCAATATGACGAACTTGCTAGAAAATATCAAGAGTTGCTTAATCTTTCTAAAAATCAAATAGCTAAAACGGAAGCAGCCCCCGTAGCTCCTGTTGCACCACATGTTATTGACGGCAATGCTCAAACAAAACCTGAAGTGGGGGCATCCACCGCGATAGACCCTTCTGATTTAGTCAATCGTATCGACAAAGCTATCCCTGACACTGCAACAATAGATTCGGTAGACGCTCTTAAAACAGAAGCTCCGCTATCGCATGAAAAAGGACCACCAGTGCCAACAAGCATGGGGGTTCAACAAGTCAATAATACGGATGATATAGACGAGCAAATTAGCAGATTGCGCGAAGTTCAAGAATTAGTGAAAGTGAATAAATTTGATGCTGCTTTAACACTACTAAAAGGTCTTGAGAATTCTAAAGAAAAGCAAATTGTAGTGAGAGCAAAAATGATGTTGGGAGATTTGCTTTTTAATCAAGGCGAATTCGACTTGGCGTCGCAAGTATACGAAGAAGTTATCAAAAAATATGCCTTTTCAGGTTACGTGCTGAAAGCATTGGGAAAATTAGTTTCGTGCAGTGAAAAATTAAAACAACCTGAAAAGCAAGCAAAGTATTATTCTTTGTTGCACGATTTTTTTGAGGCCAGTTAAATTTTGAATAAATATTTTTTTATCGTCATTCTCGCTGGCCTTATGGCACTTCAAACTAAAGCACAAGACTCAGTGTCTTCGGATTTAGAAGAAGTAAATGTGTTTGAATCGCTGAAAAAATCAGGGGACGCACCTGTTAATGCTGCTCCTGATGTAAAAATGTCTACTCTTGAAGAGCAAGATGATTTGCAGTCATTGAAAGAAGATATCGGTGATGTTGTTTTTGAAAAAGATAAAAAAACAACTGCAGATAAAAAGATTGAAAAGGCTGAAGTTAAAACTGAAACGAAAACAGAAACAAAAGCCGAAACAGCTGCTCAAACTCCCGTTGAAGAAACAAATAAGGGACCTCTAAATATAGTTAATCCAAAAGGGCAAACATTAGAAGCTTCTGCCTCTGATAAAACTGAAATAATCCCCGATAAAGACATGGGATTTGATGTTGGAAACGAAGAAAAAAAGCTTCTGGAACTTTCAAAATATGTTCAAAAGAAAATAACTGGAAAAGAATGGGATGATATTGCTGTTAAAGCAAAATTGGAAAAATACGAAGTTCAAAGAGGGGATTACCTCTGGAAAATATCAAAAAAATTATTTGGATCAGGTTTTTATTACTCAAAAATTTGGGCATTAAATCCACAAATCGCCAATCCTCATGAAATTGAGCCCGGAACAGTTTTAGCTTTTGATACTGGTGATGCGGATACATTGCCAAATGTTCAAGTTGGAGAATTCACCGACGATGAAATAGGTTCAAGTAAGCCAGGAAGCAATTACGCCAGCTCAACCGATAGCGACCGTCCAGGTTGGATTAAAGAACGAAAAAAACTTCTCGATCAAGGTGTCTATTTTCAATTTGCCTCTGAAGAAACATACGATGATTTGGAGCGCTTAGAAAAAGCTCAAAAAAATACAGAGTATGAAAAATACGATCCGCCAATGTCTGATGTCGCAATCAAAGAGCCATCTGAACAATACGACAGTGCTGGTTTTGATAAAACTTCTAAAATTGTTTTCAATTATAAAGAAGGATTTTTTCTCAATAGTTTTGTGACAACCAATGTGGTTCAGGACTTAGGAGAGATTAAAGCCTCACAAAAAGAATCAGTTTTTATTCATAGGTTCGATACTATTTATGTAAGTTTTGATAAATCTGCCAAAGTAAAACCAGGAGATCTCTTCTCGGTTTACACCGCTGGTGGAGAAGTAAAAAATCCTATTTCTGACCGTTCGGGATTTGTTTATACAACAACTGCTCAAATAAAAACCATCCAAAAAAAGGATGATGTCTGGGAATGTAGTGTAGTCGAACAATCAGGAATTGTTCAACGCAAAGACCGCATTACTGTCTACACTCCAAAAATCGGTAAAATTGCGAGAACATATAGCAAACGCAGTGTAGAGGCGGCAATTATTGGAAGTTACCGCGAGTCTCTGACGGGAATTGCCTTCGGTGATGTTGTTTATCTTGATCGAGGACGGGCCGATGGCGTCGAGCTTGGAAATCTTTTTGAAGTTTATTCGTTTGTCGATCGCGGTACTAATAGAAAAATTACTCCAAGTCCGACTTATAAAATTGGTGAATTAACAGTTATTAATATTACCGACAATTTTGCCACAGCTCTTGTTACCAATTCCTCTAATGAAATCAGTTTGGGAAGTATCTCAATCACTAAAACTCAAGAAGAAGCTGCACGAGCTATTCGTTTAAAGAGCAAAGATAAATTAAAAGATGTGAAGAAACTTGAAGGACGTGCTCTAGATGAATTAGATGTGGAATTGAATCTTGATGATGTAAGTCAAGACATTCTCAATAAAGCAGATAAGATTCAATTAACAGAAGATGAACTTGAAGAACTTGAACGCCAAGAAAGGGACAAGTCAGTTATTAAAGATTCTGAACGCGATGTTAAAGAACTCGACCGTCTTGAAAGCGAAATTCAAGATTCAGAAAAATCTCTCAACGAATCGAAAGTTGATGAAGATAAATTCTTAGAACAATCGAGTCTTGAAGATCATGAAAAGAAAGCGAAACAACCAGATCCAAATGCTTTTGAATCGATTAATGAAATTGAAAAAGACATCGGAAGAAAATATTTAGATGAAGATATTAACAACAAAGAAAATCCATACGGGCTTACTGAGTTTGACCTTGAAGAAGTGGATGAGTTGTTGAATACTGGTCCAAAAAAATAATTAATTAAAGGTAAAAAAATATGTGCGCTAAAGCTGTTGCTAAAAAATCGGCCGCAAAAAAGACTCCTGTGAAAAAAACAGTTGTCACTAAAAAAGCGGCTCCAAAAGCAAAACTAGCAGTTAAAATGCCTTCAAAACTATCTGCCAAAGCGTCAAAAGCTGTCGGAGTTGTAGTTGAAGAAGATGTTGTCTCATCTGAAAAGCTTGGAAAATATGATTTGGTAATAGTGGAATCTCCTTCTAAAGCAAAAACTATTAAAAAATACCTAGGCCGTGGTTATCAAGTAGTTGCCTCAAATGGTCACATAAAAGATCTTCCTAAATCAAAGCTGGGCGTCGACGTAAAAGACGATTTTGCACTCGATCTTGTTCCAATCACCGGAAAAAAAGATAAAATTGAACGCATTCAAGAGCTCGCTCGCTATGCAAATCAAATTTACCTCGCCCCCGATATGGACCGTGAAGGAGAGGCGATTGCTTTCCACTTAGCTGAAGAAATTGGTAAAAAGAAAAATATTCATCGTGTAGTTTTTAACGCCGTTACAAAAACAGCGGTTAAACATGCAATTGATAATCCGACTCAACTTAATCAGCCGATGTACGATTCACAAAAAACGAGAAGAGTACTCGATCGTTTGGTGGGATACAAAATTTCACCGATTCTTTGGGATAAAGTTCAACGCGGAATTTCTGCTGGTAGAGTGCAGTCAGTTGCTTTAAGAGTAATTGTCGACCGCGAAGATCTTATCAAAGCATTTAATCCAGAAAAATGGTTTTCAATCCAAGGTGAACTAGAAAAAAAGAATATTAATTTCGAAGTTCGTTATTATGGTGAAGAGGCCGGTAAAAAAACTGACCTGGATGGACCTGAAGCAGAAAAATTATCTAAAAAGATTCTTACCGATATTAAAGGTAAGATGCTTAAAGCTATCGAAGTTAAAAAGAAAGAGCGCAAGCAAAACCCAACTGCTCCATTCACAACATCAAAACTTCAACAGGAAGCAGCCAACAAGTTAGGCTTCACTGCAAAGAAAACAATGATGATTGCCCAAATGCTGTATGAAGGGGTTCAATTAAGAGATCACGGACTTCAAGGTTTAATTACCTATATGAGAACGGATTCAGTGCGAACTGAGCCTGAAGCCATGAAAGCTCTTCGTGAATTCATTCCAAAAAAATACGGTAAAGATTTTCTCTCAACTGAAGAGATTACTTATAAGAAGAAAGGCACAAGCAAAGTCCAGGATGCCCATGAGGCCATCCGTCCAACTTCGTTTGAGTTCACTCCGGAAGAAGTACGTGGAGATCTTGATCCCGATCAACAAAAACTTTATGAAATGATTTGGAATAAATTTATTTCTTCCCAAATGTCACCAGCTGTCATTGATCAAACTTCTGTGACTTTCGAGTCTGGCGGACATTTTTTCAAATCAAATGGATCAATTGTTAAGTTTCCAGGTTTCAGAACAGTTTATTTAGATTCGTTAGCTGAAAAACAAAGTAGAAAAGAAGCAGACTCGGAAGATGTTGAAGAATCAAAATCCGGTCTTCTTCCAGAAATGAGTGTTGGTGAGACTTTTACTCCGAAAAAACTGATTGATATGGAGGAGCATTGGACTTCCCCACCTCCAAGATTTAACGAAGCAAGTTTAGTAAAAGCACTTGAAGAAGATGGAATCGGACGCCCGTCAACGTATGCGGCGATCATTTCAAACATTCAAGACCGCGGATACGTCGAAAAAATAGAAAATAGATTTATTCCAACAGAACTTGGAACAGTTGTTTGCAAAATGTTAGTGGAGAGTTTCCCTGACGTTATGGACATCGAATTCACAGCTAAAGTTGAAGAACTTCTCGATAAAATCGAAGAAGGCGAAGTGAGTTGGAAAAAAGTTTTACGAGATTTCTGGAAAGGCTTCGAGCTCACTTTAGAAAAAGCTAAAGAAGAGATGAAGAACTTAAAAAAACAATCTATTCCGACCGGAGTTCATTGTAGAAAATGCGCTGATGGCGAATACCAGATTAAATGGGGAAAGAATGGGCAATTTTTTGCTTGTTCAAATTATCCGGATTGTAATTCAACAGAAGATTTTAAAAAGAATCTCGATGGGTCATATCTTATCGTTGATAAAGTTTTCGCTAATGATCCCTGTCCTACTTGTGGCAAGCGCATGGCTATTAAAAAAGGAAAATACGGTAAGTTCCTTGCTTGTGAAGAGTATCCTACTTGTGCGACGACGTTGCCATTCACTCTCGATGTTCACTGTCCGGAATGTAAAGTTGGAAAATTTGCTGAGAAGAAAAGCCGTTACGGTAAATTCTTTTATGGCTGTTCTACTTATCCCACATGCTCAAACGCTATGTGGACTAAGCCTTTCCCGTTTGCTTGTCCCAAGTGTGGATATGCAGTGATGGGTGAGAAGTTTACCAAGAAACTTGGTAAGCAATTAGAGTGTCCGAAGTGTCGTCATAGAGTTGATATGGCCGATACTCCATTTCATGTTGAAGAAGAAAAAGTTGAATTTGTAGAAGAAGGGGCTTAGGCCCCTCTCTGCCATTGTTGAAACTTTACGCAAATGGAAAACTATTTTATGGCCGAGCATTCAGAAGAAATAAGTTTTGTTTTGGTTTCAAATAAACATCCCTCGAAGAAATCAAGAGTCTCCTTTAGTTTATTGACTGTGGCATCGCGGTTTTCTCTGACAGTTAAATAAATAGGAGTGACTAAATCATTAAGTTCCAAAGGAGGAAGCTGCAATCTTTTTGTTGAATAATCCAACAAAGCATCGACCACTTGTTCATTGCCGGCATTAAAAGGCTTTATTGCTAAAAACCAACGGCGCATATCAGAGAAATAGTTATAGGGAGAGAGATCGGTTTGAGCATTGCCGTTTTCATAGCGAGCAAGCATGTCGTTTATATCTTGCATCCAGCGCGTGATTTCGATTTTAATACTGGCACCTTTATAAAAATAAAGATCTGCCGAATAATAATTTGTATCTTTACATAAAATTATATTTTCTAAAGTTAACAGTGGAAAATCCTCAACACTTTGCAGGTCATAATCAAAAAGCGTATTGAAAAGTTTTCCATTTAAAACTTTATCGCTACAGCTCATACTGACCTTGGGGTTTGTTTCGCCACTATCGCTGCGAAGTTTTCCGGCCTCTGGCCCAACAATAATTAAACCTTTGCTGGCAAAAAGGGCATTGTGAAGTTTGAGAATATCTTTAAATTCGATATAAACTGAACTTAGGTTATTAATGAATTTCTGACCATTATTCCAGACTAGCCAATCCAAATTACGAGACAAGGTAAATTCACTGTGATTTAACAAATCATTTTTTGCAAAATAGTATGAACTCTTGCCAATGGCCTTTGGGATTTTAAAACCTTTAAGATCTGACATATTAGTGGAGTATGTTTTAAACCCCGTAGAAAGTAATTCAAAGCGATCCTGCGCCTTGCACTCAAAAGTGAAGGGCTTCATAGCATCACTGCAAGCAAAAGCGTTGTTGCATCCGAGCGAGATAAAAAATAATAGAATAATTCGCATACGGGCTTATATCAAAATAATGGCCATCATGATGGAAATGAGAAAAAATTATATCCTAACGACGTATCTAACAATCTAGCAGTCTTAAAACTTGAGGAGTTAAGTCACTTGAAAACCAAAATTATCACCCGAACGGTCTTGCTTTTGTCGATTGTAAGCTTTTTTGGAGATATTTCCAGTGAACTTCTTTACCCGATTATGCCTCTCTACTTAAAAAGTATTGGTATGGGAGCACTTTTTATCGGGATGCTTGAAGGGTTGGCGGATGCCATTTCGGGAATATCCAAAAGTTATTTTGGAAAACTCTCAGACGTCAGTGGAAGGCGAATGCCCTTTGTCTGGTTTGGGTATGTGCTCTCGAGTTTTTCAAAAGCCGCGATTGGATTATTTGCTAATCCGGTTTGGGTATTATTCACGCGTTCAGCTGATCGCCTAGGAAAAGGAGTCAGGACGGCTTCGAGAGATGCCATGTTATCGGCAGAGGCCACTCCCGAAACTAAAGGAGCAGTTTTTGGATTTCATAGATCCCTTGATACTTTTGGTGCATTTGTAGGTCCTATTCTGGCATTAGTTTATTTGAATTATCATCCTGGAGAGTATCGCAAACTTTTTATGTTCGCCTTGATTCCTGCATTCTTTGTTGTTTTTTCATTGATATTTGTTAAAGAGAAAAAAATTGAAAAAAAAATAGAGAAAGGAAATCTTTTTTTTAGCTCTCTTACTTATTGGAAAATTGCGACACTTGATTACAAAAGAATTATATCTTTAATTCTGCTTTTCACATTGGTAAACTCTTCAGACATGTTTCTACTTTTGAAGGCCCGTGAGAGCGGACTCAATGATGTGCAGACTATTTCTCTCTACATTTTTTATAATCTTATCTATGCTATTAGCTCATACCAAATGGGAATGCTTTCAGACCGCATAGGAAAGAAAAAAGTTTTTTTAATGGGCCTTGTATTTTTTGTTATAACTTATGCCGGCATGGCGTTTAATACGCGCGTGGATGTTTTCTATTTACTCTTTTTCTTTTATGGGCTTTTTGCTGCTTCGACAGAAGGAATTACTAAAGCGTGGGTCAGTAATCTATGTGAAAAAGTTGACCTGGCCACTGCCCTGGGATTTCAATCTACGACCCAAAGTTTAGCAGCAATGCTCGCAAGTTTTATTGCAGGATTGATCTGGTATAGTTTTGGGAGTCAGTATGTATTTATGCTGGCGAGTTTTGTAACGTTTATAATTGCCATTTTACTCATCAGAGAAAAACGAATAGCTTAGAGAATAATTATGAAAAAAAATTGCAAAATTATCAAGGCTACCCAGAAAGATATACCATCTATTTTAGAATTTATACGCGCTCTGGCCGTTTATGAAAAATTAGAATCAGAAGTCGTGGTGACAGAAGAACTTCTTTTAAAAAATCTTTTTGGTGAACGCCCCTGTGCAGAAGTAATATTTTACGAAGCAGATTCAATAAAAGTAGGATTTGCTTTGTTCTTTAATAACTTCTCAACTTTTTTAGGACTGCCTGGAATTTACCTGGAAGATCTTTTTGTAAAACCCGAGTTTAGAGGCGAAGGTTATGGCAAAGAGCTTCTCATCCATTTGGCCAGTTTGACGATAGAGAGAGGCTGCGGACGTCTTGAATGGTCAGTCTTGGATTGGAATAAACCTGCCTTAGATTTTTACGCGTCTATCAATGCCGTTCCTATGTCGGAGTGGACAGCTCAGCGCCTAACAGGAAACTCACTAAGAGTTTTGGCCGAATCAAAAAAATGTTAACAAATATTTTTAGCAAAGGAATAAATTCCCGCTGGAAGAATTCGTTCGTCGTTACTGTGGCGAATTCCAAGTTCTCCGACAACAATTTCTTTTTTCGATCTATGATCATTCATTAAATTGCGAAGAGCTTCTGATTGCACTCCATGAGTGTGCGAAGATAAAAAGAAAAAACTATTTTCACGCGTGAGCGTATTAAAACAATCATTCACCAGTTCATAAATCATTTGATCGAATTCCCAAACTTCTTTATTGGCGCCATGGCCCCAGCTCGGAGGATCAGCTAAAATTCCGTCGTACTTAAATCCTTTGCGTAAAGAGTGTTTAATAAAAGCTTTCACATCTTCTTGCACGAATTTTATATTTTTGGCATCGAGGCGAGAGAGGTCAACATTTTCCTTCCCCCAACTAAGAACACCTTTACTTGAATCCACATGAAAAACTTCTGCGCCTGTTGAGAGGACAGCTAAACTAGCACACCCAGTGTAACCAAAAAGATTTAAGAATTTTAGAGGACGACCAAGCAGAGTTTGCAGCCTGAGTGTTTCCTGGATAAGTGTATTCCAAACGGCCGCTTGCTCGAAAAAAACGCCGCAATGACCGAACGAAGTAAATTTAAGTTTGAACTGAAGCTCTTTTTCTTCCGGAGTATTCCATTTGATAACGAGGTTATGTGGCTCTTTGTCTGATCGGTGTTTCCAGGTCCCGCCACCGTCACTTTTACGAATACAGACTGATGTCGCCTTCGCCCACTCAGATTCATTGAGCCTAGGGGCCCAGATCGCCTGAGGAGAAGGGCGCTCGATTATGACGCCTGAAATGACCTCTAGCTTTTTGCCATGGCCTGAATCCAGCAAGGTATAGCCTGAGATCTTTTCAGAGGTAAGATTTTTCATTAAATTTTAATATATTATGAGAAGCAACTTGTCTAATGGACTTGAAATTTTTATACTGAAATCAATTAATCTACCATGCACCCTTAGCTCAGCTGGATAGAGTGTCAGACTTCGAATCTGAATGTCGGGGGTTCGAATCCCTCAGGGTGCGCCATT
>JACMPM010000059.1 GCA_014377485.1 Bacteriovorax sp. | reverse complement strand
GTGCGATCAGGTGGAAGAAAAAGTAAATTGGCCTGCTCTCGCTTTAAAACCTGGGCAAGTGGCTTTAATCCATTTTCATCTTTTAATTTTTCCAGCTCTTCTATGACTTGAGAGCGAAGTGCTTCATACTCAGGCCCGCTCGCGTGATGATAAACTTTATCCAGGCCATTAGGATGAATATAGATATTATCCATTTGAAGAAAAATAACTTTAGTCTGTGCCCAATCAATTTCATACTCTCCAGTTTTTTTAGAGTATTTAAATTTCAACCAACCCTTTTTTGCAAAAAGATTATTTAAACGAACTTCTTTATAAAGTGGAATGGCCCCATGATCAGAACTGAAAACAATATAAGTATTTTCGTCAGCATTTTTTAAAACTGTTCCTAGAATTAGATCAACATTTTTATACATCTTTAGAATATCATTCCATAGAATCTTGCGCTCGCTTTCGTTAATCGTATTGTACTTTGGACTTTTTGGATCGACATAAGGCATCCACCAACGACTTGTGAGCATCTGATTGGGTGTATAAATACTCTGAATGATCACATCACTTCCAAAACTCTTCATCATGTATTCTGCCATCTTATTATGCCAATCAAACGAGAACTGAGCCTCTTCTAAAAATGTTTTTTTATCTTCATTGATATAAATAAGTTGTGGCGGGTAATTATCAACGAAGTCTATCATGGGCCCCATGCTTTTTCTGATATCTTCATAAAGATAACTTGGCTTCACTAAAAATTCATTAAGGTGATCGTAGATAAATCTAATTCTAAAATAATCTTTTTTACCTAATTTAATAACTTTAATTTTTACATCGGTATCAATATTTACACTTGAAGCATCACGTTCCCATTCCATTTTTTTAGGAGTGTTAATATTGTAATCATTTTTTAATTCCCAACTAAGAGAGATTGGTTGCCAGCTTCCCCACTCTCCAACGCCGAGATCACTGAAAGCTGTTTTTTTATCTTTAGAAAAAAGAACCCGGTCATAATTTTCCAAACCGTCATCTGTTGAATCATAAACCAGTGCAAAAAGAGGAGCTCTCCAATTAAGAAGACTAATTTCTCGAGGTGGTGAGAAAGACTTTACGTTTAAAGACCATCCCTTTGGATCGTCACTTTTTAAAAATTTTGTAAGCTCGCTACCAAAATTAAAAACACGCTTATTAAGTCCAGTCTCAACTTGCAGTGCCTCATCACCGGCAGAATGAAAAATGATCGCTGGAAATTCAATTCCCCATCCACCCCAGCGTCCCTTGATGGTAATACCATCGTTGAGCTCTGGTGGAGTAGATCCGGGAATAGAAAGAAGTGAAACTAATAATTTATTTTGTTCGAGGGTATACCAAATTGGCGGAACTTTTTTAGCTTGAGAAGAAAATCCACCTTTGGAAACCATGCTCAAAGGGTATCCTTCAATTCTCATTGGCCCATCAGCAATGCCATGAACATCAGGAGTGGTTCCCGTCATTAATGTCGCAAAATTTGTAGGTGTGTGACCGGGAAAAACGGGAATTGAGTAACCGTAACTCCCCTCATCCATCAAGCGTTTCAAATTGGGAAGTTCACCATTTTTTGCCCATTCAAAGATTTTAAAAGTTACTGGCTCAGCTCTCAGACCGTCTGGGATAAACCAATAGAGGCGTACAGGTTTATGTTTCGTAGTGTGAAGACCAAGGCTCGTATCGCGATGGTTTAAAAAATAAAACCCACCTACCATAATAAAAAATATGAGAATAATTAAAACAGATGTGGACTTCGTTGAATGTTTTTTCATAGTATTAGAAAGTGTATAAAATTCATTTGCATCTGACTATGGGCAAACTGTAATGTTAAATTTTTTTGGCCTTCCTATCCTAATCGCATTCGCTCTGGGTTATTACTTTCCCTATGTGGCCCTTGCTCTTTCTCCATACGCTTTTATCGTTCTTTTTTTGATGATGACTTCATCGGCCCTCGACATAAAATGGTCCATCTTAAAAAATATAGTTTCGAATAAAAAAGAAATTATAGTCGGACTATTTTTTCTCTTTCTCTTTTTCCCTTTATTGCAATGGTTCCTGGCTAAAGTCCTGGTGAGAGAAGAATCTCTCTTTTATGGAACTTTGCTGGCTTCTTTATGCCCAGTAGCGATTGTCGCACCAAATTTCTCAAAAATGCACAATGGTGACGAAGACCTCTCGTTTCTTTTGATGATTGCTTCGATGATTTTTTTTCCAGTCGCAGTCTTCTTTGCACTAAATCTTACTCATCAAACCCTGCACTTACGCCCTATCATCATTGATATGCTTATTCTAATTTTCTTTCCTATACTTTTGGGAGAAATCATTAAATGGATTGATCAAAAATTCTTCTCTCAAAAACTTACTACTCGATGGCGAAAAATTGCAGCAGAATTTAATATGCTGGCAATTGCTTTCCTGGCCTTTATTTATCTTGGAGCTTCCGTTTCAAAACTCAACCTTAGCTACACACCTTGGAAAGAATTGTTTGGAGTGTTTGTCATTATTTTATTTCAAGACTTTGGAGTTTACTTTCTCGCCCGATGGATAATGAGACAATTTTTTTCAGAAGAGAAGGCCCAGGCGCTTACGATCAGTCTTTCCATGAAAAATCTGGCAGTTTCCGGAGCCATTTTATTATTTTACGATCCAAAAGCTTCACTTGCTTCTGCCATGGGATTTTTTACTCACGCGCTCTTTTTTAATTTTTTGGTGATTAATAAGCCTAAAAAGTAATAACCTGATCGATATAATCTTTTATTTCATCTAAATGATGAGTGATAAATATCACAGTAATTTTCTGCTCTCGCCATCTCGGAACCATTTCATTTAATATGTCTTGAAGCAAAGTTCTATTTAAGGAATTTAAGGTTTCATCTAAAATAAGAATTCGGGCCCCTACTAATTCTGCTCGAATCAATGCCAATCGTTTTTTCATTCCACCAGAGAGTTCATTGGGATATAAATTTTTCGAGTCGAGTAATTTAAAAATTCTTAAGAGACTTTCTATCATTTCGTCAGATGCACCAACAAATTCTAATTGCTCCATGACTGTCTGCCATGGAAACAAATCATCTTCTTGATGAACTATAAAAATATCACGTAGCGGTTTTTCAATTTTTTTATTCCCTAGGTAAATCTCTCCCGAATCTGGAATAAGATGCCCGGCAATCAAATGTGCAAAAGTAGATTTCCCAACTCCTGAAGGTCCAACCAGAGCATACATTTTCCCTAGTTCAAGTTCCAAAGAGAATTGATTGAAGATAATTTTAGAATCAAAATGAAAAGTAAGATCCGTTATTTTTAGTGATTCCATCTGACCACCCTTTTTTCTAACTTACTCACTGACCAGTTGATAAAAAAACCAATTAGAGAAATGAGAATCATATCAACAACCATTAAATCAAACCGCAAATTAAGTCGATTGAGTTGAATAGAATAACCAAGGCCGGAGCTTCCGCTAATCATTTCAGCCGCGATGATCGACATCCACCCCATATTGAGTCCAACCCGAAGGCCGGTAAAAACTTGAGGTAAAATTGCCGGAAAATAAACTTTAAAAAGTAAGACTCTAAAACTTAACTCGAGAGATCTCGCGACTTTTAAAATTTCGGCTTTCACGTTTGATAGTGCTTCATATGTATTGGTGGCTACTGCAGGAAAAACACCAATAAAAACTATGGCCCAAGCAGATTTCTCTCCAATCCCCATTGCTAGAATAACAAAAGGAATCCAGGCAATTGGTGGAGGAAATTTAGGAGCGTCCAGAATAAGATTAAAAAGAAAATTTCTTTTTAAGAAATCTGGAAGGCTAAAACGAACAAGCCCAAAAAGAATTCCAATAAAAAAAGCCAGGCTTCCTCCGCATAAAACACGAAAAAAGCTGGCCCAGGAATTTTCTAATATTTCTTTTAAAATCATTTAAAAAAATTATTTCACGTAATTATTAGAAACAAAATCTTTCATATTTATTTTTTTACCCGTACTGGCCGCTACAAAGTCAGC